>JADBKU010000015.1 GCA_014896235.1 bacterium | reverse complement strand
TTCGTTTCTGGCGCTGCTCGAAGAACATCCGGCGACTCGCAACGTGCTGCTCCGCCTGTTCGCGTCAAGCGACCATCTCTCGACCCTGTTCATCCGCCATCCCGAGATGCTCGATACGCTGGTGCGATCGGATTTGGCGCATACCCGCCGCACTCGCGACGAATTGCGCGCGGAACTGCATGGACTGATCGCCGCGAGCGCCGATTTCGAGGCGCGGCTCGACGCAGTCCGCTCGTTTCGGCATCAGGAGTACCTGCGCATCGCGATCGCCGATCTTTCCGGCAACCTCGAGCTCGAAGAATTGCAAATCGAGCTGACGCATCTTGCCGAAACGGTTTTGAGCGAAGCCCTGGCGCTGGCGCGGGCCGAATACGCTTCGCGGGCGGCGGCTCCTCCCGGTTTGGCGCTGTGCGCGGTCGCGATGGGCAGACTGGGCGCGGCGGAGATGACCTACAATTCCGACCTTGATTTGATTTTCGTTTATCATCTCGGGGGCGAAGCGGACGGCTCCGGCCACGAGGCGGCCGCGCGCATCGTGCAGAAGCTGATCGCGATTCTTGAAGTTCCGACGCGCGAAGGAATCGCCTACAAAATCGACGTACGGTTGCGGCCATCCGGCAACTCCGGTCCGCTCGTCACCTCGCTCGGCGGTTTCCGCGAATACCATCGCCACAGCTCCGCGGTCTGGGAACGTCAGGCGCTGGTGCGGGCGCGGGTGGTGGCGGGAGACGCATGGCTGTGGGACGAGGTCGAGCAGGCGCGGCGCGATTTCGTGTTTGGCCGCGGCCTCGGCTCCGCCGAAGTGCGGGAAATCGCCGCGATGCGCGAGCGGATGGAGCGCGAGATCGGCGCTGAAACCCGCAATCGGCTGAATTTGAAACAGGGGCGCGGCGGTCTCGTCGATATCGAGTTCATCACCCAGATGATGGCGCTGCGGCATGGCTGCGCGTTTCCCGAATTGCGCCGCCGCGGAACGATCGCGCTGATTCGCGCGCTGGGCGCGGCGCGTCTGACGCCGCTTGCCGAGGCGGAGGCGCTCGAGGACGACTACCGGTATTTGACGCGGCTGGAAAATCGCTTGCGGATCGAGACCGACCAGGCCGCCTGGGCCCTGCCGACCCGTCTCGACCAACTGGCGCCGCTGGCGCGGCGGATGGGCTACGAGGGCGCGGACGCGCCCGCGCGCCTGCTTGACGAACTCGAGCGGCGGCGCGCGCGGGTGCGCGCCGCCTTCGACGCCTGCTTTGCGCGCGAACTCGCATCGTCCTGAGAGCCGAACCGGCGGCGCGACCGATGCCGCGCCTGGCTCTGCGCGCTAGAAATCGACCGTCATGCCGGCGACATAATTAATCGTGGGCGCGGGAAAGCCGAGCGCGTCCTGGTAATGTCGATCAAGCAGATTGTTGATGCGGGTGAACAGCGTCGCGCCGCGCACGAAGCCCCACACGACGCCCGGCGTGTAGCTGGCCGCCAGGTCCACGCGATGATAAGCGGAGTTGTTCGCGAACCCTCCCTGCGGCGTGATGTCGTTGCGATCGCCCACGAACGTGTAAGCAACGGTGATCGTGCCGCTGTCCTCGGAGCGTAGAAGGTTCGCACGCGTATACTCGGCCAGGGCCTGAGCGGAATACTTCGGCACGCGCGTCGGTTGGACGTCCGCCGCGCTCGAGACGTGGGTTTCGTCGAGATAGGTGAAACTGCCCGACAAACTCAGCCCCTTGACCGGATGAGCCGACGGGATGAACTCGATTCCCTGAGTATCGACGCGGCCGGCGTTGCCCGCGTGGGCGCCGTCGGGACAGGTCGCCGCGTTATAGGCGCAGGGTACGGCGACGATCAGGTTGTGCACGCGGCGCGAAAAATAGTTGGCGGTGATTTCCACGCCGTCGCCAAGATCCTTGGTGACGCCGCCGTCCCACTCCGAAGAAATTTCCGGCGCCAGATTGGGATTACCGTATCCCGGAAAATAGAGCGAATCGAAATCGGGCGCGCGAAATCCTTCGCTGTAGCTGCCGCGGAAAGTCAGGCCCTGGTCCGGAAACGGCATCGCCACCGCCCACGACGGGCTGACTTCGTTTCCGAATTGGGTGTTGCCGTCCACACGGAAGCCGCCGGTCGCGATCAAATGATTTCTGAAAAAATGCGCCTCCTGCTCGATATATCCAGAAAAATCATCGCGATGCGCGTTGAACATGGTTAGCGACTGCGTGGTCGGAGGCGGCTTGTAGAAAAAATAATCGCTTTGCGAATGAGCCCAGCGATCGCGCAGTTCGAAACCCGCCAACGATCTGAAGTCGCGGCTCCAGTGGTAGATCGCCTGCGCGATCGCGCCGCGCGTTTCCTGCGCGATATGGTCGGCCTCGAAAATGTCGAGGCCGCTGAACGGCGGCGCGTTGATTCGCAGCATGTCGCGCACGAAGTAGCCGCTCAGGCTGGTGGTCAGCTTCTCGCCGAACCGATGGTCGATTTCGCCCTTGTAAAGCATGAATTCGGTGCGCTGATGGGCAACCGGATTGATCGGGATGCCGGCGTAGATCGAATAGGTCGCGAGGCCGACGTTGGCGGCCGTATAGCGGGCGAAGGCGCGAATCGTCGTATCGGGATCCAGATGATAATCGAGGCGGCCGGCGCCGGAGAGGTTGTCCGAACCGTCATTGCGTTGAAGAAAACCATTGGTCGAGAAGTACGAAATCGCGCCGGAATAGGCTAGTTTGCCGTCTGCGCCGTCGGCCGTCGCGACCTGGCGCTGCGTTCCGACGTTGCCGCCCTCCGAAGTCATGGAAAATTTCGGCGCGCCCGAACCCTCCTTAGTGATCATGTTGATCACGCCGCCGATCGCCTGCGATCCGTAAAGCGAGCCGCCCGCGCCACGAACAACCTCGATTCGGTCGAGATCGTCCGTCATCAGGTTACTCAGGTCGAACGAGCCGTCGGTCGAATCGTTCAGCGGCACGCCATCGATCATCACCAGCGTCTGCGCGGGCGTCGCGCCGCGGATCGAGGCTTCGGCAAGCGTGCCGGGCGCGCCGTCCTGCGTAACGATAACTCCGGGAACCTCGCGCAAAGCGTTGGTCACGTCGTGCATCTGCTGCGCTTGAATCTTCGTATCAGTCACGACCGAGGTGGCCGTGCCGACTTCGCCGAGCGGCGTTTTCATCCGCGTCGCCGTGACGACGATCATCATGCGCGGCAGTTTTTGATCGCGCTTTTTCGCGATCTTGTGGCCGTCTGCTGGCTGGGTTTTGGCGTGGCCAGACGGTGATTCGTACTTTTCCTGAGGCGCCGACGCAGCGGCGCCGGGCGCGGCGGAGACTTGTGATGGCGCCGCGGACGGTTCCGCGTGCGCGTCAACAGGGAGTATCCAAACTGTGAAAGCTAACGATATGAGAACAAAAGAAATAAAACGCCACATGACCACCCTCGTGATGCGGCGTCCGCTTCCGGCGGGACATTAAGGCGCTACGGGCGGCCTGGACCGGCCCAACGCGATCGTCGGGCGCGATTCTCGATCAAGGTCGCGCGGCATCCTCCATCCCCACGGACGGCAGACAGCCAGATCATCCGGCCGGTCTCCTGGCTTGGGAATCTCGCTCGGGCCCGCCTTCCCGCTGGCGCGGTGGCGCGATGGGCCTTCGTCCTCCCTCACAGTTGCGGGGCAGCGCCGGATTTTCACCGGCTTCCCGTACACCGGATGCGGCCTACCTAGATATGCGAAGCGATTCTCGCGGTCAATGGGCGGCTAAATTTTTTCTTCTCAGTAAAAATCGCATTGTGACGATCCCTCGTCGCGCCCGACCAATTCAGGACGGATCGAAAATCCGTTACCCTGCCTGGTATGGCGCGGGTGACGTTTATTACCGGCGGCGCGCGCAGCGGCAAAAGCGCGTATGCGCTGGCGCTTGCTGGAGAGTCGTGCGCGCCGCCGCGATATTTCGTCGCTACGGCCGAGGCGCTCGACGACGAGATGCGCAACCGCATCGCGCATCATCGCGCGCAGCGCTCGAACGATTACGTCACGATCGAGGCGCCGCGAGCCGTCGCTCAAGCGATCGCTGAAATCGATCGGCGCGGCGCCGGCGTCGCGGTAATCGATTGTCTCACGTTGTGGATCTCGAACCTGCTCGGCGACGGGCTCGACGACTCCGCGATAATCCGCGCGGCCGGCGAACTTGGCGCGGCGCTCGACGCCGCAAAGCCGCGCATCATCGTGGTCAGTGGCGAAGTGGGCGCCGGAATCGTGCCGGAAAATCCGCTGGCGCGGCGGTTTCGCGATCTGCTCGGATGGACCAATCAGATTATCGCGCGCGCCGCCGATGAAGCCTTTCTGATGGCGGCGGGCTATCCAATCCGGCTCAAATGACCCTCGCGGCGCATCATGACAACACGATCAGGACGGCGGTTTCGACGATCTCTCCGGCGGCGCCGATCAGATCGCCGGTGATTCCTCCCAGCCAGCGCCGGTAGAGCGCGCGCAGCGCGTAGGCTATCGCCGCGGCCACGATTATCGCGGCCAGGGGGCGGCGGACGGCGAAAATCGCGACGCCCGCCAGCGCGATTATGGTCGCGACGCGCAGATTGCGGCCGTTGGTCTCCGTGAGCAATCCCGAGCCGGCGCCGCTCGGCCGCAAATAATCCAGTCCGCGCGCCACCGCGACCATCGCCCATCGGCCCAGGCCGGGCGCGAGAATCAACGCCGCGCCGCGATTGGCCGAAGCCGCGGTCGCAAGCGCGACGAACTTGAGCGTCAAAATGAAAATCAGCGCGATCGCGCCAAAACTGCCGATCCGGCTGTCGCGCAATATTTCGAGCGAGCGCGCACGGTCGCGTCCGGCGCCCAGCGCGTCGGCGGCGTCGGCGAGACCGTCAAGATGAACCGCGCCGGTGACGGCGGCGAGCGCCGCAATCACGAGAATCGATCGCAGCGACGGATTGAGAACCGGCGCAAGCGCGCGATCGAAAACGCACAGCGCCGCGCCGATGAAAAACCCGACGAGCGGAAACCATCCGTAGGACGCGGCGACGTCAGCGGGATCGGCCTGAGCGGACGGCGCGACCGGCAGGATCGTCAGAAACGCCGCCGCCAGCCGGATCCGCGTGCCGATATGCCGTGCGATCGGCGCGGCGGAGCGCGCAGGCTCCGTTCCTGCCGCGTTCATGCAAGTTTTCCAGAAACGCCGGCGCTCGCGAACGTCGCCATTTGATGGAACAGCGCGAGCGCCGACTCGATCACATTCATCGCGAGCGCGGCGCCAGTTCCCTCGCCCAGCCGCATATCGAGGTCGAGCACCGGCCGCGCGCCGAGCGCTTCCAGCGCGAGCGCATGTCCGCCTTCGGCCGACCGATGGCTGAAAAACAGGTGGCCGAGCGCGCCTGGACGGATTCGTTCAGCGATCGCCGCGGCGGCCGTCGCGATAAACCCGTCCACGACGACCGGAGTCGCGGCCGCGGCGCCGGCAAGGCACACTCCGGCCATCGCGGCGATCTCGAAACCGCCGATCGCCGCGAGCGTCGCGACGCCGTCGCCGAACGCATCGCGATGCAGCGCAAGCGCGCGCTCGATCACAGCGATTTTGCGGGCGAGTCCGCGATCGTCCACGCCCGTGCCGCGGCCAGCGAGCCGGGCGGGCGCGATTCCAGTGGCCGCGGCGAGCAGAGCGGCGGCGGACGTGCTGTTCGCGATGCCCATCTCGCCGATTCCGAGCAGGGTCGCTCCGCCGGCTAGCGCCTCGCGCGCGGTCGCGATTCCGGCTTCAAGCGCGCTTCGCGCCTGCGCGGGAGTCATCGCCGGACCGTCGAGAAAGTTGCGCGTGCCCGCGCCCACCCGCCGGTAGCGAACGCCGGGGAATGGCGCGGCGCTGGTGTCGGTCGCGACGCCGACGTCGGTGACTAGGAGTTCGTAGCC
Source organism: bacterium (assembly GCA_014896235.1). Taxonomy (GTDB): domain Bacteria; phylum Desulfobacterota; class Binatia; order Binatales; family Binataceae; genus JADMIL01. The sequence continues at coordinate 59,611 of JADBKU010000015.1, read as the reverse complement.
GAAGCGGCGGGCGAGAACGCTAATCGCCGCGCCGCCCGCGCCGATATTGCGCAGCATCTCGACCGTGACCGCGGCGGGGTACGCGCTCACGCCGGCGGCGGCGATGCCGTGGTCGGCGGCGAAGACGGCGATCGCGCCGCGCGTGAATAACGCTTCAGGGTCGCGGCGAATCGCGGCGTAGCGCCGCACAATCTCCTCGAGATAGCCAAGGCTTCCCGGCGGCTTGGTGAGCGAATCGAGCCGCTCGCCGGCGCGGCGCGCCGCATCTTCGTCAGGCGGCGCGATCGCCGCGACGGTCTCATCGAGCGCTGACATGGTCGTTTCCGCCGGCAAATTCACGCGCCGCTTCAATCAAGCGCAGGTTCTCGGCACGGCTGCGCAATCCGATTCGATACAGATGCGGATCGCATCCGGGCAGCGCCGCCAGACTGCGGATCGCGATTCCGCGCTCGTGCATGAAGTTTCCGAATGCGCCCGGCGCGTTTTCGTCCGCCGCGAGCATCAGGAAGTTGGCCGCCGACGGAAACGGCCGCAAGCGCGGCGTTCGCGCCAGTTCCCCGCTCACGAAAGCGCGCTCGCGCGCGATCAGCGCGTGGGTTCGAGCGATATATTCGGCGGCATGGTCGAGACATGCCGCGCCGACACGCTCGGCCGCGACATTCACCGACCACGGCTCAAGCGCATCGCGCATCCGCTCGGCAAGCTCCCGATTCGCCACCGCGAAGCCGAGGCGCAGCCCCGGAATCGCGAAGATCTTGGTGAGCGAGCGTAAAACGATCAGGTTTGAGGACGCGGCGGCGAATTGCGCAAGCGAGCGCGCGCCCGCGGCGAAATCGATAAAGGCTTCGTCGAATACGCACGCGGCGCCGGATTCCGCCGCGGCGGCGGCTATCGCTTGCGCGTCGTCGTACTCCAGCATCGCGCCGGTCGGACTGTTCGGGCGTCCGGCCAGAATCGCGTCGGCGCCGCCAGCGAGCGCGTGCGCCGCGTCGTTCACGGAGAGACGCCACTCGCGGCTGGCGCTAAGCTGGATTGCGGCGGGTTCGCCGCCGGCGAGCGTCAGCGCGTTGGCGATTTCGCTGAACGTCGGGATGACGACGGCGGGCCGCCGCCATCGAAACAGCCGCGCCATCAAATAGATCAACTGGGTCGAACCGTTGCCGACGACCACGTTTTCCGGCGTGACCCCCACCCAATCCGCGATTCGCGCGGCCAGCGCGCCCGGATAGGGAGCGGGATAACGGCAGATTTCGCCGGCCGCACGAAAGTACGCGGCGATCGCCGCCTCCGGCGGTCCGAGCGGATTCAAACTGACGCTGAAATCGAGCATGCCGGGCGGCGCGGCGCCGCCGTGCGTGCGATCGATCGGAATCGCCGGACCTTCCGGGCGTTGGACGCGATTGACGCGAACCGCAGCCATACGGCGATGGTCAGATGCGGGCGGCATGCGCAGATTTCATCATAGTCCGCCGGTCAGGATAAGACGCACGAGCGCCAGCAGGCAAAACGCCAGCGCGACCGCGAGTCGCACCAGGCGGCGCGCGGTCGCAATATCCGCGACGGCCGGTTCACGCCCGTCCGCGCCGAGGGTCGCACGGCGCTCGACCTCGCCGCCATAAATCGCGTCACCGCCAAGCCGCAGGCCGAGCGCGCCGGCCATCGCCGACTCCGGATATCCGGCGTTGGGACTCTGATGGCGTCGGGCGTCGGCGCGGCATACGCGCCACGCCTCGGCGCCGCGGAATCCGGTCAGATACGCGGCGGCGATCAGGCAGAGCGCGGTGAGGCGGGCGGGCAGGAAATTAACAGCGTCATCGCTTCGCGCCGCCGCGCGGCCGAAATAGAGATAGCGCGCGTCGCGATAACCGATCATCGAGTCGAGCGTGTTAATCGCCTTGTAAGCGAAAGCCGCGGCCGGTCCGCCGACGAAAAGAAAGAATAGCGGCGCGATGATTCCGTCGGAAGCGTTTTCAGCGACGGATTCGATCGTCGCGCGGATCATCCCGGCAGGGTCGAGACTTTCGGGATCGCGCCCCACCAATGCCGGAATCGCTTTGCGCGCTCCCGCCAGATCGTTCGCCGCGAGCGCACGTTCGATCGTCGCGGCGGCGTCGTCGAGTCCGCGCGCCGCGAGCGTCGTCCACGCCAGCACAATAGCGACGGCTGCGGCGAGCCATCCCGCGATCGTTCCGGCCACGCCGATCAAGAGAACCGCCAGCATCGCGGCAAAGCCGATTACAACGGCCACAAGGAACGCGCCGCGGATGGAATCACGGCGCGAATCGCCCGACCATAATGCGCGTTCTCCCGCGGCGATCATCGCGCCGAAAAGCCGTACCGGATGGGGTAACCCGGCGGGATCGCCAAACGCGGCGTCGCTCAGGAGCGCCGCGAGAATCATCGGCGCGGATAGATAAATTGAGTAGTGCATTTACGGCGATCGCGGTTCACTGCGGCGAATTGCGGATCGCGCGGGCAATCGCGCGCGTGACGCTCGCATAGACCGCGCGGCCGAGCAATTCTCCGGCGACGGTATGCATACCGCAATAAATCAGCGGCGCCGGAAATTCCACGGACGCAGAGGCCGCCGCGACGACGACGCAATCCGTACCCGTTCCGGTGGCTGGGCGCGCGGAGCGCACGCTCGTAACGCGCGCGTCGAGCATCGCGGCGGTGCGCGCTTCAACGGCGATTTGAACCGCTTCGACAAGCGCCGAACGGCTCATCGGACGGTCGATCGCGGCGATCAAATTGATTGTGCCGGGAGCGCTGTCGCCAGCGGTCGCGCGATCGCCGACGCGCAGCGCATTCGACAGCCCCGCCGTGCACCATACTCCGACCGCAAGTTTCGATCGGCGGGCTAGAACCGCGGCGGCGCGGTCCACCGCCGCGCCGGTCATCATCGCGGTTGTTTCCGCCGGTTTGAAACCGAGGTTGCGCGCGACGCGCCGCAGGCCGGCTGCGGGAGCCTCGGTGACTGCACGATCGCCGAGCGAGACCTGATGATTGAGAATCTGGACGACACGGCGAAACCCGCCGCCCAACGGCGCCCATCCGAGCGCGTCATAACGCGCCGGCAGCACGACCGCGAGTGTGCGGTCGCAAACGAACCATCGCCACGGACCGAGGATGCGCGAAGCTCGCGGTTCGTTCATCTGTAGCGGCGGCCGCGAACGGATCGGTCAATCCGGATCGGCGGAAAAGATGGACTTCCAGATTTCCGCGCTTTGCACGAGCTCGGCGAGACGATGGTCGCGCGCATCGCCGACGCCGTTCCATGTATCGAAATGGATTAGCGATTTGGCGGGCAGCCGCGCCGCCCATTCGGCGCTCTCCAGGAGCGGACGATCAGGAAACTCCGCAACGTAGCCGACGCAGAGATAGGCGATCGGAATCACCTTGTCAGGCAGGCCGAAAATCGCGGCGAGCGCGTCATTGCGCAGGATGCTGACCCATCCGACGCCAAGTCCCTCGGCGCGGGCCGCCAGCCACAAATTTCCCACCGCGAGGCAGGTCGAATAAATCTCGACGTCGCGGATGCTGGTTTTGCCCAGCACCGCCGGGCCGAAGCGTTCGGGTTCGCAGGTGACGAGCAGGTTCAGGGGCGCGTCGAGGATGCCTTCGAGTTTGAAAGAGAGAAATTTTTCGCGGCGAGCGCCAATGAACTGATCAGCGTTGCGGCGGCGTTCCTCGGCGAAAACGCGATGCACCTCGCGGCGGCGTTCGAGATCGCGGATCACTACGAAATCCCATGGTTGCGTGAAGCCCACGCTGGCGGCGTGATGCGCCGCAACCAGAACGCGCGCGAGCGTTTCGTCCGGAACCGGATCGGGCAGAAACGAGCGGATGTCGCGGCGGCGGAAGATCGCTTCGTACAGGCCGCGGCGCAACGGCGCCGGGAATGCGCGCCGCAAATCCGGGATCGCGGCAGCGCCAAGATCGCCGTCGCGAGGTTCGGTCGATGGTTTTTCGGTCATCGCAGGAGACCGCGGCGGCGCGCAAGGTCGGCTCGCATCGCCGCCGGGAAACAAAATCAGGCAGCCGCTTTACGCGCCGCTTCAAGCGCGGCTTCGTAATTCGGATGGTTGGCGACCTCCTTGACGTACTCGACATAGGTGATTTTGTCGTTCTTATCGACCACGAAAACCACGCGGGCGAGAAGATACAATTCCTTGATAAGCACGCCGTAGGCCTCGCCGAAATGGGCGCCGCGATAATCGCTGAGCGTGGTCACCTTGTCCACGCCGGCCGCACCGCACCAGCGCGCCTGCGCGAACGGCAAATCCATCGAAACCGTCAGAATCACGACGTCGCTGGGCAGCTTGGCCGCCTCTTCATTGAAGCGGCGGGTCTCGGCGTCGCAGACGGGGGTATCGACCGAGGGGACGGTCGAGATGATTTTGACCTTGCCCTTGAATTGATCGAGGGTGACTTCCTTCATCCCTGCGCCAACCAGTTTGAATGCGGGCGCGGGCTGTCCGGGCTTGAGTTCAGCGCCAATCAAAGTAAGCGGATTGCCGCGCATCGTCACGGCGCCGCTGCGTTCTACCGCCATAGCAGCCTCTCCTTTTTGAAGACGGATAGTTGACCTATCGGGTCTAAGAATCTAACCGCTTGGGCTCCGCGCGTAAACCGGCGGACCGACGGGGCGCGCCGGTAGCGTCAAAGCGCGTGGACGATCAAGCCGACGAGGGCGCCGAGCAGAAGGATCGCATTGATCGCGAAAGTCGCGATTGCGCCGGGCGCGCGGCTGGCGGGATCGGCGATATAGGAACGCGCATACCAGGCGCGCACGATGATAAAGATGGCGCCCAAAACGATCGCGAGCGGACGATTCGCCAGCAGGGCGAAGAGCCAAAGCGCCGGGATAAAGATGATCAACGCTTCGAGCGTGTTGTGATGGACGCGATAATAGCGCTCGAAAGTCGGATCGCCGATCGTGGCGGGCGCGGCGACCTTGTACAAATCGCGCGCGCGTCCGACCATCAGGCCCATCGCCAGGTACTCGATAAGCGCAAGCAACGTGATCAGTTCAAGCCATCGCATGACGCATATCTCCCGCTTTTGAACGTCGCGAGCGAAGCGAAAAAAAGCCCGGCGCCACGCGGAAACGTGCGCCGGGCCGAGGTACAGCAACTGGCGAATCGATCACGATGACTCGGAGAAGCGGGCGCGACGGTCCGCTTCGGCTTTATCGGCATCGACTTTGGCCGGACGTTCGGGCAAAAAGCCGTCGGTATAGTCCGTCGCCTCCCAAGTCCGATCGTTTTCGTCCCAAACATAGGGCAACTCGACTATCGTGCCGGGCCTCTCGATCGTTTCGAAGGCGCGCAGCGCGTCGCGGAGTATTTGGCGCTGCAAATCCGGCTGATTGGGTTTGCCCGTCTGATGGCCCAGCGGGAAATTCAAGAACACCGCGCGGGGCGGATTCACCGCCCGGGTAATATCCAGCGCCGAGGTCATGCAGAGAGTCGGGATGCCGGCGGCTTCGACCACGCGAGCGATCAGTCCAACGGACTGATGGCACACGGGTCAAGCAGGCACCAGCAGTAGCGCATCGACGTGGGCGGATTTAAGCTCGTCGGCGATACGCGGCGCCAATTCCTCACGAACCTTGCGGGCGGAATAGATGCCTCCCATGAAACTGTAGGCCGGGTCGGCGAATTCGCCGATCACGCCCTCGGCCTCTAGCTCGCGCAATCGGGCAAGAGGAAAGACGCAATTATGATCGCGGCGCGCATCGTCAGTTTTATAGCCGAAGTGCCAAATATCGAGATCGGCCTGTGTCGCATTTTTCGGGATGAGGCGGTAAGTCGCATCTTCGCGATGGAACCGCGGCTGATCGCGATAGAGAATTCCGCCCGAACCGATCAGCGCGAGTTTTGATTTGGCGATCGGTTTGCGCAGGGGAGTCCATGGAGGCGTATCCGTGTTGACGACCCATCGATAGGGCGCGTAGGCGCGATAAAGCTCGCGCGTACGCGGGATATATTCAACCGGCATTATTCAGATACCTCCGTCTGATTTATCAAAATTCCATATTCTAGGACGCACGCGGCGGAAACATCATTTTACCCGCTCTGAATTCGCGCGCCACCAGATCGACAAAACCGTTGCGCACGGGCCATTCGAGGCGGCTGTCGCGCCAATGGATTTTGCCGTCGGGGCCTTCGAATTCGGCCGCGATATTGTGCACTCCAGCCCATGCTTTGGACGCGCGTTCGCGGTCGGCGGCGACGGCGGGAATCTTGCGCATGCGATCCATCCATGCGCGGACGCCCGGCAGGTCGGTTAAATCGATTTTCATCGCATGCGCCAGCGGTGCGTGGCAGACGGCGGCGAAATCGGCGAGGCTCACTTCGCCGCAAAAAAAGTCGCGGCCGTCGAGTTCGCGCTCGAGCCGTTCCATCAGCGCGCGGCATTCCTCGCGCGCCGCGGATTGCATCGCTGATGCTTCGGGCGCGTCGGCGCGCAAAATGGCGAGGAAATAGCCGAAGCCCACGGCGTCGAAAGTGCGGTCGCAGAGGTCTTCGATCATGCGCATCCGGGCGCGTTCGTAAGGGTCGCGGGGATAAACCGCCGGCTCAGGATAAACCTGCTCAAGATATTCGCAAATGATGGTCGAGTCGGCGATCGTGCGGCCGTCGTCGAGCACTAGAACCGGCACTTCGGCGCGGTCGGAGGCGGCGCGCAGATCTTCCTTGCGATCCAGGGAATAGCAGCGCTCGGCGTATTCGCAGTCGATGCCCTTGAAATCGAGGACAATCCGCACTTTGCGCGCGTAGGGACTGGTCGCGAAGGTAAAAAGCTTCATTTCACCCTCCCGTCGCGGGGTTGCGATCCTCGCGGCGGCGTACGCCTTCGCCCGCCCGCAGGCCGCCATCGACGATCAATTCGGTTCCGGTGATGTACGATGCGTCGTCGGAGAGCAAGAAGACGATCGCTTTGGCGATTTCCCATGGCGTGCCCTGGCGACCCATCGGAATGCGCGGGGCGACGCGCGCTTCGCGGTCGCCGATCTCGCGCCGCACCATCGAGGAGTTGATCAGCCCCGGCAGGATCGTGTTAACGCGCACGCCGTCGCGGGCATAGCGAACGGCGACCGACCGCGACAGGCCCAGCAAGGCGGCCTTGGTGGCTTCATAGGCAATTCCGGCTCCGGCCATCACGGCGGAAAGCGACGATACGTTCACGATCGCGCCGCCGCCCGCCTTGGTAATTTCAGGCACGGCATAACGCATCGTAAGGAATTGGCTGCGCAGATTGACCGCGTACATTTTGTCGAACTGATCGGTCGCCGTGCGCAGCAACGCGCCGCCGAGCGCAATTCCGACATTGTTGACCATCAGGTTCAACCGGCCGAATTTGCGCACGGTCGCATCCACAATCCGATGGCAGTCTTCTTCGCGGCTCACGTCGCAGGCGATTGCCCCGGCTGTGCCGCCTTCAGCGCGAATCGCCTCCGCAGTCTCGCGGGCAAGGTCGAGTTTCAGGTCCGCGACCATCACGGCGGCGCCTTCGCGGGCGCACATGATCGCGGTGGCGCGGCCGTTGCCGATCGAGAGCTTTTCGCCGCTATTCGGCGGTCCGTCGGCGCCGCCACCTACGATTAGCGCGATTTTTCCGTCCAGCCGTCCCATTCCGAATTCTCCCGCGAGATGCCGAGCAAGCCGGTAGTTCCGATTTTATGCTTTTGATACCGCATCCGCCGCGCAAATGCACGGAGCGCGCCGGCGGCGTGCTCGGTCTCGCCAAACCGGTATAGTTGATGATCGACGGCGGATTCGCGCTGGTCGAGGTGCCCGATGTCGCAACGGATCGAGGATTATGCGCTGATTGGCAATACCGGCACAGCCGCATTGGTCGGCCGCGACGGCTCGATCGATTGGCTCTGCATGCCGCGGTTCGATTCAGCCGCCTGCTTTGCAGCATTGCTGGGCACGCCCGAACATGGCCGCTGGAAAATCGCGCCCGCGACGCCGGCTAAATCCGTGCGCCGGAAGTATCGCGGCGACACCCTCGTGCTCGAGACCGAATTCGAGATGCCCGGCGGCGAGCGCGTCGCCTTAATCGATTTCATGCCGATCGAAAAACGCGAAGATCGCACGGACGTCGTGCGTATCGTCGAGGGACGGCGCGGCCGCGTGCCGATGGCCACGGACGCCGCGTTTCGGTTCGATTATGGACGCCTGATCCCGTGGGTGCGCAGGCGCGATTACGGTTTGAGCGCCGGCGCCGGGCCGGACGCGCTCCAGTTGCGCACCGGAGTGCGGATGCGCGGCGAAAATTTCCGGACGGTCGCCAATTTCGAGGTCGCGGAGGGCGAGCGGATTCCCTTTACCCTTACCTGGTATCCGTCGCATCACGCTGAACCGGGCACGCGCCATCCGCTCAGAGCGCTCGACGAGACCGAAACCTGGTGGACGGAGTGGTCTGGGCGCGCGCGTTGCGCCGGACCTTATCGATCGCAGGTATTGCGTTCGCTGATAACTCTAAAAGCGCTGACTTATGCGCCCACGGGCGGGATCGTCGCGGCGCCGACGACGTCGCTGCCGGAATGGATTGGCGGAGGCAGAAACTGGGATTACCGCTATTGCTGGCTGCGCGACGCCACCTTCACGCTCTACGCGATGCTGAGTTCGGGTTATCACGAGGAGGCGGCGGCGTGGCGCGAATGGCTGGTGCGCGCGGTCGCCGGCCAGCCCGGCCAAACCCAAATCATGTACGGGATCGCCGGCGAACGGCGGCTCACGGAATTCGAGGCGCCGTGGCTGCCGGGTTACGAAGGAAGCCGGCCGGTAAGAATCGGCAACGCCGCCCACGAACAATTCCAACTCGACGTCTATGGCGAAGTGATAGACGTGTTTCACGTCGCCCTGCGGGCCGGAATGGAGCCAAGCGAGGACGCATGGCAGATCCTTAACGTAATGGTCGATTTCGTCGATCAGAACTGGCGGCGGCCCGACGAAGGAATCTGGGAAGTGCGCGGTCCGCGGCGCCATTTCACCCATTCCAAGGTGATGGCGTGGGTCGCCGTCGATCGCGCTATAAAAGGCGTCGAACGGCACGGATTCGCGGGGCCGGTCGAACGATGGCGAGCGCTGCGCAGCCAGATTCACGACGATATCTGCCGTCAGGCGTTCAATCCCAAGCTCAACGCCTTCGTTCAATCGTACGGCGCCGACGCGCTCGATGCGTCGGTGATGATCATGCCGCTGGTCGGGTTTTTACCGGTTACCGATCCGCGCATCGTCGGCACGGTCGCGGCGATTCAACGGGATTTGACCGATCACGGATTTGTCAAGCGCTATAAAACCTCCGAATCGGGAGTGGACGGACTTCCTCCCGGCGAGGGAGTGTTTCTGCCGTGCACGTTTTGGCTCGCCGACAATCTGGCGATGATGGGCCGGACGGAAGAGGCGCGGCGGATTTTCGAGCGGCTGCTTGGACTCTGCAATGACGTCGGGCTTCTTTCGGAAGAATACGATCCGCAAGCGCGCCGGATGCTCGGGAATTTTCCGCAAGCTTTCACCCATGTTTTTTTGATCAACACCGCGCATAATCTCAGCCGCGAGGCCGGTCCGGCGCACGAGCGTTCGCGCCATTGATCGCCGATGCCGGCGGCGCGCGATCCGTCCTAGCGCGGAACGGCGGAGCGATGCTATCTGTGCGGAGCGGGCCGCATCCAGCCCGCCATGGAGGGGTCATAATGAGCGCGCCTGCGTGGACTTACAGCAAAGGACTGCATGACCTTGGCGACGGGTGCTACGCCTATCTTCAGCCCGACGGGTCATGGGGCTGGAGCAACGCGGGCCTGGTCGTCTCGGCAGGCGAATCGCTGCTGGTCGATACGCTATTTGACCTCAAGCTCACCCGCGAGATGCTCGATACGATGCGGCGCGCCGAACCGAAGGCGGCGGCGCGAATCGGCACGCTGGTCAACACGCATTCCAATGGCGATCACATATTCGGCAACGAATTGGTCGCGGGGGCTGAGATCATCGCGTCACGCGCCTGCGATGAGGAGATGCGGCACGATGGCGGCGCGGGCCGGCTCGCGGATTTCAAGCGCCACGCCGCCGCGATGGGCGAGGCGGGAAAATTCTTCGCCGAGATTTTCGCGCCGTTCGATTTCGAGGGAATCAACGTCGCGATGCCGACGCGGACCTTCGGCGGAGAACTTGACGTGCCCGTCGGCGACAAGACCGTGCGCCTGATCGAGGTGGGGCCCGCTCATACAAAAGGAGATGTCCTCGCTTACGTTCCAGCCGATCGAGTGGTCTATACGGGCGATATCCTCTTTGTCGGCGGCCATCCGATCATTTGGGCCGGTCCGATCCGCAACTGGATCAAGGCCTGCCAGTTGATGCTCGACCTCGATCTCGAAACCGTGGTTCCCGGCCACGGCCCGATTACCGACAAGCGCGGAGTCGCGGCCGTTAAAGGATATTTGGAATACATCGAGCGCGAGGCGCGCAAGCGATTCGACGCCGGGATGCCGGCCGCGGATGCCGCGCGCGATATTTCGCTTGCCGACTATGCGTCGTGGGGCGACGCCGAACGCATCGTTGTGAACGTCGCCACGCTCTATCGGGAATTTTCCGGAGGCGCGGCGCCGATGCCCTCGATCGCGGAGTTGTTCAGCCTGATGGCGGAATTGCGCCGGAACCGCCGCACGGGCGCCTGAATCAAGCGCATAAAGTCGCGCAGTCGAGTCGCATGGCGTGACGGTCCGCCCGGCCGCCATCAACTTTGAGCGCGGCATCATCACCGCGCGCAACTTGACGCGCTTCGGCTCGCGCGACTCCAAGAGCGGCGCCCCTACCAGCGCCGGCATGGTTATGCCACATTGCTTCTTTTGAAGGGATTGAGTCCGCTTCAGATAGCTGTCAGATGCGGCGGCCGGGCTTGTCCCGCCGAAAATGCCGGACCGCGCTGGATTCAAACCCTTGAGTGCGGGCATATTAATCGGGCGCAAGTTCGCGGAATTGCTCGCAAATTGGCGCTGCGGAGAGGTGGCCGAGTGGTCGAAGGCACCAGATTGCTAATCTGGCGTACTGGGCAACCGGTACCGAGGGTTCGAATCCCTCCCTCTCCGCCAAAATAAAGGCTTTTCCCGACTTTATTATGACGTTTTAGATTCGCTGACAGCCTTAAAGTGGCTCGGGGTGGCGTCAGGGTGGGGTTGAATTGAGGGTGATCGCACCGTTTCCAGCCTCGCCAGAGCCTCGCGGCTTAGCTCGCCGGGGTTGATCCAGCGCCAGTAGTGACGGATCAGCATCTGGAGATTTCGATGTCCCATCTGCTTCTGCAGCCAGTCGATGGGCGCGCCCTTTTGCAGCATCAGAGTCGCGTAGGTGTGCCGGGTCTGCATCAGCGGGCCATACGGCACTTCCGCCCGCTTCACGATCCTGGGCCACAGCACCTTCGTCACCCAGTTCCCGTTGAGCGCCTTCCACTCGCGATTCGGAAAAACGTACTCGCTCCGCAGCTTGACCCTGTCGCGCTGCTTTAGAAGCTCGTCGCGAACCCGTGGCAGCATCTGAATATACCGGGTGCTGCTCTTGCTCTTCGGCGAGTTTTCCCCGTGACGGATGAGACTGCTCCGCACGAGAATGCGATCCTGGTCAAAGAAGATGCTGGACCAGCGCAAGCCGAAAACTTCGCCGCGACGCATTCCGGTGAAAAAGTAGACGGTCAGAAGCTACCGCTCCCACGGTTGGGCCGCGCCGATCAGGCTCTCGACCTCCTCGTCCGAGAACGGGTTCACCTCGCCTTCGTTCTCCTCGCTCTTGAACGGCCTCGTGTCGATCAGGAGCTTGTCCTGCGTCAGTCCGCGCCTTTTAGCGAGACGCAGAATTTGGCAGAGCACGTCGAGCGCCATGTTCTTCCACCGCGTGCTCAGCGGCTCGCCCTGTGCACCGTGCGCTTCCTCTCCATCTCGCATTTCCAGCGGTTCACGTCCTCGTCTGAGAGCTCAGTGAGAAGCTTCCGGCCGATTTCCGAATTCTGCACCTGCGCTTTGAAAAGCTCGGAGTAATAGACGAGGGTCGAGCGCTTCACGTCCGTCTTCTTCTCCGCAAGCCAAGCACTCTCGCCGAACTCTTGCAGGGTCTGGTTGCGATTCGCCTGCGCGGACTTGAGCCCAAGCTCCGCGACTTGCGGGCTGTTCGGGAACCGTCTGGCGTAATCAAAAGTGCGAGCCGCGAGTTCGAGCTGAATTGTTGCTCGGAGTCGTTCCGCGTCCGCGCGGGTGCGCTTGTTCGCTTCGACTCCGAGCGGTTCCCGGTACGTCTCGCCGTCGCAATACTTAAACGCGAGGCGTAGCCGGCCGTGTCGGTCCTGTTCCAACCAAGCCATTTGCGACCTCCTCTTCGTAATTTGGCAGTTGCCCGCGCAACCTCTCGCGCAGCTTGAACTGCCTGGCTCGAACCGTAGGCCAATGGAATAGCATACGTCCAAGCACCACGAAGATCCCGTCAGCCTCGCCGATCTCGCCATCGGCGATCCAGTTGTAAACCGTCTTGCGATTACGCCGTACCAATTTGGCGAGTTCCGGAACGGTTACGAATTCGTGCCCGCTGGTTTCGTCTTCGAGTTGTTGCATCGCTCGGCTCCGAGATGATCGTGACTTGAAATTGTGTCGCCCTCACCTCACCGCCGCGTACCGATACGAATGCAACGAGGATGCCGACAATCTGATCCGGCGATCCAGACAGTTAGTTATCCTTGGCCGTCTGCGACTTTCCTGCCGCGTCGCGCTCCGTCTCTGAGCGGATTGCCAAGTTTTCGACCCTCGAAAAAGTGTGCATGTGCACTTTGTGCACACATTTTGATGAAACGGACTCCCGCCGGCGCACATGGTCGATTTGCTCCCGGTGGGACATGACGCAGGGCGAGAAAACGCAAGCGCCAGCGTATCGGTTCTGCGGCTGCCGGAAGAGAACTGCCCGTTTCAGGCAAAAGACGCTTGACAATTGTTCATTCCAGGGCCACAAACTGGCATTCGGAAAGCAAAAACCTGAAACGCCTGCTCAAGTCGCACATGAGCTTAAAGTAGTGGAGGCGCGGCTCGCCGCCGCTCGCTATGACCGATGACGAGGACCAAGCATGCTAACGCTTTAGAGCAGATGCATGGCTTATTACTCGAGGCGCTGCAGAGCCGCGAGCAAGAAATCTTTCGATACCTCGCTATCCTCGGCCCAGCTCTTGGTGGCTTTGCATGGCTGTATTATAAGGCTGAAACACTTAAGCACTTGTCTATTGCCCTCTTCACATTTGGCACTGTGAGTGCGCAACTGCTGCTTCTTCTTGGGGCGGTATACTCAGTTACCCTAGGTTACAATTTTCGTTATGTGCTTCTTGAGCTCGCTAAAATCGAAAGTGTCTTAGGCGTTCGAAGCGCAATGCTTGAAGGATGGCCAAAGAACCCCGAGGCCTTTCAAAAGGCGTGGTGCAAACCGCCCGAGATGATTTTGGTTTTTTGGATCGCTTTTCTTTGCGGAATCATTTACGTCACTGTAGTAGCCGCGGTCTATCTCATGTGGGACGCGCGGCAGAAATGTGCGTATCTTGTATTCATAGTAGCGTTGGGGATCGTCTGCTTCTGCATCGGACTCTTTTGTTCTAAACATTACGGTTGTAAGCTTGGTTGCCTAGCCAAAAAGGAACCGAGGGCTTGGCCTGAAAGGTTTGAGGATGAGATCACCGAAGCACCCTAGCATGGTGTGCCGAGCGGGAATGGCAATTACCTCGGGAGGCTGGATTCACTCCCACGCTACTGACCTGACAAGACTACTTGGGAAGGCGTTCTGGTGCCACCCGAGCTTGGCGCTGGCACCGATGAAATGCCCTCACCTTCATCAGGTTGCCGCAAACCCGCATGTCGCACCAGCGGCGCCGGTGAGTCTTGCTCGCATCGTAGAAGAAGAGCAGCCAATCGGGATTGGCGCATCGCCTGACAAGCGGCGGCGCGCCTGGCCATTCAACGAAAGCGTCATATCGCGCCGCCGCAGCGCGACCGCGTAAAGCGGTGTGCCGTGTCAGATCCTCCCGCGCTCGGTCCCGCGTGACGCCCCGAAGTGGAGCGCCACGCGGTTCCAGATGGGCATGCGCCCGCAGCGATGCATTGAATCCAGGTCTTCAGCTGCCCGTGGTGATTTTCTGCTGGTAGACCAGAATTTCCACTCGACGATTGCTACGCCGCCCTTGCGCGGTACTGTTGTCGGCGACCGGCTTGCTCGCGCCGTAGGAGACCACCCGAATCTGCGTCGGATCGATGCCTTCCTTGCTTACCAAGTATCCGGCGACGCTATTGGCCCGGCGCAGTCCGAGTTCGTAATTATAGCTCTCCGGGCCGACGTTGTCGGTATGCCCGGCAATAACGAAGAGACGGTCGGACGCCGGACCGGAATTGCTAGGATTGGTCGAGCCATCGAGGTCCCCGAAGAATCCGTCGATCTGGCGCTTGCCGTTCCTGGTCAAAGCCGCCGAACCGAAGGCAAAAGTCGGCCCATGGCTTGAATTCAAGACCAATTGCCGCTCGAGATGCAGATTTTGCAATCCGTTCAAGGCTCGGTCGGCCTTGGCGTTGGTCTCGCTTAGCTGGCTCTTAACTGGATTGAGCTGATCGTTGACCCAGTTCCGGGTGGCGAGGCAGCCGCTCACGGTTGAAAGCGAAAGCGCAACCGCAAAGATGCTGGCGACGATCCGGACAATGTTCCACAAACGATGATTCTGCACGCCTATGCCCTCGTCTCGCATCGGGTGAAAGGCCCGCGGCAAAGCGGGTCGGTTATTTGTCGTGTTCCAAAGAACAATATTTGCTGGCGTCATGTGACCCTCAAATGGCACGCTTCGGAAATCGAGCTGAGCAAATCATGTGCCGTATCTTCAGAAGCGAAAAATCCATGAAATGTGGGGCCTTTAGAATTCCGGTCGCTTTTTTCTGGGCAGGAGAGGGAAATTTTTACAAAGCCGGCATAGAATCACCCGTCGCTTTAGCTTCGGCGCGCTTGCCGGGATACCCTGTCAATCTGGGTAGCCTTGACAGGGGGAGCGCGCCTTCGATACTGATCGACGCTGAAGTTTTGACCGTTTTGGGCGCCCAATAGGGCATAACAGGGAAGCCGGTGAAAGGCCGGCGCGGTCCCGCCACTGTATGTGGAAAACCGTCTTTCATTTGAGCCACTCAGGTCTTGTTGACGTGGGGAAGGCTGAAAGGCGGTGATGAGAGTCTGAAGGCTCTCTGAAGCCACGAGCCAGGAGACCTGCCCAAGACGATCGGACGTTAGCCTCCGCGTGGAAACGGAGCGTCCGTCAGCCTGCCTGTTTCGGCCGAATGACCCTCGTTTCCAGCGAAGCGAGGGTTTTCTCCTGATGCCTAATTTTTTTCTCCAACGCCACGATCCCGCATCGCGGAGCGCCGCGTGGCGCGGAATCGCCCAGGCATAGCGGATGCCGCGCACGGGCATTTTGATTGTCGGCCACGGAAGCCGCGAGCCGGCATCGAACCGGGAATTCGAGGAACTTGTCGGCTGCATTCGTTTGCGTCGCGCCGATTTGGAAGTCCGGCATGCGTATGTCGAACTTGCGGAGCCGGCGCTTGCGGACGGACTCAACGCGATCGCGAGCGGTAATGAGCGAGTCGTGGTGGCGCCGTGCTTTTTGTTCACTGCGGGTCACGTAAAAAACGACATCCCGCTGGCGCTTTCCGCCGCGCGCCGCAAGTTTCCGACGGTGCGCTTTACCGCCGGGCGCGTGCTCGGCGTGCATCCCGCGATGGCGGAATTGGCCTACCAAAGAGCGCTTGAAGCCGCTGAAGCCGCCGATGGCTTGGCGGACGCGAAGCGGACCGCGCTGGTAATCGTTGGCCGCGGCTCCAGCGACCCGGATGCGAATGGCGATTTTTTCAAGTTGGCGAGGCTGCTCGGAGAAGGACGCGACTTCGGATGGGTCGCGCCGGCGTTTATCGGCATCACCAAGCCGCTTTTCAGCGAAGCAATCGAGCTGGTTGCCCGCGCGCGTCCTGAAAAAATCCTTGTCGTTCCTTACCTTCTGTTTACCGGCCGGTTGATCTCCCAGCTCAAGATGCAGGTGCGGGAGTTCCAGGCGCGATATCCATGGATAAAGACGGTTCTCGCGCCGCATCTCGGCATCCACCCGAAGCTGATCGAAGCGTTCGATGAACGCATCGACGAGGCGCTAAGCGAACGGGCGCCGCTTCCCTGCGACAACTGCCAGTATCGGACGCCCATCGGCGCCATCGCGGAGAACGTCGGTGGATTCCGTTCTTTGTTGTGGAGCGCCCGCCACATGGAAACCCACGCGCAGGCGATGCCGCACGCGCACGCGCATCGGCCGATGCGCCGACATGTTTTGGTGTGCGGAAATGTCGATTGCGCCTCGCGCGGCAGTATCGCGCTCATAGGCGAGCTTCGCCGGGCGCTCAAGCGCGTTGGGCGCGAGCGCGAAATCAGAGTCACCAGAACCTCATGCATGGGCCGATGCGGAGAGGGGCCAACCGTCGCCGTTTACCCGGATGGAATCTGGTACCGCGGCGTGACGCCGGCGGACGCGAACGAACTGGTGGATTGTCATCTGATCGGCGATCGGCTGGTGGGACGGTTGATCGACGCGATCATGCAATGAAGGCGAAATGAAATGGCTTGTCATGAGATAGCGGCGTTGCGGCTTGGGCTGATGCGGTTGCTCGGGATCAACGACGAAACCCTCCGGCAGCACGAGCTCAGCGAGCTGGGCGAGGGCGCCGTCCAGCCTGGCCCGGTCCAATCGATGTGCGAGGCTAACGACCTGAAAAGCTTGTGCAGTTTCTACGAAGCCGCGGTGTCGGCTTTGGAAGAGCGGACGGCCGCGACCAATCCCGGCGATCCGAAACTTCCCTACCTGAGAAGCCTGATAATCCTGACCAAGAAAATCGAACTGGATCTTTCCAACCAGTTGGACGCTCTTACCCGTCTCTTTAACGACCTCGAACAGATGCACGACTTCGTGCACGAAATTTACCCGGCGGACTGAAAATGGCTGAAGCCCGGCTTGCGCGCGTAATCGCGGCCGAACGAATCGGACCGCAGGCCCGGCTGCTCAGGCTGGCGATGACGGGCGGCGAACTCGGGTTTACCGGCGGTCAATACATCATCGTCAACACCGGTATCGAGCTTGAAGGCGGCAAACTGGCCAAACGCGCCTATTCGATCGTGTCGAGCGACGCTGAACAAACCGAATTTCAACTGGCCGTGCGGCGTATCGGCCAGGGACCCGGATCAAACTTCATGCATCGGATCGCCGTCGGCGCGGAGCTGCCCTTCAGCGGACCGTGGGGAAAATTTCTTCCTGAGACAACCTCGGGTTCAAGGCTCGTTTTTGCGACAGATACAGGCATCACGGCGACGCTTGGCCTGCTGCGCGGCCGCCGGTTTCGCGAGCTTGCCGGCGACACGACTGTGGTTTGGTTCGTCGAAGCCGACGATTATTTTATTCCGGCTTCGTTCGCTCGCGAGTGGATCCAGACGGAACAGGTTGGCTTCGAGATCGTTGCGGCGCCTCCGGTTGGCGATCCGGAACGGCTGCCATGCGCCCGTGCGCTGCGCGACCGCGTATTGGCGCGGCGGCGGACGGATTGGGCCTACATGGCGGGCGACGGAGCGCTGATTTATCCGCTGCGCGATCATCTGGCGGGCGCTGGCGTGCCGCTCGAACGCATCCGGCTCGAGGCGTTCTTCAACAATCCGGATCGGAGGGTGCGGTCGTAAGATCGCGGCTTGGTCATGTCCGGGAGCAGCGTTCCGCCGCGAAATCGGCAGGGTCTGAGAACCGGATTCACGACCGGCGCGTGCGCGGCGGCGGCGGCGAAGGCGGCGACCCGTTGCCTGGTGAGAAACGTGTCGCTTACCGAAATTGAAACCACCCTGCCCAACCGCATGAAGACAACGTTTGCGCTCACGCGCTGCGAACGCGCGGGCGCCGCGGCCGTCTGCAGCGTAATCAAAGATGCTGGCGACGATCCGGATTGCACTCACGGCGCCGAGCTGACGGCCGAAGTCGAGTTGCGGGACGAGCCCGGCGTCGAAGTGCGCGGCGGCGCCGGCGTCGCGGTCGTGACCAAGCCCGGCCTGGGCCTGGAAGTCGGCGGTCCGTCGATTACCGCGCCGCCCCGCCGCAACATCGTCGAGATGGTGGAAGAGGAGCTTGCCGGCAGCGCGTGGAAGGGAGCTGTCGTAACGATCAGCGTGGCCGGCGGCGAGGAGATGGCAAAGCAAACCATCAACGCCCGGCTTGGCCTGATCGGCGGAATCTCGATACTCGGCACGACCGGGATTGTGCGCCCCTATTCCACCGCGGCGTTCAAAGCGAGCGTGGTGCAGGCGATCGATGTCGCCGCTGGGCGGGGTCTGACGGAACTGGTTTTGACGACTGGCGGAAAGTCGGAAGCATACGCCATGAAGCTGTTCCCGCGCTTGCCGGAGGACGCCTTCATCCAGATGGGCGATTTCGTCGGCGTGGCGCTCAAGCATTGCGCGCGCCGCCGAATCAGGCGGGCGATTATCGTGGGAATGATCGGCAAGCTGTCAAAGATGGCGGACGGCCGGATGCAGACTCACGCGGCCGGTTCCGAAGTCAACATGGAGTTGCTGGCGCGCCTCGCGGCGGAGCTGGGCGCGAGCGAGGCTCTGTGCGCGGAAATTCGCGGCGCAGCCACCGCTCGCCGCGTGCTGGAGTTGTGCTCGGCCGAGCACCTGGCGATCGCATCGCTGGTTTGCCATCGCGTGGTCGAGCACGGAACGCATCACGCCGGCGGGCATTTGGAAGTTCAGGCCTGGATGGTGGACTTCGACGGCCGTCCGCTCGGCCATTATCCGCCGGAAGCTATCGGGTTGGAGCAAGCGACATGAGCGACATGCGTCAAATGACGGCGCTGGGCCGCAATATCGAGGATGGCAGTTTCGCGATTATCGATCGCGAGGCCGGTCGCCATGAATTCGACCCTGCGCAATGGCAGATTGTCCGTCGGGTGATTCACGCAACCGCGGATTTTGAGTTCAAGGATTCGATGCGTTTTCATCCGGATGCAGTGCGGGCGGGCATAGCCGCCCTGCGCGCCGGCGCGCCGATCCTGGTGGACGTCAAGATGATTACCGCTGGCCTCAACGAGGATCGTCTGAAATTTTACGGCTGTTCGACGCATTGCTTCATCTCCGACGACGACGTAATCGCCACGGCGAAAGCCAACAACAGCACCCGCGCGATCGAGGCGATGCGCAAGGCGCAGCGTCAGAACCTCCTCGACGGCGCGATCGTCGCGATCGGCAACGCGCCCACCGCGCTGCTTGAGATCGCCCGGCTGGTGGAGAAAGAAGGAGTCCGCCCGGCGCTGGTAATCGGCGTACCGGTCGGTTTCGTGTCGGCGGCCGAGTCCAAAGAGGCCATCCTTGACGTTGACGTTCCGTACGTGGTCGCGCGCGGACGCAAAGGCGGCAGCGCGATTGCGGTTGCGATAATTCACGCGCTTCTCCTGCTTGCCAAGGAGGCTGAGCTATGAATCGGCCGCGCTCAATAACCATCGTGGGAATCTCCGACGATGGCTGCGCCGGGCTCTCGAGCCGTGCGATGGGCGCGATATCGGCGGCGCGGGTGCTCGCGGGCGGCGAGCGGCATCTTGCATTTTTTCCCCAATTTGAGGGTGAACGGATCGTTTTCAAGGACGGCCTGGCGCGCGCGCTCGAGCGCGTCGCCGAAGCGGCCAATGAAAACAACGTCTGCATCCTGGCTTCCGGCGATCCGATGTTCTTTGGCGTGGGCGCCGCGGTGATAAAGCGGCTCGGCGCGGAGCATGTCGAGATACTGCCCCATCCAAGCTCGATGCAATGGGCGTTCGCTCGCGCCGGAATGAAGTGGGACGACGCGGCCTTCATCTCGCTGCATGGACGAAGCCGGGAAGGCTTTCTGACCCGGCTCCGTGCCTGCGCCAAGGTGGGGGTTCTCACCGATCCTGACAACACGCCGGCGCGTCTGGCGGCCTTGATGCTCGAGCACGGCCAGGTCGGGTGGCGGGCCTGGGTTTGCGAAAATCTGGCCGGACCCGATGAACGGGTGAGGACGTTTTCGATCGCCGAGCTGGCCGGATGCGCGGATATCGGGCCGCTCAATGTCCTGATCCTTGTCCGCGAAGGGCAGGCTTGGACGCCGCCGCCGGCGATTCCCTTCATCCACGAGGATGACTTCGCCAAGCGCATGCCCAAAAAAGGCCTGATCACCAAACGCGAGGTGCGGCTGTTGTCGCTGGCCGCGATGCGGATACGGTGCGACAGCGTGGTCTGGGATATCGGCGCCGGCTCGGGGTCGGTGTCGATCGAGGCGGCGATGCTGGCGCCGCGCGGGCGAGTGTACGCGGTCGAGGTGGATCCCGAGGGGGTTGAAATCTGCCGCGAAAATCTGCGCGCTCACGCAATCGACAACGTCCGCGTCATTGCCGGGCGCGCGCCGGAAGTCCTTGCCGATCTCGAAACGCCCGACGCCGTGTTTGTCGGCGGAAGCAAGGGCAGCATGGACGAGATTGTCGAATTTGCACTGGAGCGGTTGCGTCCTGGCGGGCGATTGGTCGCGAACGCGATCACGCTGGAAAATTCGGGAGAGATTTATTCGGCCTTGCGCAAGCGCGGAATCGTTCCGGAAGTGACTCTGCTGCAGATTTCCCGCGCGGAGCCGCTCGCGCGCTATCTGCGTTTCGAGGCGCTCAATCCGATCCAGATCTTCGCCGCCGAAAAACCGCCTGCTGGAGGTGGCTCGCTATGAAATACGGAGCGCTCTATGGCGTGGGCGTCGGCCCCGGCGCGCCGGACCTGCTGACGCTGCGCGCGGTCGAAACGCTCAAGCGCGCCGACGTTATCGCGCTGCCGCGCGGTTCGGATTACGGCGCGTCGATGGCCTGGCGGATAATCGAACCGGTGGTCGGCAAGAGGAGCGATCAGGAACGGCTGTTTTTGACCTTTCCGATGAGCAAAGAGCCAGCGCGCCTGCGCCGGGCATGGGACGTCGCGTTCGCCAGAATCGGCGAGCGGCTCGAAAACGGCCGCTCCGTCGCCTTCGCCACCGAAGGCGACCCTTCACTTTACAGCACATTTGGATACCTGCATCGCGAAGCGCAGCGCCGATGGCCCGGCGTTCAGGTCGAAGTGATTCCGGGAGTGTCGTCGGTAACGGCCGTGCCTGCGGTGCTCGGCGCGCCGCTCGCGGACGGGATGGAGCGAATCGCAATCATTCCGGCGAACTACGGCGTTGAAGACCTGGTCGCCATTCTGAACGCTTTCGACACGACTATTCTCATGAAAATTGGCTCGGAGATGCCGAAGGTCGTCGAGGCGCTCGAACGCACGGGGCTGCTGCACAAGGCTGCTTATGTCGCGAAAGCGACGATGCCGGAGCAGAAGGTCGCGACCGATCTGCGAGCGGTCCGCACCGAACGCGGCGATTGCTTCGCGATGGTGGTGGTCGCGCGCAGGGAACGCAGCGGCGTGCTGGCCGGCGACGTTTCGGCCCAAGCCGCGTTGTCGGAGGTGTGAGCGAAGTGGGAGCGCCGCGCAAATCCTTCGCAATCTACGCCATCACGCGCCACGGACTGGAAATCGCCGGGCGACTGGCGGAGTCCTTCCGCGACGCTGACGTTTACGTTTCCGAGAAACTGCTGTCGGCGGCGGCGCTCGCGCCCCGACTCGCGAATGTCCTGCCGCTCAAACTGCCGATGGGACCCACGCTCGCCGAAACCTTTCCGGCCTACGATTGCCACGCATTCATCGTCAGCGTCGGCGCGGTCGTGCGGATGATCGCGCCGCTCATGCGGGACAAAAAGACGGATCCGGCCGTGGTGTGCGTGGACGACGCCGCGCGCTTCGCCATCTGCGTCCTTTCCGGCCATGTCGGGCGTGGCAACGTTTTCACGGAACGGATCGCGAAGGCGCTGGACGCTCAGGCGGTCGTCACAACCGCCTCCGACGCGATCGGCACGCTGACGGTCGACATCCTTGGCCGCGATTTCGGCTGGACGCTCGACGATCCCGATCGCAACGTGACTCGCGGATGTGCGGCCGTGGTTAACGCCGCGCCGGTCATGTTCGTCCAGGAGACCGGAGAGCCCGACTGGTGGCCATTGGATCGATCGTTGCCGCCCGGGGTGCGTTACGCAACGGCGCTGGACGGCGTCGATCCGCATGCATTTGAGATATTGCTTGTCGCTTCGGATCGCGATTTTCGCGAAACCCATCCGGAGCACTGGAAAAGCGCGGTCATCTATCGCCCCAGAAGCCTGGCGCTGGGAATCGGCTGCGACAAAAATACGCCAGCGGAGTTGGTGGAACGGGGCGTCGCGAAGGCGTTCGACGCCAATCGGCTGTCGCTCAAATCAGTGAAGCGACTCGTCACGATCGATAAAAAGCGTGACGAGCCCGCGATCGTGGCCCTTGCCGAGCGCCATGGATGGCCGCTCGAAATCCACTCAGCCGAGGAACTCGACGCGGTCCATGGAATTGAGAATCCTTCCGAAACCGTCAAGCGTTACGTCGGCACGCGCGGCGTGGCCGAGCCCGCGGCGTTGCTCGGCGCCGGCGCCGAGCGGCTGCTCGTCCCCAAACAGGTCTATACCGAGCCGGGAGCCGGACGCTCGATGACGCTCGCGATCGCGCGGATTCCGTTCGCCAAGCGACCGATGGAGGTTGCCGATGTCTGAAGCGAAAGGCGTTCTTTACGTGGTCGGAATCGGGCCGGGAGCGCACGACCACGCGACTCCCGCCGCGACTCGCGCGATCGCCGACGCCGAGCTGATCGTCGGCTACACGACCTATATCAAGCTCGTCGCCGACTTGATTCGCGGCAAAGAGATCGTGCGGACCGGCATGACCGAGGAGATTGGCAGGGCGCGGGCGGCGGTCGAACGCGCGCGCGCAGGCGCCAGGGTCGCCTTGATTTCGTCGGGCGACGCGGGCGTTTACGGGATGGCCGGGCTGGTGTTCGAGGTGCTGCGCGATATCGGATGGAAGCGCGGCGATTCGCCCGAACTGCGCATCATACCTGGCGTCACCGCGCTCAGTTCATGCGCTTCGCTGATGGGCGCGCCGCTGGTTCACGACTTCTGCGCCATCTCGCTCTCGGACCTGCTGACGCCATGGCCGGTGATCGCCCGCCGCATCGAGGCCGCCGCGTCCGCCGATTTCGTGATCGGGCTGTACAATCCGGCGAGCGGCCGGCGCACGCGCCAGATCGTCGAAGCACATTCAATTATCGGCAGGTATCGCCAGCCGACGACGCCGGTTGCGCTCGTAAAGAGCGCGTATCGGAAACTTCAGCAAGCCGTGCTCACCGACCTGGACCATTTTCTCGACTATGAAATCGGGATGCTCACCACGGTAATCGTCGGTTCGAGCAATACCTTTGTCTTCGAGGGATACATGGTTACGCCGCGCGGCTATGCGAATAAATACACATCGGACGGCGAGCCTCTGCCGGGTCAACGGCCGGGCCGTTCTTTGGTGCTGGAGGCGGCGTCCGATCAGGCGGAGGTTGAGTGATGGCCCGGGCGGGACGACTGGCCGGCGCGATTCTCGCCGAGACCGGCGGCAGATTTTTTCTGATCGGAAATACCAAGGAACCATGCGATTTCGAGGCTGCGGGCTTCGATCCGCCGGAAGCGATCGACGCGCTCAAGCGGCCTTATGTTCCCTTGTCGGCGCGGCGCACGGTCGAGATATCCCCCCCTTGCCTGACGCTCGATCTGGAAGGCGAACAACTGGCCGCCACGCTGGCTGAGCGCCTGCTGATCGAACGCAATGGCTCGGTGAGCGAGCGGCTGTGGCGTCTCCTGATGGATCCGGACGGACAAGATGAGCTTCCCCTCGATCAACCAGTGGATGTGCGCTGGCTCGGCGAGATGCCGGCGCCGATCTGGAACATCGTCCGGGATACGGTTCTGCGCTGTCTGTAGGAGAAACGATGAAGGTCTTTATCATCGGCGCCGGCCCCGGAGACCCCAGGCTGCTGACGCTGCGCGCGGCCGAACTGATCTCGTCCTGCCCGGTAGTGCTCTATACCGGATCGCTGGTGCCGCGCGACGCGATCGCGATGGCCCGAGCCGACGCCAGGGTTATCGACTCCTCAGGGATGACGCTGGATGAAATCATCGCGGTGATCGTTGAGGCTCGGGACGCCGATCAGGATGTTGCAAGAGTTCACACCGGCGATCCGCTCATTTTCGGCTCGACCGCGGAGCAGATGCGGCGGATGGATCAACTGGGGATCGGATACGAGGTTGTGCCCGGCGTCTCCTCCTTCAGCGCGGCGGCCGCGGTGCTGCGCCGTGAACTGACTCTGCCGGAACTCAGCCAGACGGTGATTTTGACGCGCGCCGAAGGACGCACCCCGATGCCGGATGGCGAAAAACTCCGCGACCTCGCGCGCCATCACGCCACCATGGTTCTTTTCCTCAGCATCACGTTGTTGCGCGAGGTTTGCGAAGCGCTGATTCCTGAATACGGCGCGGACTGTCCGGTCGCCGTGGTACACAAGGCCGCCTGCCCGGACCAGAACATCGTGCGCGGAACGCTCGGAGACATTTTGGTCCGGGTGAGAGAAGCCGGGATCAAGAGCCAATCGATAATCATCGTGGGCCGCACGCTCACCGCGAACGATTTTGCCGACTCGCGTCTGTACGCGCCCGACTTCAGC
Source organism: bacterium (assembly GCA_014896235.1). GTDB lineage: Bacteria > Desulfobacterota > Binatia > Binatales > Binataceae > JADMIL01. Next base: position 34,882 of record JADBKU010000015.1, on the reverse strand, counting down.
CATCGTTTTCGCAAGGCGAAGATCAAAGCGGGGTAGGCCAATGTCCGCGCAGGGCATCGTATATCTGGTCGGGGCGGGTCCGGGCGATCCGGGGCTGCTGACCATTCGAGCGTTCGAATTGATTCGGTCGGCCGAAGTTGTCGCCCATGACGAACTGGTATCTTCGGAGATACTCTCACTCGTTTCATCCGACGCCGAACTGCTCGCCGTCGGCCGCCGGCATGGTCGCGGAAAGATCGACTATCGTCTCCATCCGCTCGTGGTCGAGCGCGCACGGGCGGGGCGCGTGGTGGTGCGGTTGAAGTCCGGCGACCCGTTGATCTTCGGTCGTGGCGCGGAGGAGGCCGAGGAACTGGCAAACGCTGGAATTCCGTTTGAAATCGTGCCGGGCGTGTCCGCCGCTCTGGGCGCGGCCGCCTATGCCGGCATCCCTCTGACCCACCGCCATCATGCGTCGCGGGTCACTCTCACGACCGGCCGTCGTGCGGAGCCTGGCGGTCGCGCGCATGAAACCGTGGTGTTGTACATGGCCGCCCGCCGGCTTCCGGAAAACATCCAGCGGCTGCTCCAGAGGGGGCACGCTCCTTCCACGCCGGCGGCGTATATCGCCGCAGCGACCACTCCGAGACAGACGGTAATTACAGGTACGCTTGCGGAATTGGCCAGCCGGGTTCAGCCCGGCTGCAACTCCGATCCGGCGCTTGTGATCGTCGGCGACGCGACGCGGCTGCGGGAACGAATCGGCTGGTTCGAGAAGGCGCCGTTGCACGGACGCCGCCTGCTGGTCGCGCGTGCGCGGCCCGGACCGTCGCAAATCGCGGCGCGACTGCGCGCCATGGGCGCCATGGTGCTGGAAAGACCCAAGGTTTCGATTCAGGAAACAGTCTGCCTCGCCGCGCTGGAGCGCGCCCTTCAGAAGATTCCCTACGACGCCATCGTGTTCGGCTGTGCGGTGGGCGCCAATATGGCGCCGAGGCTGCTTCGCGCAATTGATTCCGGGGCGTCCTGCGCGAACGGAACTCGAGTTATCGCCGTTGGCCGCGACGCTGCCGCCGCCCTGAAGAAAAACGGCGTCTCAGCATTTCTCGAACTCGACGGCGCGTGCCGCGAGGCGACCGCCAAAGCCGCGTCCGTCTTTCCGGGCAAGCGCCTGCTTCTGGTCGCCTCAACGCAAGGACGGCCCAACCTGAAAGCCGACCTCGAAGCCGCTGGCGCGTTGGTGGAAGAGGCGCCGGTTTATCGGCAATCGTACGAGTACGCGGCGAAATTTATTGAGACTCCCGAGTTGATCGTACTACCCAGTTCCAGCGCGGCGCGCCTGTTGCTGGAGGGCGCGGATGGGCATTCGCTCGTGGAGATACCGATGATCGCGATCGGCCCCGTGACCGAAGCTGCGGCGAAGGCCCTCGGAGCCGCCAATGTGAAACGGTGCGACGCCGACAACATCGACTCGATTGTTGCGGCCGTGCGCAAGATCCTTGGCGTCTCCGGCGAAGGCGATTTCGAGCGCGAACGGACGGGCGATGGAGTGAAATGAAGCCGGCTCACGAAATACCGCGCCTCGTTGTCGCGGGCACGTCGAGCGGCGTTGGCAAAACCACTTTTACGGTGGGGCTTGTACGGGCGCTTCGCTCGCGCGGCTTGAGGGTCGCGATCTTCAAATGCGGACCGGACTATCTGGATCCGACTTATCACGCGCGCGCCGCCGGTTCTGTTTCACACAACCTCGACGGTTGGATGATGGGTCGCGAGGCGGTCATCGCCACTTTCGTGCGGGCTTCGGTTGACGCCGATATCGCGATCATCGAAGGCGTCATGGGCTTGTTTGACGGCGCGTCGGCGACCGACCAGAGCGGATCGACCGCGGAAATCGCCAAATGGCTCGATGCGCCGGTGCTGTTGGTGGTGGACGCCTCCGGGATGGCCCGTTCAATCGCGGCCGTCGGGCGCGGCTTTGCCGACTTCGACCGCGAACTGCGGATCGCTGGGTTAATCTGCAATCGCGTCGGAAGCAAAGGGCATCTGGGACTTTTGCGGGAAGCGTCGGATCGCCCGCCGGTAATTGGCGGGCTGCCGAAAGACGCGTCGGCGCGATTCCCGGAGCGGCATCTCGGTCTGCGAACCGCCGACGAGTCCGCGGTTCCTGACGCGCGGCTCTCGCGGTGGGGCGAACTGGTCGGCGAATGGTGTGATCTGGACGAAATAATCTCGCTCGCGGCAAAAGCCCGGCCTCTGCAAACCGCTACGCCCGTCGCAGCGGCAGCCCGGCGCAAAAGTAAATGCGTCATCGGCGTCGCCTACGACGAAGCCTTCCATTTTTACTATGAGGACAATCTTGCGCGGCTTGAGAATGCGGGCGCACGGCTGATTCGCTTCTCGCCGATACACGATGTTCGATTGCCGGCCGTCGATGGCCTTTACCTGGGCGGCGGCTATCCCGAGGCGCACGCGGCCGAACTTGAACGAAATGCCACGATGAGACTGCAGATCGCCGAGTTTGCCGCCGCGGACGGCGTAATCCACGCCGAATGCGGTGGATTGATGTATCTGTGTTCCGAACTCCAGACGCTGGATAAGCGGGTTTATCCGATGTGCGGCGTCGTGCCCGCGCGAACCATTATGTGCGAACGTCTGCAGGCGCTTGGCTACGTGGAAGCGCGTACGCTGAACGATTCCATCTTAGGTCCCGCCGGAAGCGCTTTCCGCGGCCATCAGTTTCGATATTCAAGGCTCGAATTATTGTCGTCGAAGATGGCGCCGGCCTTGGCGATTCGACGCCGGCGCGACGGCGCCGCGCTCGAAGAAGGTTTCAGGCTAAACAACGTCATCGCCTCCTATGTGCACGCACACTGGGCGTCGAATCCCAGCATGGCGGAAGCGATGGTCGAGGCGTGCGTTCGCGCCCGCCGAACGAAAAAAGCAAGTGAATCCGCCGCTCGCTGACGGACGGCTTTAAACGGAGAGAAAATCACGACCAACGGATCGGCCGTGTCAGCCGTCGGAAGGTTCAAATATAGCCGGCTTGCTCGCGGACATTTTGATCCTTGCTGCGCCAGCGGTTGTATTTCGGACGTTGGCGCCGATTTCCTCCGCTGCAACGTTGTCGCATCCGTTGCCGGCAATCGATCAGCTTGGGAATCGGGGAACGCCGCCTAAATGCCTGTCGAGCCGTTACTCCAGCGCATCCGACATCGCGTGTTGAAGCTCTTTTCCAGCTTGACTGGGCTAATAAACGATGTAATAGTTCACGCTGCCAAGCGACAAAGCGCACCCGGCGTTGTTGGCAAGCTGTCGAACTCGCGTAAGTAGCAAAAACAGCATCGGACAAAACGAAAGCGGGCTAAACAGTTAGCTGATTCAGGAGTTGGCCAATGCGAAAACAACCATCCGTCGAACCCGAGACGAAGCCTGCCAAGAAGAAAAAGGCGTACGTATCGCCTGCTCTTGTCGATTACGGGAGCGTGACAAAGATCACGGCCACTCCAAAAGCGCGCAGTTTGCCTGACAGCAGCAATATGAGAGGAAGCGGCTGATTCGGCTTTTCCTGATTGCCTTGCATTCTCGAGCGCTCACGGAAGAGATTCATTCGGCGGGACGGGATGGCCGCAGGATGGCGGGGGTTGGACGGCGCTAAAAGCTGCGAGCCACGCCATTCCGCCTCGATTCGTGGCTTCACCATACAAAGGAATTGTCGCAGGTGGCGGACGCTACGCGTACCGGCTCGGTGAGCTTAGCATTTTAAGTGACACTTCGCTCCCAGAGCTCACGCCTTGCGATCGGGCGTTGACCGAAGACAGCGAGCCGCTGGTGATCCGCCTGCAGGATGCCGCGGCGAAGCGTGGAACATCGCCGCCGAGCTGGTTCATCAACCTGGACTTGGCCGACGGAACGCGATGGGCGTCGCGCGCGAAAACGGTCAAAGGTTATCTGCTTCGCTATCACGATCTGGCCGATTTTGAAGTGGATCGCGCCGGCCGGGAACTCGTATGCCAAAGCCGGTCGGACGACGTATCCGATCTAACGCTCCGCGCCTTGCTGGTTGACTACGTCCTGCCGCTGATTCTGGCGTTGCGCGGCAAATGCGTGCTACATGCGTCGGCGGTCGCAACCGAACGCGGAGCGTGTGCGTTTGCGGGCGATTCCGGAATCGGCAAGTCGACGCTTGCCACAAGTCTGTCGCTAGCCGGATACGCTGTCCTGACCGACGACTTCCTGATCCTGGAGCGCCGCGAGACTGTGGTCGCGTCGCCGTCGCATCCGCACGTCAAGTTGCGCGAAGATTCGTTAGAGGCCCTTCTACCTGACGGAACAAACGCCGCGCCGGTGGCGGATTACACCGCGAAACGGCGCTTGCGCCTGGACCTGCCGAAATGGGGAGCGGCGATCCAATCGCATCCGGTGAGCCGGATTTTCTTTCTGTCGCGGATTGAAACGGCTGGCGGGGCTTCGAGCGCGAAGCCCCGCATGGAAGCTTTGTCGCGGCGCGATGCGTGCATGGAATTGATCAATTACGGAATGCGGCTGGACAGTACGGATCCTGAATTATTGGCGCGCGAGTTCGATTTTGCTCAATATGCCGCGAACCATATTCCCATGAAGCGGCTTTGGCTGCCCAACGATCTGCGCGCGTTGGACGCCGTCCGCGAAATGATCGAGGACGAATTGCGCGATTAGGTCGCCGTCGCGGCCGATTCCCGATTGGCTGCATCGCCGACGCGCATCAGTGCACGGCCCAATCCGGCATAACGCCGCATTCGGAGCTCAAAACGCTTGTAATGATTAATCGCCCTGCCGATTGCGAACAATCGCTGGAGCAGCGGCGGCAATCCGCGATCCAGATCGAAAAGCGGCATTTCGCTCGGCAAACCAGCTTCTTCCGCTTTGATGAATTCCATCACGGTGCTGATGCGGGGATGGCCCCCACCGCTGGCGACGGAGCCCCAATGGAGAATCCGGAAATGCCAGCCCATGATCGCGCCCGCGGACGCCGGCAGGGCGCGGCCACGCTGCATCAGTTCTCTCAATTGAAGATTAGTCGCGGATTTTAGTTCGCGCAGCTCGCCGATGCGGGCGAAATTCTGATCGCCAGGCACCACATAGATGCATCCGTTGTCGAGAGTCGCGTCGGTCAACGGAATCCAGACTGACAGCCGATTTGCCAGGTTGCCGTCAACATGCGGCGGCCATCCGCTGGCTCCGGCGACCGGATTTACGTAATGGCACCATGGATGCGAAATCAGCCGATACCCTTCCCCAAGCCCGGCCTGCACCATCTGCTTGATCGGCGCCACGCGCCAAATCGTCCAAAACTGATCGTAAACATAGGCGAAGACCGGCGGCCATCCGGCGCTTCGGACGGCTTCGATGCAACCGCGCATGGCGTCGATAGTCTCGGATTCGAGCACCGAGTCCGCGTGAAAATAGCCGCGGCGGGTGAGATGGTCCGCCAGCCGCTCGTACTGCGACGCTGTGAGGGCGTCCGCGCGCGGCAGCGCGCTGGATTCATCGTTGACTGAAAAAGCGGGGTAAAGCGACTTCCAGTATCCGGAATCCAGCGCCAAGGCCAAGCGGGCGTCAATTTCGTCGCGGCTTAAATCCAGCCGCGCGAGCAACTTTCGCGCGGCTCGGGACGGCGGCGTTACGCTATCACGTTCCATGGATCAGCCGTTTGGTTCATTTTGGCCGCGCCTTGAAAAGGCGCGCTCGCGATGGCAGCCGCACTTCACCATCTCGCGATCCACACATAGAATATAGCAAACGCGGGCTTATGTAATCGCGCGTGCGGCGCAGCGGGCGTAAAGTATTTTGTTTCAAATCCTTGACGAACATCGCGAATATCTCAGCGATCCGAACCGAATTGACGCGTTCAGCCGGGCGATCGCCGAGATCGTGAAGCCGGGCGACGTAGTGATCGATCTTGGCTCTGGCTCGGGAATTCTTGGATTGCTCGCCTGCCGCGCGGGCGCGCGCCGCGTTTACGCCATCGACAACTGCGGCCTCACCCAGTTGGAACGGGAAATTTTCGCCGCCAACGGCTTTGCCGACCGGGTCGTGTGCATCAAGGGCTTTTCCACGCGGGTCTCATTGCCCGAGCCGGCCGACGTGGTCTTATGCGACCAGCTTGGCTACTTCGGCTTCAACGCGGGTATAATCGAATTTCTGAGCGACGCGCGCCATCGGCTGCTCAAACCGGGCCGCGGAATTATTCCCGCACGCTTCGATTTATGCGTCGCGCCTTTGGAAGCGCCGGAAACGTGGGCGGACTGCGAGTTTTGGAAGCGGCCGTGCGCCGGTTTCGATATGACGCCGGCGTACACGGCTGCGGTCAACACCGGCTATGCGAGAACTTTCAGATCAAATCAAGCGATAGCCGCGCCCCAGGTCATCCTCTCAGTCGACCTCACGCACGATTCCGAATCTCGCATCGCTGATAAAGTCACCGCCGCCTTCAGCCGAGACGCCACGCTGCATGGTTTGGCCGGATGGTTCGATGCGGAATTGTCGCCGTCGGTGAGAATGACGAATTCGCCGTTCGCGGAAAAAGCGATTCTGCGGCCCGCCTTTTTTCTTCCGCTCGATCCGACGACGGTGCACGCCAATGAGCGCTTCGAGGTTGCGATTACGATCGTCCCGCGTGAGTCGTTGATTTCGTGGACTGTCGAAATCATCGGCGATGACGCGCGCCCGCGCACGCGCTTTAGTCATTCGACTTTCCGCGGCATGCTGCTGTGCCCCGAAGATCTGCGCAAGGCGGCGCCGGATTTCGTGCCAACGCTGAACGATTGGGGCGAAGCGCGCCGCACGGTGTTCGCGCTATGCGACGGCCGGCGGACTCTGCGCGAGATCGAAAATGAGGTGCTTCGCCAACACGCGAATCTTTTCCCGTCGTCCGCCGAGGCGGCGGCTTTCGTCGCCGAAGTGATGGTTCCGTACGTCCATGAAGATAGCAATTTCTGAAGACGTGATTTGGCGCGAGCTGGGCGACGAGATCGTAATCCTCGATCTCGCCACCAATCATTATTTCGGATTCTCGGGCGCAGGGAGCGATATCTGGCGACTGATCGCCGAGCATGGCGCGTCAGACCGGATACTCGAAGAATTGCAGGCGTTGTACGATGACGCCGATCCGGCTGTGCTGCGCAATGACTTCGACAAGATGGTGAGTGACTTGACCGCAAAAGGAATGCTCATCGTCACGCCGGACGAATCGGTCTGATGCGTGCCGCTCTGTTAATCGAAGCGCTACGATGAGCGGGTTAGCCGCGGTCTTCAATCGCGACGGGCGTCCGGTCGCCGCCGAATCGTTCACCCGGATGCTCGACGCGATGGCCCATCGCGGGCCGGACGGCTGTCGCATCTGGCATGGCGGCGATGTGGCGCTCGGCCATCGCATGTTTCACACTACGCCGGAGTCCCTCGAGGAAATTCAGCCGCATCGCGACGAAACGGGCGCGCTCATACTGATTTTAGACGGGCGGATCGACAACGGCGCGGAACTGCGATCGCTGCTCGAGGCGCAAGGCCTGCGCGCGCGCGACGCCGCCGACGCCGAGGTGGTGCTGCGCAGCTACCAATGCTGGGGCGAAGCGTGCGTCGCGAAGCTGCTTGGAGATTTTTCGCTGGCGTTGTGGGACGCGCGTGCGCAAACCCTGCTGTGCGCGCGCGATGCGATGGGGATCAAGCCGTTGTATTACTTCGACGACGGCAAAGCGTTCGTTTGCGCCTCCGAGATCGCAGGAGTGTTGGCGTACACGGGGTTCGATGGCCGGTTGAATGAAGGAATGATCGGCGAAATCCTGGCGAATCGCACCCCGAGTTGTGATGAAACCATGTACGCCGCAATCCGCCGCCTGCGGCCGGCGCACACGATGCGCGTGGGCCGCGAGAAAACCGTATCGCGCCGCTACTTCGATCTGAACTTCGACAAAGAAATCCGATTTCGCGACGATCATGAGTACGCCGAGAATTTCCTCGCGCTGTTCAAGGAAGCATTAAGATGCCGGCTGCGCGCGGTCGGACCCGTCGCTTCCCATCTGAGCGGCGGAATTGATTCTTCCTCGATCGTCTGTACGTCGCTGGCGATGGCGCGCGGCGGCGAGCTGCCGCCGCTCGACTTCAAAACCTATTCGATTGTCTTCCCGGGACAGCCATGGGACGAGTCCGGCTATATACGGGAGGTAGCCAAACAGTACGGAATCCAAACAAATCTGTTCGACCCTTTGGCGCCTGATCGAATCGACTTGGCGGAATCGGTGAGAAAACATCGCGACCTCCCCGAATATCCAAGCACCGCATGCGGCATGGAGCTGCGCCGCACCGCCGCCGCCAACGGATGCCGGGTGATTCTCACTGGCGAGGGCGGCGACGAATGGATCAGCGCGTCTCCGTATCGTCTCGCGGACCTGCTCAGACGGGGACAGCTGGCCACGCTGATACGGGAATTGAGAGGTCCGATCGATCCTGACTTCAATATTGGACCGGTGAGAACCTTCGTCGCCGATGCTCTTCTGCCCTTGCTCCCGCAATGGATCAACCAGCTCAGGCGCGAACTCACCGGCCGCGCGCGTTCGTATCCGAACTGGATCGAACCGGATTTCGCTCACAGAATCTCGCTGGAGGAGCGGCTACATCCGCAACCTCCGCCCGCTCCGCCAACGACGCTCGCCCATCGCGACTACTACAATTTTTTTCATGACGGCGAGCGACACGTCACGATGGATCGACTCGAGCGTTATCTGATCGAAACAGGACTCGAAGGGCGTCATCCTCTTTCGGATCGGCGCATCGTCGAATTCGCCTGGGCTATACCGGAAGAGCAGCGCACGCGGCTGGGCGTGAATCGAATAATCCTGCGCAACGCGATGTGCGGAATCCTGCCAGAGCCGATCCGTCGGCGGACCACCAAAGGACATTTCGCCACGCCTTTTCTCGATTCGGTCAAATTCAATCAGAATCAGGTTGATTGGCGCTCGCTCGCGATCGCGCGACGCGGATGGGTCAACTCCAACAAGCTCAGGAACGCCGCGAACAAATTGATCGATGAATACCAACGCGGCGTAATCGGCTATGGCGTGCCGGTGTGGCTCTCGCTCGCGATGGAGATTTGGCACAACGTGGTTCTCGGCTGATTTCGCACGCAAGAAAACCGCTGCGCGCGATCGAGTGATTCGGCTTGGTCAGCCAATGCCGGCGGTTTGCTTTATCAATTCCTCCGCCAACTCCGCAAAGCGCGCCGCTTTAAGGTCGCGGGCGTGATGAATTCGAATCGACAGGGCGATGTTGCGAATCCTCCGCATGAAGCCGGGCAGCGGCGCGCCGCGATCGCCCGGCGCCAGTTCATCCGGGCGATGGGGTTTCGGAATCACGCCGTGGCTCACGAACTCGCATCCGACGCTGATGCGCGGTTCGCCCGGCGCATGGCATTTTGAACCCCAGTGGATGGTCCGCGGATCCCATCCGAGAACCGATCCCGCGGCCGCCGGCAGCGCCCGGCAGCTATGCAGCAGTTGCAGGCAATACTCGCTCGGCAGCGAAGACGCGCGCAGGCGTTCTTCCGCCGGCGTCCGATCATCGTCAATCAAGTCTCTCGGGATTACATACATGCAGCCATTGTCAAGCGTCGCATCGGTAAGCGGTATCCACAGAGTAATGCGATTCCGATGGTCGTGGTATGCGTCCGCATGAGGCGTCCATCCGCCAGCTCCGCGTATCGGCTGGATGTAATAACACCATACCCGCGACATTATTATGTCGAAGCCGGCCCCGAGAAAATCCGAAAGAAATCGGCATATGAACGACGTGCGCGCGGCGGCCCAGAACGGATCGTACACGAAGGCGAAAACGGGCGGCCAGCCAGCGGCTTTCACCGCTTCCACGCATTCTCGCATCTGCTTTACGATCGGTTCCGAAACAAGCGGGCCGGCGTGGAAATAGCCATGGTCTCTCAGACTGCGCAGAGACGCCTCGATCAAATCATGGCTGAACGCGGGTTCGCTCAGGTTATAGTTCAATGAATCGACTGGAATTCCGCGAGACAGGGAACGCCAGTAATCCGGGTCCGTCGCCTGCCTGGCGCGAACGCTGAATTCTTCGCGGCTGAGATGAAGCGATGCGAGCAGTTCATCGCGTGCGCGGTTTTTCCTCATTGATTCTGCGATTATCCACTCGCCGGCGCTCTGGCCGCGATTCCGCGAGGCGCAAATCGAGGGGTTTGCCATTGTCGCGTATTACTGGACTTATGACGCATCACGCGACCTGCCGTTGAGCGACGCAAAGAGCGCGAAATCGGCCGCTTCCGTTCGATGCCAAATCCTCCCAACGGCCCGATTCGGCGACTTTTCCGTCTTCAATCACATAAATCAGATCGGCCCAGCGGATGGTCGATGGCCGGTGCGCGATGATCAAAATGGTCATTCCGCGGGCGTGGCCGGCGATTCCGCCGAGCACCCGTGCCTCGTTTTCAAAATCGAGATTATTGGTGGCTTCGTCAAGGACCAGGAGCGCCGGCTTTCGCAACAACGCCCGCGCAATCGCGAGGCGCTGGCGTTCGCCCTGCGACAGCATCGCTCCGCGGTCGCCCACGATCGTATCCAGTCCGTCAGGCAGCGCCCGTACGAATTCTTCGGCGGACGAAGCTCGGAGCGCTTGCGTCAATTCGGCTTCGCTCGCGTCAGGCCTCGCCCAAAGCAGGTTGTCGCGGATGCTTAAATTGAAAAGCGCGGTGTCGGGACCGACATATCCAAGTTGAGTCCGCCACCCGCGCCGCGTGGCCGAATCGAGGCGCGCGTCGTCCACGGAGATTTCGCCATCCGTCGGTTCGAGCAATCCCATCACGAGATCCGCGATCGTGCTTTTGCCCGCGCCTGAAGGACCGACCATCGCCGTGATCCGGCCGGCCGGAATGGTCATGTCGACCGCCGAAAGCGCCGGTTTCACGCCGGCTCCGTACGCGAACGACACTCGATTCAAGCGGATTTGATTCGCGAGGATCAGCTTGTGGCCCGGCGGTCCGGGCGCTTCCGCGGCCGCGCGGCAACGCTGCTCCATCGCGCATACGTTGGTGAAAGCGGGCAGCGCATGAACGATCGTGCGGTAATACTGATGGCTCGACTGGAAGCGGGGCATCAGCCGCGCGAAAAGCAGAATCAGGATCAGAATCATCGCGGGCGGCGCCGCGAACAACTCCAGCGCGGCGAAAAGGACGGCGCCGAGCGCCAGAGCCGATCCGAATTCGAACCACGAGCTCAGCGTCGCCTGTTCCCGCTCCACGTTTATGTATGTATCCGCGATTTGCCGGCTTACTTCGGAGAAAAGCTCGAAATCGCGCGCCACGGCATCGTAGGTTTTCGCGGTCTTCAGTCCCTGCAGATGATCACCCGCAGCCGCATACATGCGGCCCGTCTGTCTCGACAATGTCGCGCCCAGCTCCTCGATTCTGCGCGTGCCGCGCGACAGCGCCACGGTCATCAGCCCGCCAAACAGGATTACCGTCAGCGTCATCGGCACGGACAGCGCCAGCGCGACGCCCACGTAAAGCGCGCCCATCAAGAGGTTGGCGGACAGCGCCGTAAGAAAAGCGGCCGCGGTCGTGATTCGCTCCATTTCCGCGGTCAGCGCGTGATTGAAATCCGACATTCGGCTGCGACTGATGAATTGCCAACTCGCGTCGCTGATCGCCTTATACAGGCGGCGGCGCATCACGTCCTCGAGGCGCCGATGGACCTGCGCGTCGGATACATTGCGCAAGCGATCGATCAGCGATCGCGCCGCAATCACCAAAATATACAAGCTGAGCATCAGCGGCAGGGTCGGATGCAATCCGGCGGCGGTGAACGCGTTCCCCACCATCCGCGCGTAATGACCAACCTTGCCCTGGCTTTCAAGGTTGTATCCGGCCAACTGGAGCGTCGGAAAAAGCATCGCCACGCCGGCGCCTTCGGTAAGCGAAAACAGCGTAATCAACGCGATCGTCCACGCGAACCGCCATGGCGCGACCTGCGCAATCGTGCGCACCAGGGCGGCCAACGCCGCCAGTGAGCCGCCGCGCGGCTCCGCGAAATCGTCGCCGCTTCGCCCGCCGTGGAGCTGCTCGGACCGCAGCGATCCTGCCTGATCGAGGCTCTCCATAACGCGCCGCTCGACTGTGGATATCTCCTCTATCGCGGCAATTCCCGCGAATCGGTTGCGTTCCGTCAGGCTTCGGCGAGGCGCGGATCGCGCGATTTGGCGGCGTGGGCGGAGATCCAGAATAGCGATCTGAACATCCGCGGCGCCTGCGTGAACGCCATCCGCAAAGGATGAACGGCGTAGTAGATCGGATAGAGCGGCCGCGGCAGCGGCAGCGACTTCCAATCCTCCATCGTCGGGCCTAACGCCCTCCCGGCGACATACCGAATGCGGCCGCGCGCCGATTCGATCGCGCGAACGGGCACGGACCATTCGCCGAACACGCCGCCGCGCCGCTCGATATTGCTGAACAGGCCACGTTTGACGCCGGCGGCGATGCGCGCGATTACTCTGTCGCTCGTCGCGAGCGCCATCACTTCCTCCGGAACCGGCGCGTTCATCAGATCGCGGATCAAATAAATCCCCAGCAACAGCAAACGCCGGCCGCCGGCCGCGGATGCGTCGTTCAGCATCGACCGCCAGTCGATCTCCGGATTCCGCCGCACGAACGCGGCGATATCCAGTATCCATCCCAGCGAGTCCCATCCATGCTTGGCGCCGTGCGCGCACAGATGAAGCAGCAGGTCGGTGTTTGCAAGCGTCTTCACGCCGCCGCTGCGAAGGTCAAAATTGACCGCCCTACGAAACAGCGCCTCGCCTTCCGGCGCATACGCGAAGTAGCGCGGATTCAGGCGCGAGTGAACATCCAGCGGCACGAGCCAATCGTCGCTGTTGAAGGTCTCCTGATATGACTGGAAAAAAGCCTTCTCCTCATCGCCCAGACCGGAATATTCCGATCGGTAACCCAGCGCTGTGAGCGTCTCGCGGCATGGCCCAAGATCGGATGGCCGCACCAGGATGTCTAGATCGATAAACTCGCGCAGCCCAAGATCGCCATACGCCGCCGCCGCGAGCACGGGGCCTTTGAACGTGAGCGCCGCCACGCCCCGCTCGGCCAGCGCCTTCGTGATTCGGACAACGGCGTTCTCCAGATAAGCATTGTGCACCAGGTTCGCGCGGACCACTCCATGCCACCGCGCGAGCTTCTCCGCCGGCGCGCAATCGGGTCGCGCGGACAGGACGTGATACAGAATCGGCACGACCGCATGCCATGTAGCGATCCGTTCGACCTCGTTCCAATCGATTCCCGGCTGTACCGCCGCCGCGACGCTCGCGCCGTCCGCGCCGCCCACATACGCTGAAACCAGGTTGACGACAAGCTCGGCCTCTCGCGAAATCATGGCTGATTAATTTCGATTCTTGCGCCAAGTCGTTCGCGCCGATTCCGGCCGGAATTGCTTCGCAACGTCTTCGCGCAGCGGCAAAGTACAATTAAGCATATCGTAATGATGCTGAACATTACATGAGCTAACACCTTATTGGACGCCCGGCTCATTGGCAATCGCCCCGTTCGAGCGGAGCGCAGACTTGCTTCGGGCGGGGCCGGCAGGCCAATAATTCATTTCGCGGCGCCGGACCCATCCGCGGCCATCGAGCCAATCTTGTCCAAGCCTCATTCGCGCGAATCAGCAATCGATGCGTTACGAAAACAGCGCTTTCTCGTTTAAGCGAGCAGGCCTCACCCGCCGCCGCTTCGTGCAGGGAATGGTCGCGGCGGGCGTCGTCGCAGCCGTGGATCTTCGTTCATGGCCGGTTTTGGCGCTCGATTCCCTGCGCCAGCAGGAAATCCTGCGCGGCAAGCATTTTGAACTGACGCTTGAGGAAGTCGCCGTCAATTATACCGGCCGCCGGCGCATCGCGACCGCCGTAAACGGCTCCGTGCCGGGTCCGGAACTCCATTGGCGCGAAGGCGATACGGTTACGATCGCCGTCACCAACCGCCTGCGCGAACCCACCTCGATCCATTGGCATGGCGTGCGCGTGCCGGCCGCGATGGACGGCGTGCCCGGCCTCAGCTTCCCCGGAATCGCGCCGGGCGAAACCTTCGTCTATCGCTTTCCCGTTCTGCAGCATGGCACGTACTGGTATCACAGCCACAGCCGCTTTCAGGAACAGACCGGCCATTACGGACCGTTGATCATCGAACCCGCCGGCGCCGACCCGCTTCAATACGATCGCGATTATGTCGTTCTGCTCTCGGATTGGACTGACGAAAATCCCGAAACCGTCTTCGCCAACCTGAAGCAGCAAAGCGACTACTATAATTTTCATCAGCCGACGGTGGGGACCTTTATTTCAGACGCCAGGAAAAGCGGCTTCCGACCAACCCTGGCCGAACGGCTCAGATGGGGCGCGATGAACATGAGTCCCGCCGACATCCTCGACGTGAGCGGCGCCACCTACACCTATCTGATGAATGGCGCGACGCCCGCGGCCAACTGGACCGGGCTTTTCCACGCGGGCGAGCGCGTGCGCTTGCGCTTCATCAACGGTTCCTCGATGTCGATCTTCGACGTGCGGATTCCCGGGCTGCCGATGACGGTGGTGCAGGCCGACGGCAACGACGTTGATCCCGTGACGATCGACGAATTCCGCATCTCGGTCGCCGAAACCTATGACGTTATCGTCGCGCCACAAGCCGCTCGCGCCTATACCATTTTCGTCCAAGCCGAAGACCGCACCGGTTTTGCGCGCGGCACGCTCGCGCCCGCGCCGGGGATGACTGCGCCGATCCCGCCGATGGATCCGCGTCCGCGATTGACTATGGTCGATATGGGGATGGGCGCGATGAACTCGACGCCCGGCATGAAGATGGAGGATCATACCGCGCCCGCCGCCGCGTCATCGATGAATATGCCCCGTATGATCGGCGATATGGCCGGGATGGATATGGGCGAATCCCTGCGCAGCGAACCCGGCTCGATGCGGGCTCCCGCGGCGTCGCCAAACGGCGGTCAAAACGGCGCCGGCCGCGATTTTGGCGCGACGCCGTTTCCTCAGCCCAACCCGAATACTCCGCTGGCGGGCGCTCCGGCGATCGTGGCCGCGCCGCAACCACCGGAACCGATCGCGCTGCGGCTCGGACCGGAGGTTGACAACGTTGCGCAATCGCCTTCCGAACGCCTCGGCGATCCCGGGATCGGATTGAGGGACAATGGCCGCCGCGTGCTCACCTATGCCGACCTGCGCGCCCGCTATCGCGGCGCCGATCCGCGGCCGCCCGAACGCGAAATCGAGCTTCATCTCACCGGCAACATGGAGCGGTTCATCTGGGGTTTCAACGGCCGGAAATTCAGCGAGGCCGAACCGCTCAGGCTCAGGTTGGGCGAGCGCGTGCGGATTATCCTTGTCAACGACACCATGATGGCGCATCCGATTCATCTCCATGGGCTCTGGAGCGAACTCGAAAACGGCCACGGCGATCGCCGACCCTACAAGCACACCATCAACGTCAAACCCGGCGAACGGCTGAGTTACCTCGTCAGCGCCGACACGCCCGGTCGATGGGCCTATCATTGCCATCTGCTCTATCACATGGAGTCCGGGATGTTCCGCGAGGTAGTCGTAGCGTGAGGGGCCGCGCCCGCGTGTGCGCGCAGGCGCGGCCCGGTCGATCCGCATTCGCATGCTTGGCGATCCTGCTGGCCGCAATCGCGACCGCGGTCGGCGCCGCGCGCGCGCAAACCGCGCCGCCGACTCCCCAAAGCGGCTCGCAGCCCGCCAGCTCGTGGAATCCGCCGGTGATGGACGATCCGATCATCGCGCACATCCTCTTCGACCAGCTTGAAGGACGTACCAACGGTCCGGACACGGAGCTGCGATGGGACGGTCAGGGATGGATCGGAACCGATTGGAACAAGCTCTGGTTCAAGTCGGAGGGATTTTTCGAGCGCGGCCGGATGACCGACGGCATCCAGGAAATGCTTTACGATCGGCCGATTCCCTTTCTGCGCTACTTCGATTGGCAGGCGGGCTTGCGCTACGACGGCGATTCCGGCCCGCCGCGCTATTGGGGCGCGCTGGGAATAGAGGGACTTGCGCCGGAATTCTTCGATTTCGAAGCGACGCTTTACGCGCGCGACGCCGGCCATTTCGCCGCGCGCGTGGTCGGCAGCTACGACATCCTGATCACCAATCGCCTGATCGCACAGCCCGAGGCAGAGATGCTCTTCTATACCAAGGCCGATCCCGCGCGCGCGGTCGGAACCGGCTTTTCCGAACTCGACGCCGGCCTGCGCATCCGTTACGAAATCAGCCGCAAGTTCGCGCCCTACTTGGGCTTCGCGTACACTGGGGCATTTGGCGAAACGGCCGATTTCACTCGCAACGAAGGCGGCCTCGCGGTCGATCCTCGTTTCGTCTTCGGCACGCGCGTCTGGTACTGAGGCGAGCCGCGCCAAAAAAAACGGCGCGAGCCGCGATGGCCCGCGCCGCAGATTTTGCCATGACAATCCTGGAATTCTTAGGATGGCGGCGGCGTCGCGCACATCGGGATGAACTTCACGATGCCCGTGCTCAACAGATCGACGCTCGAATTAACTTCATGCGCGGCTGAACCAGACGTTCCCGCGCGCTGCGCCTTGAGCAGCGCGTTGATATCGACCACCGCAAGATAGGTCCGCGACAAATTGGTAATCAGCCCGATCGGTTTTTTGGAATTCGGGCTGACATAGGCGGTCAGTCCGTGCGGATCGTCCGGCATCTCCCATCCCGCGCCGCTCGGATCGTTCGGCATGTTCGCAACCACCCAATCGACGACCGAGGGCGCGCCGTTGCCAGCGGTCGAAGGCAATTTGATCGCGCCGAACGCCGTCGTGCCGAATTCGTCTTCGAGCAACGCGACGTGCGAACCCGGCGCCACCGCAATGCCGGTCGTTCCTGCAGTGAAAGTTTCGAATCCGGCCAACGTCTGAATCTGGCTGGGCGCGTCCCACGTCAGCGGCGAGCCGCTCGTGGAATAGATAGCCTTGTTCAAATTCGCCAAGAACATCTGGTTGGTGGATTCCAGCGTGCTCAAGGCGACGCCGGTCGAGCAATCTTCGCCAGCGGAATCAGGGAAATAGCTGGAGAGATTGGTCGTATTGTCTGAGTAATCGTAGAACGAAATCGCGCCGTTCGAAGGGTTGACCTTGACAATCTGGTAGCCACCCACCGGATTGTAATTTGGACTAAGCAGCAACTCGCGCTTGGGATCGAACGACGGCGCCTCGGAAATTTGGGCTGACGCCTGCAGCGGCGCGGTGAAAAGATCGTTCGTTAGATCGAGCAACTCGTACCCTGTAACGCCTTCGGCCATCCCGACCCCGATTGCCGCGACCCCGTTGCCCATCGCGATATTGCAGGTTGCGCAGCCACCTCCAGAAAACACTCCGCCAGGATATACGCCGCCGCTGTTAAGCGTCTGTGTGATCGTGGTTCCCGAAATCACGTAAACATTCGTGTCGTTCGATGTGCATACGACCTGCTGCGTCCTGTTGTCGTAAGCGCAAGAGTTGATGTCGTCTGTGGTGGTAATTTCCTGGCAGGTCTGGCTCGAGCCTTCGACCGGAACCACCTGGATGCCCGGACCGTTGCTTCCATCCCAATCGCTGTTCGGGATATAGGCCGTGACCGTCTTGCCTTTCTTATCCACCACCACCTGCATCGCATTGCCCGGCTGACAGGCGTTCGCGGTCACTGGAGGTGGCGGCGGCGTGGTACCTCCGCCCGAATCCGGGCCGCATCCGCTTACGCCAACCAACGCCATCAGCGTCGCCGCCGTAGCGGCAATTCCAAGCCGACCTCTTCCGCGTTTTTCTTGTATCATCGACGTGCACTCCTCCCGCCGTCTTCAGACGAATAACCCCTCGACGGCGCCAAGCATTATCTCTGACGGACAATAAGATGCATACTTCGTGGGATGTATGCAAGACTGATGAATTACCGCCATAATCTTGAAAATTTAATCTTTAACCACAATTTTTGGCTTCAATAAGCCAATCTACGCGATTATTTAGTCAGATTGTCATTCTGAACGGAGTCTCCGAAGTGAACCTGGGATTTTCCGCTTCGCTCAGAATGACGGAACGGACTTTTTGCGGAGCTGCCCTAGCGGTGAAGCCAGATTCAGCTCCAACGTCGCTTTATGCTGATTTAATAACTTATAAATCTTCGAAAGCTGTTTTCGATGCTAAGTTATTCGACGCAGCAACGAAAACTCGATCTTCACGAATGCGCGGGCGGAGCGGGAATTTCCTGCATGCGCGCCGTGGTGTCGTCGTCGTACTCCAGATGAAGCGCGCGGACGATCATGCCGTGCATCCGCCACAGCGCAACGACATAGACAATCTCCATTATCTGCGCGTCGTTGAAATGGCGCTTCAGATTGGCGAACGTGGCGTCTTCGATCAAATTTCGCCCAACCATTTCGTCCGCCGCCGCCATCACCGCCCGTTCCGCCGCATCGAACTGGTCGCTGGTGATCCATCCTTTGATTGCGGCGAGTTTGTCTTCGGAAATTCCAACCATGCGCGCGACTTTCAGGTGTTGCGAATACTCGAAGCGCGAATCGCCGACGATCGCGGCGCGCAAAATCGCCAGTTCGCGAAAGCGCGGCTCCACGATCCGCCCCGGCTGCAACATCGCCAGCAGCGACGCGCGCGACATTTTTAGAATATCCGGTACGAGCGCATAGGTGGTCCAGTAATCGCCCGGCGTGCCGGTTGCGGTGCCGGGATTCGCCACCGGATCGCGGTCGCCGAAAAATTCCTTATAAATCTCCTGCACCTCCGCCGGCGCTTCAGCGCGCGGCACCGGCCGTAATCGTTTGCCCATCGATCGTTTCCTCCATGCTTTCGCCGGTACGGTCAGGGCTTTCTTTATTCGGCCGACACGGAATTTTGCAAATCCACATAAGCTTTGCGGGCCGTTTCGCTCATAGACGATTTATTGACCTCTATCATCCGCGAATCCGTAACGTATTGCATTTACTGAACTCGTTGCTTATTTGAGCATCAGTATCGTCCGCGCATTCCAACTTTGGCGGCGGCAACTATGAAGCACGAGTGCAACGCAAACCACGGTTCCATACAGCTCGCGGCGTCCGCCCGAATCCAAGCGATCGATCGCCGCGCGTTTCTCCGGCTTGGCGGACTCGCCGGCATCGCCGGATTATGCTGGACGCTGACACCCGCGCATCTGGCTCTTGCCGCCACGACTCCGGTCTATTGCAATCCGAATCGCCCAACCACGCCCGCCGACGCGCTGGCGGCGCTCGCCGCCGGAAACGATCTGTGGGCGACCGGCCAGCAGCAGCATCCGGGCGAAGATTCGACCCGCCGCAGTTGCGTGGACCAATATGGGCAAACCCCGTTCGCGGCGATTCTGTCCTGCTCGGACTCTCGCGTGCCGCCGGAATTGATTTTTGACCAGGGACTTGGCGACCTGTTTGTCGTGCGCGTCGCAGGCAACAGCGACACTCTCGTCGGCGTGCAGAGCCTCGCTTACGGTGTGAACCATCTGGGCGCCCTGGCGCTGCTGGTGCTTGGCCATCAGAAGTGCGGCGCGGTCAAAGCGGCGGTCGAGAGCTATCCGCGCCCAGCGCCGGTGTTCGTGAGCATCATCTATCCCGCAGTCAGAAAAGCTCGAATCATCGTTCGGCAAAGCGGCGGAAATCCCAATGATCCGAACCAAGTGCTGCCGGTCGCGATCAACCAACATGCCCTGTTGACCGCAGCTCGTCTGAGTTCGAAACAGCCGTTCCGCAACCTCGTCAAACAGGGCGCGCTGGCGATCGCCGCAGGCGTCTATAGCCTTGACACGCAGGCGGTGACGATGCTGACCCCGTAATCGCGCGGGCGAGCGCGCCCGGTTGCGCAGCGCCTGATTTTCCATATCTCCGCCGCGCCGCGGTTGGCTCCGGCGGATGGTCGAACAGCCTTGCGGCAGACTTGCGGCGCACGGCGCGGTATGGTTCGATTAGTGGTTCATGGGCGGCCAGACCGGCGCGCCTTTTTCGACTATCCGAACAGGTGATGAGCGCGGTGATTGCCGCAAGCTCAGAAAAATTGGCCGCGACCGATGAAAAGGACCTATCAACCGCACAATCGCCGACGCAAGCGCACGCACGGCTTCCTCGCCCGGATGGCGACGCCGGGGGGACGCCGCGTCCTCAAACGGCGCCGCGCGAAGGGGCGCGCACGCCTGACCGTAACGATTCCGCCGAAACAGCCCGGCTAGGCGCCAACGCGCGCGGCCGGACTGGACAGTCGTATGGCGCCGCCGACCGATTGCATCGGCGCAGCGAATTTCTCCGCCTGCAGCGAATCGGCGCACGTTATCAAACCGCCCATTTCATCGTTTATGCGGGACGGCTCGCGCCCGGCGATCGCAAGCGGATGGGCGTCACCATCTCGCGCCGCATCGGCAACGCGGTTGTACGGAATCGAGTGAAGCGACGGATTCGCGAATGTTACCGGCTGGAACTCCGACCGATGCTGCCGGAAGAAATCTCGCTGGTCGTGATTGCGCGGCCGGGCGCGGGCGCGATGCCCTATTCGTCGATTCGCGTCGAACTGCTGGCGGCGGTGCGCTCGATCGCGGCGCGGACGGGGACTCGCGCGCCATGAACGTTCCAGCGAAATCGCGAATCGGCGGCATCGCGCGAAATGCTCCTCGATATGCTGCGATATTCCTGATTAATCTTTATCGTGTTTCGATTTCACCGCTGCTGACGGCTTGGTTCGGCCCGGCCTGCCGTTTCACGCCCACCTGTTCCGAATACGCGCGCGACGCGATTCGCGAGCATGGCGTGTTCGCCGGCGGATGGATGGCCGCGAAACGGCTCGGCCGCTGCCGTCCGGCGGGCGGATTTGGCCACGATCCGGCGCCGCGGCGTCCGGCTGGCGCATAACTCAAGGAACCTCTTGGACAACTACCGTCTGTTACTGGCCCTGTTCCTCTCGCTGGGGATTATTTTCCTTTATAATCAACTACTTGAGTGGCGACACCCCGAACTCGCCCATCCTCATCCGAAGACCACGCCGCTGCCGTCGCCAAGCAACGTCGCTACTCCGGAAGCGGCGGCCACCAGTGGCGCCTCGGGCGCTTCGGCCGCGCCGAAATCCGCTCCTGAAACGGCGATTTCGGCTGGCCCGGCGCGAGATATTGTAATCGATACTGATCTTTATCGTGCGGAAATCACCACGCGCGGCGGCCGGCTCGAAAGCTTCCTGCTCAAGAAATACCGCGCGACCAGCGCCGCCGACAGTCCGCCTTACCAGATGGCGCCGTCGGCTGAACGGTTGCCGCTCGGCCTGACTTTCGAGCGCTCCGGCGTTTCTTTTAGCGATGCCGACGTGGTCTATCGTACCGACGCCGCCGACCATCTTTTCGTGCCCAAGGGCGGCGAAGTCAAACTGACGCTGGTTGGGACCACCTCCGATGGCTTGACGCTCCGCAAAACCTTCGCCTTCCATAACGGCAGCTATGTTTTTGATCTCGACGCCGGCGTCGCAGCGCCGACTGGCGCAAAGCTCGCAAGCATCGGCATCTCGATGAGCCGTCCACTGGCCGCAGGCGCCGGTTATCGCGATATTCCGGAAATTCAAGCCGATATCGCGAACAAATCGATTACGGAGATGCAGAAAGCGCTGCAAAAAGGCGTCGCGCCGATCAGCGGACCGATCACTTACGCTGGCTTCGGCGATCGATACTTTTTGTCCGTCGTGATGCCGGTAAAGCCGATCGAAGGTTTGCTCACGATGGGCTATGCAGGCGCTGAAGGCGATGCGAATATCGTTTTCCCCGGCGCCTCGAACCTCTCCGCGCGCGTCTATTTCGGCCCCAAGGACCTGCAAATCCTCGAAGCGGCGAATCCGGCTCTGCGCAAGGCGATCGACTTCGGATGGTCGGGGATTATCGCACTGCCATTTCTGCAATTGTTGGAGCTATTTCATCGTTTTGCGCCCAACTACGGCGTTGCTATCATCCTCTTGACCGTCGTCGTGCGGCTGGCGACCTTGCCGATGTCGATCAAGGGCCAGCGCTCGATGATGAAGATGCAGCGATTGCAGCCGCAGGTCGAGCGGATTCGCGAAAAATTCAAGGACGACCAGGAGCGGCTAAACCGCGAGATGGTCGATCTTTACAAGCGCAATCACGTCAATCCGCTCGGCGGATGCCTGCCGATGGCGGTGCAGTTACCGGTTTTTATCGCGTTGTACGAGGCGCTGCTCAACGCGATTCAACTGCGGCACGCTCCGTTTTTTGGCTGGATCAAGGACCTGTCGGCCCCGGATTGCCTGCCGGTTTCGTGGATGCCGCGGTTGCCGTATCTGGATTGTCATGGAATACCAGTGTTGGTCGGATTGCTGGTGGTCACCGGTTTCCTGCAACAATGGATGGCGCCGAAGCAGCCCGACCCCAGCCAGCAAAAGATGATGATGTATATGCCAATCGTGTTCAGCCTGATTTTCGTCAACTTGCCGGCTGGACTGACGCTCTATTACCTTGCTTCGAACGTGCTGGGCATCGCTCAGCAGTTCGTGCTCAATCGCGAATTTCAACAATTGCCGCCGACCACATGAGCTCCAGCGACTCTATCGAAGTGACCGCCTCGACGATCGACGAGGCGATTAGCCAGGCTTTGGCGCAACTCGGCGCCGAACAGGACGACGTGGCGATCGAGGTGTTGAGCGCGCCGCGCTCCGGCGTGCTTGGACTTGGCGCCCGGCCGGCCCGTGTCCGCGTCACCCGGCATGCGCCAGCCGATGCCCGCAGCGGCGTGATGTCGCCGCCGCCGGCGCCCCCGCTCAAACCAAAGCCGCCGCAATCCGCCCCGCGCCCGGCTCTCCGTTCGTCGCCGCCGCAACGCCCGGCCGCGCCTCCCCCGCCGGTCGAGGTCGACGAAAATCGCGCCGGCGGAATCGACGCGCCCGCCGAGAAAGCGCCGCGTGAGGATATTGGCGCTGTGCGTGAACCGCGACGCGACGATCGGCGAAAGCCGCTCCCCCGCGACCGGCGCGAAGTTCCTGAACGCAGCGACCGCCCGAAGCCTGCGGCGCGGCCTCGACCGCAGCCGGTGCGCGAATCCGACGATCTCGAAGTGACGCAGCCCGGCGAACTGGATTATCAACGCGAGCCCGACGTCGCCGATGCCGACGCGGCGGCGGCCGCGAGCTTGCGCGAGCAGGCGCGCGCCGCGCGCGAAATCCTCGCGGAGCTGCTCCGCATGATGGGCGAGAAAGCGGAAATCGATCTGGCCGAATCGGACGATCCCGACATGCTCGAGCTGAATATCCGCAGCGACGGTTCGGGACTGCTCATCGGCCGGCATGGCCAGACTCTCGACGCGATCGAATATCTGGTCAACCGGATGCTCGCGCGGCGCATCAAGGACGCCGCGCCGGTTTCGGTCGATACTGAATCATACCGCGCGCGCCGCCGCCGCCAGTTGCAGCGGATGGCGCTGGCCAAGGGCGAACAGGCCAAGCGCGAGCACGTCGCCGTGACGCTCGAGCCGATGCCGCCGCGCGATCGGCGCATCGTGCATCTCGCGCTCAAGGACGATCCGATGATCGTCACGCGCTCCTCGGGTGAAGGCTTCCTGCGCGCGGTCGAGATTGTGCCGGTCGACGCGCGCCGCGAGGCTCCGCCGGGCGACAGGTCGCGCCGCGAACGGCGCGGCGAGGGCGAACGCGAGCCGCTCGGCCAGCAGGGCGGTTTCAAACACGGCCAGAAGCGGATTGTTTGAACGGACCCAGCGGGTCAGCCACCCGGCGATCGGGAGTGGAATGGAAGCACGCGGACGCTACGCCAACGGGACGAGCGTCCGCGCTTTAATTTTAATTTTGTTACAGAAGTTGTTTCAGCTTTCGGTCCAGCCCCATTTGACCTTGTTGGCCGCAATCTGTTCGGGCGTGGGATGTTCTTTCTGCTGGAAGGTCTTCACCTTGAACTGATCTGAAAGCTCGGTGGTCTTGTGGTTCAGATCGATGTCGCTCTTGAAGACGTCGGGAACGGCCGGCTCCTCGAAGATCGCCTGCCACGGGCATTCCGGCTCGCAAGCGCCGCAATCGATACATTCGTCAGGGTTGATGTAGAGCTGATTCGGAAAGGTCGCACGGTCCTCGCCGACGTATTCGTAAATGCAATCGACCGGACATACGCTCACGCATCCGGTGTCCACGCAGTCGATGCAAAGGCGGGTAATCGTCCACGGCATGGGTGCTTGTCATCTCCTCGGAAAATTACGCTTGGGCGGCCCGGTCCGATCCGGGCGGTTTAGAAAAGCGCACGGCCGGATTCAAGTCAACCATTCCCATTTATGACGCTTTGCGCGTTCCGGCGCCATAGCATGGGCGCTTTTCCGAAGCGGGCCGAAGTCTCGATCCGCCGCGCCGCAACGACTAGGATCCTCAAGGTTTGGGACCGCGAATCACGGAGTTCAAGGCGATGAAGGACGGCACAGGCGTAAGAAAAGAAACCGACAGCATGGGCGCGATCGAGGTGCCCGCCAACCATTACTGGGGCGCCCAGACCGAGCGCTCGCTGCTGCATTTCGCGATCGGCCACGACCTCATGCCGCGCTCGGTGATCCGCGCGTTCGGCGTGTTGAAAAAGGCCGCCGCCGAGGTCAATCGCGAGCTCGGCACGCTCGCGCCGGACCTTGCCGACCTGATCGTGCGCGCCGCCGACGAAGTTATTCAAGGCAAGCTCGACGCCGAATTTCCGTTGCGCATCTGGCAGACCGGCAGCGGCACCCAGACCAACATGAACGCCAACGAGGTCATCTCGAACCGCGCGATCGAAATGGCGGGCGGCGAGATGGGCTCGAAGAAGCCGATCCATCCGAACGATCACGTCAACATGGCGCAGTCGTCGAACGACACTTTTCCGACCGCGATGCATATCGCGGCGGCCGAGGAGCTGACCCATCGGCTATTGCCCGCGCTCGGGAAACTGATCGATTCGCTTAAACGCAAGCAGGCCGAGATCAAAGATATCGTCAAAATCGGCCGGACTCATCTGATGGACGCGGTGCCGCTCACGCTCGGCCAGGAATTCTCCGGCTATATTGCGCAGCTTGAGCAGGATGTCGCCCGCATCAAAGCGATCATGCCCGACGTCCTTGATCTTGCGATCGGCGGAACTGCCGTCGGCACCGGACTCAACACCCATCCGGAGTTCGCCGAGCGATGCGCCGCGCGAATCGCCAGGCTGACCGGTCTGCCCTTCAAGTCGGCGCCGAACAAGTTCGCCGCGCTGGCCGGTCATGACGCGCTGGTGATGGCGAGCGGCGCGCTGAAGACGCTGGCCTGCTCGCTGATGAAAATCGCCAACGACATCCGCTGGATGGGGTCGGGGCCGCGCTGCGGACTCGCCGAATTGCAGCTGCCTGAGAACGAGCCTGGCTCCTCGATCATGCCCGGCAAGGTGAATCCAACCCAATCCGAAGCGATGACGATGGTTTGCGTGCAGGTGATGGGCAACGACGCCGCGATCGGCTTCGCGGGCTCGCAGGGCAATTTCGAGCTCAACGTCTTCAAGCCGGTCATCATCCACAATCTGCTGCATTCGATCACGCTGCTTTCCGACTCTTGCGTACTGTTCGCGAAATATTGCGTGGACGGGATTCAGCCGAACCGTCAGAAGATCAAGCACTACCTCGAAAGCTCGCTGATGCTGGTGACGGCGCTAAGCCCCCATATCGGCTACGACAAGGCGGCCAAGGTCGCGAAGCACGCCCACGAAAAAGGCAGCACGCTGCGTCAAGCCTGCATCGAGCTGGGCTTTCTTTCGGGCGAAGACTTTGACCGTTTCGTCGTGCCAGAAAAGATGATCGGGCCGGAGGCCTGATCGGCGCACGCCGCCATGCGCGCGCTGTGGATGGAGAATTCGCGATGGGCCGACTTGGCATAGGGTTGGTGCTGCCGCAGCGCGCGATTCTGTTTGGCGCGGCGGGATGGCCGGATCTGATTGAACTGGCGCGCGCCGTCGATCGCGACCATCGCTTCAGCTCGGTATGGGTCGGCGACAGCATCATGGCCAAGGCGCGTCCCGACCCGATCGCGACGCTGGGCGCGCTCGCCGCCGCGACCTCGCGCGTGCGGCTGGGAGTCGGATGCATGGCGAGCTTTCCGTTGCGCGATCCGGTGGTCTTCGCCGCGCAGTGGGCGTCGCTGGATTCGCTCTCGGGCGGGCGGATGCAACTCGCGGTCTGCACCGGAATCGGACTGGGCGGCACGAGCGCGCGCGAGGGCGCCGTCTGGGGCGTGCCGGATCGCGAACGCGGGGCGCGGATGGCCGAAAATATGGAAATTTGCCGCCGGCTCTGGAGCGAAGACGACGTGAGCTTCGCCGGCCGCTTCCGCGCCTTCGAGCACGCGACCATCCGGCCGCGTCCGGAACAGGCGCCGTGTCCAATCTGGATCGCCGCCAATCCGCAGCCCGCGATGGCCGAAAAGCCGCTGCGCCGCGTCGCGAAAATCGCCGACGGCTTTATGCTGGCCGAGGTGCGGCCGGGCCTGTTCGCGTCGCTCTGGCCCAAACTCGAGCGCTGCCTGCAAGACGCGGGCCGCGATCCCGCGGAGTTCCCGAACATCGTCTATCTGAACGTCAATATCGCGCGCGACCGGCAGACCGCGCTGGAAGAGACCGGCCGTTTTCTGAACGAATATTACGGGCCGGTGTTCACGCCCGAGATGGCCGCGGGATGGACCGCGGCGGGAACGCCGCGCGATTGCGCCGGCCATCTGCGCAGGTTCGCCGACGCCGGCGCGAAAGCGGTCGCGCTGCGCATCACGGCATGGGATCCGCGTGCGCAGTTCGACCGGCTGTGCAATGATGTCCTGCCGCTGCTCGATAATCCGTCGATTTGATTACGGCTTCAGATCGTAAAACCGCATCGCGCCGGCGGCCAGCACCTTGCCGAGCGTCGCCTCCGGCAGACCCATCGCTTTGATCATCTGGGGCGCGCCGGTAAAGCCGTCGAAATGCGGATAATCGGTGGCCCAGAGGATATTTTCCGCGCCGATATAGTCGGCCAGCAGCGCCAGCGACTTTTCCACCGGCTCGAACGAAACGAAACACTGGCGGCGGAAGATTTCGCTCGGCCGCGCCGCAAGGCCGGTGTCGTTCATCCCGAGATCGTCGAAATGACGATCCATGCGATCGAGCCAGCCCGCCATCCAGCCGCCGCCCGATTCCAAAAAGCCAACGCGCAGTTCAGGAAACCGATCGCACGGCCCGCACATGATCATGCTGGCCGCCGCCGTCATCATCTCCAGCGTATGGGCGACGCAATGGCGCACCGCCCGGCGATGGCCCTCGAAACGGTCCATCGCGAGGGTCGGCTGGCCGCTTTCCGCGCCGCTGTGAATGCCGATCGCGAGGTTCAATTCGACCGCCGCGCGCCAGAGCGCGTCATTAGCCGGATCGTGCAGCACGCGGCCGTTGTATGGGTTAGGCCGCACGAAGGCGGCGCGAAAGCCCAACTCGCGCGCCGCGAAGCGCATCTCGGCGACAGCCAGCTCCAGCGATTGCATCGGCAGCATCGCGACGCCGAACAACCGATCGGGATAGGGCGCGCAATAGTCGGCCAGCCACCGGTTGTACGCGCGGCAGACGGCCGCCGAAAGTTCGGCGTCGTCGATCGCGCCGAGGAACAGGCCGAGGCTTGGATAGAGAAACGCCGCGTCGATCCCTTCGCCGTCCATGTCCGGTATGCGTTTATGCGGATCGAAGCCGCCGGGTTTGCCTTCGGCGTATTTGCCCCAGACGGAGACCCGGCCTTCGCGCGCGCCGATCGCGCCGGTCGCGCCGATTTTTACGCGCCGGCGGCCCGGGCCGTTGTCGGTCATCTCGCGATCGCCGAGCGCCACGATCTCGGCGCCTTCGTCGTTGAGGATGATGCGCGGCGCACGGTCGCGGAATTTCGGCTCGATATAATCCAACCACATGTTCGCCGGTTCGAGCACATGCCCGTCGGCGTCGATTACCGCATACGAACGCGCCATCGCGACTCCCTGCAATTGCGAGGTTTCGCCCAAGATCAAACCATCGCGCGATCCGCCGCACAAGCGGCGGAATTCACGCGCGCGGCTGCATCATCCGCCACATCCGCACGCCGATCGGCGCGAACTCGCCGATCACCCGGTAGCCGCATCGCGTGTAGTAGGCGACGTTGGCTTCGGTCGCGGTTTCGAGATAGACGCCGGCCAGGTCCGGCCGCTGGCGCGTTTGATCGCGCAGATAATCGAGTATCGCGATTCCGAAATGGCGGCGCTGGAACGGCGGATCGACGCCGAGCACATTGAGGTAAAGATGCGGTTCGGGCGGGCGGTTCTTGAGCAACACGTCGAGCGCAGCAACCGCGCGGCGAAATCCGTCGAAGCCGACCGCGCTGATCAGCGCCGGCACCTGCGCGACCCCTTCGAGCACCACAGCGAGGCTCGAGGGCGGCCGCGCCACTTGTTCGATAATCGCGGCGCCGGCGACGCGCCCGTTATCGAGCACGCCCACCACCGGCTGGCCGTGGCGGCGCGTCCCCGCCAGCATCACGCCGAACAATCCCGCCGATCGGCGCGCGCGTTCGGTCTCGTCAAAATTGGGGCCGACGATCGCCAGAAACAGCGGATCGTTGATGAAGGCGCGCCCCAGCGCCGCCGCCACCTCGCGATCCTGGCCGGGAAAGAGCAGCGCCACTTCGGGCCGGGCCGGTTGATTATCCATCGCTCCGTCCTCACATCCTGAATACGCCGAAACCGCCAGGCGCGGGAATGCCGGCGTTAAGCGACGCCGCGATTCCCAGCGCCAGCGTGGCGCGCGTTTCGACCGGATCGATCACGCCATCGTCCCACAGGCGCGCGCTGGCGTAATAGCAGCTCGATTCGTATTCGTATTTTTCGAGCGTCGGGCGCATGAACTCGGCCTGCTCCTCCGGCGACATCGACCCGCCCTCACGCGCCATCTGATCCAGTTTCACCGTCAGCAGCGTATTCGCGGCCTGTTCGCCGCCCATCACCGAGATGCGCGCATTCGGCCACATGAACATCAGGCGCGGCGAGTACGCCCGTCCGCACATCCCGTAATTGCCCGCGCCGTTCGACGCGCCGATGATCACGGTGAATTTCGGCACCTGCGCGTTCGCGACCGCGTTGACCATCTTGGCGCCGTCCTTCGCGATTCCGCCCTGCTCGTAGCGCTTGCCGACGATAAAGCCCGTGATGTTCTGCAGGAAGATGAGCGGAACGCGCCGCGCGCAGCACAATTCGATAAAATGCGCGGCCTTCAATGCGGATTCGCTGAACAACACGCCATTGTTGGCGATTATCCCGACCGGATAGCCGTGAATCCGCGCGAAGCCGCACACCAGCGTCGCGCCATAGCGCGCCTTGAATTCGTGCATCCGGCTGCCGTCCACAATTCGCGCGATCACCTCGCGCACTTCGTAAGGCTTGCGCGGATCGGGCGAGACGATGCCGTAAAGCTCGGCGGGATCGTAGTAGGGATCTTCGGGTTCGTCCGGCGGCAGCAAATCGGATGCGGCGCGCGGCCCGAGGTTCTCGAAAACCGAGCGCACGATCTCGAGCGCATGCTCGTCGTTGTCCGCCAGATGGTCGCTCACGCCGGACAGCCGCGTATGCACGTCGCCGCCGCCCAGTTCTTCGGCGGTGACGATCTCGCCGGTCGCGGCTCGCACCAGCGGCGGGCCGCCGAGGAAAATCGTTCCCTGCTCGCGCACGATGATATTCTCGTCGGCCATCGCCGGCACATACGCGCCGCCCGCCGTGCACGACCCCATCACGGCGGCGACCTGCGCGATTCCCGCCGCCGACATCCGCGCCATGTTGTAAAAAATCCTTCCGAAATGCTCGCGGTCGGGAAACACTTCCGCTTGCAGCGGCAGGAAGGCGCCTCCGGAATCGACCAGGTAAACGCACGGCAGCCGGTTTTCGAGCGCGATTTCCTGCGCCCTGAGATGCTTTTTCACGGTGATCGGATAGTAAGTTCCGCCCTTGACGGTGGCGTCGTTGGCGACGATCACCGCCTCGCGCCCCTGAATCCGGCCGATTCCGGTCACGATGCCCGCGGCGGGCGCCTCGTTATCGTACATCCCCCATGCGGCGAGCGCGGACAGTTCGAGAAAGGGACTGCCGCGATCGAGCAGCCGCGCAATCCGGTCGCGCACCAGCAATTTTCCCCGTTCAACGTGACGGCGCCGCGCCGCTTCCGGACCGCCCTGCCGGATTCGTTCGATTTCCGCCCGCAGTCGATCGCACTGCGCCGCCATCGCCTCGCGATTGCGCCGGAAGTCGGCTCCGTTGGGATCGATCCGCGATTCGATTCGTTCCATTCCTGATCACCTCGCGCTGCCGGAGCGCATCGCGCCGCCGCGCCGCGTTTATTTTTACAGGCTCGCGGCCGTTCCCGGCAAAGCCGTTGGGCGACCCGCCGATTGCGATCCGCACGCGCCGCGCGCATGGTTTCTACGATGCGTGAACGCGATCTGAAGGCGCTCGAATTCGACAAGGTGATCGCGCTGGTGCGCGGCTTCGCCGCCTCCGAACCGGGCCGGCGCGCGCTCGATGCGCTGCGGCCGTCCGGCGATCCGGCCACTGTCCGCGATCGGTTACGCGCGACCGCCGAAATGCTCGATCTGCGCAGCCGCTCCGGCGCCGTGCCGATCGACGAATTCGACGACCAGCGGCCGCATCTGCTGGGCGCGGCGCCCGAGGGCGCGGTGCTCAACGGCGCCTCGCTCGTGCGCATCCGCGACTTCGTGATCGCCGCGCGTACCGCCGAGGCCTTTCTGCGCTCGCGGGTCGAGACCCGCCCCCGTCTCGCCGCGATCGTTCACAATCTGGTCGCGCCGAAAGAGCTGGCCGACGCGATGCTGCGCGCGCTCGCCGATGACGGCGGCCTGCTCGACGACGCCTCGCCCGAGCTCAAGCGGCTGCGCACCCGTTTGCGGGACGAGCGGCTTGAGCTGGAAACCCGCCTCGCGCGTTCGCTCACGGCCGCCGGGATGGAGCCGATCGTCTCCGATCATATCGTTACCGTCCGCAACCGCCGCTTCGTGCTGCCGCTCAAGCTGAACTACGCCGAACGGCTCGAAGGGATCGTGCAGGACCGTTCGGTTTCGGGCGAAACGCTGTTCGTCGAACCGATTTGGGCGGTCGAACTGAACAACCGCCTGATGATGCTCGAGCGCGAGGCCGAGGCCGAAGAGTATCGATTGCTGATGCGGCTCACCGCGATGGTGCGCGGGTATCTCGCCGAACTGGAAATGACCTATGAGGCGCTGGTCGAGCTCGACGCGCTCAATGCGCGCGCGATTTTCGCCGAGCGCTTCGGCGGGGCCGAACCCGAAATCGCCGCCGACGGAGGCATCGAATTCGCCGCCGCGCGCCATCCGCTGCTCGCCGCCGCCGGCCGCGAGGTTGTGCCGATCGATCTGCGCATCGCGCCGGGCCAGCACGGCATCGTGATTTCCGGCCCCAACACCGGCGGCAAGACGGTCGCTCTGAAGACGCTCGGATTGTTCGCCCTGATGGCGCAGGCGGGCCTGCTCCCGCCGATCGCCCCGGGCGGGCGCATCGCGGTCTTTCGCGGCGTCTTCGCCGATATCGGCGACGAACAATCGATCGCCGCGAGCCTCTCCAGCTTCGCCGCCCATATCGCGAACCTTTCCGAGATTATCGGCGCGCTGGACCCGCCCGCGCTGGTGATCCTCGACGAACCCGGCGGCGGCACCGATCCGGTCGAGGGCGCGGCGCTGGCGATCGCCCTGATGGATTATCTGGCGGCGCGCGATTGTCTCGTCGCGGTCGCCACCCATTCAACCGCCGTCAAGCTCCACGCGTACTCACGCGCCGGCTTCGACGCCGCGGCGGTCGATTTTGACGCCGAACGGCTGGCGCCGCTCTACCGGCTCAAGCCGCACACGATCGGTCAGAGCTACGGGCTTGCGATCGCACGCCGGCTCGGCCTGCCCGCCGCGATCGTCGATTCCGCCGAGGCGGCGCTGCCGGCCGGGAGCGCCGAACTGGCCGAGGCGTTGCGGCGGCTCGAAGAGGAACGCGCCCGTCTGCACGAACGGAACGAGCGCCTCGCCGCGCGCGAACGCGAACTGGCCGAAAGCGAAAGCCGCGCCCGCGACGCGGCCGAACGGATGCGCGCGAGCGAGCGCCGCGAGCGCGACCGCATCCGCGCCGAAGGCGCGGAAGTAATCGCTGACTTGCGGCGCGAAGGTTCGGCGATCCTCGCCGAAATCAAAGCCGGCGCGAAGACGCGGCGCGACCTTGGTCGCGCAATTGTCGCCGCCGCCGAAAAAATCGAAACACTCGCTCCGGCGCCCACCGTGCCGGGTGGTCTCGCCGATGAAGGCCCCCTCAAGGTCGGCGACCAGGTTGAACTGGGCGAGATTCGCGGCGAACTGCTCGCCCTCGACGATCATCGCGCGATCATCGGCCGCGGCGGCCTGCGCATCGAAGTCGCGCGCGAGCGGCTGCGCCGCGCCCGGACAGCGCCTGCCGCGCGCGAACCGCGCGTCACGGTCAGCGCCTCGCAATCCGAACGCGATGAATTGAATCTGGTCGGGATGCGCACCGGAGACGCGCTGCGGCGGCTGGAGGAGTTCCTCGATCAGGCCTATCTCGCCAATCGCGCGGAAGTTCGCATCGTGCATGGCATCGGCTCCGGCGCCCTGAAGAAAGCGGTGCACGATTATCTGAGCGCGTCGCCCTATTGCGCCGCATTTCGTCAGGCCGACCCGCGCGAGGGCGGCGCTGGCGCCACTATCGTGCAGATCGGCGGCTGATCGCCGCGCAGCTTGAACGCGCCGGCGGCCGCGGCGCTAATCAGGGAAACAGACTCTTTAACGGATTCGAGCTCCCTCCGCCCGAGCCGCCGAAGATGCCGCCCAAGCCGCTCTTGTTCAGCAGCTTGCCGAGCCCGCCTTGCACCGCGTGCGACGCCGCCCGCCGCGCCAGAATGCCGACGTCGGGCACAACCGCGGGTTTCGGCAATCGGCCGCTGATTTGGAGCGGAATTTCGATCTGGCCGTTTTCCGTCGCCAGATAGCTGACGTTTCGCTTCGCCGCGATCATCTCGCGGCTGAACGCCGGCGACATCAAGATTTTCGCCGTCATGTCGAGGGTCTGATTCAAGTCGAACCAGCCGCTCCCAAGCACGGTGTAATCAACCGATTCGACGCGCAAATCGCTGGTGGTCAGCCGCGGCCCGTTGATCGTGAAGCTCAGACTCGCGTGCTGCAAGTCGGTGTTTGGCGATTTGAAAAGCTCCGGATGGTTGGCGATGACGGACATCGGCAGCAGCGCGCCGATTCCCGGCACGTTGTCCACCTTGTTCAGCGCTTGCGCCACCACGTTCACGCCGACCAGCTTGCCCTGTTCGACCCGCGCCGCTCCGGCGCCCATCAGGGTCGGCTTGATCGCGTCAAAATCCTTGCCGCGCCCGCGCACTTTGACGCTCGCGGTCAAAAGGCCGCGGACTTTGTCGGCGGCCTTCGACTTCGCCGCCGTCAGCATCTGCTGCAAATCGACGTTCTGCGT
Source organism: bacterium (assembly GCA_014896235.1). GTDB lineage: Bacteria > Desulfobacterota > Binatia > Binatales > Binataceae > JADMIL01. The sequence continues at coordinate 1,262 of JADBKU010000015.1, read as the reverse complement.
CATCAGTTGCAGGTCGAAGGCCGGAACGGCGCCGACGGTCGCGACGCCGGCGGCCTGAATCGCCCCCGAGAAAGCGTTGAGCTTGAGCGAATTGATAGTCGCGCGCTGATCCGCGTAGGCGGCGTCGATAGCGAACTTCGAAAAATTCACGTTTGCGACCATGCCCGACGCCGCCGACGCCCGCACCGTGCCTTGCGGCGCGCCGCCAGCCATCCGCACCGCGCCCTCGGCGGCGAGTCCGGCAACCTGCTCGGCGCCGAATTTCGCGCGGCTGGGAACAAGCTCCGCGATATTCAACTGGTCGATGTTGAGCTGATAGGTCGTATCGAGCGGCTGGAGGGTTTTCGCCACCGCCAGCAATCGTCCACGGCCGGCGGAGCCGACCGTGAAATTCAGCGGTCCGACCGTTGCTCCTTGGCCAGCGAATTTGATCATCCCCCCAAGGTTGCCGACCGGCGGCGCCTTGCCGCCCGGCAGATTCACGTTGACGCCGCTCAGCAAGACCGCGCCGTCAAGCGACGGCTGGCCGTTCGCGTAGGCGACGGCGCTATCAATCTCGGCGGCGCCGCGCGGATTATATTTCGCCGCCGCCGGCGCGAGCCGCGCCAGCGGCGCAAGATCGAACCGGTTAGAGTCCACCCGCGCGCTGATCGCGCCCGGTTTGACGGCGATCTCGCTCAGCTTCGCCTGAAGGTCGGCGAGCGTAAGATTCGCCATGGCGATTTGCACATGACCGTCCTGCAATCCGCCGTCGACCGCGGCCTTGAGCGCGACTCCGGCCGGCTTGTCGAACTTCGGCGGAAACGCGATTTCGTTCGCCGTAAGATCGGCACGCGCCTCGATTCGCGGCGCGCCGGCCGTGCCGCCGATCGTCGCGGTCGCGCCGATCGGTCCGGTGATTTTAAGCGCCGGCGGAAGCGCCTTGGCTGCCTGCGGAATCGTGCGGAGCTGCGCGAACGTGAGCGGTCCGAGTCGCGCTTTGAGGTTGAGCGCCGCCGACTTCGCATCGATCCGGCCGTCGCGCATCAGCGGGCCTGCGGTTCCGCTGAGGGTCAGATTCTGCCGGTCGCCGAGCGCGGCCAGCGCCAGCGTGACAGCAAAGGGCCGGTCGAAGCGAAAATTCCGAACTTTCAAATTGACGTTGCGAACCTTGAGCGGCGCGCCGCCCGCGGCCAAATCCTGATAAACCACCGTGCCCTGATCGATCGTGAACGCGCTCACCGCGAGCGCGTTCAATTTCTTCGCCGCGCCGCCCGCGCCCC
>JADBKU010000014.1 GCA_014896235.1 bacterium | reverse complement strand
CAAACCCGTCTATGCCGAAGAATTCAAGAAATTGATTCCCAACGCCCGCGTTGAGCTAATCGACAAGGCCGCGCACATGACGCCGCTGGAGCAGCCCGCGGCGCTCGCAAAGATGGTGCGCGAGTTCCTGAAGCATTGAGCGTCGGGAGGCGCCGCGCGGCGCCATTGCCCATCCGGCGAGGTCCAAACAGGCGGACCGCGCCGGCCGTGCGTAATCGTTCTTCGGGAGGAGCCGGGCTTGATGCGGCGATATGCTCCGCGTCAGCGGCGCTTGCGCCGCGGAGCGTGGTCGAATACTTGAATGGGGATATTTTCGTGCCAACAAAGATTGGATTGAATCATCGGCTGACAGGCCTTTTGTGGGCGGCGTTCGCGGCGCTCTTACTAACCAGCGTCGCGGCGAGCGGCGCAAAGGCGGCTGACAAAATGGACGGACTACCGGTGCGCAATACCGGCCAATATGCGGTGCTCGACACTGATCGCGGCGTGATCGTGATCGAGCTTTATCCGGCGGTGGCGCCCAAAACCGTCGCCAACTTTGAAAAACTCTCCAAAGACGGCTTTTACAACGGTCTGACCTTCCATCGCGTGGAGCCTGGCTTCGTGGTGCAGGGCGGCGACCCGAAGGGCAACGGCACGGGCGGCCCCGGCTATGACCTTCCGGCTGAAATCAGCCCGACGGAAAAGCATCTGCGCGGCACGGTCGCGATGGCGCGGCTGGGCGACAACGTCAATCCCGAACGGCGGTCGAGCGGCAGCCAGTTCTATATCTGTCTAGCGCCCGCACCTTTCCTGAACGGCCAGTACACGATTTTCGGCGGCGTGGTCGAAGGGATGGGCGTGGTCGATAAAATCCGGGTCGGCGACCATATCAAAAAGGTCACGATCACCGACAAACTGCCGCAATAGGCGCCGCTATGGCGGATTCGGGCGGAAGCGGGATCGGCCGCTATTTCACGATCGACCTCCATTTGCATACCAACCGCGGCAGCGCCGATTCGAATCTCGCGCCCGCCGATCTGATCGCGCGCGCCCGCGCCATCGGCATCGGCGCCGTCTGCATCACGGAGCATGACAACGCCTGGAACCTCAAGGAGATAGAAGCTCCGGCGGCGGAGTCGGGCGTGGTCTTTCTGCGCGGGATGGAAGTGACGACCGAGATGGGCCATATCGGCGTATTTGGCTTGAGCGAATACGTCGGCGGCATCTACAAGCTGCGCGAGTTGCGCAAGGTGGTGGACAAGCTCGGCGGCGTGATGATCGCGAACCATCCGTTCCGCTACAAGCTCGATCCGCGTTTTTCGTTCATCAATCCCGACCATCAGGCGATCGATCCGTCGCGCCCTGAAACCGCCGCCAAACTGGAAATCTTCGAAGTGTGCGACGCGGTCGAAACGCTCAACGGCGCCTGCTCGGAAGAGGAAAACCTGTTCGCGCTGCGCGTCGCGCGCCATCTGGGGCTGGCCGAGGTCGCGGGTTCCGATTCGCATTCGAAAAACTCCGTCGGATGCGTGACGACGCTGCTCGAAGAGCCGATCGCCACTGAACGCGACCTGATCGATTTGATCAAGGCGCGCCGGACGCGCGCCGGCCGGGGCCTGCTGGCCGGCGGGGTGGCGCCGTTCGAGCTTCCGGCCTGAGCGGCTCACGCTGGCAGTAGCTTGGCGCCCGCTTAGTTAAATCTTTGGACCCGGCCGCGGAGCCAGCCGGCTTGCGCTCGTTCTTTCCCCGCTGGCGCGAACGATTTTTCCTGGCGCGGTTGTTTGCCGCGGAAGGCGTGGGATAAAATTTTCAGGCTTTCCCGATCTAACGTCATGGCAGCCAACCGCGATCGCTTTTCGCTAATCGAAAGCATCTCAGCGATCGGCAGCGAACCGCCCGAAGATCTGCGCGAAGTCCTCGATCGGGTGGTGCAGACGATCGCGGAATCGATGGAGGTCGAGGTCTGCTCGCTCTACCTGTTCGACGCGCAGCATGAGCGCCTGGTTCTGCGCGCCACGGTCGGCCTCGACCGCGATTCGGTCGGCCGCGTATCGATGAAGATCAACGAGGGGTTGGTCGGCCTTGCGATCGAATCGAACGGGCCGGTGATGGTCGCGGACGCGATGAGCCATCAGCGCTACAAGTATTTTCCGGAGACCGGCGAGGAGCGCTATCACACCTTCCTTGGCGTGCCGGTGCAGGAGGGCAAGCAGCGGCCGATCGGCGTAATCGTGGTGCAAACGCTCCGCCGCCGCCGTTTCGCCAAGGACGAAGTGCGCCTGCTCAAGATGGCCGCGAGCCAGGTGGCGCAGATTCTTTCGCACTTCCAATTGCGCGAAACGCTGGCGACCAAGGAAAAAGAGCGCGACGAATACCGCCGCCGGATGATCGAGGCGAATCGCCAGCTCAAGGGTTACGAGAAAGTCGGCGGCCGCACCAGGATCGCGCAGCCGATCAAGATTCGGCGGCCGCGGCTGGTCGGAGTGCCGGCCGCGCCCGGCTTCGCGCGCGGGGCGGCGCACGTCGTCGGCGCTTATCTGAGTTCGATCGACAGGAATTTGCGGGGCCGCGACGCGAAACTCGAAATGCGCCGGCTCGAAGAGGCGCTGGTGCGCTCGCGCGGCGAACTGGCGGCGCTGCGCACGCGGATGGCGTCGATGATGCCTGAGACGGACCTCAAGATTTTCGACGCGCATCGGCTGATTCTCGAGGACGAAGAGTTTGTCCGCCGGATTCAGGATGCGATCGAGGCGGGCTTCGCGGCGGAAAGCGCGTTGTTCCGGGTGATCGATGACTTAAGCGCGCAAATGCTGACGCTGGCGGACGGCTACTTGCGCGAACGCGCAACCGATTTTCGCGACGTCGGCCATCGCGTGCTGCGCCATCTCAAGCAGGAGGACGGCAAAGGCGCTTTCGCCCGTCCGACAGTAATCGTCGCCGAGGAGCTGACGCTTTCGCAACTTACCCTGGTTTCGCACGAAAATCTCGCCGGAATCGCGTTGCAATCGGGCGGCGCGACCTCGCACGCGGCGATCCTGGCGCGGGCGTTTGAAATTCCCACGGTGGTTGGCGTCGAGCATTTGATGGAATCGGTGGTCGAAGGCGACGCGATCGTGATCGACGGCAACTCGGGCGTGGTGTACGTCAACCCGTCGAGCGAGGTTGAGCGCGAATACCAGTCGATGATCAAGCGCTACGACGCCTTTCGCAAAGAATTGCTGGCCGGCGGCGACGAGCCGACGATGACCCGCGACGGCCATCGCGTGCAGCTCCTCGCCAATATCGCCCTGCTCGCCGACGTGCGGCTCGCGCGGCGCTACGGCGCCGAAGGAATCGGCCTGCTGCGCTCAGAATTTTCGTTCCTGACCTATGAGGATTTTCCCGACGAAAACCAGCAGCTCGGCTTTTATACGCGCCTGCTGGAAGCGGTCGGCGATCGGCCGGTCACGATTCGCACGCTCGATATCGGCGCGGACAAATATCCCCCCTATTTGCGCGTGCCGCGCGAGGACAATCCGTTTCTGGGATGGCGCTCGATCAGGATTTCGCTAGAGATGCCCGGCATTTTCAAGGTGCAATTGCGGGCGATTCTGCGGGCGGCCGCGCATAATCGCGTGCGTATCCTGTTCCCGATGATTTCGAGCCTCGAGGAATTGCGCCGTGCGCGCGAACTGCTCGCGGAAGCGCAGGCCGAGCTGTACAAGGAGGGCCTCGAGCACAATCCCGATATCGAGGTCGGCATCATGGTCGAAGTGCCGTCGGCGGTGTGGCTGGCGCCGCGGCTGATTCGCGAGGTCGATTTCTTTTCGATCGGCACCAACGACCTGATACAGTATCTGCTGGCGGCGGACCGCAATAATCCCAAGGTCGCCCATCTCTACGAACCGCTTCATCCCGCCGTGCTTTCCGCGATCGCCGAAGTCGTCAACGTCGCGCGCGGGGCGGGCAAAGAGGTTTGCATCTGCGGCGAAATGGCGAGCGATCCGATCGCGACCCTGCTGTTGCTCGGAATGGGCTTGGACGAGTTGAGCCTTAGCCCTCTGTTCATCCCGGTGGTGCGCAAGCTGGTGCGGGAATCGAGCTACCAGACCGCGCGCCAGTTGGCGCGCGACGTCCTGCAGATGGGATCGGTTCAGGAGATAAAAGGTTATCTAATCGAGCGCTATCGCGATCTGGGCTTGATTCAGATGGTTGAGATGTATCGATGAATCGGGCCAATCGGTTGATTTTGTTGATAATAAAAGACCCGTTTGCGTAATTTTCGCCGGAGAAACGTTCGCCGCTATTCTTGACTTCCGGAGTCTGGCTTTGTTTATTCTGACCGTTCGGTTAGAATGAATGGCCCGGACTGTTGCTGAATGGTGCGGTAGAGGAAAACGAGATGGTCTATCTGCTCTGTCTGGCCGGCTTTCTGATTTTTGCCGGCGTCGTCCTGTACCTGTTGCTGGGCCGCGAACGCTATGGGGTGGACCGGCCGGCGCCGATGGCGCGGTTGGACGCGCGCCCCGGAGCGGCGCGCGACGGCTCGCTCAAGCCGGAGCCGTTCCGCACGATTCGTATTTATTTCATCAAGCCTTCACGCTACGACGAGGAGGGCTTCGTTCAGGTCTATCGCTACGGTGTGCAGCCCAACAACACGCTGACGGTGCTCAAGGCGCTGAACGAAAACTACAACCGCCGTTATTCGGCCGAGCGCAACGTTTATCTCGACACCGTGATCTGGGACGAAGTCTGCGACGGCGTGGTCAGTCCCGAAACGGTCAAGGCTATCAAGGAAAAGGCGCAGGAAGACGGGGTCGAGTTGCTGGTTGGAATCGCCGGCGTGCAATCGAACCAGTATCCGCGCGGCCGTGACCTGGCGCTGCAATTCATCGCGCGCGGCGTGACCACGATGATGGGCGGATTCCATGTCAGCGGCTATCCGCAATCGCGCGAGTTCCTGAATTCGTGCGGCGTCACCACGATTTCGGGCGAGGCTGAAAATCTCTGGGGCGGAATTATCGAAGACTATCTGCGCGGCGAGCTGAAGCTGCATTACGCGGTTACCGACGGAATCCGCGCCAAGACCGGCCGCGACGATATTATCGTTCCGGTAATCACCGAAACGCAGCTTCCGGTGGTTGACGATCGCTATCTGACGCGCTTTTTCGATCCGACCATGACGACGATCGACACGTCGCGCGGCTGTCCGTTCACGTGTTCGTATTGCAGCGTGAAAAACGTGATGGGGCGCACCATGCGCTCGCGTGAGCCCAACGCGGTGGTCGCCTGGGTGCGCGACGCGGCGCGCAATCATGGCATCACGTCGCTCTTCCTGGTTGACGACGATTTCTTCCGCAGCCCGCGCTGGGAGGAAATTCTCACCGGCCTGTGCGAGGTCAAGAAAGAATTTCCGTATTTCAACTTCATGATGCAGGTGGACGTCGACGCGTCGTGCTACGCCAATCTGGCCGAGGGCGAGACCGAAACCGCGAAGCATCGCCGCAGCCGGCGCTTCACCGAATTGGCGGCGAAGGCCGGATGCTACCAGGCCTTCGTCGGCATCGAGTCGCTCAATCCCGACAATCTCAATTTCGCGACCAAATACCAGAACACCGACGAGCGGCAGAACCGCCACAATATCGAGGAAGTGCGCAAGCACGTGCTCGACAAGTACCGCCGCGTCGTCAACAACTGGCATCGCGTGGGCGTCTCGGTGCATGCCGGGTATATGCTCGGCTTTCCTTTCGACGGTCCCGATTGCGGCCGGATCGCGGCGCGGACGCTGCGCAAAATCGGTTTCGATATCGTGTCGTTCTTCATCATGACGCCGCTGCCCGGCACCGAGGATCAGGTGCGGTACGCCAAGGAGGGGCAGATCGCGGATTGGGACTTCAACAATCTGGATTCGCAGCATGTGACCCTCAAGCACGACAAGCTCGATCGCGCGGCGTGGTATCAGGCCTATCGCGACGCGTTCACCGGCTTCTATTCGGTGGGCCGCCTGCTCCATACGATTTTCACCGTGGCCGGCGGGCGCGGACTCGAGGCCGAAGCGCGCCGCGCGACCGTGCGGCAGTTCGTCTATTACTTCTTCAGCTATCGCCAAGGGCGGCATCCGATGGTCGGCGGAGTCTGGCAGATTCGCCGGCGCGACGTGCGCCGCGCCGCGATCACCGACGACGAGGCGCGCCGCCATTACCTCGGCGGGCTGCGCTTCGACGCGATTCTGCGCGGCGAGAGCGACGGCTTCGCGGCGGCGCCGGCCTGAAGAAGGGGCGTTGGCGTTAACCTTCCGCAAATGATGATCGGGCGGGCCGTGATCGCGACGGCCCGCCCGCTTTTTTTCTTTGCGATCGAATTGAAAAAGAGCGTGGGAAACGCGCTCGGCGCGTGCGGCTTACCGCGGCGCGGGCGCGATGCGCTATAATCGGAACGGCAAACAATGATTAGCGATGCGCAAATCGACGCGCTGGCGGCCCATCTGGTGCGCGGCCTGATTCAACGCGGATCGATCAAGCCCAAGGCCGCCGAGAAAGACCTGATCGCGTGCGTGGTCGAATTGATGTCCGAAAATTTCGAGACCGAGGCGAAGATCGACGACGAGGCGGATCGGATGGCGGCCGAGCAGGCGCGCAAGGATCCGCGTCTGGACGCGTCGCGGTTGCGCTCGATGATCCGCCAGCGCCTGGCCGAGAAAAAGGGCTTCGCGCTGTGAACGGCGCGGCTTGGCGCAGTTCGGGGAAGTCTCTTCGATGAAACTCAGCGAAGCGCGAACGCTTTATCTGGCGCGGGAATCGCTGGCCAAACTGCGCGACGAAGGCCTGGCGGAAATTCCCAACTTCTCCGTGGCGCTGCGCCATGCGCGGGAAATTATCGACGGATGGAGCGAGCAGGGCGACGCGGCGGACCTTGCGGCGCGCCGCAAAATCGAGTCGATCAAGCGCAATATCGTCGAGGGCAGCCCGGAGTGGAACATCCTCTACCGGCGCTATCGGGAAGAGGAACTGCGCAAAAAAGGCCCGCAACGACGCTGATGGATAGCGCTGCAGGTTGCACAAAATCCGTCAACCAAGAAAAGGGGGCGGCCCGAAACTGGTTCGGGCCGCCCCCTTTTGAATTTTGGTCCTTTTATTTTTTGGCCAATCCACCCGACAGCGTGACTGTGGTCGCGCCCGTGTGTGCGAAATCGAGGCTGAGCGAGCAGTTGCCAGCGCCACGAGCGTTAGCCCACGGCCCTGAGCCGCCTTGCGCGATAAATGAGCCTGTAAAGCCTGCAAATCCGCTGGCGTTGAACACGTCCGAAGCGTTCCCTTGAATAGCCATATTGATCGTGTTTGCGGCCTTTCCGGGGAGTGTTATGACCAAAAAACCCGCCGAGGGAATGTTGTTTCCGAACGCGCCATTAGGAACTGCACCAACGGCATTGAGGCTAATTTCGTAATTGAAAGAGCTTTTTCCAACGCCCACGCCGACTAGGCTTCCCGACCCAATCAGACAGACGCAGGAGGCAGTGTTACACGCAATATCTGGACAAGCGCCAAAAGTATCCGTTCCAGTTCCTTGGCCGACGGCCGAGAATTTCGCAGGAATTGTCAGCGCGGAAGTGATGGCCGGCGATGCGCCCTGACCGTTGGGCGATCCGGGACCTGGATCTATTAAGCTCGCAGCCCGTGCGTTGCTAAGAGCTCCCAAAATCAGGAACGCCGCAAGAAGTCCGATAGTTTTCGTTGCTACATTGTGCCTAAGGCGTTTCATAACGACCTCCCCCTTGAGCTGTTGATTTGGCGATTCGTGGCCCAAGTTCACGACCCGCATCTTTTAGCATCTATTAGATTTTAAATCAACTAAATTAAAACTGATAAGTTTTAATAAAAACTTTTAATTTGTATGTAAATCATTAGATAATAAATGATTCTATATGGGAAGCGATGGAACGTCAGCATGGGCGTGCTCTTTTTCGATGGTTTTGAGTTATAAACTTTTCGTATGGATGCGAATGAATTCTTGCGGCGGGCCGACGAATGCTTCGGACGGGTCGCTAAGTGGCTCGAAGCGCTCGATCCCGATGAGGTCGATTACTCGACCGGCGACGGCGTGGTGACGATCGAGTTTCCAGACGGCGGAAAATTTATCCTGAGCCGCCAGGCGGCGACGGCGCAGATCTGGCTGGCCGCCGGCGCCTCGGGCCGTCACTACGACTACGACGCTTCGTCAGATCGATGGCGCGACGATAAGGACGGCCACGATCTGTATGCGCGGCTGGCCGAACTGATCTCGGAGAAGGTCGGCAGCCGTGTCGAAGCGCTCGGCTAGGCGTCTCCGGTTTTACGCTAAGTTTCAGATTCGCTTTCTTTTCGTTTGTAGCTTTCTTGTAAACACCGGCTAAGTCGGTATTCTTGACGATTGGCACTCTTCGATTGCGAGTGCCAATTGACAAATCCGCGCGCGTGATTAATTTGCGAGCGGATACCCCTGATTCAGGGGGAAATAATTCAAACGAGTCAGAAGGAGGCTGTCGGTCCCCATGAAAATCAGACCGTTGGGCGATCGGATTCTGGTCAAGCGGATCAAAGAGGAAGAGAAGACCAAGGGCGGGATAATCATCCCCGACACCGCCAAGGAGAAGCCCCAGGAGGGCAAGGTGGTCGCCGTTGGCAAAGGCAAGACGACCGAAGACGGCAAGCTGATCGCGCCGGACGTGAAGGCGGGCGATCGCATCCTCTTCGGCAAGTACGCCGGCAGCGAGGTCAAGCTTGAAGGCGAGGAGCATCTGATTCTGCGCGAGGACGACATCCTGGGCGTGCTCGAAGGCTGAGCCGGAGACCAACGCCAACCAAATTAGCGTAGCGAGGAGATCATCATGCCTGCGAAGATTGTGCGTTTCTCCCAGGAGGCGCGGGAGAAAATTCTTAAAGGCGTCAATGTGCTGGCCGACGCCGTTACCGTGACGCTGGGGCCCAAGGGCCGCAACGTCGTGCTGGAAAAGAGCTTCGGCGCGCCGAACGTGACCAAAGACGGCGTGACCGTGGCCAAGGAAATCGAACTCGAGGACAAGTTCGAGAACATGGGCGCGCAGATGGTCAAGGAAGTCGCTTCCAAGACCTCCGACGTCGCTGGCGACGGCACCACCACCGCGACGGTGCTCGCCCGCTCGATCTATACCGAGGGCATCAAGATGGTCGCCGCCGGGCACGACCCGATGTCGATCAAGCGCGGCATCGATCGCGCCGTCGAAGCGATCACCGCCGAACTCAAGAACCTTTCCAAGCCGACCAAGGATCGCCGTGAAATCGCGCAGGTCGGAACCATTTCGGCCAATAACGATTCGACGATCGGCGAGATCATCGCGGAAGCGATGGAGAAGGTCGGCAAAGACGGCGTGATCACGGTCGAAGAGGCCAAAGGCCTCGACACCACGCTCGAAGTGGTCGAGGGCATGCAGTTCGACCGCGGCTATCTGTCGCCCTATTTCGTCACCGATCCGGAGCGGATGGAGGCGAAGCTCGAAGACGCCTACATCCTGATTCACGAAAAGAAAATCTCTTCGATGAAGGACCTGCTGCCGATTCTCGAAGCGATCGCCAAGACCGGCAAGCCGTTCCTGCTGGTGGCTGAAGAGGTCGAGGGCGAAGCGCTGGCGACGCTGGTCGTTAACAAGATCCGCGGCACGCTGCAGTGCGTGGCGGTCAAGGCCCCGGGCTTCGGCGATCGGCGCAAGGCAATGCTCGAGGACATCGCGATTCTGACCGGGGGCAAGGTGATCGCCGAAGAACTCGGCATCAAGCTCGAGAACGTCACGCTGCAGGACCTTGGCCGCGCCAAGCGGATCGTGGTGGACAAGGACAACACCACGATTATCGACGGCGCCGGCAAGAAGGCCGACATCGAGGGCCGCATCAAACAGATTCGCGCGCAAATCGAGGAGACCACCTCGGATTATGACCGCGAAAAGCTGCAGGAGCGGCTGGCCAAGCTGGTCGGCGGCGTCGCGGTGATTCGCGTCGGCGCGGCCACCGAGATCGAGATGAAGGAGAAGAAGGCGCGCGTCGAGGACGCTCTGCATGCGACCCGCGCCGCGGTCGAGGAAGGCGTGGTGCCGGGCGGCGGCGTGGCGCTGATTCGCGCGTCGTCGGCGCTTGAAGGTCTGCGCGGCAGTGAAGAAGAAAAGGCCGGCATCAACATCGTCAAGAAGGCGGTCGAAGATCCCTGCCGCTGGATTGCGACCAACGCTGGATGGGAAGGTTCGGTCGTCGTCGACAAGGTGCGCAACAACAAGGGACCCTTCGGCTTCAATGCGGCGACTGAGGAGTTCGAGGATCTGATGAAGGCGGGAATCATCGACCCGACCAAGGTCGTCCGCAGCGCGCTGCAGAACGCGGCCTCCGTCGCAAGCCTGTTGCTGACCACCGAATGCATGGTGGCCGAGAAGGTTGAGGAAAAGCCGGCGGCGCCCGCGATGCCTCCGGGCGGCATGATGTAATCGGCTTCGAAGCGAAGCTCGAGAAACGCGAAGCGGCGGCTGGGAAGAATTCCGGCCGCCGCTTTTTTCGCGCCCTAAACGTTCGGAAATGCGCCGCTCAAACGGCGTCAAGCTTTATGGCTGCGCGCCCGGGGGCTGATCCTGGCTGGCGCTGAAACCGCCTTCGTTATTCATCAAGTTGCCGCTGTTGTCCGGGTCGGTTTCGTCGTCCTCGCTTTCATAGTCGCTGGCATCCTTGCCCGCGTCGGCGCCGTTGTATCCCGGCTGCGCCGCTTCCGGCGGTTCCGCCTGCGGATCCTCCGTACCCGGATTATTATCTTCGGGCGCTCCGGCTTGAGGTTCGACCGAATCGCCCGTCTCGGTGTCGACGCTCTGGTCGTCGGGCGGGCTTTGATCCCCGGTGTCGGCGCCAGAGTTTTCCTGCTGCATGTTCATCTGGTCGTTCTGCGCCAGCATCGCCGGGGCGCGAAGGTTGAATCTGGTCTGTGCGGCCACCGGGTCGGTAGTCGCGCGCGCATCGGGACAGCGCGGGCTGAGGGCGAGAATCGTCAGGAGGGAGGCCGCAACCGCGAGACCGAGCGGTTTCATAGAATTTTTACCTCCATGTAATATTTTACTCATAAAATTGAGGTAAGCGGCCACTTACGCTTCAAGGCTTTATCCGCGCGCCACCCGAGTCAATCCCCACCCCAGCATCGCGTTACATACCCGCAGCCCAGGCGGCGGCATTCGCGCGCGTCCGCAGGCGTTTTCAGCCACTCGCCCGCCCGCGCGGCGGCGGCCAATTCCCGGCCGAGCGCCGCCACGCGCTGGCGAATTTCGCCAGATTCCGGCAAATCCAGCTCCACGCGGCGTACGCCGCCGCGCAGATAGACGACTTCGGCCGTTATCTCGCAATCCGGATAGGCGGCGCTTGCCGCAAGCGCGTAGCATTGGCCCGCGAGCGCGTATGCCGCGGCGCCGCGGTCCGCGGAGGGCCGCGAATATTTATAATCGCGCACGATCGCGCGGCGGCCATCGACGATTAGCAGATCGATTCGGCCGCGGAGGTAGATCGCTGGATCGCCCGCGGCGACGCACATGAAGAACGGCAATTCCCGCTCGTGGCGCGAGCGCTCGGGCGGACGGGCTGATGCGGTCGCAAGATATCGCCGCACATCGCGCGCGATCTCGCGCCGCGTATCCGGCGGCAGGTCGTATGCGGCCGCGATCTCGGCGGCCTTGCGTTCGATCGCGTCCGCGGCGGCGCCGAAATCGAGCGTTTCGAGAATCTTGTGAACCACGATTCCCAGCGTGGCGGCGTCCGGCGCGCCGCCGGCCGCGGCGCGTGCCGCGATAGACGCTTCGGGCAATTTCAGCTTGCGGCGGAAATAGTATTGCCGCGGACAGCGCGCGAAATCTTCGAGCGAACTGGGATCGACGATCAAATCTCCGCCGCCTTGCGTCGCGAAATCGCGTCTCGCCCGGCTCGTCCGCGCAAGGTCGGCGCGCGCGGCGTCCGGCTCCGGCGCAGTCTCATTTTGGGCCGCCGCAACCGCCGTGTCCGGTCGCCGGAGCACGATCGCGAAGCCGCCGGCTGAAAATTCGCGCGCGGGTTCGCCCGAATCGGCAAATCCGGCGACGTCGATCTTCCGTTCCGCGAGAAACGCGCGGATGGTTCCAGCCCATGTGGTTTTTGGCGTTCGCGAAACGAGCGCGCCTTCGCTGAGAATCAGGCGGTCGCGCGCGCGCGTCATCGCGACGTAAAGCAGCCGCGCGCGTTCGGCGGCCGCGCGATCGCTCAGGATTTTCCGGTGGGCGTCGAGTTCGCGATGGGGCAGCGGGAAATGGCCCGCGCCGTGAGTCGCCGGGAGCATCAGGCCATGTTCGCACGAAACCGCCCAGCTATCGCGGTCGTTCGGGGGCCGACGCGCCAGATCCGCAATGATCGCGATCGGAAACTCGAGTCCCTTCGCCTGATGGACCGTCATCAGGCGCACCACGTTCTGATCCGCGCCAAGAATTTGCGCCTGCGCTTCGCGCTCCTGATCCTGCGCAAGCCGCCGCAGCGTCGCGACCAGATCGCGAAGCGAAAAAAGTTCGCTCGACTCGAAGCGCCGCGCCAGTTCGATCAGCTTGCGCACGTTGGCGACGCGCTGTCGCCCGCGCTCGTCGAGTCCGAGCAGTACGGCCTCGAAATCAGTGAGCGCAAGCGCGCGTTCCAGCAGAGCGGCAAGCGGCGCGCGGCCGCGCAGGTCCCGCAATTCTTTAAGGATCCGCCATGAAGCCGCGACGCACGCGGCGTCTTCCGCGGGTCCGTCGATGGCGGGCGGCTCGGGCGCCGAAAATCGCGCGGCCAGCGAAGAGACGGGGCCGTCGGAGCGATTCGCGAGAGCGAACAGGCAGCGGTCCGACATCCCGAACAGCGGCGAACGGAGCGCGGCGGCGAGCGCGAGGGAATTGTCGGGATCGTCGATCGCGGCCAGCAGCTCGGTCAGGTCGCCGATCTCGGGGCAGGCGAAAAAACCGCGCCCTTGAACCGTATAGCTTGGAATTCCGGCCTGCGCGAGCGCGTTCTCGTAGAGCGCGACGTCGCGAAACGCGCGCAGCAGAATCGCGATATCGCCGTATCGCGAGGGCCGCGCCGCGCCGGATTCTTCGTCGAAAACCGGTTCTCGCGCGGCGATCATTTCGCGGATCCGCGCCGCGATCGCCGCGGCTTCGTCGGTTCGATCGCCGGTGGTGACAATCAGCTCAACCGGCGGATTGAATCCGTCCGCGCGCAGCGCTTTCAAGTCATGGTCCGCGGTCCATTCGATCCACCATGATCGGTCCACGCCGGGAAAATCGCCGCTGTCGGGCGGTTTCATCGCGTAGGCGCCGACGCCGTTGACGAAGCCGATTATCGCCGGCGTCGAGCGGCGGTTTCCGCGCAGCGGCAGGGTTTGCGGGCTGGCGGCGCGCTGACGGTTGATTACGGTCACGTCGGCGCCGCGAAAACCGTAGATCGATTGCTTGTCGTCCCCGACGATAAACAGTTCCGGCGCCGCTCCGCCAGCCGCGGGCGCGGCCAGCGTTTCGACAATATCGTCCTGGAGCGGATCGACATCTTGATATTCGTCAACCAACAGCGCGTCGAGATCGGCGCGATAGCGATCGGCGATATCGCCGCGCTCGCGCAACAATCGCAGCGCGAGAATAAGCAGATCGTCGAAGGTGACGACGCGCTCCCGGCGGCGCGCCTCGATCAGCGCCCGCGCCATGGCCGCGGCCGTCGGAGCGACCTCGCGGATTAGCGAAAGCGAACGCAGCGTACCCCATGCCGATGGCAGTTCTCCGCCTAGCTTCGAGTTTTTGGGTAGGATCGAACGGATAGCATTGACGGTATCCTTGATCGTTTTGTTTAGGGCCGTCGGCAATCCCGCAGCAAACGCAATCACGGCGTCCCAGTCGGATTCTTCTTCGCCGCGTGCGATCCGTTGGAGCGCCGTCCTGGCGCCGGTCCAACGCTGCCTCGATTCCGCGATCCGTTCTCCAGCGGCGCCGCCAACCTCTTGCTCCAGGAGAACCTCGATCAAACGAATTGCGTTGTCCGCGATCTTCGCGAGATCGCTCCGAAGGCGCGCTTCGTTTTCGCCATACGCGTTGGCGCGTTCGACGATCCATTCAGGCGATTTGCCGAGGCGGGCGATTTGCGCGGCAATCGCGAGGACGAGATCGACCGCGCCCGCGGAACGCTCCGTCCCATCCAAGCGGTACGTTCCGACCAGGTAGCGGGCGCCGGGATCGTCCGCGCGCACCAGTTCGATCAGTTTTTGCCGCGCCTCGCGGGCCAGAAAGGCGTCGCTCGCGAATTCGTCGAGTTCCACGAAACCGGGATCGAGGCCGGCGGCGAGCGGGTTTTCGCGCAAGATCCGCGCGCAGAACGCATGGATGGTCGAGATGCGGGCGAGCGGAAGCATCCGGCGCGCGCGCCGCAATCGGTCGCGTTGTTGTGGGTCGGCAGCGATCGCGACGCGTTCGTCGAGCGTCGCGCCGATTCTTTCGCGCAGTTCGACGGCGGCGAGGTTGCCGAACACGATCGCCGCTATCCGTTCGGGCGAGACCGGAGCGCGTCCGGCGATATCGCCCGCGACGAGCGCGACAAAACGGCGCGCCAGCACTTCGGTTTTTCCCGAGCCCGCGCCGGCGCGAATCAGCAGGTTGCCGGGCGTGACGATCGCGGCGCGTTGCTCTTCAGTCGGCTCGAATTTCGCGGCCATCTTAATTTTCGCCCTTCCGATAGCGGCAGACCGAGCGATAGGGGCACCACTCGTCGCAGTCGAGCGGATCGACGTCGAAACGCCCCGCCGCCATCGCGCTGACAACGTCAACGATACGGTCGGCGACCGGGATGCGGACGATCGCGGATGCGTCGGGGCGCGGTTCCGCCTGCTCCGCTAATTGCTTGCGCTCTTCTGGCTTGACCGCGAAACGCGCGCTTTCAAACTCCGTAACCGCCTCTTTTTCTCGATCGTGCGCCGCCAGCGCCAGATAGCCGCCCTCAAATTTAGCTTTCGGCGCGATCTCGTCCGCGAAATCATTGCGTGCGGCCATCAGGTAGAGCGGAATCTGGAAACTCGTAAGCCCGAAATGTTCTGGCGCCAGCTCGGGTTTGTAGCCGCGAAGGCTGCGGGAGGTTTTGTAATCGATTACGCGCAGGCGTTCGATCTGCCCGGCGTGGTTGCGATACAGGTCGAGCCGATCGATGCGCCCAGACAGAACCACGTCGATTCTCTGGTCGGGCGGCAGCGGCCGGCGGTCTTGGATTGTCAGCATGAACTCGCGCTCCGCGCACGATTCCGACGGTTGCTCCGCCCCGTCGGCCAGGCGGCGATTCTCGTAGCGCACGAAATCATCCACGATACGCTCGACGTTTTTCCACGCGATCGCGAAAAACGCCGGGTCGCGGGCCTCCATCTCATGCGCGGCGCGCAACTTTTTCAGGATGTCGCGCGCTCTTTCGCGCGCGGCGGCGAGCCGGGAGAAATCGACATGTTGTTCGATTAGTTCGCGCAGAACGTCGTGCGCGAGCGATCCGCGCTCCATGCCGCTCTGCTCGACATCGATCTCTTCCGCTTCTTCCAGCCTCAGAATCTCCGCCGCGAAATAGCGAAAGCCGCACGCGGCCGCCGCGTCGAGCCGTCCGGCGGTCCATCGCCGCGGCTGCTTGCCGGATGCGCCGAGCAGGATTTCCCGCAGGCGCGGATCGGGGCCGATTCGGCCGTCGTACGGGCCGGCGCGGCCGGCCTTTTCCGGCGACGAATCGAGCGATTTGAGCTCCTCGCGCGTCGGCATCGCCAGATAATCCCGCCGCGCCCGTTCGATTTGGATGCGGCGGGAAATCGACGCGGCGCGTTCCGGCGCGGCGATCTCAGCCGGACACTCGCCGTCGAACATCGAGAGCTCGGCGGCGCAATTGATGATTTCGTCGTCGGCGCGGCATTCCGAAGGCGGGGGGATGAAATTTTCCGGTTTGACCTCGCGGATCGATCCGCCGCCGAGCAGGCGCACGACCTCGTCGATAAAGGGCGAGCGCGCAAGCGGCCGGCCGCTATCGTCGGCCGCCGCGAATGTTAGCGTCACGCGCTCCGACGGCATCGAGAGCGCCAGAAAAAACAGAAACGGATCTTCGGCGTTGCGATGGCGCCGCGTGCGCAGGATCGGGCCGGGCGCCGCCGCGGCGCGCGCCGCGTAGCGCCGTCGCAGCGCGTCAGCGAGCCGCGGATTCAGCGCGACTCGCGCGGCGTCGGGGATAAGCGGGTCCTCGCCGCGATACGCCGGAAAGACGCCGTCGTTGAGTCCCATCACGAACACGAAGTCGAAATCGAGTCCGCGCGCTTCCATCACGGGCAGGGCTAGAACGCCGGGGGCGCTATCGTCGCCGGGAACGTCGAAAGTCGTTTCGGCGAAAACGGCGGCGACCTCGGCGGCGAATTCTTTGGCGTTCAGCCTGCGATCGGAAGCAAGCCGCGCGTTGGCGCCAGCCAGCGTGTCGAGCGCCGCGTCGATTGGCCCAGCGGCGGCCGCGTTGCCGGCCGAGTCCGGGTCGAGCGGATTCGCGGCCGGGTCGAAATGAAGTTCGGCAAGCGCATGGCGAAGCCGCTTGACATGGTCCGCGACGGGGACGCTTTCGTCCATCGGCTCAAGAAACTCGAGCAGCCGTGCAAATGCGCCGCGCGCGCGCTCGAATCGGTCGGCAGCCGCTGCGGCGCGCCGGTTGGTTTTTTGGTCCTGCGCATGGTTCGCCGCGGCGCGGAAAAAATCGCGGCGGCCCGCGAGCCGTTCGAGCAATGGCGCGGTCGTCCGGTCGATATATCCGGCTTCGGCGAGCATCGGAAAATAGCCGCTCGCCGGCGATCGAAACAGCGCCGAGCCAAGCACGCGGCCAAGCGCTTCGCGGCCGAAATCTTCGGCGGGAACGCGCAGCAAATCAAGAATTGCGCGCGCGGCCGGCGCGGCGATCAAAGGACGTTCGCGGCCCAATCGGAGAGGAATCCGGTAACGCCGGAAAGCGGTTTCCAGATAGTCCGCGTACGGCCCGAGGTCGCGCGCGACAATCGCGATACGGCCGGGCGCGATCGGTTCGCCGCCGGACTTTTCAAGCAGTTCGCGGACCGCTCGCGCCACTTCCTCCGCTTCGCGCATCGGCGACGGCGCCTTGACGATTTGGACCGTTTCGTCTGCGGGCGGCGGTTCGGGAGCCTCGGAGGCGAAGATATTCCGCAACAGGAAACTCAATCGCCCGATCCGCCCCGCGCGATTCACGAACTCCGGAAGGGTCTGATCGGCGATCGATTCTTCGCCGACGAAGCGGTTCCAGGTTAACTCGGCGAAACGGGTCGCGTTGGTGACCTGATTGGGCTGAGCCTGGATCGTAACCTCAGCCGCGCCGACGATGCGGATCAGCGAGGCGGCAATCATGAATTGAAGCAGGCTGAGATCGTATATTTCCGCGATTACGATGCGATCGACGTCCTTGAGCAATCGCGGCCGGCGCCCTTCGTCCTCGCACCGATGGAGCATCGCGAGAACCAGCGCCTCGCGATCGTAATGATCACGGAGGCCGGCTTGCGCCAGCAGCGCGTTGTATGCCTCTCCGGCTTTGGCGAGATCGCGGAGCGGAATCGCGGTGGCCAGAGCCAGGCCGTGCGCGGCTTGCCGCAGATCGGCGGGGGTTAGCGCCGCGGTTTTGAGCGATCGGATCGCGCCGAGCAGGCTTTCGATCAATCCCGGCCCGGGTGATTCGGGAAGGCTTGGCAGCCTTGCCTGTTCGAGCGCGCGGCGGAGCGCGATTCGTTCGCCGATGTGGTCGATCGGATCGCGCGTATCGTCCGACTCGCCCGCCAACGCCGCAATCAGTTGTGGAAACGTCAAAATCAAGTGACCCATGACGCATCCGGCGCCGCCGACGACGCGCTTGAGATGCTCGGCGGCTTTGCGGGCCGTGGGAGCGATCATGAGCGTTTTGGCCATAGCGAATCCTGCGCGCGTTTGAATCGCCGATGCGGCGTCACGCCGCGTCGGGCATGCGATGTAGCATAACTGCAATTCGGACAACCGTTGTCACCAAACGCTACATCACAACCAACTCGATAGAATGCGAAAAAATTCCACATTAACCAAAAAAGCTCATCTGACGCCGTTGCAGTGCGCGTCTTGGGCGGTGGTCCCGTAATTGCGATCTGTTCGATGCCGAGATTCGCGGACGGAGGCGGGGGCGTTCCGGGCAAGTCAGGAGGCGGCGGAACAGCAATGGTGGTGCGCGTTTTGATGGTGGACGAATCGGCGGAGGTGCGGAACGTCCTGCGCCGACACTTCGAATGCATCGGCTGCGACGTGGTTGCGGAGGCCGGAAACACGGCGCAAGCGCTCAATCTTTTTCATACAGTGGCCCCTTCGCTGGTGACCCTCGACGTCGCCGTGTCGCGCGGCGATGGGATGAGCGCGCTGGCGCTGTTTCGGACGATGCGCGCGGCGCATCCGATGACGCCGATTTTGATCGTCAGCGAGCCGGCCTTTCCCGAGATTCGCCGCGTTTTTTTAAGCGAAGGCGCGCTGGATTATATCCTCAAGCCGATCGATGACGGCAGCTTCGAGCGGCTTTTTGCGCGGCTTTGCGCGAGCTTTCCGCACCTGCGCCAAATGGCGCCCGAAGCTGTCAGAAAGGCGCCGCTTGCGGTTCCGGGCGAAGCCCAACCGATGCGGGCGCGGCGCCGGTCCCGCGCGGCCTGACGCGCCGGCAGGTCGATGGCCGCCAGCGCGTTCGGCGCGTCTTTGAGACGGTCAGGGTAGGTCGGCCGGTTGCGCGGCCGCGATCGCGTCATCCGTGATAAGTAGCCTATCGAGCCGCACCGGTTCGCCCGGAACGCATGTGACCCATGCGACCCATCCCGCCTCGGAACTGGCGTAAAGCGGCGCCGGAGTGCCGCAGTAGGCCGCGCGCGTGAGACCGCGCGACACGTCGCCAAAGACGTGCACGTGGCCGAGCGCGATATAGTCCCACGCGCTCGCCTCAATTTCATCGGGAGTGATCGGCGAAGAGCGGCCGTTGCCGCCGTCTTCGGTGAACAGCCCGTGCGCCAGGGCGATATTCCAGCGTTCAGGATGCGGCGCGGGGATGCCGCCGAGGGGGCGATAGTCGGGCGAATGCTCGACCAGCGCCTTGCCCCAGATACGCGCGCCGAGTTCCGGAAAATCGATGACGCGGCCTTCCGGCTCGAGGATCAGATGCAGATTTGCCGGGAGTAGCGCGGGGTCGAGCGCGGCGTAAATCGACCGTTCGTCGTGCGCGTCGTGATTGCCGGGAATCATCACCACCGGCATCCGCGCGCGCCCGATCTGGCCGAGCGCGAATTCCATCGCTTCAGCCGACACCCGGCTCGAATCGAACAGGTCGCCGACGATCAGCAGCAAATCGCTCTCCCGACGGTTGGCGAGATCGATCACGCCCGCGAACGCGCGCCTGACGCGATTGCGAAACTCGTCGCCGCGCACGCCGACGCCGAAGGTGTCGCTCTCCAGGTGAACGTCGGACGTATGCAGCAGGCGCAATGGTTGGTGCGGTTTGCGAGGCACAGTCATCTCCGTCGCGGTAGATGCCGAGATTGCGAATCCTCCGCGCGGAGTGCGGCGGACCGCGATTGAGACCCATAGTAAAAGGGTTGGGCGGCGCGTTCAATGGCGCGTTCGATGCGTTCGGCGCTCAAAAGCGACATTCCGCTGGCCGACCTTGACGCTTATGGCCGCCGCGCCTTTGCGGCCGGATCATGGCGATCGAACGCGATGGCGGCTTATAACGCGGGTACTCGCTTTTCCGGCCTAATCCGTCGAGCGGTTCAGCCGCGCGCGGGAAAATATCGATTACAAGGGAAAAAACGCTGAAAACCGGAATTGGGCGTGATACAAGGAACGCATGCGCCCGATCAGCGCATCGTACCTGCCTTGCAAAATCGATTTGCGCCGCGCTCCGCCGTCCGCGCCTAAGCTCGCCATCGGCTGTCGCTCGCGTCGGCCGGCAAAAGATTCAATCGCCGCCAGGATGCGCACCGGGGAGGGCGCCGCGCGATGATCGTCGTGATGCGGCCGCGGGCCGGCGACGCCGAAATCGCGAACGTGGTGCGGATGGTCGAAGCGCTTGACTATCGCGCTCACGTGATTCGCGGGGTTGAACGCACCGTCGTCGCGTGCGTTGGCGATGAGCGCGGCGAGGGTCATTCGCTCGCCCATCTCGAATCCGTCGCGGGAGTCGAGCGGGTGATGCCGGTGCTCAGGCCGTACAAGCTCGCGAGCCGCGAGGTCCGGCCCGAGGGATCGCGCGTCGCGGTCGGCGGAGTTGAAATCGGCGGGCGGCGAATCGTTGTGATGGGCGGGCCGTGCGCGGTCGAAAGCGCCGAACAGGTGGAAGGCGCGGCCGACGCGGTGAAGCGCGCCGGCGCCCATCTGATGCGCGGCGGCGCATACAAGCCGCGCACCTCGCCCTATTCGTTTCAGGGGATGGAGGATCGCGGCCTCGCGCTCCTCGAAACAGCCGCGCGCCGCGTCGGACTGCCGGTCGTTACCGAAATCATGGACGCGCAGGATATCGAGCTGGTCGCGGAACACGCCGACATGCTGCAGGTGGGGGCGCGCAATGCGCAGAATTTCGCGCTTTTGCGCCGGCTCGGACGGATCCGCAAGCCGGTGTTGCTGAAACGGGGGATGGCGACGCGGCTCGACGAATTCCTGATGGCGGCGGAATATATTCTCTCCGAAGGAAATCCCGACGTGGTGCTGTGCGAGCGCGGAATCAGGACGTTCGAAGCGGCGACCCGCAACACCCTTGATCTCAATGCCGTGCCGCTGCTCAAGCAATGGACCCATCTGCCGGTGATCGTCGATCCCAGCCACGGCACCGGCGCGTGGTCGCTGGTCGAACCGATGGCGCTGGCGGCGGTCGCCGCAGGCGCGGACGGCCTGCTGATCGAAGTCCATCCGAACCCGGCCGCCGCGCTCTCCGACGGTCCGCAACAGTTGACGCCGGCGAGTTTC
The DNA here is from genome assembly GCA_014896235.1 of bacterium. Taxonomy (GTDB): domain Bacteria; phylum Desulfobacterota; class Binatia; order Binatales; family Binataceae; genus JADMIL01. Next base: position 77,910 of record JADBKU010000014.1, on the reverse strand, counting down.
GCGCATCTGATGGCCGCGCTCGGGCCGGTGGCGGAGGCGGTCGGACGATCGCTTTAGGCGCATACGCCCCGGGGCGATCCTGCCGTTCGCCCGGCGCGGCGACGCCGGAGGAATGAATCGAATCGCGATGGCGAAACCGCGGAAGCCGCCGGCGCTGAGACCGGGAGACGTGGTGGGAGTGGTGGCGCCGTCGGCGGCGCTCGAACGCGGCTATCTCGAGGCGGGCGTCGGCGCGCTCGCGGCGCTGGGTTACCGGGTCAAAGTGTCAGCACATGCGCTGGATCGCGCCGGAATCATGGCGGGAACTGACGCGGTGCGGGCGGCGGAGCTGAACGCATTTTTCGCCGATCCGGAAGTGCGCGCGATTTTCGCGGCGCGTGGCGGTTACGGCGCGGGCCGGATTCTGCCGCAGATCGATTACGCGGCGATCGCGCGCCGGCCCAAAATTTTTGTAGGCTTCTCCGATGCGACGTTTGTGCTCAATGCACTGGTCGATCGTGCGGGCGTGATCGCGTTTCACGGCCCGATGGTGGCGATGGATTTCGCGCGCGGCCTGACGCCGCGGTCGAGCGCGCATCTCCAGCGCCTGCTCGGCGGCGCACCGGACGGTTTCGAACTCGAAGCGGAGGCGGCGCTGCGGCCGGGAACCGCCGCCGGCGAACTGATCGGCGGATGCCTGTCGGTAGTAGTCGCGACCCTCGGCACGCCGTACGCGCCGCGTTTCGACGGCCGGATCCTGTTCCTTGAAGATACGGGTGAAAAAGCTTATCGCATCGATCGGATGCTCGTGCAGTTGCGGCAGTCGGGCGCGCTCGGCCGGGTCGCGGGAATCGTCTTCGGCGCAATCCGGCCGCTGGGCGGCGACGAGCTTGAACGGATCCGAATAGCGGAGTTCGCCGCGGAGCAGACGCGCGATCTCGGCTGTCCGGTGTTGTTCGGAATCGAGGCGGGACACGGCTCGGAGAACTTGACGCTGCCGTTCGGCGCCACGGTGCGGCTCGAAGCCGGCGCGCGGCGCCTGGTATGCGAGGATGCCGTCGTGAGCTAGGCGGCGCGCGGCGTGTGCGCGCAGGGGGCGCGCGCAGAGGAGGGACATGCCGTGAGTTGGTGCGAGGTCGAACAGGCGTTCGCCGAAGCGATCGAAAGAGGCGTGATTCCGGGCGCGGTTCTGATCGCGCGGCGCGGCGCGGATATCGAGTATCAAGGCGCCTTCGGGTTTCGCCGCCGCGAGCCTGAACCGGCGCCGATGCGATTGGATACGGTCTTCGATCTGTCGTCGCTGACCAAGCCGCTGGCGACCGCGACCGCGGCGATGGCGCTCGTCGCAGAGGGCAAGTTAAAGCTCGACGAGCGGGTCGGCCGCTACCTGCCGAATCTGGGAGTGCATGGGAAGGGCGGCGTGACCTTCCGCCATCTGCTGGCGCATTGTTCGGGACTGGCGGCGTGGCGCCCATTTTACGAGCGCGTGGCCGCGATCGAGCGCGGCGGACGGGTCAACTTCATGGCGAGCCGCGCCGCGCGCGATTTCGTTTACGAGGAAATCCATCGCGAACGCCCGGAAGCGCCGCCCGGCATCCGCGCCATCTATTCAGACCTGAATTTCATGCTGCTCGGCGAGGCGATCGAGCAGATCGGCCTGTCTCAGCTCGATCGCTTTTGCGTCGAGCGGATTTTCCGGCCGCTGGGACTGCGCGCGACCGGATTTTTCGATCTGGCGCTCGCGCGGGTGCGCCGGCTCGAACCGGTCGCAGAGATGTTCGCGGCGACCGGATTCTGTCCGATCCGCCGGCGGATTCTTTGCGGCGAGGTCGAGGACGAAAACGCCTACGCGATGGGCGGGGTGGCGGGGCACGCGGGATTGTTCGCGCCGGCGGCGGAAATCGATCGAATCGCGGTTGAATTGATGGCGGCGTGGGCCGGCCATTCCGATTTCCTGCCGCAAAAGATCGTCCGCGAATTCTGGACGCGCGATTCCGCCGTGCGCGGCTCGACCTGGGCGCTCGGATGGGACACGCCATCGCCCGCGTATTCAAGCTCGGGGCGCCATTTTTCGCCCGCCGCCGTCGGCCATCTGGGTTTCACGGGAACTTCGATTTGGATCGAGCCGTCGGCCGGAATCTCGATCGTGCTGCTGACCAACCGCGTTCATCCGCGTCGCGACAACGAGGCTATCCGCGAGTTCAGGCCGATGATCCACGACCTCGCGATGGAGGCGTTGGGCGCCGGGGATTGAGCCCGTCTTGCTCCGCCCGAACTCCCGTAATATACTCCCGCCCAGTATAGGTGATACTGTCTGGGAGTATGACTGGATTGGGATCCAACCATGGCCGGACCGCCCGGCTCAAACCCCGGCCGCGGGCGGCCCGGCTGAAGCGCGATATCCTGGCGCGCCTGAATCGCGCGCAGGGGCAGTTGCGCGGCGTCGGCAGGATGGTCGAGGGCGATGCGTATTGCGTGGACGTGCTGCAGCAGATTGCGGCGGCGCGGCGCGCGCTCGATCGCGCGGCGTTGATCCTGCTGCGGGAACATCTGGAGACCTGCGTCGCCGACGCGCTTGCGGCCGGCGGCTCGCGGGCGAAAATCGAGGAATTGATCGGCGCGCTCGATCGTTTTCTAGCGTGACAGGCATGGAACATAAGTGCGGAATCCATCACGGTCCGGCGAACGCCGCCACCGGCGCGATCATGGCGAAAGATCCCGTTTGCGGGATGACGGTGAATCCGGCGACGGCGAAGTGGCGGCATAATCACGAGGCGCGCGAATTTCTTTTTTGCTGCGAAGGATGCATGAAGAAATTCGCCGCCGCGCCGGCGGAATACCTGGCGGCGAAGCCGGCCGCCGCGCCGGCGGTCAACGATGCGGCGGCATATTACACCTGTCCGATGCATCCGGAGGTGCGCCGTTCGGCGCCGGGCGATTGTCCGCTTTGCGGAATGGCGCTGGAGGCGCACGTTGCGGCGGCGGAGGCGGAGCCGCCGAATCCGGAGCTGATCGGCATGACGAGGCGCTTCTGGGTCAGCGCCGTACTGTCGGCGCCGCTGCTCGCGCTGGCGATGTCCGATGCGTTGCCGGGCATGCCGATACAACGGGCGCTCGGCGGGATGCGCACAGTCGAATGGATCGAGCTTGCGCTGGCGACGCCGGTGGTGGTTTGGGGCGCGGCGCCGTTTTTCGCGCGCGGCGCGCGTTCGGTCGCGAACCGCAGCCTCAACATGTTCACGCTGATTTCGCTCGGCGTTGGCATCGCGTACGGCTACAGCCTGATCGCCGCGCTCGCGCCGCAAATCTTTCCGCCGTCGGCGCGTGGCGCGGGCGGGCTGCCGCCGGTCTATTTCGAGGCGGCGGCGGTTATCGTCGCGCTGGTGCTGCTGGGCCAGGTGCTGGAGCTGCGCGCGCGCGGCCGGACGGCGGGAGCGATTCGCGAGCTGCTCGGGATGGCGCCGCGGACGGCGCGAATCGTACGGCCCGGCGGAATCGAAGAGGACGCGCCGCTCGAACGCGTCCAAGTGGGCGATCTGCTGCGTGTCAGGCCGGGCGAAAAGATTCCAGTCGACGGCATAATCGCCGAAGGCGCGAGCGCGATCGACGAGTCGATGATTACGGGCGAGCCGATGCCCGTGGAAAAAGCGGCGGGCGATCGCGTGATCGGCGCGACGGTCAACGGCGCCGGCTCGTTCGTGATGCGCGCGGAGCGGGTCGGCGCCGAAACCGTGCTGGCGCAAATCGTGCGGATGGTGGCCGAGGCGCAGCGCAGCCGCGCGCCGATTCAGCGGATGGCCGATATGGTGTCGGGCTATTTCGTGCCGATGGTGATGGCGGCGGCGGCGGTGGCGTTCGCGGCGTGGTATCTGGCGGGGCCGCAACCGCGCCTCGCGCATGCGATTCTTGCCGCGGTCGCCGTGCTGATAATCGCCTGTCCGTGCGCGTTGGGTCTCGCCACGCCGCTCGCGGTCATGGTCGGCACAGGCCGGGGGGCGCATGCGGGCGTATTGATTCGCAATGCCGAAGCGCTCGAACAGATGGAGAAGGTCGATACGATCGTGATCGACAAGACCGGCACGCTGACCGCCGGCAAGCCGCGGCTGGTGGACGTGCAAACTCTTGGCGGCGTTCCCGAAAACGAAATTTTGCGGCTCGCCGCGAGCGTTGAGCGTCTGAGCGAGCATCCGCTGGCCGCCGCGATTGTCGCGGGCGCGCGAGAACGCGGCGCCGTTTTCACCGGAGCCGACGACTTCAAATCGACGCCCGGCGTCGGCGTCTTCGGCGCCGCCGAAGGGCGCAAGGTAGCCGTCGGCCGCGCTTCGATTTTCACCGGCGCAAGTGCGGCCGTCGCCGAGTTGGAGACGCGCGCGGCGAAGCTGCGGGCGGAAGGCGCGACGGTCGTCTTCGTCGCGATCGACGGGGCGCCGGCGGGACTTATCGCGGTCGCCGATCCGATCAAGGAATCGACGCCGGCGGCGCTCGCGCAACTGTCCGGCGCCGGAATCCGGGTGGTGATGCTTACCGGCGACAGCCGGGCGACGGCGGAGGCGGTGGCGCGGCGGCTCGGAATCAGGGAATTTATCGCGGAGGCGACGCCGGCGGACAAGGCCGAGACGGTGCGCCGCCTGCAAAGCGAAGGGCGCGTGGTCGCGATGGCGGGCGACGGAATCAACGACGCGCCGGCGCTGGCCGCAGCGACGGTGGGAATCGCGATGGGCACGGGAACCGACGTCGCGATGCAGAGCGCCGGAATCACGCTGGTCAAGGGCGATTTGATGGGAATTGTCCGCGCGGTCCGTCTGAGCCGCGCGACGATGCGGAATATCCGGCAGAATCTTTTTTTCGCGTTCGTTTACAATATGCTCGGCGTGCCGATCGCGGCGGGCGCGCTGTATCCGTTTATCGGGTTGCTGCTGAATCCGATGATCGCGAGCGCGGCGATGAGCGCGAGTTCGATTTCGGTCGTGGCGAATTCGCTGCGGCTGCGGCGCGTGGAATTGTGAAGCGCGCGGCGGCGGACAGGGGTTGACGGGCATGGCGTTCGAGGTATCCGCCGAATCGGCGGCGCGGATCGCGCGGATTCCGGCCGCCGTCCGCCGGGTTCATTTGATCGGAGTGGCGGGCTCCGCGATGGCGGCGCTGGCGGGGATGTTCGTGGCGCGCGGAATCCGCGTCACCGGCTCGGACAGCCAGCTTTATGAACCGACCGCGTCGCTGCTGAAGGAATTGAACGTCGTGGCGCGAATTCCCTATTCCGCCGCGAATTTAGAGCCGCCGCCCGATCTCGCGATCGTCGGCAACGTGGTGACGCGCGCGAATCCCGAGGCGGCCGCGCTGCTCGCGGGCGCGATTCCGTACGTTTCGATGCCCGAGGCGCTGTGGCATTTCTTTTTGCGCGGGCGGCGGGTGCTGATGGTCGCCGGAACGCACGGCAAGACGACGTCAACGGCGATGATCGCGCATGTGCTGGCGGCGGCGGGGCGCGATCCGTCGATGCTGGTGGGCGGAATCGCGATCGATTTCGGCGGGAACTATCGGCTCGGCGGCGGCGATGATTTCGCGATCGAAGGCGACGAGTACGACACCGCGTTCTTCGACAAAGGGCCGAAATTCCTGCACTACCGTCCGCACGGCGCGATTCTGACGGCGGTCGAATTCGATCACGCCGATATCTATCGCGACCTCGAGCATGTGAAGTCGTCGTTCCGCGCGCTGGCGGAGCGGATGGACGAGTCGCGCGTGCTTGCCGTATGCGCCGACTTTCCGCATGCGCTCGACGCGAGCGCGCATACGCGGGCGCGGCGGCCCACCTTCGGCCTGCGCGCCGGAGAGTACCGCGCCGCGGACGTTGCGATCCGCGCGGACGGCGCGCATTTCGCGATCGAGCGAGACGGATGGCGCGTCGCCGGCGATTTGTTTCTGCCGATCGGCGGGCGGATGAACGTCGCCAACGCGCTCGGCGTATGGGTGTTGCTGCGCGAGTGCGGAATCGAAGCCGATGCGATCGCGCGCGGATTCGCGACGTTTCGCGGCGTCAAGCGCCGCCAGGAGATCGTCGGCGAGGCGCGCGGAATCACGGTGATCGACGACTTCGCGCATCATCCGACGGCGATCGCCGCGACGCTCGAAGCGATCGCCGAGCGGTTCGCGGGCCGGCGGATCGTGGCGGCGTTCGAGCCGCGCTCGAATACGTCGCGCCGCGCGGTCTTCCAGCAGGGATTCGCTAGCGCGTTTGATCGCGCCGCGCGCGTCTATCTCGGCGCGGTTTATTTCAAGGAAAACGATCCGATTCCGCCGGCCGAGAGGCTCGATACCGACGCGCTCGCGGCGGCGATCGCCGCGCGCGGTCCGGCGGCGTCGGCATATCCCGATACGGACGCGATTCTCGACGGAATCGTTCGCGACGCCCGCGGCGGCGACGTGATCGTATGCATGTCGAACGGACCTTTCGACCGGCTGCCGACACGCCTGCTCGAAGCGCTCGCTTGAGCTTCGCCCGGTTCAGAGCGCGGCGGCGAAATGCCGCAACACTTCGTCGAGATCGGTCGTGCCGATTGCCGGGCGCGTCAGATCGGCGTCGGCGAGGGCGTCGTCGTTCGCGGTGTGGCTGAACGCCAGCACGCGCATCCCGGCGGCGCGCGCGGCGGCGATTCCGGCGGCGGTGTCTTCGACAGCGAGACATTCGGCAGCGACGATCGAAGGACGCGGCCGCAACAGAAAGCCCAACCGCCCCAGCGCTGCAAGAAATCCTTCGGGGTCGGGTTTGCCGCAGGCAACGTCCTCCGCGGCGATGATATCGAGAAAAAGCGATCGCAAGCCGGCGCCGCTGAGGATCGCTTCGGCTTCGACTCGAAGCGTTCCGGTCACCAGCATCAGCGGAAACCGCTCGGCGCATCGCCGCACGAAATCCGCCGCGCCCGGGTAGAGCACGTCGCGCTCCGCGATCATCGCGCCGTAAACCGCGGCCTTGCGCTCGATCAGCGCGGCGATCTGCTCCTCGTTATACGAGAGACCGTATTCGGCGAGCACGGTCGCGAAACAGTCGCGATCGTCGTAGCCGATCAACCGCGCGAAGTAGTCGGCGCGATCGAGCGCGATTCCTTCCGGCCGAAGGGTCTCCGCGAAGGCCGCGAAATGGAGCGGTTCGGTGTCGGCGAGGGTGCCATCCAAATCGAAAACAATGGCGCGAATCGGCATGAGATCGAATTGAGGTTTCCTTCGGCGTTGGCGGCGCTTCCCGATTATATCCGCCCTCCGGGATCTCCGCATCCAAGCCGCCGTGATGCGTCGTCCGCCGCAAGATGAGGAGCGGTCGTTACCGCTCTTTTCGAAAATGAGTTAAATTGCGCGCTGGAGTGCGGTCGGTCTAATGCCGCACGACGCTGGAGATGACATATGGCCGAGGGCGAATACGGCGGAAGCCTGTTGTCGGCGGACTCGCATGTGATGGAGCCGCGCGATCTATGGCTCAGGCGCATCGATGCGAAGTGGCGCGACCGCGCGCCGCGGATCGAGCGGCTTGACGAAAGCGGCGACTATATCGTGATCGACGGGATGCGTCCGCGCCCGCTCGCATTCGAGGGGCCGATGGCCGACCTGAAGGCGCAGGGGATGGAGATTCCGGTGCCGAAAGGCTACAGCTACGACCAGAACCGGCCGGGTTCGTGGGATCCTAACGAGCGCCTGAAGGACCAGGCGCTGGACGGGGTTTCGGGAGAAGTCATCTATCCGGGCGTGGGCCTGCATATCGTGCGCGCGCCCGACGCCGAGTACATCTACGCCTGCTGCCGCGCCTACAACGATTGGCTGGCCGAGTATTGCTCGGTACATCCCGCTCGCCTCAAAGGCGCCGCGATGCTGCCGAATCGCGGTCCGATCGAAAACGCGGTCAAAGAGGCTGAGCGCGCGGCGAAGATGGGCTTCGCGACCGTTATGCTGCCGGCGTGGGTCGATGATCGGCCTTACAACTTGCCCGAATGGGATCGGCTTTGGGCGGCGCTGCAGGATTTGAACCTCGTCGCCAGCATGCATCTGAGCGGCCGCGAGCCGTACGGTATCGCGCACGGTCCCGGAGCCGGCGGAATCAACGTGGGCGTCATCAAGTTCATGATGTACGACACCGTGATGCGGCTTATCTGGGGCGGCGCGCCGATGCGATTTCCGCGTTTGAAATGGTCGATGGTCGAAGGCGGAATCGGCTGGATCGCGTCGGTGCTGTCTTTTATGGACCATTGGTGGAACGACCATCGCGGCTGGATGGAGCCGAAGCTGCCGGAAACGCCGAGCGCCTATTTCCATCGCCAGTTCTTCGCCACGTTCGAGGACGACCGCGCGGGCGTGCTGACGCGCGATATGATCGGCGTCGAGAACCTGATGTGGGGTTCGGATTACCCGCATACCGAAGGCGTATGGCCCTACTCGCGTAAGAAAGTCGCGCACAATTTCGCGGGCATTTCGGCGGCTGACACGCGCAAGATGGTGCATGACAACGTCGCGCGGGTGTTTGGCTTCCCAACGAATTAAGCGGCGCGGGTCGCGGAGAAGCGTACGGAATCGTTGCGGAACAAGGTCGCGATCGTGGGCGCCGCGGATACCGAGGTCGGCGTCGTGCCCGATCTCAGCGCGACCCAGCTTTACGTCAAAGCGGCGCGGCTCGCGCTCGCCGACGCCGGAATCGGCAAGGACCAGGTCGACGGCCTGATTACCTGCGTCTCGTGGGCTGAACCGTACGTCTATCACGCCGAGATGATCGCCGAGTACATGCAGATTTTCCCACGCTATTGCATCACGGCGCCGGCCGGCGGCGGCACGACGCTGGCGATGCTGCATCATGCGGCGTCAGCGATAGCGACCGGAATCTGCAGTACGATTCTGATTACGATGGCTGACAGCCAGGTTTCCGGTCTCTCGCGAGACAAGGCGATCGAGGCGATGTCCACCGCCGGCCATCCGCAATTCGAGCGGCCGTACGGTCCGCCGATACCGGCTTTTTACGCGCTGATCGCGCAGGCCCATCGGCACGCCTACGGCACGACTGACGAGCAGCGCGCCGCGGTCGCGGTCGCGTGCCGCAGGCACGCGTCGATGAATCCGGCGGCGCAGATGCGCAAGCCGATCACAATCGCCGACGTGCTGAATTCGCGGATGATCTCCGATCCGTTGCATCTATTGGACTGCTCGCTGGTGAGCGACGGCGGCGCCGCGATCGTAATGACTTCAGCGGAACGGACGCGCGATTTACCGCGGCGGCCGGTTTATCTGCTTGGCGCTGGCGAGGGCCATTCGCACGAGCATCTAAGCCAGGCGCTCAGTCTCACGACCTCGGCGGCGAAAGAATCAGGCGAGCGCGCGTACGCGATGGCGGGGCTCGGCCCGAAAGACGTCGACGTCGCCGAACTGTACGACTGCTTCACGCCAGTGGTGATTATCGAACTTGAAGATCTGGGTTTTTGCCCGAAAGGCGAGGGCGGGCGCTTCGTTGAAAACGGACGGATCGAGCTGGGCGGCGAGTTGCCGGTCAACACGCACGGCGGCTTGCTGTCGCACTGCCATCCGGGCCATCCCGGCTCGATGTTCGCGATTACCGAGGCGGTCCGGCAACTGCGCGGCGAGTGCGGGCCGCGGCAGGTTCCCAACGCACAGGTGGCGTTGGTTCACGGCCAGGGCGGCTTTATGTCGAGCCATGGCACGGCGATTTTCGGAAATGAAATGGTCTGATGGCTGACCCGCAGGGCAAACCCGTTCCAGCGCCGACGCGCGAAACGCTGCCATTCTGGGAAGGATGCAGGCGCGGCGAACTGATGATTCAGCGATGCGGCGAGTGCGGCCATTTTCAGTTTTTTCCGCGCCTGTACTGCGCGCGATGTATGAGCGAGCGAGTGGACTGGCTAAAGGCGAGCGGCAGAGCCGAGGTAACGTCATTCACGATCGTGCGCCGGCCGGTATCCGCCGCGTTCGCCGCCGATGTTCCGTATGTCGTCGCGCTGGTGCGGCTCGAAGAGGGGCCGACGATGATGACCAACATCGTCGGCTGCCCGCCTGAGCGCGTCGCGATTGGCATGGCGGTCGAGGCGATCTTCGAGCGCCTGACCGATGAGATCATGTTGCCGAAGTTCCGTCCGCGAAACGGCTGAACGACCAAGCGAGGCGAAGATGCCGTGGATCAGAGTCGCCGCAAGCGATGACGTAGTCGAAGGCCGCACGTATAGAACGGACGCCGCTGGCCGTCCGATACTGCTCGCCCGCGTCGTCGGCCGATTCTCCGCCATCGACGCGGCCTGATTCGCTTGTGCGCGCCGCCCGTGAATGATTGATCAAGAGGCATGATCGAATTCAAAGGCAAAGCCGGCCTGGTGACTGGAGCGGGTTCGGGAATCGGACGTGCGACCGCGATTGGCTACGCGCGCGCTGGCGGCGCGGTCGTCGTGGCGGACTTCAATGAAGCCGCAGCGAAATCGGTCGCGGCGGAGATTGCCGGATTTGGCGGATCGGCCGCGGCGTTCCGCGCCGATGTGAGCAAACAGGCGGATATCGATGGCGCGATTCATTTCGCGCGCGAAAAATTCGGGCGGTTGGATTTTCTCCACAACAACGCGTTTGCATTTCCGCCCGGCATCTCCCTGATGGTGCGGCTCGCGGACACGACCGACGAAAGCTGGGACCATACGCTCAATATCGGTTTGACGGCGTGCTTTCGTGCGATGCGCGCGGCAATTCCAATCATGCGGGAGCAGGGCGGCGGCGCGATCGTCAACACCGCATCGATTTCGGGGCTGTTCGCCGATCAGGGAATCGCCGCCTACAACGCGGTAAAGGCCGGCTTGATTAATCTGACGCGAGTCGCGGCCGTCGAATACGGGCGTTTCGGAATCCGCGCGAATTGCGTATGTCCAGGCGTTATCGCCACGCCGCTGATCGCGTCGGCGATAAGCGCGCCCGGAATAAGCGAAAAAATGGCGAAGCGTATACCGTTGAAACGGCTGGGACGTCCAGAGGACGTTGCGAACGTCGTTCTGTTTCTGGCGTCGGATTTGGCTGGCTTTGTTACCGGCGCCGCTTATGTCGTTGACGGCGGCCAGACGATCGACACCAAAAACGCGCTCGGCTAACCGATCATACCGGCGCGGTTCTAGTCGGCGCAGCATCGTCAGGTCGCCTTGCGGAGATCAATAGCGCTCCGTATGATCAGGGGAAAATCCGGCGATCGTGAATCGCTCGGGAGTTGAATAGTTTGGGATGTATTCAATCGGCGCCTGCAAAGGCTGGCTTAGCGCAGCGCCGCTCCACTGCAGCCATTTGTAGCTATCAACAGCGCTGAATGGCGGCAATAGCGAGCCGGCAGGTAGGCGCAGTGTGAAGCGCGAAATCGTAATAAATGCCTCCGCGATGGAGGTGCGCGTGGCGCTGCTCGAGGACAGCGGCCTCGCCGAACTATATCTTGAACGCAACGCGCGGCGCGGACTGGTCGGCAATATCTATAAAGGCCGGGTGACCCGCGTATTGCCGGGCATGCAGGCGGCGTTTGTCGATATTGGCCTCGAAAAAGCTGGGTTTCTACACGTTTCCGACTTCTACAGCGATCTTGCCAGCTATGGCGCGGTGGCCGAGGTCACCGGCGAAGAAGACGTCGAAACCGAAGCGGAAGCGTCGGGCGAGACCGAATTCGACGAATTTCTCAGAGTCGGGCACGACCTGCCGGAAATTCCCGATGATGACGAAATCGATTCGTCCAATGACTTCCTGCCGAATCCAGCGGGGGACGCGCAAATTGACGCCGGCGCCATCGCGGACGGCGCCGAAGCCGCCGAGCGTTCGACCGAAGGCGACATCGGCGGAACTGAAGCCGCTGCGTCGGCATCGAAGCCGCGATCACGCTCGCGCCGCGGACGCGGGCGGCGCCGGCGTCGTCATGAACGGCGAGTCCGGGTGCCGATCGAACAACAGCTCAAGCGCGGCCAGGAAATAATCGTTCAGATCGCCAAGGAGCCGCTCGGCACCAAGGGCGCGCGTCTGACCTCGTTTGTTTCGATCCCGGGACGCCATCTCGTGTACACGCCGACCAGCAGCCACATCGGCATCTCGCGCCGGATCGAAAGCGCGCAGGAACGCGCCCGGCTGCGGGCGGCGGTCAAGGAGATCCGTCCGGAGCAGGGCGGTTTCATCGTTCGCACGGTATGCGAGGGGCTGAGCAAGCGTGAAATACAGCGCGATGTTTCATTTCTGACCAAGCTTTGGGCGGCGATCGTCAAGCGTTCCGAGGAGAGTCCCGCCCCATCGCTGCTTTACAACGACCTCGATGTGGCGCTCAGGGTGGTCCGCGACCTCTTCGCCAGCGATGTCGACAAACTGTGGTGCGACGATCGCGAGAGTTACGACCGGATTCTCGAATTCGTTCAGAGCTACATGCCGCGGTTGCGGTCGCGGGTCGCGCTCTACGAAGCGGAGGAGCCGATCTTCGACCACTTCCAGATCGAGGCGCAAATCGAGCGAGCGCTCGAGCGCAAGGTCTGGCTGAAGTCCGGCGGCTATCTGGTTTTCGACCAAGCCGAAGCGTTGACCGCGATCGACGTCAATACGGGCCGTTTCGTCGGCAAGCGCAATCAGGACGAGACCGTCCTGCGCACCAATCTCGAAGCGGCCGAAGAGGTCGTCAAGCAACTCCGGCTGCGCAATATCGGCGGCATCATTATCGTCGATTTTATCGACATGGCGCGGGAGCCGGACCGCAAGAAAGTTACTGACGCGCTTGGACAGGCGCTCAAACGCGACAAGGCGCGCAGCTCGATGCTCAAGATCTCGGAGCTGGGGCTGGTCCAGATGACCCGCAAGCGCACCCGCGAGAGCTTGGAAGAGCTGCTGACCGAGCAGTGTCCGCAATGCCACGGCCGGCGCGTGGTGAAATCGGTGCCGACGCTTGCGGCCGAAATCCTGCGCGGCATCCATCGAATCGCCGGCCGTCCGCCACGGCGCGACCTGATGGTGATCAAAGTCAATTCCGCGGTCGCGCGTTATCTTTATGACGTTGGCGCGCGCGATCTCGAAACGCTCGAAGCCCGGATGGGCATCAAAGTGGTGTTGCGTTCCAGCGATGCGATCGAGCCCGGCGCGTTCGAGCTGATTCAAGCCACCGCCGCCGCCTGATTGACTTGCCTCCTGCCCAATTTACTCATTCGGACGATTATCGCATTGAATTGCGATTAATCTTGCTAAACGCAAATTCTTTTCGCTAATAGTGGCTTCTGGCGGCGGAATTGCCGCTCGGACAAATGCGGAGGTGCGCGCCCATGGCCGAATCGGACCGCGATACACAAACACCGCCCCAACAAGCGCCGCTAAAGCCACGCAAGTTCAGCCGCTGGGTCGCGCCCGTCGCCGTGGCGTTGGCGGTGTTGTTGGCTTTCGTGATGCTTCAGCAATCCCGGGATTATGTGCCGCTTCCGCTACCGCCCGATCCTGCGCAGTTGAGGGCATACCCCCGCGTGCCGACGGGATGGGCGGCAAAGGCCCCGATGCCGCTCTATGTCAACGCTGGGCGCGTATCTCGCGGGCTTTCCATTCCAGAAACTGGGGCATTCGTGCACCGCCAGACGGATTTTTACGTTAACGACGTGATTCCAATCAATTTTACGCGTGTGCAGTTGCAGATAGACGACTACTCGCGATGCTTTGGACTTGGCGCAACAAATTACTACGACATGTTTCTCGTTGGCGACAATGCTCCATTCTCCTACATTGAGTTAATCAAAGCCGATGCGGAGCGTGTATATTTCCGCCGGATATCATCCGGAATTGGCTATTCCGACGCCGTATATCGCCATGATCCGGGACCTCACGATTCCAACCATGTCTTCGACTGGGCTACGATTCGATGGAACGGGTCGGCTTGGGACATGCGGCTGTCCGATGGAACGATAATGCGGTTCCCGGCGTCGAAATATGCGAAGACAGCGGGACAGGCGGCGGTTCTGTTCATACAAGACAAAGCGGGCCACCGCCTTACGATCGACCGCGACGCACAGGGAAATATACTCAAAATCGTTTCTCCCAACGGCGGCGCCTTGACCTTCACGCACGACAGCCAGAATCGCATTACAAAAGGTATTGATAGCTACGGACACTGGATCACATATTCTTATGATTCGGAGAATCGATTGACCGCCGTCCACGATTCCGAACAGGGCGTGACGCGATATGTCTATGGCGCGCGCAACGATATTACGGCAATCTTCAAGCCTGACGGTGAAAAATGGGTTTCCGCGGCCTACGACAAAAATAATCGAATAGTCAGGATAACCTATGACGGCAAAAAATGGTGGCTGATTTCCTATACGTTGGGCGATCGCGGCTGGATCGAGGCGACTGATTCGCTGGGCTATGACGGCGTGTTCGAGCGAATGACTTTCGACGCGGCCGGCGATCCGCTTTCCGACCAGGTATTTTACGTCGGTCCGAATGCGCCGCCGCTCCAAACCGGACCAAAAGCCAATCTTTGATTCGCGACTATTCAGGAAACGAATCAGGTGGAGCGGCTTGCTGGATGGCGGCGAAAATGATCAAGCGAATTTTTGTGGCGCTTGGAATTATCTTCGCCACAGGCGTTGCGTTTGTCTTGTTTCTGACGCGTCCGAAGCCGGTTGATTTGCCGAGGCTCAATCGCGAGAGCCGTCAATACGCCGACCAGACGATTCGAGCCGTGGTAGCTCACTGGAGCGAATCGGAATTGATCGCGCGCGGCAGCCCTGAACTGGTGGAGGCGGCGTAGAACAGGATCAATTTGTCGGGGCTGTTTGTGCGCTGGTCGCAACTGGGCGAGTTAATTGAATACGACGGCGCGAAGGGCTCTGCGCATGTCACCAATAATCGCGAGACCGGCCGGATCATCACCGCCTACTACGTTGCACACGCGCGGTTTGCGCATGGATATGCGGAGATTACGATCGGATTGGTGAAACGGGCGGACGAATGGCGTGCGGCGAGTTTCAGTGTCGCACCTTCATTGGCTCCTTCCGCGCCGCGCAATCTCCATGCCGCCGGCTGGCGGACCGAGGCGAATTATGCGCCGAGACCGCGGACAGCCGGGATTACTTTCGTGGCGAAGCGCTCCATCGCGGCCATCACGTCGCGATGCGGGATGCGGCCGCCCGGATTGAACCAGCAGACGAGCTGATCGATGCGCGCGCCCCGGTAAATCCGCTCGATCCGGTCGATGCATTCGGCGGGACCGCCGAACACCGCCATCGTTCGATCGATCGCGTCCCAGGTCATCGAGGCGGCGCGGTCGCGCACCTGTTTCAGGTAGGCGTAAGAGCCTTCGTACTGACTGCGATCGCCGCGCAACGCCTGCTGCCCGATGGTCTGAAAGTAATGCATCATCGAAGGCTCGTATTCGCGGCGCGCCGCGGCGAGATCGGCGGCGCAATCGGTGAAGAACAGGGCGGCCACGTCGCGCCTGGCCGGATCGTGGCCCGCACGCCTGAGCGCGTCGCGGTACTTTTCGACATGATCGAAAAATCCGGGCATCGGATTGATCGGCGAGGCGACCATCACGTCGTAATCGCGCGCTCCAGCGAAGGCGGCGGTTTCAGGACTGTTGGCGGCGACGCGGATGGGAGGGTGCGGTTTCTGGAGCGGTTTGGGCACGACGGACGTTTCAGGGACGTGGAAAAATTTGCCGTGATGGACGATCGTTTCGTGCGTCCACGCCTTTTCGATCACGTCCAGCGCTTCCTCGAAGCGTTCGCGGCTTTCTTCGCGATCGACGTTGAAACCCTGAAAATGGACCGCGATCGTGCCGCGGCCGACGCCGAAGTCGAGACGGCCGCCGCTTAAAATATCGACCGCAGCGGCTTCGCCCGCAAGCCGCAGCGGATGATGAAACGGAAGCAGCGAAACGCCGGTGCCGAGCCGGATGCGGCGGGTGCGCTGAGCGGCGGCGGTCGCGAAAATGAGCGGCGACGGCATGATCGAGAAGGGCCGGAAAAAATGCAGTTCGGCCAGCCACGCGGCGTCGAAGCCCAGTTCGTCGGCAAGCACGATCTGTGCGACGGTTTCGGCGTAACGTTCGGCTTCTGATTGGTCAGGCGCACATGGCAATTGATAAAAGAGGCCGAATTTCACGATGCTTCTCTCCTTGCGCGCCGGCGTGATGCGGCCGTTCGCCGGGCCCGTCGCCGCATGATTAGCTCACGACCGGCGCGATTGACAAACGTGCGCTCGTAATCAGGGCGCGGCTGCGCGCGCGGTCCGGTTTTATCAGGGCGAGGGCGTGGGCGCGGCGGCAGGGCGCGCGACGATGTGGAAATCGATAGTGACTTCTTTTGACGCAGCCATGAACATCACACGCGGCGGTTCGACGCCCCAATTCGTATAGTCGAATTTTACCGTGCCGTCGGCGAAGAATTCCTGATGGTCGGGTTGAAGCGTCGCCTCGAACGGAACGCGGAGTTCGCGCGTCTCGCCATGCATCGTCAGATTGCCGTCGATCACGCCGGAGCCCATCGCGCCCGGAGCTTCGATCTTGAGGTCGTCGATCCGCGAGCTGACGAAGCGGATGTCTGAATAGATTGCGGTCTGCAGAGATTTCGCGAGAACCGCATTGTCGCGATGGGCAAGGCCGGAGGAATACGAAGTGGGATCGATTATCAATTCCACATGTGCGCCGGCGCCCGGATTCGCGGGATCGCCTTGGACTTCTCCGGAAATTATCCGAAACGATCCGGCCACGCTGCCATTCATCCGGCTGAGCGGTTTGTCCACGGTCGCGGTGATGGTCGAGGTCAGCGGATCGACTGTCAGGCGCATCATCTCGGCTCGAGCCGGAGATTGGGCGGCGGTTGCCAGTCCGGCGGCGCAAATGAAGGCGGCAAGCGCGTAAGGTTGAAACGAACGCATCCAAGTCGTTTAGGCGAATGGCCGCGCCAAGACAACCGGGACCGATGCGCACGCCGCCGCGCCGGATCAGCGATAGCTGACTATTTCGAGCAGGTTGCCGTCGGGATCGAGGAAGTAAACGCAGTCATGATCGCCCCAGTCGATCGGCGCCGCGCTTTCGCATCCGGCTCGCGCGATCCGCTCGCGCGCCGATGCGAGATCGTCGCGCGAGACCAAAAACGCGTGATGGCCCCTGCCGAGCGGATGGCTGATGCGTTCGCGCCGCTGTTCGGGATCGATCGGCGGCCGGGTCACGCCGAACAGGGCGAGGTTCTGGTCGCCGCATTTGAGCAGCACCTGATCGCCGAAACGCGCCACGACTTCAAGGCCGAGCACGTCAACGTAAAAGCGTTCCGCGCGTGCGAGATCGCATACTTCGATGCCGAAGTGATCGAGCCGCTGAAGTTTCATAGATAGAGCCATGGCCGAATGATGCGGCCACAGGATATCGTTGCGCGGCGCGCGCGCCGCCGCAAGGGCGCGCGTTTCAGTCGAGGGCCGCGAGCAGGAGCCCGGTCAGATATTCGCCCTCGGGATGGCCGAGCAGAACGGGATGGTCGGGGCCGGGGCCGAGCCGCTCGAGCGTGCGGAATTTGCGGCCCGATTTGGCCTGCGCGATGCGGACCGCGCGGATGAACTCTTCGCCGCAAAAATGCGCGGAGCAGCTAAACGTCATCAGGAAACCGCCCGGCTCGACCAGACGCATCGCGAGCGCGTTCAAATCGACATAAAGGCGTCCCGCTTGCGCGGCGTCTTTGGCGGCGCGCGCGAGCGGCGGCGGATCGAGCACGACCACGCCAAAGCGCTCGCCGTCCGCGCGATTGGCCTGTTCGGCAAGAAAGCGCGGCGCGTCGGCGCGGAAAAAATCGATCGCGTCGGGCCGCAGCGCATTGAGTTCGCGATTGCGCCGCGCCGCGGCGAGCGCGCGCTCGGAAGAATCGACCGCGATCACGCGCCGTGCGCCCGCCATAGCAGCGGCGAGCGCGAAGCCGCCGCTGTGGCAATACGCGTCGAGCATCGACGCATTCCGCGCAAGACCGGCGGCCAGCGCGCGATTCTGGCGTTGGTCGAGAAAATGCCCGGTCTTTTGTCCGTGAATCAAATCGACGGCGAAGCGGACGCCGTTCTCGACGACGATCGTTTCCGGCGTCGGCGAACCCGCAATTGCGCCGACGCGGTCGGGCAATCCTTCCTGCCTGCGCACCACGCCCGCGCTCCGTTCGACGATTGCGGCCGGCGCAATCAGCTTGTCGAGCGCGGCGGCGATTTCGGAACGCATCCGGTCGGCGCCGGCGGTGAGCAACTGGACGACCGCGGAATCGGCGTAGCGATCAATCACGACGCCGGAGAGCCCGTCGCCGTCGCCGTTGAAAAGGCGGTAGCAATCAGTTCCCGCCGCGACGGTTCGCCGCCGCAGCTGAAGCGCTTGCGCGATTCGGTCCTCGATAATCGTCTCGACGCGGGCGCGCGGATCGAAGGCGATCAGGCGGATTGCGATCGTGGTTGCGGGGTTGAAATAGCCGAGGCCGATCGCGTCGCCGCCGCCGTCATGAATCGCGACGAACGCGCCCGCGGCGAGTCCGGCTGGCTCAACCCGTCCGATCGCCTGGGAGAAAATCCACGGATTTCCGCCGCGCACGGGACCGTCGCGGCCTTTTTTCAGAAAGGCGCGCCCTTCGATCGCGATCATCTAAATCAGGCCCGCGGACCGCTTTCCCAATCCGCCTCGCCGGCGCGAAGGAAAGCGCCGCTGCGCCCGCCGCTCTTGCGCACCAGCCGAACCGCTTCGATCGTCATCGCGCGATCGATCGCCTTGGCCATGTCGTAGATCGTGAGCGCGGCGACCGCGACCGCCGCAAGCGCTTCCATTTCGACGCCGGTGCGGGCGGTGGTCGCGGCGCGCGCCTGAATCAGCAACGCCGCGCCGCCGTGGTCGGGTTTGAATTCGACCTCGACGGATTCCAGCGGAAGTTGATGACACAGTGGGATAAGTTCGTGGGTGCGTTTGGCCGCCATGATTCCGGCGATGCGCGCGGCGGCGAGCGCTTCGCCCTTTTTGAGCGTTCCGCCAATGATCGCGGCGAGCGTATCCGGCGCCATCCGCACCGCGCCGCGCGCGACCGCTTCGCGCCGCGTCGCCGCTTTCGCGCCGACATCCACCATCCGCACCCGGCCGCGCCGATCCAGATGGGTCAAATCGCTTGCGGTCGCGGGTTTCGTTTTGCGTTTTGCGGCTGCCATTATGATTTTCGTCCAAATCCGGCGGTTCGCAGGTTATGCCGCCAACGGTACAGTGTACAATATAAACAAGCGCTAGCGCGCGATTCAGCGTCGAATGCGCCGCGAAAGGGTTCATGGCTGAATTATCGAACAATCAAACACATCGCTTGGTTATTCTTGGCTCCGGTCCGGCCGGATTGACGGCCGCGCTTTATTCGGCGCGGGCGAATCTCGAGCCGCTGCTGATCGAGGGCGTGACGCCCGGCGGCCAGCTTACAATCACGACCGAAGTTGAAAATTATCCGGGCTTCGAGCACGGCGTGCAGGGGCCGGAAATGATGGAAATATTCCGGCGGCAGGCGGAGCGCTTCGGCACGCGCTTCATAAGTGGCGAAGTGACTGCCGCGAATCTTCGCGTGCATCCATTCGAACTCGCGCTCGACGGCCAGGCGGTTCGCGCGGAAGCGGTAATTATCGCGACGGGCGCGACGGCGAAGCTGCTCGATATCGAATCAGAGAAGCGGCTGATGGGCTATGGCGTAAGTGCGTGCGCCACCTGCGACGGCGCGTTTTTCAAAGACAAGGAGGCGGTCGTGGTGGGCGGCGGCGATACCGCGATGGAGGAAGCGTCTTTCCTGACGCGCTTCTGCAGCAAGGTGACGATCGTCCATCGCCGCGACACGCTGCGCGCCTCCAAAATCATGGCGGAACGCGCGCGCCGCAATCCGAAAATCGCGTTTATTTGGGATTCGGTCGTCGACGAGATTTTCGGCGAACCGAAAACCGGCGTGAGCGGAGTGCGTTTACGCAACGTCAAGACCGGCGCGACCACTGATTTTCGCACCGACGCCGTCTTCATGGCGATCGGCCATCAACCGAACACCGCGATTTTCAAGGGCCAACTCGAGATGGACGAAATCGGCTACCTGAAGGTCCAGGCGGGCTCGACCCGCACCAATGTCGAAGGCGTGTTCGCCGCGGGCGACGTCGCCGATCGCGTCTATCGGCAGGCGATAACGGCGGCGGGGGCGGGATGCATGGCGGCGCTCGACGCCGAGCGCTGGCTTGAGGCGCGGCACGGGTAACGGCCGCGCCACGCCGCGATGAATCCCGGACGCAGGGTCGCCGTCGGCGTCGCGATCGTCGTCGCGCTGACGCTGTTCGGCAGCGCCGGCTACATGCTGATCGAGCGGATGTCTTTTATCGACTCGCTCTTTATGACCGTGATCACGATCACGACTGTCGGCTACGAAGAGGTCAAACCGCTCGACACGGCCGGCCGCGTCTTCACGATGGCGATAATCTTTGTGGGCGTCGGCACGGCGTATTACGTGTTAGCGGCGGTCACGGAAGCGGTGGTTGGCGGACAGCTCCGTGAGTTCATGGGGAAAAGCGCGATGAACCGCAAGATCCAGCAGTTGGAAGGCCACGTTATCGTATGCGGTTACGGGCGTTTCGGGCGGGTGGTTTCCGAGGAACTCAAGCGCGACCGGCACACCGTGGTGGTGATCGAGCAGAATCCCGCGCTCGAACCGGAACTGATCCGCGCCGACTTTTATTACCTGATCGGATCGGCGCTGGACGCCGAGCTGCTCGAACACGCGGGCGTACGCACGGCGGGCGATATCGTGGTGGCGACCGCCTCCGACCCGGATAACGTTTTTATCAGCCTCACCGTGCGCAGCATGAACCCGAAAATTCGTATTCACGCCCGCGCCGAATCCGACGCCGGGTTGCGCCATCTTGAGCTTGCCGGGGCGGATCGGGTGTTGTCGTCGTACCAGTACAGCGCCTATCGGATCGCGGCGGCGATCGCGCGCCCTTCCGTGGTCGATTTTCTGTCGCTGGTGCTGCCCGGCAGGGGCGAGGACGTAAGCCTCGAAGAGGTCACAATCGGCAAAGATAGCCAGCTTGTCGCTCGCACGATCGGCGAGATTGAAACGTCCAGTCCGCGCCTGCGCGTGATTGGATTGAAGCGCGGCCCGGATCCGATATCGATAGTTCCCGACGCCTCGACGGCGATCGAAGGCGGCGATCTGCTGGTTGTGATTGGATCGCGCGCCAGCCTGGAGCGCCTGGCCGAGGCTGCGCAGAATCGGCCGGCTCGCTAGCGGGCGCCGCAAACCTTTGAATCCAGCAGATTATCCTGCGAAAATTTTTATTCATGGGCAGCGATGAATCCGCCATCTCTTCCGCGCGACCGACCGAAGAACTGAAGAATCCCGATGACGATGCGGTATCGGGCGGCGTGGCCGCCTCAATCCAGAGCGCTCCGGTTCCGCGCGATTTGTCGGTAAGAATCGCGGAATTGGCGATATTCCTTGCGGCTGTCGTGGGCGCGGTCGCCCTTGGTCTGGGAATCACCGACTATTTCGCCAGCCACCCTTACGTCACGCTTTACCTGACGGCGTACGGCGCGTTTCGTGTCGCGGATGTGCTGGTGCGCGAAGACTGGATGCTCGGCGTCGATCGGACCCGTTTCGCAAGCCGCGTGATGCACGAATTGCCGGTGCTGCTGCTGTTCGCCGCCGCGCCGTTCGAGCGGACCTATCTTTACGCGACCGATGCGCCGCGGTGGATCGCCGGACTGGGATTGCTGATCGAATTGACGGGCTTGTGGCTCGCGCTTGGCGCCCGAATCCAGCTTGGATTTTTTTCGGCGGCGCCTTCCGGAGCCGGGGCGCGCAAACTCGTGCGCAGCGGCTTTTACCGCTATCTGCGTCATCCGATTTACGCCGGAGAATTCCTGGTGCTGTTCGCGTGGCCGTTCGAATACGGAGCGCCGATTACCGGAATCGTGACGGCGATCGCCGGAATCGTCGTGCTGCGCCGCCGCATCCGCGAAGACGAGACCGAGATGCTGGCGCTGTTTGGCGACGAATACGCGTCGTACATGCGCGCAACCGACGCGGCGGTGCCCGGCCTTTGGTGACGCCTTCGCGGATCGCGGCGGAGCGATGAAACGCGTTGTCAGGCGCGCGATTTTTCTCGCCGCTGCGGCGCTGGGAATCGTCGTGTTCTATCGCTTGGGCGAACGCTATCTGTGGCCGCCGCCAAATCCCGACCGCATCGACACCGTTGGCGTCATCGAAGCGCCAGAGGTCAACCTTACCAGCCGCATCGCCGGCCGCATCACGATGCTCGAGTTGCTCGAAGGCGATCGAGTGACAGCGGGTCAGATTGTCTGCCGAATCGAGGATGTGGATATTCGCAATCAACTCGCCAAGGCGCGTGGCGATTTGGCCGGCGCGCAGGCCGATTTGCATCTGGCGGAACTCACGATGGAGCGCGATCGCAAACTGTTCCGCCATGAGGTGATTTCCGCGAAGGAGCGCGACGACGCCGCGGCCGATCTGGAGCGCAAGCGCGCCGCCGTCGCGGCCGGGCGCGCGAGCGTCCAATACTACACCGATCAGCTAGCCGACACGGTTATCCGGTCGCCGATCAACGGAATCGTGGTAAGCAAAGCTCTCGAAGTCGGAGAATGGGTCACGCCCGGCACGCCGATTCTGACGATCGACGACCTTTCGACCATCTGGGCGCGCGTGGATTTGCAGGAGACCGACCTGGGATGGATTCGACTCGGCAGTCCGGCGACGGTCGAACTGCCGACGCGTCCGCCGACCGTGTATGCCGGGCGCGTAATGGCGATTGGACAGGAAGGACAGTTCGCCACCGAAACCGACGTGCGGCGCGGCCGGCAGGATATCCGCACGTTTTACGTGAAAGTACGCGTACTGAATCCCGGCGGAGAATTGAAGCCAGGGATGACCGCCGAGGTCGCTTTTGTCAGGGATGATGGATACCAACGGAGCGGCGATATCCGCGCGCGGGCTGACTAAACGCTTCGGCGCGTTCGCGGCGGTTGACGCGGTCACATTCGAGGTCCGCCGCGGCGAACTCTTCGGCGTGCTCGGTCCGAACGGCGCCGGAAAAACCACGCTTACACGGATGCTCACCACGCTGATCACGCCGACCGTCGGCGAAGCGACGGTCGCCGGAGCCGACGTGACCCGCCAGCCTGAACGCGTCCGCGAACGCATCGGCGTCATACCGCAAGCGTTGACTTCGGACCTTGATTTGACCGGATGGGAAAACGTCGATATCTACGGCGAGTTCTATGGGATACACCGCCGCATTCGCCATCAGCGGGCGCGCGAACTGCTGCGGCTGGTCGGTCTCAGCGAACGGGCCGGCGATCTGGTCGCGACCTATTCGGGCGGAATGCGAAGGCGGCTCGAAATCGCGCGCGGCCTGATTCATTCGCCCGAGGTTCTATTTCTCGACGAACCGACCATCGGCCTCGATCCGCAGAGCCGCCGCGCGGTATGGGACCTGCTCGAAGCCATCCGCGGCCAGACCGGACTGACGATTTCGCTGACCACGCATTACATGGATGAGGCTGAAGCGCTGTGCGACCGAATCGCGATCGTTGACGGCGGCAAAATTATCGCTCTTGGATCGCCTGCCGAACTGAAAACCATGGTCAAAGGATCTGATCGGATCGAACTGGAAGTGACGGGCGAAAGCGATCGCGCGGTGGCGTTGCTCAAGCAGCAGCCATACGCGCTCGCCGTCGCGCGCGACGGGTCCGGGCAGATTGCCGTCACCGTTGACGATGGCGCGCGGGTGATGCCGCGCCTGATCGCGACGCTGGACGAAGCCGGCGTGTCGGTCGCGTCGATCAGGCTCGAACGGATGTCGCTGGAGGACGTGTTCATCCAGTTCACGGGCCGCCGTTTGCGTGAGGAAACCTCCCGCAAGCCGGGCTTTTTCAGCATGTCGATGGGCATGCCGCGCCCGCCAGGACGATGAGCGAACCGGTGTGGAAGCGCGGATGCTGAAGACGTGGGCGGTCATGCGGCGCGATCTGCTCAAGCTTTCGCGCAATCCGATGACGTTGTTGACCAGCGTGATGCTGCCTGTGATCTACCTGGTCATCTTCGGCAATTCGTTTCAGGGCGTGCTGAAACATTTGCCGATCGTAATCGTGAGCGAAGACAGCGGTCCGTGGGCCGTGCGGATGATGGAAAAGCTGCAAGCGCTCGCCGCGGGCCCCAAAACCGTGACGATCACTTATGAAAACGATCGTGCGGCCGCAATCGAGCAGGTCCGCGAAGGACGCTACAAGGCCGCCGTCGTGATTCCGCACGATTTCAGCCACAACATCGATGAAGGCCGGATCGGCGAGGTCGGGCTTTTTTGCGACAACGTTGATACGATCAGCACTGCGACGATAGAAGCTTTGCTCAATCAGGCCGTCGCGACGCTCCGTGTGGGGTTTGTAACCGCGCGCGAACCCAAGCTCAACGAAATCGTCCTGCGCCCCAGCAATCTTTTCATCACAGTCGATTACGATCGCTCGCTGATCCCGGGCGTGATCGTGATGGCGCTATTCATGGGCTCGCTGGTTTCCGGGGTCTTCAACTGGGTGATGGACCGGTTCATGGGCCTGACCGAATGCTACCTGGTGACGCCGCTGACGCGATGGAACGTCGCCGGCGGCGTGCTCGGCAGCAGCGTGCTGGTCACGAGCGCCGCCGCTATTGTCGTGCTGGTCGCAGGCCTGTTGATTACCGGCGCGACGATCGTCGGCGGATTTCGCGCCTTCCTGATGCTGTGCGGAATTATCGTTCTGGGCGCGACGGGAATTCTCGCGATGACGTTCGCGCTGCTGGCGCGCGCGGACAATCCGCGTATCGTTGGCGCCTCGGCCGGCTTTCTCAACGTGATTCTTTTCTTTCCGAGCGGCGCGGTTTATCCGGTCGAAAGTTTCCCGCCGTGGCTGCGCGCATTCGCGGCGTACAATCCGGAAACTCACGCGGTGGCCGCGCTTAAATCGATTCTGTTCAAAGGCGCGGACTTCCGCGCGATTACCGGCGACGTAGCGTTCCTGCTGGTCTTTACCGCGCTCATGATGATGCTGGCGGGGCTGAATCTGAAACGCACGTTATGAGGCTGCAGCATATCTGATTGACACTCAGACGGACCATGCGCGACGCTCTCTGTCGGATGTGCGAGATTAGGAGTTAAGCGATGGTTTGGTGGGCGTGGATTGTCCTCGGAATCGTGTGCGTCGCGATTGAACTTCACTTTACGCACGATTTTTCGCTTTTCTGCGCCGGATTGGCCGCCTTCATCGTCGCGATCGTAACGCTGCTCGTATCCGCGCCGCCGCATTGGTCGCAATGGATGCTATTCGCGGCGCTGACGGTGGTTATTCTGCTCGCGCTCCGCAAACCCCTGTTGGGACGCTTCCGCGCGAATCGCGGCCCGGCCGCCGACATGGATTATCTGGTCGGCGAGGTGGCGACGGCCGACGCGGACATGCCCGCCGAAGGCGTCGGAAGGGCGGAGATGCGCGGTTCGATGTGGACGGCGCGCAACGCCGGCGCATCCGTGATTCGCAAGGGGCAACGATGTCGCGTGCTGCGCGTCGAGGGCTTGACGCTGTGGCTGCGTCCCGAATGATCGCATCGGAAAGGTAACCATGACCGGACTTGTTATCGGCGGATTGCTGGCGATTTTGATCGTTTACGTCTTGCTTACCAGCGTGCGCGTGGTCGATCAGCAGAGCGCATGGATTATCGAGCGCCTGGGACGGTTCGAGCGCGTCGCCTACGGCGGGCTGCAAATCCTCATGCCCTTTGTCGATTCGGTGCGCGCGATGGTCGATCTGCGCGAAGTCGCCGCGACCATCGCCGAGCAGGACTGCATCACCAAGGACAACGTGATGGTTCACGTGGACGGCATCCTTTACTACAAGGTCGTTGACGCCGAGCGGGCGACTTACGGCATCTCCAACCTTCGCTTCGCGATCGAGCAGCTTGCGCAGACGACGCTGCGCAGCGAAATCGGCAAAATCGAGCTCGATCATACGTTCGAGGAACGCGCGCACATCAACGCCAACGTCGTTACGGAGATCGACAAGGCGTCGGAAGCGTGGGGCGTCAAGGTGCTCCGCTACGAAATCAAAACCATCCGGCCGCCCGCCGATATTCTCGAAGCGATGGAAAAGCAGATGCGGGCCGAGCGTGAAAAACGCGCCGCCGTGCTGCAATCCGAAGGCGAACGCACCGCCGCAATCAATCGCTCCGAAGGTTTGCGCGAATCGGTGATCAATCGCGCCGAGGGCGAAAAGCAGCAGTTGATAAAAGAATCGGAAGGCAGGGCCGCCGCGATTCGCGCGGTGGCCACGGCCACCGCTGAAGGGATACGCGCTGTCGCCGAGGCGATTTCCGGCCCGGGCGGATTCGAAGCCGTGCAATATCGCGTCGCGAGCGACTACATAGCCCAGTTCGGCAATCTGGCCAAGGACACCAACACGCTCATCCTGCCCGCCAATATGGCCGACATGGCGGGCATGATCGCGACCGCGATGAGCGTGATTCGCCATCCGAATGGCGGCGGCGACACGCAGCGCGCGAAAGCGGTGGGCGAGGAGAAACCGTCGGATGCGGGCATGACGCCCGCGGCGCAAGCGGCGGCGCCGATGGCGCCTCCCGCCTCGGACAAGCGCTAGCCGTGCGATGACCTTGCGCCCGGCCTATTTAATTCGGTGGCGAGTGGAGCGCCGCGCCTTGAGCTGGCACATCGCGAGTTGGCAATGGCGGTCTGGCTGACTCGCGGCCGCGACGAATGCGCGGCCGCATCCGTCGCATTTACGTATGCTTTCGCCCGCGGCAAGCAGCGGACGCAATTCCCGCACCGTTGCATCGTCTTCGCCGGATTCAACTGCGGATGCGGGCGGTTCTTCTTCGACGATTGGCAATCCGTGGTAGTGGACGTGTCCGGTTTTTCCCGCGATCGCCGCCGCCGCGCGCGCCTGCCGATCGGCCTGTTCGTTGAGCGGATCGCCGGCGTGTCCTTCGACCCATTCGAAACGCACTTTACGTTCGCCGACTTCATGGTCCAGCTTGAGCCACAAGTCGGAGTTCATGTTCCGTTTCCATCCGAGCGTCATGGTCTTGACGAGATATTGGCTGTCGCTGCGCAGCACGACGCGCGCGCCCGCCGGTATCACGCGCAGGCCTTCGATCGCGGCCGTCAATTCCATCCGATTGTTGGTTGTCGACGGATCGCCGCCGTAGATTGTCCGCGAGGCTCCGTCGGGCATCACAATCACCGCGGCCCATCCGCCCGGCCCTGGATTTCCGAGACACGAGCCGTCGGCATAGACATGGTAGGTCTGCGAGCTCGTAGCCGCGCCCGCGCTCATACCGCGGTCCGCTCCTCGCGCAGTCGTTCGAACCATTGCAGATACTGTCCGGCGGCGCGGTCCCACGAATAATCGCTGCGGAAACAATTGCCGACCAGCACCTGCCATTTCGCCGGATGGCGGAAAATTTCCACGGCGCGCGCCACCGCGCCGCTCAGCGCGGTCGGTTCGTATTCGGAGAATAAGAATCCGTTGCCCGTTCGCGTGCGCGGATTGAATTCGCTGACCGTATCGCGCAGCCCGCCCGTGGCGCGCACGATCGGCGCCGCGCCGTAGCGCAGCGCGTACATCTGCGTCAGCCCGCAGGGCTCGAACCGCGAAGGCATCAGGAACATGTTGCTCGCCGCCATGATTCGGTGCGCGAGCGAGTTGTCGAATCCCGTAATCAGGCGCATCCGATCCGGGTAACGCTCTTGGGCCTGCTGAAAAATCTTTTCCAGCGCGGGGTCTCCGCTCGCCAGCATAACCAATTGGATATCGAGCGCCATCAGCGTGTCGAGCGCCTCCGCCAGGATGTCCACGCCCTTCTGCGGAGTCATCCGTGTGACCATCCCGATCATCGGTACGGCTGCGGATTTGCCGGATGCGGCAGGCGAAGATCGTCGCGGAGCACGTCGAGGCAGTATTTTTTGTTGGCGCGGCGGCGCGGCGAATAAGGCTTCGGGATCAGACGGTCGCGCGCCGGATCCCATTCGTCGTAATCGGCGCCGTTGAGAATGCCGGTCAGGCGGTCGCCTTTGGCTCTCAGCACGCCGTCAAGGCCGAAGCCCAATTCGGGATCGTGCGCGATTTCCCAGGCATAAGTGGGGCTGACGGTCGATACGCCGTCGGCCAGAACGATTGCGCCCTTCATCAGGTTCACGCGGCCCCAGAATTCCAATACCTCGACGCTGTACCACGACCAATCGAGGCCCAGCAGCGGAAAGTCGTGGCTTTCGAAAATTCCCTGAAAAGCGAGGTTATGGATCGTGAAGACGGCGAGCGTGGATTTCATGCGATCGCGGATCGCTCGCTCCGCGCGCATCGCCAGCACCGCAGCCGCGGCGTGCCAATCGTGCGCGTGGATCAGGTCAGGACGCGCAAGGTCGGCCGCGACCGCCGCGGCCGCCCGTCCAAAAAAAATGAACCGCCGTACGTTGTCGCCGTATTCCCTGCCGTTTTCGCCGTAAATTCCCGCCCGGCCGAACATCTCCGGATGATCGATCAGGAACAGCGGAATACCGGCGGGCGTATTGGCGCCAAGCACACGATACGATTCGTTCGCCCCGCCCATCTCGACCGAGCGGAAATCTCCGAGCTGATTCGGTTTAAGCGCCGCGGTCAACGCGGGATACGCTGGCGCAATTACGCATGTCTCGGCGCCGCGATTGGCGAGCGCGCGCGGCAGCGCCCCGATTACGTCGGCGAGTCCGCCGACTTTTGCCCACGGCCCGATTTCGGCCGCAACGATCGCGATACGCATATGCAATCAGGGCGCTGATGCGCCTTGGCGCCGTGCGCCAGAAGCTCCGGATTCATCTCGTCGAGACGGTTCAGCGAACCGCGGACCGAACTCACGCCGTTGCTGAAATTGGTGTACGGAGCCGCCCGGCGCCGGTCAAGCGCGAGCCGTTTTCGTGGTCGGACCGGGGTTTCACGTGGCCCGACCGGAAGCCGCGGCCGCCGGCTCTTCTTCGGATGCGTCCCCGGCGGCGGCGCGCCCGACTCCGACGACGCCGTCAGCCGAGGCCGGGGCGCGCAGCGCATGATCGAGCACTTCGTCAACGGTATCGACGAAGATTATCTCCATCTCGGCGCGGACCTCGGGCGGGATATCCTCGAGGTCGCTCTCGTTGCGGCGCGGCAAAATCACCGTATGAATTCCTGCGCGGCGCGCGGCCAGCACTTTTTCCTTGATGCCGCCCACCGGCAGCACCTTGCCCCGCAGCGTGATCTCGCCGGTCATCGCCACGTCCGCGCGGACCGGGCGTCCGGTCAGGAGCGAAGCGAGCGACGCCGCGATCGTGACGCCGGCCGACGGGCCGTCCTTGGGAATCGCGCCGGCGGGGACGTGAATATGCAGGTCGGCTTTATCAAAGAAGTCCGCCGGCACGCCAAGCCGGTCCGCGCGCGAGCGGATGTAGGAAAGCGCGGCCTGCGCCGATTCTTTCATCACGTCGCCCAGCGAACCGGTGAGCGTCAGCCCCTTCTGGCCGGTCATCCGCGTGCTTTCGATGAAAATGATGTCGCCGCCGTTGGGCGTCCACGCGAGTCCGGTGGCGACGCCGGGTTCGTTCGTGCGCTCGGCGACTTCGGCGAAGAATTTCGGCGGTCCGAGATACTTCTTGAGCATATCGGGCGTGATCAGCTCGGGTGCCGTCTCGCCTTCGGTGATCGAACGGGCGATTTTCCGGCAAATCCGCGCGATCTCGCGCTGGAGGTTGCGCAGTCCCGCCTCGCGCGTGTAGCTGCGGATAATCTCCGCGATCGCCTCCGGAGCGAATTCGATCTTGCGATCGCCGAGTCCGTTTTCCCCAAGCTCGCGCGGAATCAGGTAACGCTGAACGATTTTGAGTTTTTCTTCCTCCGTGTAGCCCGGCAGTTCCAGCACTTCCATCCGATCGCGCAGAGCGGGCGGAATCGTGTCGAGCACGTTCGCGGTGGTCAGAAAGAGCACGCGCGACAGATCGAAGGGCACGTCGAGATAATGATCGGCGAACGTATTGTTCTGTTCGGGATCGAGCACCTCAAGCAGGGCCGACGCCGGATCGCCGCGAAAATCCGCGCCCAACTTGTCCACTTCGTCGAGAATGAAGAGGGGATTGTTGGAGCCGGCGTTGCGCAATCCCTGAATGATTCGTCCCGGGAGCGAACCGATGTAGGTCCGGCGATGGCCGCGGATTTCGGCCTCGTCCCGGATCCCGCCGAGCGAGAGCCGCACGAATTTTCGTCCGAGCGCCCGCGCGATCGAGCGTCCAAGAGAGGTCTTGCCGGTGCCCGGGGGCCCGACGAAGCACAGGATGGGGCCTTTGGTGTCCTGCTTCAGCTTGCGCACCGCGAGAAATTCGAGAATCCGCTCTTTGACCTTTTCGAGATCGTAATGGTCCTCGTCCAGCACCTTGCGCGCGTTGTGGATATCGAGATTGTCCTCGGTCGAGACGCTCCACGGCAGGCTCACCAGCCAATCCAGATAGGTGCGGACGACGGTATGCTCCGCCGATTCCGGCGGGATCATCCGCAGCCGTTCGAGCTCCTTGTCGGCCGCCTTGCGCGCCTCTTCGGGCATCTTCGTGGCTTCGATTTTCTTTTCCAGATCCTCGATTTCCGCGGTGCGCGCGTCGCCCTCGCCGAGTTCCTTTTGAATCGCCTTGAGCTGCTGGCGCAAATAATACTCGCGCTGGTTCTTGTTCAGCTCGGATTGCACCTGCGACTGGATTTTGTGGCCGAGTTCGAGCAGCTCGATCTCACGGCTCAGGATCACGATTAGTTTTTCCAGACGGCTGCGGACGTCGAGCGTCGAGAGCAGATCCTGCAGCTCCTCGACGGCGATTTTCAGATACGATGCGACCATGTCGGTCAGGCGCGCGGGGTCGCGCAACTGCATCGCCATCACCTGCAGTTCGTCGGGCAGGTAAGGCACCAGCGATACGAATTTTGAAAACTGGCTGACCAGATTCGCCTGCAGCGCCTCGGCTTCGCGCGAAGGCTTGAAAATTTCCTCAAGCTGCGCGACATGCGCGGTAAAATACGGCTCGCGCCGCACGAAATCGCGGATTTCAATTCGCGCCAACCCTTGCACCAGCACCCGGACGCTTTCGTCCGGATACTTGAGCATCTTCAGTACGCGCACCGCCGTGCCGCGCGGATAGAGTCCTTCCGGCGCCGGATTTTCCTCTTCCGGGTTTTTCTGCGCGGTCAAGCCGATGATGCTCGTGGCGCCGCCGCATTCCTCGATCAACTTGAGCGAGGAGGCGCGGGAGACGAGGAACGGATGGACCTGGCTTGGAAAGATGACGATGCCGCGCAACGGCAGCACCGGCAAAACCTCTGGCAGTTCGACCTTGCTCAGGTCCTCTTCCGGCTCATACCGTTTTTCGCTCTTGGCGCGTTCTGCCATATCTGGATTAGCCCTCACCACTCAGGCAAAAAGATTCCGCCCACGCTTTCCCGGCCGCTTCCGGTTAACGTAGTATACGGTCTCGGGAAGGCACAAGGCGGTTTGCCCTAGGGAGAAATTAAGCACGACCGCGACCGCGCGCCATCCCGGCGAGGCGCTCTTGTCAAAACATCGGTTTGACAAAATTTTCACTCTTGAAGAGGCCAACGAGCTTATTCCGACTCTCGCCGCGTTGATTTGCGATTTGCAACTCAACGCGAACGAATTGCGCGCCAGAATCGCCAAACTGATCGATAGCGAGCCGGAAATCGACGCGATGCGGCTGCAGAGGATCATCGAACGGCATCCCGAGTTGGCGCCATACGCCGGCAAAATCGCGGAAATCGCGGGAGAAATCGAAAAGCTCGGGTGTTTCCTCAAGGATATCGAACATGGATTGATCGATTTTCCGGGTGAAATCGGGGGCGAAATCGTTTTTCTTTGCTGGCAATACGGCGAGCCCGGCGTCAGTGCGTGGCATCCGATAGACGGCGGCTTTGCGCAGCGGCGGGCGATACCCGGCGCGCCGAAAATCTGGTTGAACTGAGCGCCGGGCCACGGCGGCGCACACGCGGATACGTATCAAGATGACTATTACGCTTTTCTTGTACCTGTTGAGCCTGACCTTCTGGTTGGGCGGGATGACATTTTTCGCTTTCTTTGTCGCGCCGGCGCTGTTCGGCAACCTGCAGATCGCGGAGGCGGGCAAGGTCGTCAGCACGATCTTTCCACGCTACTACATGCTCGGTTATGTCGCCGGCGTAATTTCGGTGATAATTGGCGCTTATTTCGCGATTTCTCGCACGCCGCACGGCGCCTGGACGCTTGCCGCGCTGATGCTCGCCGTGGCGCTCGGCCTGACGATCTATGCGGGCGCGGTGGTCCGGCCGCAGGTCGATGCGATTCGCACGGTGGCCGAAGAGGCCAATCCCGACCCGGCGCGGAAGGCTGAATTCGACCGGCTGCATCGATTGTCGGTTCAGCTCAACGGCGCCGTGATGATCCTCGATTTGCTGGCTCTGCTGGCGACGGCCTCGGCTTTGGCGCCGCGGATTTAAGATGGAATTTCGGGCGGTCGTCTTCGACCTTTTCGACACGATCGTGAAGTGGGAGCCGGAACGGCTGCCGCTGATGGAGCTTGACGGCCGGCAGGTTCACACGACGATTCCGTGGGTCATTCCGACGCTCGAGCGCCGGCTCGGAAATCGCTTCGACCTCGCGCGATTTCTCGATGTATATCGCGGCGTGCTCGAGGAAATTCACGCCGAGCGCGAACGCGACGGCGTCGAAATAACCTGCCAGGAACGGTTTATCCGCACGATGAAGCGGCTCGCGCCGCTGCCCGACAGCGAAATTCGCGCGCTCGCCGATGAAGTCACTCGCGTCCACATGGACGGCGTGCGCGCGGTCACTTGGGCCCCCGCGCTGCGAACCGCGGCGGTCCGCCAACTGGCGCCGCATTTCCGCCTCGGGCTGCTCTCGAATTTCGACGATGCGCGATGCGGCCGCGAAGTGCTCGGCGACACCGGCGTCGCGCATCTTTTCGAGGCCGTGATCATTTCCGCGGAAGTGGGGCTGCGCAAACCCAACCCGCAAATCTACCGGCGGATTCTCGAAATGATGCGGCTCGACGCGGCCGAGGTGCTGTTCGTCGGCGACACGCCGCGCGAAGACGTCAAAGGTCCGCGCGACGTTGGGATGCGCACCGCGTGGATCAGCAAAGGCGCCGCGGCGCTGCCCGAGGGCGTGCCGCAACCCGACTTCATAATCGGCGATTTGGCCGAATTGCCTGCCGTGCTGGGATTTTGACGATGGCGCCGCGGCGGGCAATCGCGGTGATCGGCGGCAACGTCGCCGATGATGCCGTCGCGCGGCTCGCTTTCGCCACCGGACAGGCGATCGCGCAACGCGGCGCCGCGCTGGTATGCGGCGGGATGGGCGGCGTGATGGAAGCGGCGGCCCGTGGCGCGCGCGCCGCCGGCGGCGTCACGATCGGCATTCTGCCGGGTTACGATCGCACCGCGGCGAATCCTCATATCGAGATCGCCGTCGCGACCGGGATGGGCCATGCGCGCAACATGATCGTTGTCGCCAGCGCCGACGCAGTGATCGCGCTACCGGGCGAAACCGGCACGCTCTCGGAAATCGCGCTCGCGCTGACCATTCGCCGGCCGGTCGTCGCGCTCGGCGGATGGCGCGATATGGCGGGCGTTAAAATCGCCGAATCGCCGATCGACGCGGTCGCGATCGCGCTCGACGCGGCCGCCGCGGCCGGGAGATAATTCCGCGGTGAGCGCGCTGCGCGATCGGTATCCGGCGCTTGCCTCGCTCGAAAACGCGCCGTTCTCGAAAATCCTCGGACTTCGCGTCGAAGCCGCCGGCGATGGCGAGGCGGTTGTGCGGATGCCGTTCGCTCTCAGTTTGCTCAACGACGGCGGTCCCGACGTGCCGGTCCATGGCGGCGCGATCGCCTCACTCGCCGATTTCGCCGCCTGCGCAGCGATCTGGACGATGCCGGCGACGCAGCGCAGCGCGACGATTTCGATGACCGTCAACTATATCGCGCCCGGTATTCGCAGCGACCTAATCGCCCGCGCGCGCGTTCGCGGCAAGGGCCGCCGCGTGGCGAGTATCGCGGTCGAAATCCATGACGCGCGCGGCGCGCTCGTCGCCGACGCGATCGTGACCTACAAAATCGCATGAGCGCCGATCTGCTGCGGAATATCCGCACGGCCGCCGCGCCTTTCGGGCTTAACCTGATCGCGGCGATTCCGGCGTCGCGCTACGACGCCGCCGTCGGCGCGGCATATCGGAGCGCGGCGTTCGGCAAGTCTTTCGGAAATCGGTCGATCATCGCGATCGCCAACGGCGGCGGCGATTTCTGGCGGGCGTTCGTCCGCTGGACCGGCGCGCATCCGGAATGGAACGAGCGCGCAAATCCGCTCGACGATTTCACCCGCCGCATCGTCGAGGACGAGATTCTGCCCCTCGCGAAGGCGGCCGGGGTCGATTGCGTTTCCGTTTATCCTTTCATGAGCGGCGCGCCGACGCTGAATTTCATGGAACTTGGCAAGCTTGCCGGAATCGCCGGGCCGAGCCTGCTCGGCGTCGTCGTAAATCCCACGTACGGTCCGTGGATCGCATTCCGCGCGGCGCTGATCGTCGATGCCGTGATCGACGCGCCCGGCGAGGCGCTCGGGTTCGATCCGTGTCCGCGATGCGCCACGCGCGCGTGCATCGCCGCCTGTCCGGCCCGCGCGGTCGCTTATCCCGCCGGATGGGACATACCGCGATGCCTTGAATTCCGGGTCGAAAACGAACCGCGATGCGCGCCGCGATGCGACGCGCGCGCGGCGTGCGTGCTCGGCCCTGAGCATCGCTACCCGCCCGACGAACTCGAATATCATCAGCGCCGCGCGCTCGCCGCGATGCGCCCGTGGTACGACGCCAACCGCCGGCCGCGTTCCTGATTTCGCGCGGCCGATCCGGCGCCGCTCGCGATTGATTGACCGAATCGTTAGCGCAGGCGTTTGGCGACGTCGGTGGCGAAGTAGGTGATTATCAGATCGGCGCCGGCGCGTTTGATCGCCGTCAGCGCCTCGATCGTCGCGCGTTCTTCGTCGAGCCAGCCGTTGATTCCCGCCGCGCGGATCATCGCGTACTCGCCGGAGACGTTGTAGGCCGCGACCGGCGCGTTGAATTCGTGCTTCACGCGGTAAATCAGATCGAGATAGGGCAGCGCCGGCTTGACCATCACGATATCCGCGCCCTCTTCGAGGTCGAGCGCCACTTCACGCATCGCCTCGCCGCCGTTCGGCGGATCCATCTGGTACGAGCGCCGGTCGCCGAATTGCGGCGCCGATTCCGCCGCCTCGCGAAACGGGCCGTAAAACGCCGACGCGAATTTCGCCGAATACGCCATGATCGCGACATCGGCGAAGCCCTCTTCGTCGAGCGCCGCGCGGATCGCGCCAACTCTGCCGTCCATCATGTCCGACGGCGCGACGATATCCGCGCCCGCGCGCGCGTGCGACAGCGCCTCGCGCACCAGCAACTCGAGCGTGGCGTCATTGTCGACGTCGCCGTTCTTGACGATTCCGCAATGGCCGTGGTCGGTGTACTCGCACATGCAGACGTCGGTCACGATCGCGAGTCCGGGAACCTGCTCCTTAATTTCGCGGATCGCGCGCTGGACTTCGCCGTGGTCGTTCCAGGCTTCGCTGCCGGTCGCGTCCTTGCGCGCCGGGATTCCGAACAGGATTATCGCCGGCACGCCGGCCGACCAGGTTTCGCGCGCCGCCCGCACCACGTTGTCGACCGACATCTGCGCCACGCCCGGCATCGCGCCAACCGGCTTGGCCACGTCGCGGCCGGGGCAGACGAAAAAGGGCTGAATAAAATCGTCGGCGCCGAGCCGCGTCTCGCGCATCATCCGGCGCAGCGTTTCGGTGCGCCGCATCCGGCGCGGACGATTGATCGGAAATCCCATCGGCGTTGTCTCCCGGGCGGCTTCGCGGCGCGCCGCCATGCCTGCATATAGATGATACCGCGTCGTGGCGGCGCGCAACCACTTAGCGCCGCGGCGCCTCCGCGCACCATCCGGCGATCGCCTCGGTCAAGCCGTCGATGGTGTATTGCGCCGCCTCGACCGCAATCTCCAGCCCGTGCGCTCGCGCGGTCGCCGCGGTGATCGGTCCAATCACGGCCGCTTTGGTCCGCCGCGCCGCGGCGGCGCCGACGATCGCGACGAAATTTTCGACCGTGCTCGAGCTGGTGAAGGCGGCGAGATCGATCGCGCCGTCCTCCAGCATCGCGGCAATCCGTTCCGACTCGTCAGGATCAGGCCGTATCGTGCGATAAGCGGGCGCGACCACGACTTCGCGGGCGCCGAGCCTGCGGAGCGTTTCTGGCAGCACTTCGCGCGCCGTTTCGGCGCGCGGAATCAGGATGCGCGCGCCTGCGATTCGCGCCGCGCCGATCGCTTCGATCAGCGCCTCCGCCCGGTACTCGCGCGGCGTCGCGGCGACGGTCAGCGCGTACTCGCCGAGCCGCGCCGCCGTGGCGGGTCCGATCGCCGCCAGCGCCGCCCGGCTCATCGCGCGGATATCGCGTCCCCGCTCGCGCATCCGCGCGAAAAACCTCGCGACTCCCTGCGCGCTCGTGAAGATTATCCAATCGAACGTTTCGATTTCGGCGATCGCTCGATCGAGCGCGTCGTGGCTCGACGGCGGCGCGCTCGCGATCGTCGCGAATTCGATCGCTTCCGCGCCCAGCGCGCGCAGCCGCGCGGCGAATTCGCCCGCATGTTCGGCGGCGCGGGTCACCAGGATGCGGCGCCCGAACAGCGGCATCCGCTCGATCCAGGCGAGTTCGCGCCCGAGCGCGGCGCATTCGCCGACGACGATCACGGCGGGCGCGCCGATTCCCGCCCGTGCGGCTTCATCCGCCAGTGTTTCCAGCGCGCCGAAGACGGTGCGCTGCGCCGCGGTCGCGCCCCATTGAATCGCGGCGGCCGGCGTTTGCGGCGGCATCCCGGCCGCCGCCATCCGCGCGAAAATTTCTTTCATCCGCGCGGTCGCCATCAGCATCACGATCGTGCCGCGCCCGTTCGCGGCCTGCGCCAGCATTTCCCACGGCACGGAAGATTCGCCGTCCCTGGCGGCGTCCTGATGGCCGGTGGCGAAGACCACGAATGAGCCGCGCTCGCGATGCGTCAACGGAATGCCGGCGAAGGCCGGCGCCGCGATCGCGGAGGTCACGCCGGGAATAATTTCGTAATCGATTCCGGCCGCGCGCAGCGCCTCGCATTCCTCGCCGCCGCGCCCGAAGATAAACGGGTCGCCGCCCTTCAGCCGCACCACCCGTTTTCCGGCGCGCGCCTGCTCGATCAGGATGCGGTTGATTTCGCTCTGTTCCGCGGCGCGTTCGCCGCCGCCGCCGCGTTTTCCGGCGTAAATCCGTTCCGCGGCGGGTGGCGCGAATTTGAGAATTTCGGGGCTGGCGAGAAAGTCGTAAACCACGACGTCGGCGATGCGCAGCGCGCCGGCCGCGCGCAGCGTGATCAAATCCGGCGCACCCGGCCCGGCGCCGACCAGAAAAACCTTGCCGCTCACAAATTCAGTTTAGCAGCGCCGCATCCGCGATGCGTTCCGGCTACGCACCGCCGATAAGGTCGCGCGCGCCGCGCGCGAGCATGCGTTCGCCGATTTCCCGGCCTGAATTCGCGGCCGCCTCAAGATCGCCAAATCGCCAGCTCGTCTCAGCCGCTTCCGCGAGACTGCGCGCGCCATCGGCGCTGAACAGGACCGCGCCGATCGCGAGCGTATCGTGTCCGGCCCGCGCATGGACGCCGACCGGCGACACGCATGAGGCCCCGATCGTGGCGAGAAAGGCGCGTTCGGCGGTCGTTTCCGCGCGCGCCCGAGGATCGTCAAGCGCGGCGATCGCGGCTTCGATTTCCGGCGCGCCCGCTGCCGGGCCGGCGCCGAAAACCTCCAGCGCCAGCGCGCCCTGGCCGCCCGACGGAACGAACGCCCGATCGTCAAGTTCGCTGATCGAAATCTCGCCGCCCGCGCGCAGCTTTTCGAGCTTTCCGAGCCGCGCCAAACCCGCCATCGCGAGAATAATCGCGTCGAATTCGCCGTCGGCGAGTTTCGCAAGCCGCGTATCGACGTTGCCGCGCAGCGGCAGAATCTGCAGATCGGGCCGCGCCCGCAACGCCATCAGGCGCCGCCGGGTCGAGGCCGTGCCGAGCCGGGCGCCGCGCGGCAGCGCGCTCCATCCGGAGGCGCCGCGCACCAACAGCGCGTCGCGCGGATTTTCGCGCCGCGGAACCGCGGCGATGCGAAAACCCGGCGCGGTCGCGGCGGGCAGGTCTTTCATCGAATGAACCGCCAGATCGATGCGGCCGTCGGCCAGCGCCTGCTCCAGCTCGCGGATGAACAATCCCTTGCCGCCGATTTGCGCCAGCGACGCCGAAGTCATCTTGTCGCCGGAGGTGCTGATACGCACGATTTCGCAAGCGAGGTCCGGCGCCGCCGCGCGAATCCGCTCGGCGACGATCGTGGTTTGCGCGAGCGCGAGCGCGCTCGGGCGCGAACCGATTCTGAGCTTCGCGGTCATCGATGGCGCGCCCAGCCGATCATGACTCGTCGTCGCCGTCGTCCGCCTGATCGTCGAGCAGATCGTCCGCGGCCGAATCTGGCGCCAGCAGGCGGCGGGCGATTTCCGCCGCATAGATGCCGTTGGGCGCTTCCGCGCCGCTCTCGCGCAGGCCGGAGAGAATGCGATGAAGGATCTTGTTGACCAGGCCGCGCGTCAGCCCTTCGATTCGCTCCCGTTCGGCCGGCTCCAGAGTCGCGAGCCATGCGCGATGGCGCAACAGCTCGAAATCGCGCAACTGCTCGACGCTCGAACGAATGTCCTTGATTGCCGGAACCAGTTCGAGTCCGTTGAGCCAGCGCAGGAACGAACCGACTTCGGATTCGACGATGGTTTCGGCTTTGGCCGCTTCGCGCTCGCGCTCCTCGCGCGATTCGGCGACGACGCCGCTCAAATCGTCGATATCGTACAGATAGACGTTTTCGAGCTGGTTGAGCCGGGCGTCGAAATTGCGCGGCACGCCAAGGTCGATCAGCAGCGCCGGCCGATAGCGCCGCTCGCGAATCACGCCCTCGAATTCTTCGGGCCCGATCACCGTGCGCGCCGCCGCGAGCGAGCCGATGACCACGTCGGCAAGCCGCAGGTAGGGCCGGAAATCGTCGAACGGCGCGGCTGTTCCGCCCAGCTCGCGGGCCAGGGCGACCGCGTGATCGAAAGTGCGGCTGGTGACGATCAGCGAGCGGACGCCGAGCCGCTGAAGATTACGCGCGGTCAGTTCGGCCATCGCGCCCGCGCCCATCAGCAGCACGGTCTTGTCCGCGAGCGTGTCGAAGATCTTGTTCGCCAGATTGACCGCCGCAGAAGCGACCGAAACCGATCCGCGCCCGATCAGCGTCGTTTTGCGCACGCGCTTGGCGACCGCGAAGGCTTTATGGAAAGCGCGATGCAGCACCAGGCCGGCGGTCCCTGTTTCGGCCGCCTGCGCATATGCGTTCTTGAGCTGGCCTAGGATCTGCGGTTCGCCGACCACCAGGGAATCGAGACTCGCGCCGACGCGGAACAGATGGCGCACCGCGTCGCGCTCGCGATAGCGGTAAAGCGCGGGCGCGAAGTCGTCGGCCGCGATGCCGCGGTCGCGGGCGAGGAAGGCGACGGTTTCGGCCCACGCGCGCTCGGCGTCGGCCGTCACGCCGATAACCTCGACCCGGTTGCAGGTGGAGATCAGTGCGGCCTCGCCCAGCGCCGGCGCGGCTTGCCGCAGGCGCGCCAATGCGGCGGATGCGTCATGCTCGGCGTAGGCGAGGCGTTCGCGCACGGCGACCGGGGCCGTGCGATGATTCACGCCTAGAATTACGACCGTTTCCCGCATCGCCCTAGCCGAAATTCCCCCCATGCTTGCCGGGCGCGATCAGGCTCACGCCCACGAAGGAGCCGACCAGCACGGTGAAGACCGCGATCGTCAGCGCCGCCGCGCGCCGGCCGCGCCATCCCGCCGCAAGGCGCGATTCGAGCAGCGCGGCGTAGAGGATCCAGATCGCCAGCGACCAGGTTTCCTCCGGCTCCCACGACCAATAGTGGCCCCACGTCGCGTCCGCCCAGATCGCTCCGGTGATGATCGCCAGGCTGAGCATCAGAAAGCCGATCCCGAGCAGTTGATAATTGACCCGATCGAGCTTTTCCAGACTGGGCGCGCGTTGGTCGCCGGCGTCGAGCGGACGTTTCGCTTTCAGGCGTTTTTCATAAACCAGATACACCACGCTGACGCCCGCGGCGAGCACGAACAGCGCGTAACCGAGCAGCGCGAGCGTGACATGCACGGGCAGCCAGGCGCTGCGCAACGCGCCGGGCATCGCGATTCGTCCCGGCCGGGCCATCACGGCGGCGATCGCGACGGCGAGAAACACGAGCGGGGCCGCGAAAGCGCCAACCACCGGCATCCGGAAACGGACGATCAGGTAAAGCGAGAGGAGCGCGGTCAGCCAGGCGAGAAAGACGAGTGATTGAGCGAAGTCGGTAACCGGAATGTTCCCGGCCTGAACGCCGCGCACGAGCAGATCGATCGATTGCAACGCCGCTCCGGCGGCCAGCAGCGGAGTAGCGGCGCGGGCGGGCCATCCGTTTGCGCCGAGCCGTTCGGCGACGAACCCCGCCGCCGCTAGCGCATAAAGGATCACTGCCGGAATCAACCAGATCGTGTGCATGAGCCGACTCAGCGTTCCGCGCCGGCGTTCGGTTCAGGAATCGATGTTCGATTCATTCCAGGCTCGGCGGCTCCGCCGCCGCGAATGAGCAGGCGCTTGCCGCCACGCAGTTCGAGACATATCGGCAGATAACCCATCGCGTACGCGGAACCTTAATATATCGCGGCGTATTCATCAGACAAATCAATCCGGGCGGCCAGAGGACGCGCCGCGTGTACGGATTGGCGCCAAATGGCGCCATGGGCGGAGGTTGGGAAAATCGCTTGACCAAGCGAATGTGCACGCTCACCATCTTTTGAGCGAAAAATAATCGAAAGCGGTGAGTCAGAGATGGCTAAAGGCATCCTTCGAGCCATAAATCGTACGCGCGGAACGATTCTGTGCGAGTTTCTCGAGGCGGCGGGCGGAATCACCGGGCAAAGCCGGGGATTGCTGGGCCGCGAACGGCTCGAACCGGGGCATGGAATGCTGTTCAAACGCGGACGGCTCGAGCCGTTCATGCTGATGCACATGTTCTTTATGCGCTTTGCGATCGACATCGTCTTTCTTGATCGCGGCGGGCGGGTGATTCGAATTGATTCCGAATTGCGTCCATGGCGAATTTCGTCGCTCGTTTTCCGCGCGCGATGGGCGCTGGAAATCGAATCGGGAGCGGCTTCGCGAACCCACACTCAAGTTGGCGACCTGATTGTTTTTGAATCCGTAGAGCCGACCTCGCGCCTCGTCAACGCATAGCCCGACCTCGTTGGCGAGAATTATCAGAACTCTTTGGAAGAAAAAGGCTGAAAAATTCGACGAATATCGGTACATTCCGGTCTAACGAAAGCCATCTGGCAATTATTTATTTTTGAAAGCCGAATTTTCGCTTGACACACGGCTTCGCGCCGGTACAATGCGCTTAATGAGTTTTATTTAGCTTTGCAGTCGAGTTTGCGATCCTGGCTGGCATAAGCATAAAACTTGGGAGAACGTTGGGCATAACGAGGGAAGCGGAATTCAGGAGCGGCGGCGCGAAAACGACGAGGCGAGAGATTCTCTGGAGAAAGTTCGCTAGACGCTCCGACGTTAGCGGGATTTACCGCGCGGTGCTAGCTCGCAGGGCGGTTGATAAAACGTACGCATTGATTTTCATGTTAAAACATCAAATCTCGCTGATTTTAATGTTGAAACTTGGATTGTTGCTCCAAAGCAACAAGATTGCGGATTAGCGGACGAATTTTTCGAATTAATACGTGCTAATTAACGTTATAATATGCTTATTTGCTGCAAACAGTTGGTACAAACGATGCAATAGGGCACGGTCACCGATAATTGTGCGGGTAGCCGCACCATAAAAGGAAGGCAACAAGGAGGATTTGAGATGGAAAAGCTTTCACGGTTCTATGTGAAGACGCGGGAAGTCGTGCGTCGTGTCGCGAAGGGCCAGACGATGACGGAATACGCCCTGATTCTGGCGGCCATCGCTATCGTCGTGTACCTCGCGTACAAGCTGATGGGCAACGACATCAACAGCCTCGTCAGCACGATCAACAGCTATCTGACCACGACCTGACCTGAACCGAGCGGTTCGCGGCGCTCCCGCGAACCGCTCGTATTTCTTTCGATCGATTTCAGACTTGGCGCTCCGGCGTCACCCTTTTAACCCGCGTCCGGCTGTAGCGAAAATCTTAGCATTTAATTGGAATACTTGGCGGGTTTCGGCCAGTAGCGTTGGGCCGGATACACGATCGGCAAAGCGAGTGTTCGAGGTTGCAATCGTGCTACAGCCGAACAAGTGGGGAGGATTCGCGGTTACCTGAAAAGCCAAGCATAGGCGATGGAAGAAAATTCGCGGTCGTGGTCCAAAAATTGCTCCGAACGGGTTCGGCTGCGATCTTTGTCGCATTGGATGGCTTGCGCGACGACCGCAAACAAAACCCATCGGTCGCGACAGGCATGTAGCGGGCGCTAAATTAGGAAGAAGGTTTCTTCAAATACGGTACGATAAATTGAATTGACGCCGCCTGCGAGCGCGGTTAAGCTGCAAACAAAGCTTTAGGTCGCATCATTTGATTTATATTTCGATAAAATTGCGTGCCGTATTTGACGAAGAATAGCGAAATTTGCCGCTTTTTGGTGATAGCGCGCGAATCGCGATCAGGTTTCTGGAGAAAAGAAAGACGATGGAGCCCGAATCGAA
Organism: bacterium; assembly: GCA_014896235.1. Lineage (GTDB taxonomy): Bacteria > Desulfobacterota > Binatia > Binatales > Binataceae > JADMIL01. Next base: position 34,945 of record JADBKU010000014.1, on the reverse strand, counting down.
TCGCGCTGACCGGAGTGAGGGCGGAATGATCGCGAGATTGCGCGCCATCTATTTGCGCGGCAAAGAAAGAATCGTCGCGCTGCGCCGCGCGCAAACGATGGCTGAATATGCTCTGATATTAGCGGCCGTCGCCGCCGTGGTCTATGTCGCTTATCACACCATGGGCGGTGATGTGAACAACATGGTGATATGGACGATTATAGCTGGAGATCTTACGGGATCTTGAGCTATTGAGCCGTGGGCCATCTGGCGTATCCAGTTAGCAAGTGATAAATCGGAAAACTGTGCTCAATCGGCAAGTCGACCTGATAGAGAAAAATCGTCCGAATCATGTCCGCTTCACGGCGCATATTTGGTGACACACAAACTTGCGAGTTGTTGGTCTGGCTTCGAGCATGAAGAATTTTAGAGGTCAAAGCGCCCTCACATGAATGGAAATCTTCCGAGGACGAGGGCGGCGTTTTGAGGGCTGAGGCAATGTCCAGAAACGCAAAAATTGCAGAACCCAAATCCAGGACCGTCAAGTTGTGGCTTGGGAGGGTGGCTGAGAAATTTGGAGGCCAAGCCGCCGTCGAATTCGCGTTGGTGTTGTCGGTCGCGATGATTGTGCTTTTTGTCGCAATTCAACTCGCGTTGATTGGCGAAGCCGCTCTATCGCTCGGCCAGATGAATTATCAAGGGGCGCGGTTTGCCGCGGTCGAAGCCTGTGCAACGGGCGATGAAGTCGCCTCTTACATGTATTACATTGGCTCGCCTACCGTAACGACGCCGTCGAGTTGCGGCTCGGCTTTAACCATAAAAATCGCTGATTCGACCAACGGGCAGACACTGACCACTTATAGTGGCGCGACCTCAGCCTGTGGGGCGTCATCCCAGCCGTCATTTACGAGTTGCTCGGCGACGCCGACGCCGCCGCAGCGCACCTTCGGAACGCCGGTGACGGTTAACGTTACATTTAACGTGACAAAAGGTAATATCCTGTTTCTGGGGCAATCGTTTTTCGGAGTGTCGTTCAAATCGCTTCAGACGCTCAGTAGCACCGAAACGGCGATGGCCGAATGAGCGGCTTGATGATTGAGCTTGCCTGAAAACGCCCGGCGAGGGAGCTGCGGTCGGAGGGGGGAAACATGCGAAGGCCTATAGTTTTTGTCTTGTTGGCTGGGTTTGCCGCGCTGGTTGCGGCACTAATGGTCTATTCGGCGCTAAAGAGGCGCGAGGCCGAAGTCAGGCAGGCGATGGTCCAGTCGGTCGATGTGGTGGTCGCGGCGCACGATCTCGGTATCGGCACCAAGCTCGATCCCGGCGCGCTCAAAACCGTCCGATGGGCGCGCGAGGCGATGCCGCCCGGGGCGTTTACCACGGTCGCGCCCCTGATCGGCCAGTTCACCAAAACAAGCTTCGTCGAGAACGAACCGATTGTCGCTTCGCGCCTTTTCAGCGGCGCGAAAAACGCCGGCGTCCTTCCGCTCTTGATTCCGATGGGGATGCGGGCGATTTCGGTGCCGGTGGACGAGGTAAGCGATATTGCTGGCTTCGTCTTGCCGAACACGCACGTCGATGTGCTTGTTTCGATCGCCAACGGCTCTGAGCAACTCTCGAAGATCGTGCTCCAGGATGTTCAGGTGCTGGCGATCGCGCAGGAAATCGAAAACGTCAACGACAAGCCGAAGCCGGTACGTGTGGTGACGATGCTGGTTTCGCCGGATCAAGCCGAACGTCTGACGCTTGCGAGCCATGAAGGCGCCCTGCGGCTTGCGATGCGGAACTATCAGGACAACAAGACGGTGATGACGTCCGGAATCAATACGGCAACTTCTCGGCGCGGCCCCGGCGGCGTCTACAGTTACGCCCGCCCAGCATATTGTTCTCTATCGGCCGCGGCCGAAACCGAAGCCAGTTACGGTTGAGGTGCTGCGTAACGGCACCTCCAGCGAATCCGTTTCCTTCGTTCGGACGCCTGGCGGCTCGTCCGGTACGACCAGCGCACCAGCGGCGCCGGGCGGCGAATCATCGGCGATCGATGCGCACGATAAAGCCGCGCTCAATGAAATGGGCGACAAATTTTCCGGGCATCCCGGGGACGATAGAATTGCAGCGGCGCCGGCTGCACCGGCGATGGCGACGGCGAGCAACCGTACAACCGGTCTTGGCATGGTGGGAGCGGGCGAACCGGTGATGATTGGCGCGCCGGGGGCGGGCGGCGCTGCGCCGGGCGCGCCATCCAGCGCGTCCGCGGGTTATACGGGCCCGCACTCGAAGACGATTGATGTACCGTGACGCAGGGGCCAGGGGGGTGGAGATGAACGCTTTCAAAGATCATTTTGGTCGGCGGGTTCTGTTCGGCGTCGGTTTGGCGATCGGCTTGTTGTTGAGCGTTGCGGCGGCTTCCGGAGCCGCGACTGACGGCGCTTCGGGCGAAGTGCCGCTGGCGCTGAAATCCGGCGAGAGTTTTGTAATCAAGGGCTTGAAGCTCGATTCCACGCCCGCCGTCCACGTCGAAGATAATCCGGGCGCGCTGCTGGTTCATTCGACCAAACCCGGCGAGCTGGTTTTAACCGGCGCCGAATCCGGCGAATGGAAAGTCGATGTAGAGACGGCGGCCGGTAAAAAAGTGACCTACGATGTCGCGGTCAACTCCGCGCCGGACGCGGAAGCCGGATCGTTAAAGGACGCAACGGCTGCATCCTCCGCGACCGACGCCGGCGTGGCGGCCAGCCCGGTCAAGCCCGTGGCGAAGGCGTCGCTCGATCCCGGCAGCGGTCCCGTCGCTACCGGAGCCGTTCCGGTCTCCGAGGGTTTCGTGGGTTCGGCAAGTCCGGTGGTGGCCGGCGGTTCGTCGGCCGAGCCGGTTTTGGCGTCGAGTACGGGCGGCGCAACGCTTCCGCCCGTATCCGGAACGTCGGCTCCGGCGGTTCCGGCGCCAAACGCGGGTCCCGTCGTCGCGGCCGCGAACGGATCGAGTTTGCCGCCTGTGTCGAGCGTGCCGTCGCCGACTTATACTCACGACAGCATGGGCAGCGGATCGTTGATGCCGAGTCAATCGATTCCAACGACGCCGATGCAAGGTCCCCTGCAGAATTTCAAATCAAATCCGCTGGTTCAGCCGCGAAGCGAGTCGGTGACCGGCGGCACGCATTTTCTTCCCAATGATGTGGTTGACCTGGCTTCCGGGACGTCTCGCATTTTCGATTTCCCCCGACGGATACGGAGAATTTCGATTGCTGATACCGAGGTCGCCGATATCCAGGTGATCAACCCCTATCAGATCAATTTGATCGGCCACAAAGAGGGCTTCACAACGCTGGCGATTTGGGACAATCGCGGCGTTTATGAGGAGCGCCAGGTGCGCGTGGACCGGCACGGGCGGCAGCAGGTGATGCTGAACGTAATCGTCGCCGAGTTGAACCGCAGCCGCCTGGAAGGGGCCGGCATCAACTGGTCTTTTGCGTTGCCGAACTACAACGTTTCGCTGGTCGGACTGGGCGCTAATGTGGCGACTCAATACACCGCCAGCAGCGCGCTCACGCCGCCCGAGATATTTGGCGCAGGATTGCCCAATGCGACAGTAATCAACACTACGGCTGCCGGGACCTTGCCGCCGCAAGGCTCGCTGATTCCGCTGCTGCTCTCGCCCAACGTCAATTACGGTTTGGCGGCCGGAAACACCAATGTGCAGACCCAGACCTTTTTCGAGGCGCTGGAACAGCACAATCTCGCAAAGATACTCGCCGAGCCGCATCTGCTGGCAAATTCAGGAGAACAGGCGGAATTTCTCTCGGGCGGCGAGATTCCGATCGTGATTTCACAGGCGCTGAACACCTCGATCGTTTTCAAACAGTTCGGCACCTCGGTAATCTTTGTGCCTACGGTGATCGGTGCGGATGATATAGGTTTGGAGGTGAAGCCGGAAGTTTCACAGCCCGACTACGCCCATGGCGTCAACCTTTTCGGATTCACGGTGCCCGCGTTCGTGACGAGAAAAGCCGATACCTACGTGCGTCTGAAGAACAATCAGACCCTGATCATCGCCGGCCTGCTGCTCCGTACAAAAACCTCGGAGGTCACGAAGACCCCTTACTTGGGCGACATTCCGTATCTGGGCCTGCTCTTCAAGAGCACTTCATATCAGGAGGCGATGACGGACTTGGTGATGAGCGTGACGCCGCAAATCGTCGGGCCGCTGCCGAACTACGGACAGGTGGCGCTGCCGACCAATCGCGGACCGCTGTCGCCATCGGAAATCCGTACGCGGTCGATTTATCCTGTCGATGCGAGCCGGCCGCGCTTTTAACTAGGTGCGAGGCCGGCGGTGGGAGCCTATAGGTGTCAGTGTTAGGCGCAAAAAACGACGCTAAACATGGCGCGCTCAGGGTGTTGCTTATTGGCGAGGCCGAGGAACGTCGCACCGAAGTGCGGCTGGCGCTCGCCGCCTTGGGCGACCCGCCGCTCGATATAAGCGAGTCGACTCCCAGCGGCAACGGTTCAAACGGCGGTCCGCCGTTTGACGTGGTGATGATTCTGTTCGACGGCGGCAACGAGGAAATTGCGCTGAATCTGATGCAGGCGCAATCCGAGGCGCCGAACCGGCCGGTGCTGTTCGCTTTGGCGCAGGAGCGATCGCCGGTCCTGATGCGCCGGATTCTGCGCGCCGGCGCCGACGAGCTGCTCTTTCTGCCGCTCGATCCGGGCGACGCCACGCGCGCGCTGCTCAAAATCAGCGAGACCCGCCGCCGCGCCGAGCGCGAAACCGGCGGCGTGATCGTCTCGATGGTGAGCACGGTAGGCGGCGTCGGCGTCACCAGCCTCGTGGCCAATCTGGCGCTGGCGCTCCGCTACACGCTCAACAAACGCGTGGCGACCGTCGATCTCGATTTGCAGACCGGCGGTTTGGCCGTTTTTCTGAATCTTGAACCCGAGCGCACGATCATGCAGTTGGCGGAATCGGACCGCCGGCTGGATTCAATTCAGCTTGAGAGCGTGCTGACCAAGCATCCTTCCGGAGTCTACCTTCTGGCCGCGCCCAAACGCATCGAGGACAGCGAGTTGGTGTCGGACCGCACGGTCGGCGCCGCGCTGGAGTTGATGCGGCAGTTGTTTGATTTCGTGGTGGTCGATTGCGGCGGTTACATCGACGAGAACGCGGTGGCGGCATGGGAGCGTTCGGACCATCTTTTCTATCTGCTCGACCAATCGATCGCGGCGGCAAGATGCGCGTGGCGGTTTATCGATTTGTTCGCCCGGCTTGGCCTTTCCGGAATCGAGCCGAATTTCCTCCTGAGCCGCTATCAGCCTCATCATCCAATCAGTGAAGAACAGATTACGCATACGCTCGCGCGCCCGATCTTCGCGAAGATTCCACGCGACGAAAAGGTGCTCGAGCGTGCGCAACTGCGGGCCACGGACTTGTGGCAGGTCGGACAAGGATCGATCCTGGCGCGATCGATTGAGGACCTGGCGCGGCGGCTCGCGAGCGGCAACGAAGTTTCGGAGGAATCCGCCGGCGGACTGATGTCGCGCCTGATATCGGCGTTCGGCGGACGCTCCTGAGGTATAAGCGATGAAATTGGTCGAACGGATCACCTCGCAGACCGCGCAAGCCGCGGCTCAGACGCCGGTGCGCACCTCGCTGATCGGCAACGCCCAGCGCAAACAGCGCGACACGATGGCCGATGGGTTCCAGCAACTCAAGCTCGCCGTCCACAACCGGCTCTTCGAGACTTTGGACGTCTCCCGCCTTGAAAGCCTTGAACAGAATATGGCGTCGAGCAAGGTGACGCAGGCGATCACCGATATCCTGAATGAAGAAGGCCGCCTGCTGACCGACGCCGACCGCGCCCGCCTGGTCGAGGAAATCAAGAATGAACTCCTCGGGCTGGGGCCGCTGGAACCGCTTTTGTGGGACGACGACGTGAGCGATATTCTCGTCAACGGACCGAACCAGGTGTATGTCGAGCGCCAAGGCAAGCTTTACCTGACCGACGTCCGTTTCACCGACGATCAGCATCTGATGTTGATCATCGACCGAATCGTTTCGCAGGTCGGCCGCCGCGTCGATGAGGCGTCGCCGATGGTCGACGCGCGCCTGGCTGACGGCTCGCGCATCAATGCGATCATCCCGCCGCTCGCGCTCGACGGGCCGTCGCTCTCGATTCGGCGATTTGGCAAGAAGCGCTATACGATCGACGATTTGATCGACAAGGAGACTATCACGGCCGACGCGGTCGAATTCCTGCAGGCGATCGTCAAGGCCCGGCTGAATGTGCTGGTCTGCGGGGGCACCGGATCCGGCAAGACGACCATGCTGAATTGCATGTCGTCGTTCATCCCGGTGGACGAGCGAATCGTGACGATCGAGGACTCGGCCGAACTGGTTTTGCAACAGCCGCATGTGGTCCGGCTGGAAACGCGCCCGCCCAACGTTGAGGGCAAGGGCGAAGTGACGCAGCGCGAGCTTGTCAAAAACTGTCTGCGCATGCGGCCCGACCGGATCATCGTCGGCGAAGTTCGCGGCGGCGAGGTGTTCGACATGCTGCAAGCGATGTCGACCGGCCACGACGGCTCGATCGCGACCGTTCACGCGAACACGCCGCGCGACGCGCTCCAGCGCCTTGAAATGATGATGCTGTTGTCGGGGGCGTCGATACCGCAGCGCGCGATGCGCCAGCAGATCGCGTCGGCGCTCAACATGGTGGTGCACGTGTCGCGTCTTTCCGACGGTTCGCGCAAAGTCATGAAAATCTCGGAAATCACGGGAATGGAAGGCGACGTCGTGATGATGCAGGACCTGTTTGAGTTCAAGCGGACCGGAATCGGCCAGGGCGGCAAGGTGCTCGGCACGTTTCGCCATACCGGTATTCGCTCGACCTACACCGACCGTGTCGCGGCGGCCGGATATCGGCTCGATATGCAGCCGACCATGAGGTAGGGCGATGGATGTTTTCATCACGACCGGAGTATTCGCGCTGGTCTTCATCGGCGCTCTGGTGCTGTTGACCACCCGCAGCGGCGATGCCGAACAAAAGCAGAATTTGCTGCGGCGGATGGCGCGTCCCGACGACGAGTTGGACGTCGATATCCTCCGCAGACAGCGTCCGCGCGATCGTTCCGAGTTGTTGGCGGTGCTGGCGCGGCTCAATTTGCTGCGGCGGCTTGAAGAGAACATGTGGCAGGCCGGCATCTACATGCGGTTGTCCGAGATGCTGCTGATCGTCCTGCTGATGATGCTCGCCGGACTGTTTCTGGGGCAGGCGATATGGCATGACATGCTGTTCGGCCTCGGTTGCGGCGTCGGGCTGGCCGCGCTTCCTTTGATTTATATTCGATTTCGGCGCGCCAGACGGATGCGCGCCTTTGGCCAGCAGCTTCCGTTCGCGCTGGATCTGATGAAATCATCGCTTGAGGCCGGGCACTCGCTTAATCGCGGGCTTCAGGTCGTCGTGCAGGAATTCAGCGATCCACTGGGCAGCGAATTCCGTACTGTTTTGGAACAGACTCGCATCGGGCTGCCGCTGCCGCGTGCGCTCGAGGACATGCTGAAACGCGTGCCGGAAGACGATCTTCGGCTCCTGGTAGTCGCGGTCAAAGTGCAGAATGAAGTCGGTTCGAGCCTCGCGGCGATCATCGGCAGACTCGCTGAAATAGTTCGTACGCGCCAGCGGCTGAGGCTGCAGGTTAAAGCGCTGACCGCGCAATCCCGGATGGGCGGAATGATCGTCGGCCTCCTGCCGATCGTGGTGCTGGCCGCCTTCAGTCTGGTTAATCCCGACTATGCGCGAATGCTCTTCGAAGATCCGGTGGGCCTGAAGATCTTGAAGACGGCGATTGTTTTCGACGCATTGGCTTTCATTACAATTCGCCGGTTGCTTAAGGTGAAATTCTAGATGGGTCGGAGGGTAATCAGCACATGACATCGACCCTGTTTATCACTATCAGCGTATTTTGCCTGATCGGCGCCGGCGGGTTGGCGATTTATGCCGCGCTTTATGGCGGGCATCGCGTGATAGAAGAACGCTTCGCCGACTTGGCCGTAAAGATTCGCGCTTCGCAGGGCGTTTTCAATGACGACCATCCGGTGGACGACAGCTTTGGCCGGTTGCTTTTCAAGTGGGCTGCGGCGCGAGTGCCCGCCCCGCGCATGGACACTCCGGCTGGCGAAAAATTAAGCGATACGCTGACGCAAGCCGGATTTATCGGGAGCGGCGCCGCGCACGCATTTCAGGTGTTTCGCGTGATGGCTGCGGTCGCCGCCGGAATACTCGCCGCCGTGGTCGGACTGCTGATGGGCAAAACGATCGGCGGCATGATTTTTTATGTGCTGATCGCGGTTGGCATCGGCGCTTATGCGCCGATGTACTATATCAGGCGGCGCGCGCGAAACCGCCAGAATGCGATCGCCGTGCAGCTTTCCGATATTCTCGACCTGCTCGTGGTATGCGTTGAAGCGGGTCTCGGTCTGTTCGAAGCGATCAAAGTGGTCGGCATGGAAAGCGAGCGGCAGAAGCAGGAGATTGGACGGGAGCTGGCGCTGGTGGCCAGCGAAATCTCCGCGGGCGCGTCGCTTGGCCAGGCGCTGCGCAATCTCGCGGATCGCACGGCGGTCGAAGATATCAAGCCTCTCGCGGCCACATTGATTCAGAGCGAACAGTTGGGCGCGCAAATCGCCCCGGCGCTGCGCGCCAGTTCGGACGCGCTACGGACGCGACGCCGGCTGAGAGCCGAAGAAGCGGCGCAAAAAACCACGATCAAGATACTCTTTCCGCTGGTTCTGTTCGTGCTGCCGGCGATGTTGATGATCATCGTAGGTCCGGCGTTGATTCAGATCGTTCGCACTCTTCGACCCTGATTCGCCTGAAGACAGGACAATAGCGGAGCGAATCTATGAGGAAGGAGTCCGCAATCCTCTGCGCTGGATAGTCGGCGCGATGGTGAAGACGGCCGAAGGTCCATTGCTGGCCGGTCCTCATAGTGGCGAGACTTTGAGCCGCTGGGTTGTTCCGGAAGACTGGGCGGGTGCGGGCAGCCGGGCGGCGCGCAAGTGGAACAAGGTCGCACTGGCGTTGTCGCGGGTGGTGGCGGAGGAGCGCTGAACGCCGGAGTCGATCACGGCCGATAACGGCAGCGAATTCGCAGGGCGGGCCATGGCGGCGTGGTCGTATCCATATGGCGTACGGCTGGAGTCATTCGTCCGGGGAGGCCGATCGACAATGGCTATATCGAATCGTTCAACGGCCGGCCGCGCGACGAGCGCCTGAACGTGGAAACCTTCTTCGACGTGAACGACGTCAGGGAGAAGTTGGAGCGCTGACGACAAGACTACGATCAGGTACGGCCGCACAGCGCACTGGCCGGTCGTTCTCCCGAGGAGTTCGTCCGTCACTGGAAGCAGTGGAGCGGGGTCGGCGGCTGAAAAAACGTCGTTGTTAGAGGCTGTCAATTGAGTCTGTTGAGTGCGATAAACGCCGGAAATACCGGCGCCAACCGACCACACTAGGCCGAAATCCCTACTGCCGGTCGGCGCACTTTCGCCAGGCTGGTCAAACATCGCAGAACCCTACATTGATGCCGGACCACTTTCCGGGGGGCGGGTCAGGACGGCTAGCAAATTCTAGGCAGCTGTTCGCCAGAGAGAAGATCCACGATGCGCAGATTTCCCAGCGGGCCTCTTGCCCGCACCACGCTCTGGCCGCGGTCGTCGACGACGCCGATGACTCGTGCGTCAGCCGTCAGCGCATTTTCTCTCAAGATTTCGAGGGCACGCTCGACGTGCTGCGGTGGGATGAACGCGACGAAGCGGCCTTCGTTGGCCACGTAGAGCGGATCGAGACCGAGGACCTCACAAGCGGCAACGACTGGTTCGCATACCGGCACCGAGGTCTCCTCGATTGTGATGCTGACGCTTGCGTCCAACGCAATCTCGTTCAGCGCGGAGGCAAGTCCGCCTCGCGTCAGATCGCGCAGGCAGTGTATTGCGATCTCCGCGCCGAGCAACGTCGAGACCGGCTGCCACAGCGGCGCGCAGTCGCTCTCGATTGCGGTTTCGAAGCCGAGGCTCGCGCGCACCGACATGATCGCGATACCATGCCTGCCCAAGTCGCCGCTCAGCACGACCGCGTCGCCCGGCCGTATCCGTTGCGGTGAGATTTCGACGCCATTCGGAACGATCCCAAGGCCGGCGGTATTGACGAAGATGCCGTCGCCCTTTCCGCGGTCAACGACCTTGGTGTCGCCAGTCACTAGTTCGACGCCCGCGACACGCGCCGCGTCGCGCATGGAACCAACTACCGCCTCGAGAGTTTTGATCGGTAGCCCCTCCTCAAGGATGAAGCCGGCGCTCAGGTAGGCCGGACGCGCGCCCGCCATGGCGAGATCGTTCACCGTGCCGTAAACCGCGAGCTTTCCTATGTCGCCGCCCGGGAAGAAGAGCGGGCTCACGACGTAACTGTCGGTGGTGAACGCGACCCGTTGCGCGCCAATTCGCATCACCGCGCTGTCGTGCTTCGTATCGAGGCGCTCGTTGGAGAAGGCCGGGAAAAACAGCCGATCGAGCAACGAGCGCATCATTCGGCCGCCGCCGCCGTGCCCGATTTGGATCGTCGCGGGTCCGGCGGCGGGCACGGGACAATTGAGCCGAAAGTCGTGCGACATCCGTTGCATCCTCCTTCACGTTCGCTGGTTGATACGGGCGGCGGCCGCGGCGGCTTCGCGGCGGTAGCGAAAGTATGCGGCGCATGCGCCCTCGGACGATACCATGGTTGCGCCGAGCGGCGTTTCTGGAGTGCATCGCGTGCCGAACGCCGGGCATTCTACGGGTTTCTTCAGCCCCTGGAGGATCAGGCCGCTGACACATTCGTGCGACTCGTCGGCCACCATCGATTCGACGCCGAACCGCTTCTCCGCATCGAGCGTCGCGTACTCGGGGCGCAGGCCGAGACCGCTGTGTTGGATCTCTCCGATCCCGCGCCATTTCCGGGACACGACCTGAAATACTTCCCTGATCATTTTCCGCGCTTGGCGATTCCCATCCGCGCGCACCGATCGCGTGTATTGATTTTCGACTTGCGCGCGGCCCTCCTCGAGTTGTCTCACACACATGTGGACGCCCTGGAGGATATCGAGCGGTTCGAACCCGGCGACGACGATTGGCGCCCGATGCTTTTCCGCAATCGGGACATATTCCTCGACGCCCATGATGGTGCAGACGTGCCCGGCGGCGAGGAATGCGTCGACCTGACAGTCCGGCGACGACAGTATCGCCTCGATCGCCGGAGGAACGAGAACCTGCGAGACGAGGATCGAGAAGTTGCGCATCCCGAGGCGCCGCGCTTGATAAGCGGCCATCGCGTTGGCCGGCGCCGTCGTCTCGAACCCGACCGCGAAGAAGACGACCTCGCGCGCGGGATTCGCGCGCGCGACCGCGAGCGCATCGAGCGGCGAATAAACGACGCGCACATCGCCGCCCCGCGACTTGACCGCGAACAAGTCTCCGTCCGAACCCGGCACGCGAAGCATGTCCCCGAACGAGCACAAAATCACCCCGGGCCGGGAGGCGATCGCGATCGCTTTGTCGAGAGTCTCCAGCGGCGTGACGCACACCGGACATCCGGGCCCGTGGATCAGAGTGACTTGCCCGCTCAGCATCTCATCGATCCCAAAGCGGACGATCGCGTGAGTTTGGCCGCCGCAAACCTCCATTATTTTCCATGGCCGCGTCACGGCCGCGCGAATCGCACGCATGAGCTCGCGCGCCGCGCGCGCGTCGCGGTACTCGTCGACGTATTTCACTTTCGCCGCTCTTTTAGGCCGGTAAGCTCCTCGATGCGCTCGAGGTATTGAAAAACCCGCGCGGCTTCGACTTCATCGACCCGGCTAATCGCGAACCCGGCGTGGACGATGACGTAATCGCCAATCACCGCTTCCGGCACGCAGGCCAGGCAGGCTTCCTTTACGATCCCGCCGAAGTCAACTCGTCCCATCCGGAGTTCGTCGTCGCCGATGCTCAGCACTTTACCGGGAACGCCCAGGCACATCGTTGGCCTCCGTTGTCGCGTGGCGCGCGACGAATACCTGACCGAGGGCGATTCCCCCGTCATTCGGCGGCGCCGCGAGCGAGCTGTATATCTCGAACCCCGCGGCTTCGAGCAGCGCCGTGACGCGGTCCAGCAAATAGCTGTTCTGGAAGCAGCCGCCGGCGAGCACGACCCTCGACAGCCCCGCATGCTTCGCGATCGCGAGCGCGAACTCCGCAAGCGCGTTGTGAAAGCGCGCGCTGATTCGCGAGACGGGGACGGCGCGGCGGACATCTTCGATTATCGCCGCGGCCATTGGCGCCCAATCGCCGATCAGCATCGCGCTCTTAGTAATCGCGATCGAATACGCGCCTTCGCGCTCCGCTCCGGCGCCGAGCCTGTATTCGAGCTCCATCGCGGCCTGGCCCTCGAATGTGACCATTGCGCGGATCCCGCACAGCGCCGCCACCGCATCGAACAAGCGCCCGATGCTCGTCGTCGCCGGCGCGTTCGTGCGGCTCTCCACCATCCGGCGCAGCCGCGCGGCCTGGTCGGCGTCGAACCATCGGCACACGCTCAAATGCGATTCCAGCCCGGCCGCGTGCAGCGCGCCGAGCGCCGATCGCCTCGGCTCCCGAATCGCGCGCTCGCCTCCCGGCAAGCGAAACGGGCGTATCGTCGCGATCCGTTCGAAGCGCGAGCCGTGCGCGACGAGCGCCTCGCCTCCCCAGATGGAGCCGTCAATGCCGTAGCCAGCGCCGTCCCACGCAAGGCCGAGGATCGGTCCTTCGAGCCGATGCTCCGCCATAAGGGCCGCAATGTGCGCGTGGTGATGCTGCACGCGCAGCAACGGCAGGCCAAGCCGTTCGACGAGCCGTTCCGCCTCGATCGTCGAGGCGTAGTCGGGATGCAGGTCGCAAGCGAGCAATTCAGCGCGGCATCCCAAGAAGCGCATCAGATCATCGATGACGCGGCGAAGCCCGGTGCGCGCGGACGGTGCGTCGAGATCGCCAATATGCTGGCTCAGGACGACTTGGCGCCCGAGGCCCAGGGCGATCGTATTCTTCGTATGCCCGCCCAGCGCCAGCACGGTAGGCCCATCGCTTCCGATATCCAGCGCGACGGGTGTGTAGCCTCGCGCGCGCCGAATCATCCTGACGCCGCGCGGTCCCGCCCGCACCACGGAATCGTCGAGCGGACGGACGATTGGCCGATCGTGCGTCAGGAACAGGTCCGCGATTCGGCCGAGCCGCGCCAACGCTTCCCCGGTATCCGTGCAGATCGGCTCTTCCGAGAGATTTCCGCTGGTGCATACCACCGGGCAATTGACGGCTTCCAGCAGCAGCGCATGAAGCGGCGTATACGGAAGCATCACGCCGAGCCACGGATTTTCCGGCGCGACGTTGTCGGCGATGCGCTCGTGGATCGATTGCGCCGCATCTGCTCTCCTCATCAGCACGATCGGCGCCGACACGGCTTCGAGCGCCTGCGCTTCGTCCGCCGACATCGCGGCGTGAACGCGGACGGACTCGAGGGTGGGAAACATCAGCGCGAAAGGCTTCTCCGGCCTGCACTTGCGCTCGCGCAATCGGCCGACCGCGCCCCGGTTGCGCGCATCGACCAGCAACTGGAACCCGCCGAGCCCCTTGAGCGCAACGATCTCTCCGCGCAGGATCGACTCAGCCGCGTGGCGCAGCGCGAGGTCGCCCAAGGCAAGCGTTTCGCCCATAGCATTCAGCAGGTTCAGCCGCGGCCCGCATTTCGGACAGGCGATGGTCTCCGCATGGAAGCGGCGATCGTGCGGGTCTTCGTACTCGCGTGCGCAATCGGCGCACATGTCGAACAGACGCATCGCTGTGCGGCCGCGGTCGTACGGAAGGCCCTCGACCACGGAGTAGCGAGGGCCGCATCCGCTGCAAGTTGTGAATGGGTAACGGAAGCGCCGTGAGCCCGGCTCGCGGATCTCGGCCAGGCATTCGGGACAGGCTGCCAGATCGCTGGGGATCGCTGGTCCCCGGACGCCGCCGGCAAAGCTGTCCAGGATCGCGAACCGGCTGTCGTTGCGGATGGCGACTTCACGAACCGCGATGCGGCTTATCACGGCGCCGGCGGGATGCGCTTGGTGGACGCGCTGAACGAACTCCTCGACTCGCTGTGGATCGCCTTCCGCCTCGACCTCGACGCTTCCGGGACCGTTCGCAACCCATCCGGCAAGCCCGAGTTCGATCGCGAGCCGGTAGAGGAACGGTCGAAAGCCCACTCCCTGGACTACGCCCTCTAAGCGGATCGCGCGGCGAACCTGAGTCTCCATCAGCGATTCTCCGGTTCTACGTCAATCGAATCGATCCCGACGCCGCGGCGCCCGAGCAATTTCGCTTCAGCGCTCCCGCATCGCGGGCATAGCGTGACTTCATGTTCCGGCGCGTATTGCTCGCCGCATCCGCAGCACCGGGCGGACAGGCGCTCAAGCGCTATAGCGATCCTTGCGCCCTGGGCCCGCGTATTTTGCGCATGCGCATGGAAGTGAAAGGCCAGGCTCTCGGCGCTGAGCGCCTCGGCGTCCGAGATCCATCCATGGATGGCGACAATCCGTCCTTCGGGCGCGCGTTGCAGCGCCGCGTCGAGAAGTTTTCTTGCCAGCGACGTTTCGTGCATCGTTATGCGCGCGCGAGTTTGATGGCTTCGGCGGCCGCTCTTTCGACCGCGCGCGCGACGCCGGGAGAAAGTTCTTCTCCGTAACGCGCCGGCCGCGCGATGGTTACCCCTATTATCTCGATCCTTTGCGCGAGATTTTCGGGATCGAGGCTCCTGGCAAGCTCGATCGCTTCCAGGACGCCTATCCCGTGAGAAGACAATAAATGTCCGCGGCGCGCGCCGGCGCCGGAGCCCAGACGCAGGATTCGCCCCGGCGTTCCGCCATCGACCAAGGCATCGATCAGCACCACGGGACTCGCCGAATCGGTCAGCAGTGGCAGCAAGGCGCTGGGCTCGGCGACCTCAACCACTTCGATCGCGGCCGGCGGCCTCATTTGACGAATCCGGCGCGCGACGGCGATACCAACTCCGTCATCGCCGGCCATGGCCTGCCCGACGCCGATGATCCGCGCCGCCACTTCACTCGCGCTCCAGCGTCAGATCCAGGAAGTGAGTCGCGCAGGAGATGCAGGGATCGTAATTGCGGATCGCATGCTCGGCCATCGCAGTCGCCTCGCGATGCTCAGCCTTTATCAGCCGGGGCGCGAGCGCGGCGAGATCTTCCTCCATCGTTTTCTGATTCTGCGACGTCGGCGGAACGATCTTCGCGTCAGTGATCAGCCCGCCGCCGTCGAGCCGATATCGATGGTATAGCGTGCCGCGCGGGGCCTCGGTGCATCCGTAGCCGGCCGCCGCGCGCGGACGTGTTTCAAGGTACGCCGCGCGCGGCGGCTGGTAATCCTGGATCATGCGGATCGCCTCGCCGAGCGCATGGATCACTTCAATCGCGCGCGCCAGGATGCTCTTGAAGGGATTCATGCACGGCGTTTCGAGCCGCGCGCGCCGCGCCGCCTCCCGGGCGGTGTCCGACAGCAAATCGAAGTTCAGGTTGAAACGGGCGAGGGGACCGCAGACGTACGCCCCGCGGCCCCTGATGAATGAATGGAGCGCGTTGGAGTGGGCGACTTGCTCTTCCACGAAGGTGGCGTCGTAGTCGTGCACGTCGATATCGAGGCCCTTGTTGGAGACGATCCGCGCGCCCATGAAGGGGTATTCGCGCTCGCCGCGGATCGCGACCATCTCGTAGTCGCGGGAGAACTCGGGGAACTCGAAGGCCGCCATCCAATCCACGGCGAGCAGCGCGTCGTCGCGCGCCGCGCGCAGTTGCGCGAGCAGCGCCTGAAGCTCGGCCTGCTCCGGCACGCGGTAAAATCCGCCGACACGGACGTTTATCGGATGCACCTCGCGCCCGCCAATCGCGCCGATCAGCGCGTTGCCGGCCTTCTTGATCCGCAGGCCACGCATGACCATGTCCCGGTGCTCTTTCGCCATCGTCATCGCGTCGGGATAGCCCAGAAAGTCGGGCGCATGCAGCAGGAACATGTGCAGCGCATGGCTCTCGATCCACTCGCCGCAATAGATGAGCGTCCTCAAGTCGTGGAGCCGCCCATCCACCGCGACCCCGAGCGCGTCTTCCATCGCGGCGCAACTGCTCATCTGGTATGCGACCGGGCAGATGCCGCAGATTCGCGCCGTGATGTCGGGCGCTTCGAGATAAGAGCGCCCGCGCAGAAAGGCCTCGAAGAAGCGCGGCGGCTCGAAGATGCGCAACTGGACGTCACGCACCTGGTCGCCCTTGAAGCGGATCTTGAGCGCGCCCTCGCCCTCGACGCGCGCCAGGTAATCAACCTTGATCGTCTTCATAGGCCTTGGACGCGGCGGCAAACGGTTCGGCCGCCGCGTTGAACGCACGCAGGACGCGGACAATCGCGGATCGCGTGGCTCCGGCCGCGATCCATTGCGCCGCCAGCGAAGCAATGTTTGGCGATTCGCTCGGCCCGAAGCATCCGTAGCATCCACGCCCGTAAGCCGGACATATCGCTCCGCAGCCCGCATGGGTGATCGGGCCGAGGCACGGCACGCTGCGCGCAACCATGACGCATACGGTCCCGCGGCGCTTGCATTCGACGCAAACCGGATGCGCCGGCGTGTGTGGAGAATGGCCGTTGAGCAATGCGCTCACGACCTCGATAAGCTGCGCCTTGTTGACCGGGCATCCCCGAAGTTCAAAATCGACCCGGACGTGCGCTGCGATGGGGGTCGAGCGATCGAGCGTGGAAATATACGCGGGCGTCGCGTAGACGATCGAGGTGAATTCCTTCACGTCGCGGAAGTTGCGCAGCGCCTGGATGCCGCCGGCCGCGGCGCAGGCGCCGATCGTGACCAGGTAGCGCGAAGCCTGTCGCACTTCCTGGATTCTCGCGGCATCGTGCGGCGTCGTGATCGAGCCCTCGACTAATGAAAGATCGTAGGGGCCTCTCACCGTGGCGCGGCTGGCTTCGAGGAAATTCGCAATCCGCACCCGCTCGGCGAGCGCCAACAATTCATCTTCGCAGTCGAGCAGGCTTAACTGGCATCCATCACACGATGCGAATTTCCATACCGCGAGTTTGAGCTTGCGCGCGCGCGTCGCCGCCGGCATGTCAGATCTCCCTGGTCGCGAGCAGCGCCGCGATGCGCGGCAGCGCGAACACGGGGCCGTCCTTGCACACGAACGACGGGCCGAACTGGCAGTGTCCGCAGACGCCGATCGCGCATTTCATGTTGCGTTCCATGGATAGATGGATGTCGTCCTCGGCAATGCCGCGGTTGGCCAACGCGTGCGCCGCGATGCGCATCATCACCTCCGGCCCGCACACCATCGCGATAGTATCCGCCGGCTCGAAGCGGCAGGAATCGAGCAGATCGGTCAGCACGCCGACCCGTCCCCGCCACGAAGCATCCCCACGATCGACGATCACGTGAAGATCAATGCCGTCTTTGCTCCGCCAGCGTTCCAGTTCGCGTTTATAGAGGAGGTCGGCGGGAGTGCGGCGCCGTACAGGAGCACCAGCCGGCTAGACGCCGCGCGGTTGCGCAGAAAATCGTAGATCACCGGACGCAGGGGAGCGAGCCCGATCCCGCCCGCCAACAGCAGCATCGTGCCGCCGCGCCGCGCCGCAGCGTCGGCCGGCCATCCCCGGCCGAACGGCCCGCGCACGCCAATCATTTCACCGCGCTTCACCGAGGCCAGCGGGCGGGTAACCGTGCCGACGGCGCGCACCGTGTGAATGAGGACTTCTGGGTCGCCCGGATCGCCGCTGATGGAAACCGCGGCCTCGCCGGCGCCGAAAGCGTACAGCATGTTGAACTGGCCGGGAGCGAACGGCGGCCGCGCCTCGCTGTCAGCGAGCGCCAGTGTCACCGTGTCGCGGGTCTCACGAGTCACCCGGCGAACCTCAAGAAATCGCGGCGCCATCGGAGCCGCGCCGTTTTGCGGTGCGACGCCGTATCGATCCTCGTGTGTTGTCTCCGGCACGCTCAAGTCCGCCGTCGCCTATGGATTGGCCCGGTACACGTCGAGGAGTTGCAGATGGATCCGTTGGATTTGCCGGTCGACCTCGCGCAGGAAGCGCTTGAGCAGCTCGTAGCCGAGGTCGTGATCAGCCTCGCATTTGCCGCGCAGGCATTCGCCCTGGAGAGTGATCGCGCGGACCGGTTCGACCGCGCGCGCATCGAACAGCCATCGATAGGGCGGATACAGCCACGTCCAGCCGAAGACCTGCCCGCCCTCGACCGTGGCAATGAGCGTCGCGCCGCGCCCCGGCTGATGCGCTTCGAGGGCGATGCGGCCCTCGCGCACCAGGTAGGCGGCTTTCGCCAACTCGCCTTCCTTGAACAGGAACTCGCCGGCCGCGAAGCGAACGTTTGCCGCGCATCCAGTGAGAAATTCCAGATACCGCTGCGGCATTCCTTCGAGAAACGGATGTTCACGGAGTAGCCGCTCCAGCGTTTCCATAGGCTAGCTCTCGTTGGCGGCCACCATTCGCCGCTTGCGCAGATCGGTCGCGCGGATAGCGGCGGCCTCTTCGGTGATATCTATTCCTGCCGGGCACCAGGTGATGCATCGGCCGCAGCCGACGCATCCCGAGCTCCCGAACTGGTCGATCCAGGACGCGAGTTTGTGGGTTAGCCACTGCCGGTAGCGCGCCTTGATCGAGCCGCGCACGCTGCCGCCGTGCAGGTGCGAGAAATCCATCGTATGACAGGAATCCCACATGCGCACGCGCTCGGCCACCGACCCGCCCAGCTCGACGCGGTCCTCGACGCTCGTGCAAAAGCAGGTCGGACAAACCATCGTGCAGTTCGTGCAGGCGAGGCATCTCGACGCCACCTCGTCCCATCGCGAGTTCTCGAGGTTCGCGTAGAGAAGTTCCTTGATTCCATCGGTCTCGAGACCGCGGCCCATCGCGGCCGCTGTCCGCCGGGTGACTTCACCGGCGGCCGCGATCTGCGCGTCGCCGGCGACGCGGTGCGGCACGCCTTCCATCACGCGCATTCCCGTTCCGCTTCCAAATTCGATTACAAACTCGTGCGAGCGTTCGCCTACGAGCTCGGTAAGGGCGAGATCGTAGCCATGGGTGGCGCGCGGCCCCGTCCTCATCGAGGTACAGAAACAGGTGGCGCCGGCGGTCATGCAGTTCACCGCGACGAGCAGCAGGTGTTGGCGCTGCGATGCGTAGTGAGCATCCGGATGCGCGCCGGCGGCCAGCACCTTGTCCTGGATGGCGATTGCGTGGAGTTCACAGGAACGAAGACCGAACACGGCAAGCTTTCGAGGGTTCTCCGTGCCGGCCTCGACGCTTATCGCTCCCCGAGAATCGCGGGTCGCCCGCCATAGCCTGAGCGAAGGCGGGAGCAGGTACTTCTTGACCGAATGCGGCCCGACGGCGAAGCCGAAGACCGCGCCGTCGGCGCGGCGTTCGAGGCGGTAGGATCCGGGCCCCTGGACATCGGTCCAGCCAATCGGAAGGTCGTCCGCGCCTTTTAGTTCGGCATAGACAATCGCGCCGTCGCGGATGGTTGGTCCGACGATCTCGTATCCGAGTGCTTGGATGGCGCGAAACATATCCTCAAGCGCACTGCGCGCCATCACGAATGATTGTCCTGATCCCTGAAATGACATTGCGACGCGCGGCGGCCGGATCTCAAGCGCTCTCGGATCCGTGACATTCCGCGTGCGGAGGGTCGAATTGGCGCGCTGTGCGGATATCCGTCCGCTTAGTTTCAACGGAAATTTCCGTTTTGGCTCTCCGATTCCAATTCCTGCATATGCCGGGCGACCTCATCTTTGCAAGGTTTTAGTCGGGATTGGTCCACGGTGTTTCCAGCGGCGCCGGAAGGGGCCAGTTTCGCATCTGGTGGGCACGTAACGTCCGGAGAGACCCTTTTTCGGAACGGTTCCGCAGACGCTTTTCCCCCGCGCTTGTGTCGTCATCGCAATTTGCTTCGCTCTGCGCTCGCGCAGCACCGCCTTCCAGCTCTCGGCGCTCTCGCGGTAGCCGTCCTCGACCGCGCGCAACTCTTTCGCGCTGTTGGAGAGCGCGCCGATCATTATGAACCGATCGCTGCCTAACCCGAGTGTCTGCGCAATCGGGGCAACCTCACAGCCGCCGGATTGTCGGCTGGGCGATGGAGACCCATCTGCGCACCGAGCTGGCGCCAAATGCGCTCGACATGGCGCTCGGGCAACGACGCCCGGCCGGCGTGATCCATCATTCCGACCAAGGCAGCCAATACACTTCGCTCGCCTTCGGCAAACGCTGCGAGCAGGCCGGGGTGCGGCCTGCGATGGGAACCGTGGGCGACTGCTTCGACAACGCCATGTGCGAGAGCTTCTTCGCCACCCTGGAATGCGAATTGCTCAGCCGGCGGCGCTTCAAGACCCAGGCCGAGGCGCGCAGCGCGGTCTTTGATTTCATCGAGGGATGGTACAACCCCCACCGCCGCCATTCCGCGCTCGACTATCTCTCGCCAATCAATTACGAAAGGAGTCACTCAGCACAAGCTGATTACCGCAGCCCAACACCGTCTACCGAAACGGGTTAGGTCCAGCGCTCGGCGCCCACCAGCAACGCGAGCGGCGCGCGTTCGACCACCGCTTCGCCGCTGGTCGCCGCCATGCGCGCCTGCGCCTCTCGGAGTGTCAATACAAAACCAACCCCGATTGATTCAGCACGCCAGGGCGGATTGCTGCAGGTGGGCCGTTCATGGCATTAGAAGCATACCCGAAACCGGCCGTATATTTATAAGACCGATGAGCATAGCAAACGAATCGACCTCCGAACCCAAACGCCGCATCCAGTTCGCCTTCACCGACGAACAGGAGCAATTCCGGACGGCCTTGCGACGGTTTCTCAACGACCGCTCGCCGACCACCGAGGTGCGCCGCCTGATGGCCACCGAAACGGGCTATGACCCTGCCGTATGGCGCCAATTGAGCGACG
Source organism: bacterium (assembly GCA_014896235.1). GTDB lineage: Bacteria > Desulfobacterota > Binatia > Binatales > Binataceae > JADMIL01. Next base: position 13,920 of record JADBKU010000014.1, on the reverse strand, counting down.
AGCTGGCCCTGCCCGGCATCCACGTGCCCGAACAATATGGCGGCGCCGGATTCGGCATGGTCGAGCTGGGAATCGTGATGGAGGAGTTGGGCCGCAGCCTGCTCTGTGCGCCCTATTTTTCAACCGCCGTGTTGGCTGCCAATGCGATTCTGAACGCCGGTACAGAGACGCAAAAAGCGGCTCTGCTGCCGGACCTCGCGAGCGGCGCGCGGCTGGCGACGCTGGCGATCGCCGAGCCTGACGGCGACTGGAATCCAGCGGCGATCGCGACCGTCGCCGCGCCGGCCGGGGACGGCTACCGGCTCGACGGGGTCAAGAGCTACGTCGTCGATGGCCATATCGCGGACCTGCTGATTGTCGCGGCGCGCGCGCCGAAGACATCAGGCCTCGAGGGGCTGGCGCTGTTCACGCTAGCGGCGGACGCAAGCGGCGTGAAAAGGCGCCAGTTGGCGGCGATGGACCCGACCCGCAAGATCGCGCAGATAGAATTTTCAGGCGCCCAAGCAAGCCTGCTTGGAAACTTCAATGACGGCGCAAAGGCGATTGAGCGCACTTTGGATCAGGCCGTGATCGCGCTCGCCAATGAGATGGCCGGCGGCGCCCAGACGATGCTCGATTCGGCGGTAAATTACGCCAAGATGCGCGTGCAGTTCGGGCGCACGATTGGCTCGTTTCAGGCGATCAAGCACAAGCTGGCCGACCTGCTGCTGGAAGTGGAACTGGCCAAGTCGGCCGCCTATCACGCCGCGCAGGCCGCCGCCGCGAACGATCCGGAATGGCCCGCGTTGGCCAGTCTGGCCAAGGCCGCGACCTCCGAAACCTACATGCATGCCGCCGCCGAATGTATCCAGATTCACGGCGGAATCGGCTTTACCTGGGACAATGACACCCATCTTTGGTTCAAGCGCGCCAAGAGCTCGGAAGTGTTCCTTGGCCAGCCGAGCTACCACCGGGAACTCCTAATGCAGCGTTGGGGAGTTTGAACAATGAGCACCATGAACGAAGCTGAAGTCCGCGCCGAAGTGCGCGAATGGCTGGCGGCCAATTGGGACCCCGATATGCCGTTGGTGGAATGGCGCGGCAGGCTCGCGGATTCCGGATGGGGCATGCCGCAATGGCCCAAGGAATGGTATGGACGCGGACTGCCGATGGCGCTGGCGCGCGTTGTCGAAGAGGAACTGGCGGCGGTCGGCGCGGTGGGCGTGGCCAAATCGGGAGTGCGGCTGCTGGCGGCGGCGACGATCCTCGAGCACGGCAGCGACCTGCACAAAAAGAGATACCTGCGCCGGATTCTCACCGGCGAGGACACCTGGTGCCAGTTCTTCAGCGAGCCGGGCAGCGGCTCCGACCTGGCTGGCGCCACCACCCGGGCCGAACTGAAGGGCGATTTCTGGATCGTCAACGGGCAGAAGGTATGGACCACCAGCGCGCATCATGCGGACCATGGGATGCTGCTCGCACGCACGGACTGGGACGCGCCCAAGCATGAGGGGCTGTCGTATTTCATCATCGACGTGAAACAGCCGGGCGTGGACGTGCAACCGCTCCGGCAGATGAACGGCCACGCCTCGTTCAACCAGGTGTTCTTCACTGACGCGAAGGTTCCCAAGGAAAACCTGGTGGGACGGGTCGGCGAGGGCTGGAAGGTGGCGATGACGACGCTTGCGCACGAGCGCCGCGGCGCCGACGGATTGCCGCCGCCGCCAAAGCGCGGCACGCGGATCGGAAGGATTCACGCCGAGGAGCGGGCGGAGGCCGAAAAGGCGAATCAGCCCTACGAGTGGTATCCGCAGCGCGCTGGCCGTGTCGATCTGATCATCGACCGCGCGAAGGAAACCGGCACGAACAAAGATCCGGTCGTGCGCCAGGAAATCGCAAAGTTGATGACGCTGGCGAAGTGCGCCGAATGGACCGCGCGCCGGGCGCGCGCCGCGCAGCGGCAGGGACGGCCGCAAGGCCCGGAAGGCTCGCTCGGCAAACTGGCGGCCAGCCACGTGGCGCGCGCTTGCGCGCGGGTGCATACGCTGATGACCGGCACGGCGGCGATGCTCACCGGACCCGAAAGTCCGCGTGAAGGGATTATCGCCGAAATACTGGTGTCGGTGCCGGCGGTTTCGATCGCGGGCGGCACCGACGAAATTCAGCGCAACATTATCGCGGAGCGCGTGCTCGAATTGCCCAAGGAGCCGCGCTTCGACACCGGACCGTTTCGCAACGTGCGCCGGAACTAGCCAGGGCGGCGATCCCGCCGACGCGGGAACTGTTAGACGAATCGGGCCAAAACCCGCTCGCCGAGCGTCCGCATGTCGCGGAGCTGCCGATCGACGGGGCCGATTAGCGGTCCGATCCAGAGTTTGTCGGCGCCGGCCGCGGCGACCTCCTCAATCCGCGCGATCCAATCGCCCGGATTGCCGGCGATCGCGAAACGCCGGATCGCGTAATCGGTCAACCCAAGTTCCTCCATCCGGCGGGTGTTGCGGCCGCTCTGCATCACGTGATCGTACAATTCGTAACCGTCAACGTATTCCTGAACGCGCGCGCGAAAGTCATTGGGCACGTGCTTGCCTTCGAGACTGAAACGCATCGCATGGTTCAGAATTGACGAGACGGAGCCTTTGACGTTTTCGATCGCCTTGTCGCGGTCCTCATGCAGAGAGGTGCGCGCGGTGAACCAGACCTCGACCGCGGCAGGGTCGCGATTCGCCGCGCGTGCGCCCGCCTGAACCCGCGCCTTGGTATCGCGGATGATTTCAGCGGAAAGTCCGGTTCCTGCGATTACGCCGTCGCCGATTTCGCCGCCCAGATGCAGCATCCGCGGCCCTTCGGCACAGATGTAGATCGGTATGCGCGGGCGCACCGCCTCGCGCGACCAGCGCACGCGCTGCGGCCTGCCTTGATAGACTGCTTCGCCGCGGGCGATCAGGTCGCGCACGCAGGCGACGTAATCCGCGATGCGCGCGCGCGTGGCGATCTTGTAGCCGATATTGAGCACGGCGCTGTCGCCGCTGGCGATTTCCATGAAAGCGCGGCCGTTGGTCAGGCTGTCGATCGAGGCGAGGAACGAGGCCATCACCTGCGGTTCGCGCGTAAGCGGATTGGTCGGGCGCAAACCGACGACCGCGCGCTCCGCCGCCAGCGCCATCATGGTCGTGCGAACGTAGGCATCGCCGCCGATGAAGGCGGAATCGTAAGTGCCGAGCGCCTGCACGCCGTAGTCTTCGGCCATCTTCACCAAGTCCGCGAAGCCGGCCGCGTCGCCGCGCCGCGGCAGCGGGCCGCCGGGAGCCATGAGGAGTCCAAAGGCGACTTTCATGAGTATCGCTCCGTCGTCTCGTCAAAGAGTCGAAAATATTTGTTATACAGCGGTATAGCCGCCATCGACGACGTATTCAGCGCCAGTTACGAAAGACGCCTCGTCGGTCGCAAGAAACAACACCACGTAACCGACTTCTTCCGGACGGGCGGCCCGTTTCATCGGAGCCAGCGCCCGGTCCTTCAAGTTCTTTTCCGCGAAGATATCGACCATCGGCGTCTTGATGACGCCCGGATGGACGGAGTTGACACGGATATTGTCGGGAGCGTATTCGACCGCGGCGGTTTTGGTAAGGAGCCGGACGGCGCCCTTGCTCGCGTGATAAGCGGCCGAGCCGCCCGAACCGATCAGGCCGTAAATCGACGATATATTGATAATCGATCCGCCGCCGCGCTTTTTCATCGCGGGAGCCGCGAACTTGGTTCCCAGCCACACGCCTTTCTGGTTGACGTTGATGATGGCGTCCCATTCTTCTTCGTTGGTGTCGCTGACGCCTTTGACGTTAAGGATGCCGGCGTTGTTGACGAGGATGTCGAGACCGCCGAATTCACGCTCGCACGCATCGACCGCGGCGCGCCAATCGCCGGCGCGGGTCACGTCGAGATGCACCGGCAGAGCGGCTTTGGTCCCGGCTTTTTTATTTACTTCTTCCGCAAGTTGCCGGGCTTCGGCGTCGAGCACGTCGGCGACGACGACGCGCGCGCCTTCGTTGACGAACAGGCGGGTTTCGGCCGCGCCCTGTCCGCGCGCGCCGCCCGAAATCAGTGCGACTTTTCCTTTGAGACGATCCATTGGTTGAACCTCCGTGGCGAGCGCGCCGCGCCAGCTTCAGAAACGATTAGTCGAATTTGAATCCTTCATAGCCGTTGGCCGCGACCGCGTCGCACTTCTCGCGATAAGCCTTCGCGCCGCCGAGATACATCAGCACCCCCCGTTTCTTGCCCTCGATATTCGCGCCGAAAAACCATGACGGAGTCTCTGACATCAGCGTGCCGACGGCCAATTCATTGGCGTGGTTGGTCCACGCCTCCTCGGCCTCGGCGGTGGCGGCGATCCGTTCGTAGCCCTTCTCCCGCATATATTTCAGACAGTCGGTCACCCATTCGACGTTCTGCTCGATACATCGCGGCATATTGCAAAAAGTGGCGCCGTTGTGCGGTCCGACGAGGGTAAGAAGATTCGGAAAGCCGGCGCTCTGGATACCGAGATAGGTGCGCGGGCCGTCGGCCCATTTTTCCTTAAGCGAAAGGCCGCCCGCGCCGCGGATGTCGATTCGATTGAGCGGGCCGGTGACCGCGTCGAAGCCGGTGGCGTAGATGATGATGTCGAACTCGTACTCCGCATCTTTGGTTTTGACGCCCCTGGGCGTGATCCGCTCGATTGGCGATTCACGGATATCGACGAGCAGCACGTTGTCGCGATTGAACTGCTCGTAGTAGCCGCTTTCCAGCGGCACGCGCTTCGTGCCGAAGCGGTGATCCTTGGGCGCGAGCTTTTCGGCGACGGCGGGATTCTTGACGCGTTCGCGAATCTTTCCGCGGACGAACTCGGCGAACAATTCATTGGCGTCGGGATTGCTCATTATGTCGCGGAAATTGCCGAGCCATTTGCTGAAACCCGGTTGCGCCCACAGTTCCTCGAACTTCGCCTGCCGCGCTTCGGGCGTAACGTCAAAAACCGACCGCGGGTCAAATTCGTGGATAAAGCCGGCGAAGGTTTCGCGGGTTCGTTTGAAGATTTCCGGATAGCTGGCTTTGATTTTCGCCTGGGTCTCGGCATCGATCGGGCGGTTGCGCAGCGGCGCGCAATAGTTCGGGGTGCGCTGGAACACCGTCAGATGGCCGACTTCTTTCGCGATTTCGGTAATCAATTGCACCGCGGTGGCGCCGGTGCCGATAACGCCGACGCGTTTGCCGGCGAAATCGATCGGCTCCTGCGGCCATCGCGAGGTATGAAACGACTCGCCGGCGAAGCTCTCGACGCCTTCGAACGGGGGAATATTGTGCGCCGATAGGATGCCGACGGCGGTGATTAGGAACCGCGCCCGCGCGCGCGAACCGTCTTCAAGCCGGACTTCCCAATAGTTCCCACTTTCGTCGTATCTGGCCGCCACGACCGTGGCGTTCAACTGAATATGGGGCCGAAGGTTGAATTTATCCGCCACGTAATTGAGATAGCGCTCGTTCTCCGGCTGTCCGGAAAAGTGCTCCTTCCAGTCCCATTCCTGCAGCAGTTCGTGCGAGAACGAGTAGCCGTAGGTATAGCTTTCGGAATCGAAGCGCGCGCCCGGATAACGGTTCCAGTACCAGGTGCCGCCCACGCCGCCGCCGGCCTCGAAGAGCCGCACAGAAAAGCCGAGCTCGAGCAGACGAACCAGTTGAAAAAGTCCGGAGACCCCCGCGCCGATAACGATCGCGTCGTATCGCTCGACCGGCTTTTCGGGCGTCGCCGGCGTGCGCTCTGATAATTCAGCCATGAAATCCTCGATTGGGTGCGGGTTGGATAAAGTGAGTTATGCGCGTGAGTCAGGGCTTTCGCGATAGATCAATCGCGAAGCGGTTGTCAATGACGCGGCCGGGCCGGGACAGCGGGCCGGGCGGCGGATCGACAGCCTTGCAAGAAAGCGGGCGGCAAAGGTATTCGTCAGCTAGCGCGGCCGCCGGGCCAACGCCGCGCAGGCCGGTTAGCGGTCATTCGGCGCGGCGTTCGTCGCGCCCATTGGGAGTTCTGACTTGTTCAAGCGTGTCTTGATTGCCAATCGTGGCGAAATCGCCATCCGTATCGCACGCGCCGCGGCGGCGCTGGGCATCGAGTCTGTGAGCGTGTATGCGCCCGCCGACGCGCTCTCGCTGCATACGCGCGTCACCACCGAATCGCGCGCGATCGGGAATGCGGCCGCCGCCGCGAACGATCCGGTGCGCGCCTATCTGGACGTCGAAGGGCTGCTTGAGGCCGCAAAGGCGAGCCGCTGCGATTGCGTGCATCCGGGCTACGGCTTCCTCTCCGAGAACGCGGGGTTCGCCCAACGATGCCGCGAGGAAGGCCTTGTTTTCATCGGACCACGGCCCGAAACGCTGGCCTTGTTCGGCGACAAGACCAAAGCGCGCGACCTCGCGCGATCGGTCGGCGTGCCGATCATCCCGGGAAGTCCCGGCGTGGCGAAAAACGCGGAAGAAGCTGCAGCGGCGGCTGCGAAACTGGGCTATTCGGTGATGCTGAAGGCGGCGGCCGGCGGCGGCGGACGCGGGATGCGCGTGGTCGAGCGCGCGGCGGACATGGGCGCGGCTTTCGCGCGATGCCAAAGCGAAGCGACGGCGGCATTTGGCGACGGCTCGGTGTTTGTCGAGAAGCTGGTCGCTCGGCCGCGGCATATTGAGGTGCAGGTGCTCGCGGACGCCCGCGGCGACATCGTTCACCTCTACGAGCGCGATTGTTCGATCCAGCTTCGCAATCAGAAGGTCGTCGAAATCGCGCCGGCGCCGGGACTCGAAGCCGGATTGCGGCGCCGAATTCTTGAAGATGCTGTTCGCCTGGCCCGCGCCGCCGACTATCTCAACGCGGGAACGGTCGAGTTCCTGGTGAATCCGGAAAAGGACGAGCACTTTTTCATCGAGTGCAATCCGCGTATTCAGGTCGAACACACGATCACCGAACAGATCACGGGAATCGATCTGGTCGAGGCGCAATTTCGGATCGCGGCGGGCGAATCGTTGGCTTCGTTAGGTATCCGCCAGCAAAGCGATGTCGCGACGCGCGGCTACGCCATTCAGGCTCGCATCGTCGCGCATGGCGCGGGCGCGCTGACGGCGTACAAGGAACCGGCGGGACCGGGCGTGCGGGTCGATTCGTGCGGCTATCTTGGTTATGCGCCGCCGCCGCAGTTCGATCCGATGTTCGCGAAGGTGATTTGCCAATCGAATTCGACCGGAACGTTCAGTTCCGCGCTCGAGCGCGGCTTGCGCGCGCTGGACGAGTTCCATATCGGCGGCCTGCCGACGAACCTCCAGCAGTTGCGCGCGATCCTATCGCATCCGGTGGTATGGGCGGGCGATGCGCGGACCAGTTTTCTCGCCGAACATGCGGAGCGGTTGAACGCCTCCGGCCGCGCTTCGACCGCGGCGGCGGGTTCGTTGTCGCTGCTGGAGCAACAGGCGGCCGCGCTGCGCAGCGGTCGACGCCTTGACGACGCGGCGGGCGGAATTCCAGCGGGGCTGGCCGTCGCGGAGGGCGAAGAAGGCGTCGCCAGTCCGATTTCCGGCGGCGTGATCGATCTTCCGGTCGAAATTGGCGCCGAAGTCGCCGCGGGGGCGACTTTGATGGTCGTCAGCGCGATGAAAATGGAGACGGCGATAACGGCGCCGTGCGCCGGCGTGGTCACCGGGATCAAGCCTGCGGAACTGGGCGCGACGGTCGCCACGGGCCAGATCGTCGCGACGATCGCTCCGGCCAAAAGCGCGGGCGACAAAAGGATGCCGCGTCGTTATGGCGAAGATACCTGGGCGCCGATGCTCGCCGACGTGCGGGCATTGCAGTCGATCGCGCATCGGCGGTTCGCGCCCGATTCGACCGATCCCGGCGTGATACGTCAGCGTAGCCGCGGCAAGCTGACCTGCCGCGAACGTATCGATCTGCTGCTCGACGCCGGAAGCTTTCGCGAAGTCGGCAGCCTCGCGGGGTTCGCCGACTATGACGACGAAGGACGAATCTCTGGGTTCACGCCGGCCAATCATGTCGGCGGATGGGGCAAAATCGAGGGGCGGACGGTGGTGGTTTGCGCCGATGATTTCACGTCGCGCGGCGGCCATGCCGACGGCGCGATCGGCGGCAAGAGCATCCATCTTGATCGGCTTTCACTTGATTTTCGCTGTCCGTCGATTCGATTGCTGGACGGATCGTCGGGCGGAGGAAGCATCGCCGCGATGGTGCCGAAGCAGCAGAAAACCGGCGAGAGCGCGGCGCAGGAAAGTTCGGGCGCGATCGTGGCCGGCCGGCCGCGAGTTTCCGGCGAGGGCGGCTCGTTTCTGCCGGGCCATCTCGGCAGCACGATGTACGTCGAGCAACTCAGCCAGGTGCCGGTGGTCAACATGCTCCTGGGAAGCGTGGTTGGAATCGGCGCGGCGAAGGCCGTGCTCGGCCATTTTGCGGTGATGGTGCGGGATATCGCGCAACTGTTCGTGGCGGGGCCGCCAGTGGTCAGTCACGCGATGGGTTATGACATCACGAAAGAGGAATTGGGGGGATGGCATATCCATTGTCGCAACGGTTCGGTCGATAATCTTGCGGATAGCGAGCAGGAAGCGGCGGCGATGGTGAAGCGGTTTCTTTCCTATCTGCCGTCGAGCGTATTCGAGGTTCCGCCGATTTTGGCTCCGGATCCCGACGATCCTCCGGAACGCCGGGAGGAAGAGCTATTCACGATCATCCCGCGCAAGCGCACGACCACGTTCGACATGCGCCGCGCGATCCGCCTGATGGCCGATCGCGGATCGTTTTTCGAAATTGGTCCGCTGTGGGGAACGGATCAAATCGTCGGCTTCGTCCGTTTCAACGGGTATCCGATGGGCGTGATTGCGTCGGATTGCCGGCACGTCAATGGCGGCGCGCTGACGGCGGACGGCTGCGACAAGCTCAAGCGCCATCTTGATTTGTGCGACCTGTTCCATCTGCCGATCCTGAATCTGGTGGACAATCCCGGGTTCGCCGTGGGCGTCGAGCACGAGCTAGCCGGAACCATCCGCAAGGGCGCGGAATGGATGATCGCGTTCGCGCAGGTCGCGGTTCCGATCTTCACCGTAATCATGCGGCGGAGTTTTGGCGTCGCTGGGAACAACTACGCGACGCCGCGCAGCGGAGCCAGCGCGCGCGTCGTCTGGCCGGCGGCGGACGTCGGCGGCATCCCGCCGGAAGGCGGAATCGAGGCGGCGTACAAGCGCCAGCTCGCGGAGGCGGCCGATCCCGCGGCGCTACGCGCCGAGATTAACGCGCGCATCGAGAGCGCCCGCGGCCCGATCGGACCGCTCAACCGTTTTCAGATGGAGGAAATGATCGACCCGCGTGACACGCGGCGCTGGGTCTGCGAATGGGTCGAAAACGCCTACCGCATCGTGTCGCAGCCGGGCGGGCTGGGGCCGCGCGCGATTCAATTCAGGCCGTAATCGAGAAATCGCGACGCGCGATATGACCCGCGAACATCGGATCGACCTCGTTTGCCATCCGGCCAGTCCTTCCGCGGCGGTGCGCGGCATTCAGGCGGTCGTGAATCGAGCGGTTAGCGGCGGCTTGCATCTGACCTACCTGCTCGATGGCGATATTCCGCGCCTGCGAATTCCTGCTCCTTCGGCGCCCGTTTTCAATGCCGCGCTCTGGCGGCGCACCTGCTTCGAAAGCTTCATCGCCATCGCCGGCGACGCGGCTTATCACGAGTTCAACTTTTCGCCGTCCGGCGAGTGGGCCGTGTTCGCTTTCAAGGGGTATCGCGACGGCGGACCGTTGGAAGACGAATCCCTTCGTCCGCCCATAAAATTTCAGTCAGCCGGGAATCATCTGCGGCTCGATTCCCTGGTGCGCGTCGATCGCCTCGCTTCACGACACCTGTGCGCGCCTCTCCTGGTCGGGATAGCGGCGGTTATCGAAGAGGAGGACCGTCGTTCCTATTGGGCGATACGCCATCCGTGCGCCACGCCGGATTTTCATAGACTGGACGGATTCGGGTTGCGGCTTGATCCGGCGTAATCGATTTGTTGACATGCGGACCGTGGCGCACGATCGTCCGCGTGCGTGCTAAACTTCGTGGCGCATGGCGTCCGCGCAACCATACGATCTGAACCATCGTCGCTTGAACCAACTGTTATTCAAAGCGCGGAGCCTTCAGACCGTGAGCGACCGTATTTCGTTTTTCGCGGGCGAGTTCCTCGGTCGCCCCTACAAACCAGATCCGCTGATTGGATCGATCAGCGAAGCTGAAGTCTTTACCGCATCGCTCGACGGATTCGATTGCGTAACTTATATCGAAACCACGCTCGCGCTCGCGCGCTCCTTCACCGTCGATCAGTTCATCGATAACCTGCGGCAAATCCGGTATGACGGCGGCCGCGTGGCATGGAAACGCCGGAATCACTACATGACGTCGTGGATTCGCAACAACGTCCGCGCAGGCGTAATCGCGCGCGTGCCGATAAGCGCCGTCCCGACTGTCATCCGCGACCGGACGCTCGGGGTTTTACGAGGAATCGCTGCACGTCCGGCGCGAATCAGATGCATGCCAAAATCTTTTATAGGGCGAATCGAGCCATCTTTGCGCACCGGCGACATCATCTGCTTCGTCTCCACGCGTTCCAATCTGGACGTTTTTCACGCCGGGCTAATCGAGCGCGGCGAAGAGGGAGTGGCGCTGCGGCACGCGTCTCGCAGCCAAGGCGCCGTCGTGGAAGAGCGGCTTGGCGATTTTTTGCGGAGCAATCGGATGAGCGGCGTGATGGTCGTCAGGCCGAAAGAAATCGATGTCCGGCGGGTGGGCGTCGATCGCCGCGCCGTGGCCGCCGTATAGGCAGTCGTCCTGTTCTTCGTTCCCGCTTCGATAGATTCGCGGAGCAAAAAGTGAGCATCGTCTATCCGAAAGATCGATCCTCGCAAGCCATCTCGGAACTGCTGGAACACGCGAAGACCGATATCTTGTTCATCGGCGATCCGGGCACGCCCGTCGATCCGGGCGCGCGAATGTTCGATCGCATGTCGCAAGTCATGCGTGAAACCGGAGCCGGCTGGGTTTACGCCGACGCCGCCGGCCATCCGCATATCGACTACCAACCCGGCAGTATCCGCGACACTTTCGATTTCGGCCCTGTCACCGCGATTTCAACGGCCGCCGCGCGCCGCGTGGGAATCGAACCGGGCTTGCGATGGGGCGGTCTCTATGACCTTCGCCTGCGAATTTCCGAAGCGTATCCAATTGTCAGGATTCCCGAGGCGCTATACAGTTTCTCGGCCTCAAATTCTTCCGGCGGCGCTCACACCCAGTTCAGCTATGTCGATCCGCGCAATCGCGACTATCAACTTGAAATGGAGCGTATCGCCACCGCGCATTTGCGGCGAATCGGCGCGTGGCTTCCGCCTGCGTTCAAGAGCGCGCCGGCTCCGGACGGCGATTTCTCGGTCAAGGCGAGCGTAATAATTCCGGTACGGAATCGCGAACGAACTATCCTCGACGCCGTGCGGAGCGCGCTCGCGCAGCAAGCCGACTTCAGCTTCAACGTGATTGTGGTGGATAATCATTCAACCGATCGTACGCCGGAACTTCTCCGCTCCGTCGGCGAATCCAGGCTTCGCCATATCACGCCCGACCGCGCCGATCTCGGCATCGGAGGATGCTGGAACGAAGCGATTTATTCTCCGGATTGCGGACGATATTGCGTACAGCTCGACTCCGACGATTTGTACGCGAATGAACTGGTTCTGCGCCGAATCGTCGAAGTTCTGGAATCGGGGCCGTACGCCATGGTGGTCGGCGCCTATACTCTGGTCGATTTTTCATTGCGGGAAATTCCGCCCGGCTTGATCGATCATCGCGAATGGAGCCGCGAAAACGGCCACAACAATGCGCTGCGCGTGAATGGCCTTGGCGCGCCGCGCGCTTTCAATACGGCGGTTCTGAGGCGAATCGGCTTTCCGAATGTCAGCTACGGCGAGGACTACGCGGTGGCGATACGCATCTCTCGCGAATATGAAATTGGACGCATCTTCGATCCGATCTACCTTTGTCGGCGATGGGAGGGGAACAGCGACAGCTCGCTGCCGCTGGAAGTCGCGAATCGTTACGATTTTTACAAAGACTGGCTGAGGACGGTCGAAATCAAGGCCCGGATCCATCGATGATCGAAACGATCGAAGATCTTTTCAGACGCCAGGCGATCGCATGGCCGCAGCTTGCGGCTGGCCTTAGGGGTCTCGCGGCGGCCCGAACGAGGCGTATGAAAGTAGGATGGTCCGACGTTTATCTGCGGCTCATCCCCCATCGGCTCGCCAGTTCGACAGCCGCCACCGATCCGGATTCGGTGGCGAAACGTCCCTGCTTCCTGTGCGGATCGAATATGCCCGCCGAGGAGGAGGGCGCGCCTTTTGACGATTATCTGATAATATATTGCAATCCATTTCCGATTATCGAGCGCCACTTGACGATTGCCCATCGCGAGCATCGGCCGCAGCGCATCGCTGGCCAGCTTGAATATATGCTCAAGCTGGCCGCCGCATTGCCTGGATATTTCGTATTTTACAACGGTCCGGAATGCGGAGCGTCCGCCCCCGATCATCTGCATTTCCAGGCTGGTTCGCGGAGATTGTTCCCGATCGAACGAGACGCCGCGAAGCTGCCGGAGGCCGCGTCGGCGGGCTATTCACGGAATGTGTTGATTTTCAGGGATCGGAACGAATCGTCAATAGCCAGTCGGTTGAATAAAGTAATGGAGCTGCTTGAGCAATCAACTTGTTTCGGAATCGAGCCGATGATCAATCTGGCGGTCCACTGCGACTCCGGCCGGTGGACCGCATATCTTTTCCCCCGCAGCAAACATCGGCCGTGGGCGTACTATACGGGCGAACTGACCGTCAGTCCGGCCGCGCTCGACATGTGCGGAGTTTTCGTCACGCCCCAGCCGCGGGATTTCGAGAGGATCACCGCCGCTGATATCGAAGCGATCTATCGCGAGGTGACTCTGCCTGACGATCAGTTCCGCCGAGTCGCGAACGCGCTGGAGAAGCGATTGTGATCGTTTCAGTCGGGCTTTGCGAGGCGCGTCCGGCGCTCGAAGTCGAGCTGCTCGGAGGCGATTTCCGCGCCCACGATGGCCGGAAGTTCGGTCCGGGCCGCCATCGGTTCGATTCCGAAATCGTTTTGAATCCTACCGACGCGGAGGCCTGCGCGTTTGCGCTCGACGACATTTCCATCGGCATCGGCTTTCACTGGGAGCGCAAAGAGCGCCAAGTGTTTCGCGGCGCGCTTCGCCTCATCCGGCGTGAAGGCGGATTGACGGCGATCAATGATGTAGCGCTCGAAGATTATGTAACCAGCGTCATCTCGTCGGAAATGAGCGCGACCTGCCCGGTCGAATTGCTGAAAGCGCATGCGGTCATCTCGCGCAGTTGGCTGTGGCATCCCAAATCGAATCAATCGGCGATCGATCGCGGCCGCGGCGAGCAACGCGGGCCGCGCGAAATTTGCCGCTGGTACGGCCGGGAAGCGCATCGCGATTTCGACGTGTGCGCGGACGATCATTGCCAGCGTTACCAGGGAATCTCAAAGGCTTTCACTCCCGCGGCGGCGCAAGCGGTCCGCGCCACCGCCGGCGAATTTCTCCGCTTCAATGGCGCGATATGCGACGCTCGGTTTTCAAAATCCTGCGGCGGGCGCACCGAACGCTACGCGACCGCCTGGGAAGATGAAGATATCGCGTATCTGGAATCGATTTACGACGGCCCGAGCGAAACGGACTCGATTGATCCGGAGTCATGGATTCGCTCGACGCCGCCCGCTTATTGCAACACTGACGACGCCCAATTGCTGGGCCGTATCCTGCCCGGATTCGATCAGGAAACGCGGGACTTTTATCGTTGGC
>JADBKU010000013.1 GCA_014896235.1 bacterium | reverse complement strand
ACCTGCGCGCAGAGGAATTGACGGTGTGGTCGGCGGGCGGCGTTTGCGTGCTCAACGGAGCCGGCCCGGAGCATCCAGAGTTGCCGCCGCTCAAGACTTTCGGCAGCCAGGCGGGATATCAGGGCGGCGTGCACGGCGCGGTCGCGACGATGGGCGCGGTGCTGGCGGCGATGCGCGACGGCGAGGGCCAGCACATCGACGTTTCGTGCCAAGAGGCGCTCGCGTCTCAGCTCGAAATGACCTTCGAGTACTGGCCGTACATGAAAATGATCGCGACCCGGCTCGGCAAGAAGCCGCTGCAGCCGGTCGAATCGATGCAATGCAAGGACGGAGGTTGGATTTACGTCTGCTGCATCGAAGAGCATCAGTGGAAGGCGTTCGTCGATTTGATGGGAAATCCGGAGTGGGCTGGCGAAGAGATTTTCGCCGATCGCCTGAAGCGCGGCGAAAATTGGGAAGCGCTCAAGATTTTCCTCGAAGAATATGTGAGCCAGCAGACCGTGCTGGATTTGTACAAAAAAGCGCAGGCGCGGCGGATTCCCTTTGCGCCGGTATCAACGATGGGCGACCTGCTCAATTCCGAGCATCTTAAGGCGCGCGGCTTTTTCGTCGAAATCGCTCATCCTGTCGCCGGCGCATTCAAGTATCCCGGGGCGCCGCTCAAATATTCAGCGACGCCGTGGGAATTGCGGATGCCCGCGCCCGTGCTCGGCCAGCACAATCAGGAGATTTTCGGCGGCCGGCTTGGACTGTCGTCGGCGCGCCTTGCCGAACTTAAACGAACGGGTGTGATTTAGATGGCGCGGCCACCGCTCGACGGCGTGCGTATCGCGGACTTCACCTGGGTGTGGGCGGGTCCCTACTGCACCCTGCAACTCGCGCATCTGGGCGCGGATGTGATCCGAATCGAGACCAGAACGCGTCCGTGCGTGACGCGGCTGCTGCCGCCGTGGCCGGGCGGCCAACCCGGCGGCCTCAACCGCTCCGGCTACTTCAATCAGTACAATCAGGGCAAACGGTCGCTGACGCTCAACTTCAAGGATCCTGAAGCGCACGAAATCGCGCGGCGCCTGATCGCGAAGAGCGACGTGGTCGTGAACAACTTCGCGCATGGCGTGATGGACAGGATGGGTTTCGGCTACGAGGCCGTCAAGAAAATCCGCCCGGACATCATCATGGCGTCGTTGACCGGCTACGGCGATACCGGTCCGTATCGCGACTATATCGCTTACGGTCCAGCGCAGGTGCCGTTGTCTGGGCTGTCGGCGCTTACGGGATACCGCGGCTGGCCGCCGATGCACGCCGGATTCAGTTACGCCGATCCCAACGCCGGCGTCCATGGCGCATTCGCGATCCTTGCCGCGCTGTTCCATCGGGCCAAGACGGGTCAGGGGCAATATATCGATATGAGCCAATGGGAGTGCGCGATGGACCTGTTGGCTGAAGGCCTTCTCGAATACACGATGAACGGGCGCGAGCCGGAGCGTGCGGGCAACGAGGATCCGTGGATGGCGCCACATGGAATCTATCGCTGCCTCGATCGGCCTGAGCCGGTGATGGGCGTGACGGTCGATCAATGGGTCGCGATCGCGATTGCCGACGACGCCGAATTCGCGCGCTTCGCGGCCGCGATCGGACAGCCGGGGCTGGCGTCGGACGCCAGGTTCGCGACTTTTGCGGCGCGCAAGGCGCATGAAGAAGAACTGAACGACCTGATCTCGGCGTGGACCGCGACCCGCCGTGCAGACGATGTCGCGCGTACGCTCCAGCAAGCCGGGCTGGCGGCCGCGGTCGTCGCCGACAACCGCTATCTTTCCGAGGAAGACGAGCATCTCAACGGGCGCGACTATTTCGTCCGCCGCGAACATCCGGAGGTTGGCGTGCAACAACATTGCGGAATGCCGTGGAAGTACAGTCGGACTGCGACCAATGTACGCGCGGCGGCGCCCTGCATCGGCCAGCATACTGAGGAGATTTTGACCGGATTGCTCGGCTATAGCGGTGATGACGTGTCGCGCCTGCGCGCCAGGGGCGCGCTCGAATGAAGAGCGCGGCGCTGAGAAAAATCTCCAGCGTCAGTTTCGTTATTGCGAGGCTTCGCGATGGCTGAATTTAAAGTATTACTTGACAATTTGGCGTTTCCTGAAGGACCGCGCTGGCATGACGGCAAGCTTTATCTGTCCGACATGCATGCCCATCAGGTGCTCAACGTTACACTCGACGGCCGAAAGACGATCGTCGCGGAAGTGCCGACGTGGCCTTCGGGTCTTGGTTGGCTTCCCGACGGCCGTTTGCTGATCGTTTCGATGACCGATCGCAAGCTGCTGCGTCAGGATGCCGACGGGCTTAAGGTGCATGCGGATTTGAGCAAGCTCGCGTCGTTTCACTGCAACGACATGGTGACCGACGGCGCCGGTCGCTCTTACGTCGGCAATTTCGGCTACGATTTACTGACGGGCGCGCCGCAGAAGCCGGCTGAAATCGTTTTGGTCGAGCCGGACGGACGCGCTCGCGTCGCCGCGACCGGGCTCGATTTTCCGAACGGGACGGTGGTGACGGCTGACGGACGCACTCTGGTCGTCGGCGAATCGATGGGCCATCGGCTGACAGCGTTCAGCGTCGCCGCGGACGGTTCGCTGTCGAATCGGCGTGTTTGGGCCGAACTTGGCGAGGCGGTTCCGGACGGCATCGCGCTCGACGCCGAGAGCGCGATTTGGGTGGCGTCGCCGTTTACGCGCGAGTTGCTGCGCGTCCGCGAGGGCGGCGAAATCGCGGAGCGGCATAAGTTTGAAGCGATGCCGATCGCATGCGCGCTCGGCGGACCCGGTCGGCGAACGCTTTTCGTGCTCACCTCGGAAAGCATCAACCCCGACGAATGCCGGGCCAAGCGCAGCGCCAGGGTCTGGACGCGCGAAGTCGCGGTCGGCGGCGCCGGATGGCCGTAAGCAGCCGGCTGCCAATGGCGTTCGCGGCCCTGATCGCCGCATTTTTGGGCGCATCGAAGGCGCCGACGCCGCACTCGCGCCTGTTCGATCCGATATAATCAGGCTCGTGAATCCGATTCCTAATCCTGAAGTTTTCGCAGACCGGCGCCGCCGGTTTCTCCATGCGGTCGGGGAGGGCGGAATTGCGATTTTGCCCTCCGCGCCGGTCGCGCTACGCTCCGGTGACGTTGAATATGTCTATCGGCAGGACAACGATTTTTTCTATCTGACCGGATTCGCCGAACCTGAATCTGTCGCGGTCTTCGCGCCCGGCGAGAAAGAAGAGTTTATTCTTCTAGTTCGCCCACGCGATCCCGAGCGCGAAACCTGGACGGGACGCCGCGCGGGTCTTGAGGGCGCGGTCGCGGAATTCCACGCGAATCGCGCCTTCCCGATCGATGACGTCGAAAGCGTGCTGCGCCGTTATCTGGAAAAAGCCGAGCGCGTCTATTTTCCGCTCGGCATAAACGAGCGCATGAGCGCGCGCGTGCTGGAGCTGGTGCGTTACGCGCAGGCGATGCGCCCGCGGCTCGGATGCGGTCCGCATGCGATTCTCGATCCGCGCGCGATTATTCACGAGGAGCGCGTGCGCAAACGGCCTGAGGAACTCGACGCGATGCGCCGCGCTATCGCGATTTCCGCTGAAGCCCATCGCGCGGCGATGGCGCGTGCGCGCGGCGCGATGATGGAATGGGAAATCGAGGCGCTGGTCGATTACGAGTTTCGTTCGCGCGGCGCCGCCGGTCCGAGTTATCCGTCGATTATCGCGTCCGGGCCGAACGCGGCCACTTTGCATTACATTAACAATGATCGCCGGATGGAGACGGGCGAGCTGCTGTTGATCGACGCCGGATGCGAGTATCAATTCTATGCGTCAGACGTCACGCGGACTTTCCCGATCGGCGCGCGGTTTTCGGCGCTGCAGCGCGATTTGTATGAAATCGTTCTGGAGGCCCAGCTTGCCGCGATCGAAGCGATTCGGCCCGGCGTGAAGTTCGACGAGCCGCACGACGTCGCCGTGCGGATTCTGGTCGATGGAATGTGCCGCATCGGCCTGCTGAACGAACCGCCCGATCAGGCCATGAAGGAAGGATCATGGCGGCGGTACTACATGCACCGCACGAGTCATTGGCTCGGGATGGACGTGCATGATGTCGGCCTGTACCGGCTGGGCGGCGAATCGCGCACGCTCGAACCGGGGATGGTATTGACGGTCGAACCCGGGCTTTACGTCGCGCCTCACGACGATCGCGCGCCGGAACGCTTCCGCGGAATCGGCATCCGGATTGAAGACGACGTGCTGGTCACGGCCGAAGGCCACGAAGTGATGACGGCTGCTGTGCCCAAAAGCGTCGCTGATATCGAAGCGCTGACCGCTTCCGTATAGGCGCGCGCGGCCGGACGGTTCAGGTTACAATTCGATGGCGCTTGCCGAGCCGACGATCGTTTTCGTTCCGTCGGCTTTTTCCGTCCAGACTTCAACAACCGCGCGGGTGCGTTCGCCTTCAGGACGGCGCTCGATGATCCGGCCGCGTGGTCCGGATGTCTCCTCCGCCCACAGGACGTTGACCAGCCTGAGATCGAGTTTCCCGCCGACAATAAAGCCAAGGCCGAAACGCCGCGTCATCATTTCGCCGATCAGGCATACCGACCACATGCCCTGAACCACAATTTCGGGAAAACCGAGCTTGCGCGCCTCTTCGGCGTCGGTGTGATAGTTGCGGCCGGGGCCGGAGAACGCCATGCACATCGCCTGCGAAACCGGACGCATCGGCGCTTCGATCGGCTCGCCGCCTCGTTCTCCCACGTGAAAGTCGCGTCCCGGCGACTTTTCGCGCTCGCGATCGACCGCGTAGCTCGCGCCCGCCGCCGCGCGGTCGGCGTCGAGCAGGAAGCTCTGATGCGTCCGGCTACGTTGTACGATCCGGCCGTCCGGCCCGAACAACAGGACCTCATTGACGACGTATTCGCGGTCGCGCTTGATATAACGTTCGACCACCACCGATCGGGAGCGAATCGTTTCGCCGACGCGGATCGGCGCGAACCCTTCCCACTCCTGACGCGCGTGCAGGTTGCCGAAGATTTTCGGCAGATACCAATCGCGCGTGCGGAAGACGACCGAATGCAGGATCAGCGCGGGCGCGATTGGGCCGCCGAGCTGCGTGGAGCCGCGATACCATGGATGGTCGTCGCCGGTCGCCGCGATATAGTTCTCGACCGCGTCGGGCGTGATCGCGAATTCCTCGCCGCCGAAATCGCGGCCGACGTAAACTTCCTTCGCGCCAAAGATTCCTGAGCCCATTGCGCCGTCCTTCAGGCGTCGCCGCGGACGCCGTCCTATGGTTTGGCGGACGCCTTGGCTGCGAGGCGCTCGTCGAATTTCGCTCGCGGCGCCATCGCCCGCACATGATAGCCGTTGCCGATTTCGTCTTTTTCGTCGAAGGCTCGCACATTGAACTCGACTTTGCGCGCGTCGCCTCCGACGACTTCGGCCTCAGCCCTCACGCGCCATCCTTCGGGCGTCGCCGCGATATGATTCACGTTGACGATCGCGCCGACCGTCATCTCGCCTGGCTCCATGTATGGCTTGAGCGCTTCCATCGCCGCCATTTCCATCGCAAGGCTCATGAAGCAGGTCGCCAACACGGGCGGCAGCGACGGTTCCAGCGTTCCGGCGAGCTGGTCGCGCCTGACCACGAATTCGTACGACCCTTTGGTTCCGATCGGCGGTTGCCGCATTGATAGTCTCCGTCCAGTCATCGCGTGGCGGCGGCTTCGCGCCGCAGTCCCATCGCGTCGAGTTTTTTGATTACCCAGCCGATTCGATCGTTGCCCCAGAACGGTTCGCCGGCGACGATCAGCGTCGGCACGCCGAAGACGCCGTCGCGTTCCGCCTGCTCGTAGGCGCGCGCCAGATCGTCGCGCCCGTCGAAGGCGGCATAGCGCGCGAAATCGTCGGCGTCGAGTCCCGCCTCGCGCAACACGCCGGCCAGCGCGGCCGGCTCTTCGATATCCAGTTCGCGCTTGAAGAAGCGCTCGAAGACGAGCGGCGCATATTCGCGGAACCGTCCGCGCTGCTCCGCATAGATTCCGCTCATCATCGCGAGCCGCGAATCGAACAGCTTTTGCGGGCCGCGGATGATCATGCCGCGCTGGTTGGCGAAGCGGCGCGCGTCGGCATAGAGGTAGCGCACCTTGTCCCAATCGCGCTGGCTGCGCTCCTCAAGCTCGCCGCCGTATGCGAGCCGCGGTTCGAAGTCGCGCGGAATGAAGCTCAGGCGCACCCGATGGGTCCGTTCGAGCGTGCAGGCCGGCGCCAGCGCCAGAAAGCTGAACGGGCTCTTGAAATCATAGTAGAAGCGAATTTCCTCGGCGGCGTCCATCGCGGCTCCCGTCCGATTGAATAGCGGAATTCGGCGCGCCGCAAAAGCCGCCCGCCGCGCTAGCGATCGCTTTAGCGGGACTGGACTGTGCCTGCCGGATGCGCGCGATTCTCGCCGCCGGCGGGCGGGAACTGCAGTGTGACGGTCGAGCCTTCGCCTTTGCGGCTTTCGATCTTCAGGCTGGCGTTGTTCAATTCCAGAAAACGGCGCGCGAGCGCCAGTCCGAGGCCCGCGCCCTCGAATCTCCGCGTGTAGCCGGAGTCTTCCTGCGCGAAGGGCTCGAGCAGGCGCGACAGAAAATTCGGATCGATGCCGACGCCCGTGTCGCCCACGACCACCCGCGCTCCTTCTCCGGGCGCGGCGCGTTCGACGCGCACTCGCACGCCGCCTTGAGTGGTGAATTTAATCGCGTTGTCGAGAACCTGGCGGATCGCCTGCGCGACGCTGTAATCGTCGGCTTCGGCGACTAGGTCGGCCGCGCCGATTTCAAGCTCGAGCGCAAGGCCTTTTTCGGCCGCAAGCTCGCGCGCCTCCCCGACCTCGTGGGCGACGATTTCCGCGATCCGCAACGGCCGTCGTTCGAGCTGGAAATTTCCCGACTCGAGCCGCGAATAATCCAGGATGCCGCTGATGGTGTGGAGCAGCCGCCGCGAAGCTCGCGAGATCGCGTCCAGATACTCGGACTGGCTCGTGTCGCCGCGTTCGGCCAGATAGTCGCCAATCAAATCGCCATAGCCAAGGATGATATTGATCGGCGTGCGGATTTCGTGGCTCATGTTGGCCAAAAACGCGGACTTGAGGCGGGTGGCTTCAACGGCGGCGTCGCGCGCCCGTTTCAATTCGGCTTCGGCCCGCTTGCGCTCGGTGATGTCGCGGGCGATGGCGGCGACGCCGATCGCGGCGCCGTCGGCGCCGCGAATTGGCGAAAGCGTGACCGATACGTCGATCATGGAGTAATCGCTCCGGCGCCGCTTGATTTCGTAATGATCGTCGGACGCGCCCGCCTCGATCCGCGCGAATCGCCGCCGCAGGTCGGCGACCTCAGCGGACGAGAGCAGCGATTTGATGTCCCGGCCGATCATGCGGCTTGCCGGATGGCCATACAGCCGCTCCGCGCCGATATTCCAGCTGGTGATCACGCCGTCGAAGGTGAAGCTCATTATCGCGTCGTCGGAAGCGGCGACGATCGAAGCGAGCAGAGCGCGATCCCGCTCGGCGGCGCGGCGATCCGTGATATCGCGAAGATTAGTGAGCAACCCGGGCGCTCCGCCGATTTGCTCGATCGCGCGGATCACGACTTCGCACACGCGCCATTCCCCGTCGCCGCCGAGCAAGCGCAATTCGCATCGCGCCGGCACGCCCGGATTCTCGCGCGCGAACTGGAAATTGCGGTCGCGGATCGGCAAATCCTGCGGATGCACGAAATCGGCGCCGGCGCGCCCGATCATGCTTTCCGCGGCGAGGCCAAACATCCGCGCGCCTGCTTCGTTGATGAAATCGATGCGGTTTTGCTCGTTGAGGACGACAATAATGTCGGTCGAATTTGCGATCAGCGTGCGCAAATAGTCTTCGCTCTCGCGCAAGCGGCATTCGCTCTGCGATCGTTCTATCGCCATCGCCAGCACGTCGGCGAGCGAGCGGATGAAACTCGCGTCTTCGCGCGAGTAACGGCGCGGCTCGCGCGCATACGCGCAGAGAACGCCGAAATTGGCATTGCGGGATCGTACCGGAGCCGATATCACGCCGCGCGCGCCGCGTTGCAGAAGCCGCGGATTCGGCTGAAATCGAGCGTCGTTCCGGATATCCTCGCTGATCACGGATTCGCCCGTTTCCATCACGAAACGCCACATCGAAGCGTCTTGTGGCGGAATCCGTAAGTTGAGGTAATCGGCCGCATCGGCGCCCGTCGTGGCGGCGACCCGCATCCCGCCTTCGCTTTCGTCGTATGCCAGGACGGAAGAAAAATCGGCCTGGAAGCCGCTACGCGCGCATTCGGCGGCTTCGGTGAGCAGCTCCGCGACGCCCGCGCCTTCAAGCGCGCGCGCCGCCAGATGTGCAATCGCTTCATTCTGGCGGAGCCGAATCAGCATCTCCCGCTCCGCCCGGACGCGCGGCGTGATATCAGTATTGACGCCGAAAGCGCCCGTGATCTCTCCGTCGGAGTTGTAAATCGGACCGCGCCAGACTTCGAGATAATGGCCGTTAATCTCGGTCTCGAAAACGCTCTCTTCGCCCGCCAGCGCGGCTTGCATCCCGTCGATCAAGTGTGGCCGGTTGCGATGAACCTCGAACGCAGAGCGTCCGACGACTGCGGCCGGATCGGCGAAGATCGTTTTCGCGCCGCGCCCCCGCAAAAGAGTGTATTTACCGTCGCGATCGATCGCGGTGATCATCAAAGGCGCGTGCTCGATGATTTCGCGCAGGCGGTCCTCTGTTTCGCGCAGCGCGCTCTCGGCGCGCCGCAGTTCGGTGATGTCGCGCGCGATCGCCAGCCGGCAACGCCGATCGCCAAGCCGCAATTTCATCGCCGACCACAGCACCGTAAGCGTGCGGCCGTTGGGAAGCTTCATCGGTATTTCGACGTTGCGAATCGCGCCTGTCGTTTTGAGCGATTCAGCTATCCGCGCAAGCGTGTCCCGATCAAATTCGAGTCCCAAATCCGCCGGCCTGCGTCCGATAACCTCTTGGCGCGAATAGCCGGTCAGCCGCAGGAACTCGTCGTTGACGTCCACGTAACGCCCGTCGGACGTGTCCATCAGCGTCATCACGTCGGTGTTTTGGCGGAAGATGGCTTCGAATGGATCGATATTCGACGGATCGACGGATGACGCGAAAGAACGCCGAGGTTCAGGATCTTTAACGATCGGCAAATCGCCGTTTTTCGCCGATGCGGACATCAGTTGCGGCCAGCCGCGCTCAGGTGGGCTTCAATCTCAAGGCGCCAATATTTGATCGTCGGCCGCACCAGCATTCCGGCGCTCTCACGCGCCGTCGCGCAAGTTTCGATCGGATATGCGCGCGGATTTCCTCGATCCGCAATCATGGCGCCGTCAACGCTATCTGGCATGATGCTACAAACTGTAGCAACTTCACAGCGGCCTGCGAATCTTCGCATGCCGCGCCGCGGCCCGGTGGCCTTTGATCCAATTTCGGCGGCGAAACCGGACAGGCTCGCCGCCGCGCCGATCGATTCGCACGGCTTTTCGAGCGGCCACATATCGGTAGAGACGGGAAACATTGCTACTTCTTGACGAAGCCGACCGCTGCGATTGCGCCGCCTGTCCGAGGGCGAAGGGCCGAACCAGAACTCGGCGACGCCTCAACCGAATTCTCAGTTAATGACGCGCGATAGTCAATTAAAATCCTACTTTACGTCGGATTTTTTCCGCGACGAACCAGTCTCGGCGGTGACGATTGCCAAATTATGGGAATGCGGCGGCAGGGTGTTTCAAATTGAGGCAGCTTCGCGCGAGACCGGCGATCGCGTCGCGATCCGGTTTGCCCGTGTCAGGCGGGGGCGTCGCTTTCGCCTTGTCGATTCTTGCCTTGCGGAGATTGCTCCGGCTGCGAAGAACCGCGCGAAAACGGTCGTACGATAGCGCCTCGCGAAGGCTTTCGGCAATCGCTCCCGCCCTGATTTGACGTTCGTCGCCGACGAAATGGCCGCGGTTTCGCGGCGACGCCGGCGGCGTTCGCCGGTTTGCGCGGTAGTGATGCCGATCGCGGATTGAAATGTTGGCTGTTGCGAGCGCCGAGGCGTTCCAGCGCGACGTCGATTGGCGGCGAAAACGCGGGCGGGCCTCGATAGCTTACGAAGCGGTAAATGCGCTGTTGGTGTGATTCACGTTGTTGGCGAGGTTGCGCCCGAACAGCGCGTACGCGGCGATCGCGACAATCGCAATGGTTCCGACTATCAAAACATATTCGGCCATGGTCTGACCGCGCCGGTTGCGTCGGGATTGTAGTGCTGCAAGCGTCGATCGCGACATTCAATCGCCTCTTTCGCCGCGGCGCGGACGCTCTGCGGCGTGCGTGAGCTGCTTTGTGCCAATGCGCACTACCGGCAGTTTCTGCCAAAAATATCGCAAGGTGTCAATTTGTTTCGTGTGTCGATTGCAAATAGACTCAGACAAAAATCAAGGAGTCCTCTGTCTTTTTTGCCGTTGTGAGCGAATTTGGCCCTGCTCGATTTGGCGGTTTGATGGTCCGTTGTCGACGCGTGAGCGGGAGATGAACCATGGAAAATTCCGGACATTCTGAAAGCATTCGCGGTTTCCACGCCCACGTCTATTACGACGATGAATCGCGGGACCGCGCCGCTGAGTTGCGCGAGCGGATCGAAGGGAACTTCAATGTCGTGATGGGTCGGTGGCGCGACCAGCCGGTCGGACCCCATCCGCAGGCGATGTACCAGATCGCGTTCGCTCCCGCCGAGTTTGCGCGAATCGTTCCGTGGCTGATGCTGAATCGGAACGGCCTCGTCATCCTGGTGCATCCCGAAACCGGCGACGATTATTCCGACCACGCTGAACATGCGCTTTGGATGGGCCGCAAGCTCGAATTGAAACTCGACTTTCTGCGCAATCTCCCGCGCCGGTAATTGCGCGGTTCAGCGCGAACCGGTTTTCAAGCGGCAGGTCCGGAATCGGGTCCGGCCAGTTGCCGGCGCAGCGCTTGCCGCTTCTCGCGCACGGTCGCGATCAGCTTGTCGAAGCCTTCGGCGTTCATCGCGTGATTGAATTGAGTTCGATAATTCGCGATCACGTCGATCGAAGCGATCGTCAGATCGTAGACGC
Organism: bacterium; assembly: GCA_014896235.1. GTDB lineage: Bacteria > Desulfobacterota > Binatia > Binatales > Binataceae > JADMIL01. The sequence continues at coordinate 84,838 of JADBKU010000013.1, read as the reverse complement.
GCCATTCGCCGTTCACGCGATGCATCAGGTAGTTGACCGGGATCGGGTCTTTCTGTTCCGGCAGAAAAACATCGCTGTAGACCGTCGCGTAGTCCGCGCCGTCGAACGCCTCGCGGGTATAATTGAAACGTACCGCGGGTAACTCCTCCTGTACCTTCTTCACCACGTAGTCCTGCATCTTGGTGAGATATACATCCTTGATGAATTCGGCGAACAGGGGCGTGAATTCGGCGCGTTGCGCCGGCGTCAGATTGCGCCAGTGGTAGCCCATCACCGACCGCGCCATCGCGTCGAAATCGAAATATTTATCGGCCAGCGCGTTTAGTTTTTGCCGGCGTTCCGCCAGCGGCATCGCCGGATCGCGAAATACGGCGATAACGTCGGCGACTCCCGTCCGCACGCGCGCCATCGGATCTTTCGCCGCGGATTGCTCAGCATGGGCGCTTGCGCCGGGCTGTGCGGATGCGGGAACGGACGCGGGAGCGGATGCGAACGCGGCAATCAGAATTGCCGCCGCGATTTGCATGGCAAGCCTTCGGCGGCGGTTCCGCAATCCGGGTCCGCGCTCGCACAATTGTTCCATGGTTGCATTTTAACCGATCGCCGCGCGCGTTGGGCGGGTGAAGCAGGCGCGCGCGGGTTTCGATCGCGCCGCTCCGGTTATTCTTCGAGGCGCGGGATGCCGGCGAGCGCGTTCGCGTTTTCCAGCGCCGAGAGATCGCCCGGATCCTTGCCGAGATGCACCGCGCGGACCACGCGCCGCATGATTTTCGCGTTGCGCGTGCGCGGCAGATCGGCGACAAAATGGACCGCCTGTGGCCGCAAGGGTTTGCCCAGCGCCTCGGCGACTTTGTCGGCGATCCGGCCCGCGAGCCGCGCGGACGCGACCGCGTCCGGTTTGAGCACCACGAACAGCACCGGCGCTTCGCCTTTGGTCGCGTGCGGCACGCCGATCGCCGCGGATTCCTTGACCTCGGGAATTTCTCCGGCGGCGGATTCGACTTCCGCCGGACCTAGGCGCTTGCCCGCGATCTTCAGCGTGTCGTCCGAACGGCCGAGCAGCAGCCAGTCGCCGTCAGCGTCGCGCAACGCCCAGTCGCCGTGCACCCAGACTCCCTCGAAGCGCCGCCAGTAGGCGTCGAGATAGCGTTCGCGATCGTTCCAGAAGCCTTTGGTCATCCCCGGCCAGATGTTCAGCGCCGCCAATTCCCCGACCGAACCGGTAACCGGCCGGCCGTTTTCGTCGAGCGCGGCGGCGTTGATTCCGGGCACGGCGCTGTTGAATCCGCAGGGTTTGATCGGCCGCATCACAACGCATCCGAGCAATCCGCCCGCGATTTCGGTGCCGCCGGAATAATTGATTATCGGAATGCGCTTGTCGCCGGCATGTTCGAACAGCCAATTCCAAGCCTCGGGGTTCCAGACTTCGCCGGTCGAACCGAGGATTCTGAGAGACGACAAATCGTGCCGACTGAGATGTTCCGGTCCGCTCGGAATCAGCGCGCGCACCAGCGTCGGCGAGATGCCGAGGTGGGTGATGCGATGGCGGGCGATCATGCTCCAAATCCGATCCGGAGCGGGGAAGTCCGGCGCGCCCTCATAGAGAAACGCGGTTGCGCCGAGCGTCAACGCGCCTATGATCAGCCACGGCCCCATCATCCAGCCCATGTCGGTGAACCAGAAAATCCGTTCGCCGGGACGCACGTCGAAAAGATGCGCCATGTCTTGCGCGCCTTTGAGCGGAAAGCCGGCGTGATAATGCACGGCGCCCTTCGGCCGTCCGGTGGTGCCGGAGGTGTAGATGATCATGAACGGGTCCATGCTCGCCATCGGCGCGACCGGCGCCTGATCGCTTTCGGCGCCGACTAACTGGTCCCATGCGAGCGCTCCGGCGAGCGGCCGGTCGGGCGACATCCGGCGCACCGCGACGATCTGTTTCACGCATCCGGCGAGTTCGGCGGCCGCACGGGCGGTTGCGAGCAGATCGACGCGCTGGCCGCGGCGCCAGAAGCCGTCGGCGGTGATGAGCAGTTTGGCGTCGGCGTCGCGCAGGCGCAGCGCGGCCGCTTCCGCGCCATAGCCTGAGAAGATCGGAATCAGGATCGCGCCAATCTGTGCGATTGCGAGCGTGGCCACGGCCGTCTCGGCAAGCATCGGCATGAATATCCCGACGCGATCTCCCGCTTTGACTCCGAGCCGATTGAGGGCATTGGCGGCGCGCCCGACCGCCCGCGCAAGGTCGTTATAGGAGAGCGTGACGACGGCGCCGTCTTCGCCCTCCCAGATAATTGCCGGTTCCGGTGCGCGCGCGCTCCGGGCATGGCGATGGACGGCGTTGTGGGTCAGGTTGAGCCGCCCGCCGACAAACCATGACGGCCATTGCACGCCGGCCGACGTATCCACGACGCGCGTATAAGGCGCGAACCATTCGACGCCGAGCAGGTCCAGCGTCATGCGCCAGAATTTTTCGGGATCGCTGACGCTAAGTCGATAAAGCTCCGCATAACCGGCTCCGGGCGCCGCGGGGTCGATGGCGATTCCGAGCGCTCTCGCAAGCGCTTCCAGATGGCTGCCGCGCACGTAGTCCGGGTTGGGAAACCATACGGCTTGCCGATTTGCGCCAAATTCGCCGCCATCCATTTCGTTCGTACTCCCTGATTTTTGCGCGTCCGACGCGGACGATCGCGACCAGTATAGGGACTTTAACGGCGGATGATCAGAGCGCCGTCAAAATCGATCGCGTAATTCTAGCTTATTGCGCTCAATTACGGTTAATAAATGACAAGTGCGGCAATTCGGCGCCTTGATGACTCGAGTCCGAGAACGCGATAAAATTCTTTACAAACGTCACGTTCTGCGTCACGGATTTCATGGGGATGTTCATTTCGGCCGGTCCAAAACCAGTTTAAGAATTGGTCGGCAAAAAGGGGGAGAGAAGAGCCGCTTGGCCATCAAGACGCCAATAACGCCTAATAGCGATGTACAGATAGCTATGGAAACGACGCAACCATCGCCTGTCGAAGCGGTCGATTGGGATTCCGTATCGCGCTTCAAGCAGCCCGAAGACAGTCTTGGCTATCTGCTCTGGCAGACCGCGCATGGATGGATGCGCCGTCTCAACAGCGCTCTGCTTGAAGCCGGCATGACTCATCTACAGTACATCGTGCTCGGCTCAACCTTATGGATCACGCGTAACGGGAAGCCGCCCTCGCAGGCCAAACTGGCCCAGTTCTGCGCGATGGATCCGATGCTGATTTCCAAGGTGGTGCGTGCGCTCGAACGCAAGCGCGCAATTCGCCGCACCCCCGATCCGCGCGACACTCGGAGCAAGTTGCTCACCTTGACGGACGAGGGCGTGCAGATCATCCTGCGCTCCATACCGCTGGTGGAACGCGCCTACGAAGAATACTTCTCGGTCGTCGCCGATCAGGAAAAGCAGCTCCACGACACTCTGATACGACTGTTCCGCAGCTTGAAGCCGGAAGACAATCTATAAACGGCCGCGAGCGACGCGGCCGATTCGCGAAGCCGGCGGCGCCAACATCAACGGCGCTTTCTACGGAGGGGGACGATGACCGTGGCCGCGGCCGAGCCAGCGCCGGAAAAAGCCCCATCGCTGGCGCGCCTGATTACGCTGATCGGGCGTCATTTGCCGCCAACGCTGATAATTGCGCATCATGTGTTCGCGCTGTTCGGGCGGCAGTTGCTGAAAGTGTTGATAGCGCTGGATCAGCTCTTGGCGTCGTTCCGGCGGCAACTGACGGAAGTGATTGTACTGCTCGCGCAGCCGTTCGCGCTGTTCGGGCGGCAGTTGACGCCATTGCCGCATCCCCTCCAGCACCTGTCGGCGTTCATCAGGCGGTAGAGCGCGGAATTGCTGAAAATTTCGGCGCGCAGCCTGACGCTGCTCGGGCGTCATTTGCCGCCACGCCCGATAGTTTTCCAGCACGCGCCGGCGCTGTTCGGGATTCAGCCGCGACCATTGCTCGGGATAGCGCTCGATGAATGCGCGCGCGTCCCGATCCTGATAAGCCGGCCCCGCCTGCGCATGGCCGCGCACCGCGGTCGCGCAGATTACGCCAAGTGCGACCGATAGCGCGAAAAAGCCCGCCAATGAACGACCTAGCCAGGCCGCCGATGTGCGCCTTGCGGCGCCGCTCGAGGTACGCGGCGCGTTCACTCCACCGGCTCCGCCTGGTCGCCGTAGGATGGCGCTGGAGAGGCATATGGATTTGGCGACGGCTGACTCGCATCCGAAGCGGCGCCGTAATTTCGCCGTCCGCCCAAAAAGCCGAGCGCGCGAAGCGTCCGGATCTGTTCCACGAGCGATTCCGGACGGCCGGCGGATTGTTCGCTCGCGCCGGAATCGCCGCCCGACGCCGCGAACAGGTCGAGATTCAGCAGCATCTGCGGGTCCGGCGGCGCCTGCGCGAACCCGCGCGAGATTGCGCTCAGGATAAAGACGGTTGCGAGCGTAGCCGAAGCCAGCATTCTACGACGACGTCGGTCCGCCGCCGCCGGGCGGCGCCGCCGGCAATTGGTCAAGATGTTCGATGACATCGTAATTCTCGAACATATCGAGATGGGCCACGAGCGGATAGTTGCGCATCAGGTCGAGATTGACATCGGTCAGTTCGCCGGCCGCGGCGAGCTGATCGGGCGGCGGCGCGGAAATTTCGCCCATCATCGAATTGCGCAGCATCACGCCCATCGCGATTATCGCGACGATCGCGAACACCCCCAGCGGCGCCATCATGGCCCAGACGCCCCACGGTACTTCCAGTTCGCGATCGTCGTCCTGCTTCGGCGCCTGGGCCTTCGCGATGCGCCGCGACAATTGCGCGCGATAGGCGGTCCAGTCAGGCATCGCCGCGGCGGCCAGTCCGGCGCGCAACGCATCGGCGGTTTCCGCCAGTCCCGATGCGGCGGCGCGGCATCGCGCGCATTCTTCCAGATGCGCGGCGACGCGGGCGCGCTCGTCGCCCTCCAGTTCGCCCCGCAGCAGCGGCGCAAGGGCGGTTTCAGGATGACGTGAAAATTTCATCTCAGGCCTCCCTCGCCATCAGTTTGCGCAGTTCGATCAGTCCGCGATGGACATGCACGCGCGCCGTACTCTCGGTGCATCCAAGCACTTCGGCGATCTCCCGGCTGCTTAATCCCTCCTGCACCTGCATCACCACCGCGGCGCGCTGTTTCGGCGTGAGCTTCGCGAGCGCGGCGCGGACGCGGCGGTGCTGCTCGCCGCGCATCGTTTGCTCCTCCGGACCGTCTTCTTCGGCCGGCGGGTCAACCACATTTTCATCGTCCGGGTCGGAGCCGGGTCCGGCCAGCGGTACGAATTTGCGCCACCATCGGGAGCGGCGCTGGTGGTCGATGCACAGATTGACCAGAATCCGGTGGAACCAGGTGGTGAAGCGCGCCCGCCGGTCGAAGCGATGGGCGAACTGAAGAAGGCGCATGAACGCCTCCTGCGAAACGTCGCGCGCTTCGGCGTCATTGCCGAGAATCGCCGCGGCGACGCGCCATGCGCGTTCCTGATGCCGATCGAGCAGCAGCTCGAACGCGGCGCGATCGTTCGCGGCGACCCTTGCGCACAACTCCTCATCTGACGGCTCCACCAGGTTACGGTCTGCTCCGTTCGGAATTGGCCATTATGTTTGCGCGCGCAGGCCGAAGTCCCGGCGCGCAGGCCGCTACCCGATGCTAGCTGAAGCTATGTACGAAGCTAAGTGATTAAACGTTTACCGGCGGCATGGAAATTTTCGGTGCAAGCGTCGGCTCGATGCCCGGTTACGGCAACTCAACGAAATCTTTTCGGCGACCGTAAACGATTCGGCGTTACGCCGCGTCCAAGGGGCCAGAGAGGCGGACTTCGATGAAAACCGCATTTATGTCGAGCAAATCAAGGCGGCGGGGAGCGCGAATTCTGGCCTTGATGCTTGCCGCCGCTTTCGCCGCATCGATCGCGGGATGCACCGCGATGGATCCGCAGGGCGCGGCCGAGCAAGCGGCGCCCAGCTATTACAATGAGCCATACAGCCAGTTGTCGCCCCAACAGAAAATGCAGCTCGAAGACCATCTGGCGAACCAGGACAACGCGGCTTGGCGGACCACCGCCTCGGTCGTATCGAGCGTCGGGACGCTGGCCGGCGGCACGGGTTTCCTGATTTGGGGAATCAAGCGCTAATCAGGCATCAATAGCCGCTCAAAAGCGGTATTTGGTCGTTCAACTCAAAAGGGCAAGGAGGAAGAAGCCAAATGGGAGTGCGGAGGTATGTAATCGGAGCGGCGATCGCGGGCCTTGCGATCGCCGGGATGGGGAGCGGACCGGCCTTGGCGAAGCCGTCACGACCGACGCCGAGCGGCAACATGAACCTGAGCTTTCAGGGCGTGGAATACGCCACGGTCGCGTCAGAGCCGACCACGATCCAGGTTGACGGCCTCGGCCAGCTAATCGCCGACAAACAGGGCAATCTGAGCGGCGCCGAGACGTTCACGGCGGTGAATGGCGAAGGCCAGACCGAAAATGTCTGCACCGGCTCAGTTTCGGGATCGATCACGCCCCCGAGCGGGGATTTCGGTTCGGGCGACGGTTCGTTCACGGCCAGCCTCGTCTATACGCCAGCCAACAATGCGGGCGCCTATTGTTTTCCGTCGGGCACGACGACCACGACGCTGCTATGCAATCGCACGCTGCTGCACGAGAATCTGGCCAACGAACTTGACGCCGGCACGTATCATTGCGTTGCGACAGGCGTGAGCGTGAGCGGCGGTTCCGACACGATCAAGGCCGCGACGATGCGCGCGCGGATTGGCATCACGCGCGGCAACAACGCGCCGAATAGCTGATCGCGTCCGAGGATCGCGCACAATGAAGAGGGTGGCCGCACTGCCGGCCGCCCTCTTCGCGTTTGGAGCGCCGCGCGGGCCGCGCTAGCCGCAAGCGGTTGCCATCAAACAACCCGTCCATTAGCTTTGCTGATGTTTTTCGGCGAGGTTCGCTCGACGCGAGCGGCATGGCCGCCGAACCGTTATCAGGAGAAGTAATTCATGAAGGTGTCGCTTTTTTATCTCCCCTCGGTGGGCAGCCGCTCCGAGATCGAGCGCGGGATGGTCGCGTTGCGCGGCGACCTGTATGACCGGATGCTGCGCGAGATCACCGAGCAGGCGCAACTGGCCGATGCGCTCGGTTACGACTCGATCAGCTTCACCGAGCATCATTTCCACGCCGAGGGATTCGAGGTTTCGAACAATCCGGTGATGCTCGATCTGTATATCGGGATGCAGACCAAGCGGTTGCGCGTCGGCCAGCTCGGAATCGTGCTGCCGGCCAACAATCCGATCCGCGTGGCCGAGGATATCGCGATGCTCGACCACATGACGGGCGGACGGGCCAACGCCGGTTTCGCGCGCGGCTATCAGCGGCGATGGGTCGATATCATGGCGCAGCAGACCCACGGCATCCACGGCGCCCAGCCGCATCAGCACGACGCGATCGACGACGCGAACCGGGCGGCGTTCGAGGAGTGCTACCGGATCATCAAGCGGGCGTGGACCGAGGAGATGCTGTCATACGAGGGCCGCTACTGGCGCGTGCCGCCCGGCGAAACGCCGTGGAATATCGAGGCGACGCAGAAATGGGGCCGCGGCGTCGAAAACGGCATCGTGAAAGCGGTCAGCGTCGTGCCGAAGCCGGTGCAGAAACCGCATCCGCCGATCTTTCAGCCTTTCGCCTCTTCGGAGCGAAGCATCCGCTGGTGCGCGGAAGAGGGCGTGACCGCCGTCATTCCGCCGCTGTTTCCCGATTACGAGCGCCATCTGGCGGAACTCTACGCCTCGGTCTCGGGCCAGCCGGTGGGCGAAGGCTTCGGCGTGCTGCGTGACGTGATAATCGCCGACACCGACGACGAAGCGCGCGCGATGTGGAAGCAGAGCGGCTACTTCTGCGGGCACGAGTGGTTCGAGCCGTTTGGCTTTTCCAAGGCGATGCAGGACCCGAAGACCGGCGAGACTCCCGACCTGTTCGAAAACAGCCTTGCGCTGGTCGGTACGATCGACACGGTCACGCGCCAGCTCGAGCGGTTGCAGAAGCGCCTGCCGATCAAGTGGATCTTCGCGTGGATGTACAACGGACTGATTCCGCACGAACGCAATCTCAAGATCCTCGAGCAGTTCTGGACCAAGGTCGTGCCGCGCGTCGCCGCGTAGCCTCTCGATAGCGCCGCGGCGCGGCTAGACGCCCAGCTCGCTGAGAAAGACGTGCTGGGTCGCCTTGCGCGCCGCGGTTCCGGCGTACGCGCCGCCGGCGGCCGCGACGATCGCGTTGCCTTGAAACTGCCCGATGCCGCGCAGGGTCTCCTCGACCGCGGCCATCACGCCCGCCTCGGCCATCGCGCCGAAGCCGCCGAACCATCGCATCACGGCGTCATGCCGCGCCGCCGGAAAGAGCGCCAGCGCGCGCGCCAGCCGATCGCGCAGGCCGTACTGCACGTTGCCGGCCGCTTCGACGATCACGGTAATCAGATCGCGCACGTAACGGTCGGCGTTGCGCTGGTTCAGGTTTCCGCCCGCTGCAAGCGGCGGGCGCAGATGGATCGCGTCGATGGTCGTGTAGCCGTCGGCGGCGAAGAAATATTCCAGGCAGGCGTCGGCGATCACGCGCGGCAGAGAAGGATCGGCGAGATTGCGCAGCGTCGTCGCCAGCGACAGCGCGATTCCGAACTGCCCTTCGAGAAACGAACCGAGCGTTCTCGCCAGATCGGCGCGGCCCGGATCGGCCGTGAAAAATTCCAGCAGCCGCGCGAAGATCGCCGTCGGGTCGGGCTTGGCGCCGTCCGGATCGCCGGCCATGAAGATGCGGCGCAGGGCGCCGGCCGGATCGGCGATCGCGTTGAATGCGGATTGCAGGCCGAACGCCGCGTCGCCAGCGCGCGGCAGATGAATCAGGTCGAGCAAGGGCGAAAAATCGATCGTGAGATTGCGCGGCAGCGGCTGGCCCGCGTCGAGATTCTGCTTGAGCGAGGTTCCGTCGGCGGATTTGATCGCCGCAAGCGGCATCCGCCCCGCGAATCCGCCCGCGATCGCTTCCTGAATCATCGCGACCACCGCGTAAGAGTCGCGATTTTGCGTCGTGATCATTTTGGTTTTCTCCCGGCGATTCCCGCGCGCCGCCTAAAAGTTCGACCAGCGCACCCGGCCCAGCTCGTCATAGAATTGTTCGTGAAGCTCCGCGCCGCTCAGCGTCAGCATCAGGAAGCCGTTGGGCGCGCGCCGCGCGTCGCCGCCGTTGCGCGCGAGATCGGTTTCCGCCCACGCCACGCGCACCGTGCCGTCGCCGAGTTTTTCCAGATTGCGCATCCACGGCAGATAGGGAATCGCGCCGTGGCCGACGCAGCGCGCCGTCATCGCCGCGTTGTTGGCGAAGAAAATCCGTTCGTACGCGATGCCCGCGTGCACGTGGCCCCAGTACCACCACCAGTCGTGCACGGCGCTCATCGCGCCCGTCACCTGCGCGTACAACGGCTTGGGCGTGACCGCGCCGGTGACGGGATGGACGTCGAAGCCGTCGTGATGGGTCAGCAGGATGACGCGCTTGCCCGAATGGCGCGCAAGCAGGGCGACGAACCATTCGAGCTGCGCCATCCCTTTGGGTTCGCGCCGCGCGTCCGGTTCGAACAGCGACCCGTTTTCGTACAGCAGGCTCTGGTAGTAGGCGAAATAGGCGGTATCCAGTCCGACGATCAGCCAGTGCTCGTTGCTCAAAGCGAAGTAGCTGAGTCCTTGCTGCGATTTCCGGAAGCGCTGGGCGTCGAGCAGCGTTTTGAAATAGCCCGCTCCGCCGCAATACATTTCGTGATTCGAGTTGAGCGTGTATTCGCCCTCGCTGCCGGGCGGCCATGAGGCTAAAAATTTCTGCTGTTCTTCCTCCGGCAGGCCGGAGTAGTAAACGTCGCCGAGATGGATTGTGTAATGCGGATCGAGTTTCTTTATCTGATCGGCCACCGCCAGCGCCGCCGCTGCGCCGGTGCCCCAGTCGCCGGCGATCGCGATTCTGATCGACGGCGCGGCGACAAGCTGACGCACTGGATCGATCGCCGGCGTAGAATCGCTGTGGAGTCTGAAAGGCGTGCGATTCTTGCCGGTGCGATAGTAATTCAGCAGGCTTTCCGCCCAATGCGGATCGAATTCCTCGTATGGCGCGTCGCCGGCGATTTCGCGGATGCCGATCGCTTCCGCGACGGCGTCGCCCGCGCGCAGGTTGCCGAGCGCCGCTGCGATTTCAGCTCCGCTGGCGCCGTCGGGAATCTGCACGCCGTTGGCCGCCGCTTCCTGCTGGGCCTGGCGCAGCGCGTTGAGCAGGTTGCGCCGCGCATCGGATTCGGCGGTGTTGGCGATCTGCGAGATGTTATCGATCAGGCCCGCAAGATGGGCCGCGAGCGATTCCGCCATATCTCCCCCCTTTGCTTGAGAGATGGCTCAAGCTACCTGAGAAATGCTGGTTAACGCATCTGCAAGCACCTCCTTATTAAATGATGCGCGTCGCGCGATGCAAGATAGGGCGCGCTGTGCGAATGCGGATCGGTAAATGCTTTACGCCGCCGCCATCGCCAAGCATGATAACTTTCGATTTTATTTTCCGGCGAGGATGCGATGAACCTGAAAGACGCGGTTGCGATCGTTACTGGCGGCGGTTCGGGACTGGGCGGAGCGACGGCCCGCGCGTTTGCCGACGCGGGCGCCAAAGTCGCAATTATCGATTTACCCAATTCGCCCGGCGCCAAGGTCGCGGAAAGCTTCGGCGAGCGGGGACTTTTTACGCCAGCCGACGTCGTGTCGGGCGAAGAGGTTGAAGCGGCGGTCGCGGCGGCGGTGAAAAAATTCGGCACGCTGCATATTGCCGTCAATTGCGCCGGAGTGGGCCGCGCTATGCGCACGATCACGCGCGAGGCGCCGCATTCGCTCGAGCTCTTCGCCAAGGTGATTCAGATCAACCTGATCGGCACTTTCAACGTAATCCGGCTGGCGGCGAACCAGATGGCGAAGAATTCGCCGAACAGCGAGGGCGAGCGCGGCGTGATTATCAATACCGCGTCGATCGCCGCGTTCGACGGGCAAATCGGTCAGGCCGCCTATTCGGCGTCGAAAGCCGGCGTGGTCGGGATGACGCTGCCGGTCGCGCGCGACCTCGCGTCGTTCGGGATCCGCGTCTGCACGATCGCTCCCGGCACGTTCGACACGCCGATGCTCGCGCTGTTGCCGGAGCCGGCGCGCAAGGCGCTCGGCGCGCAGATTCCGTTTCCGCCGCGGCTTGGCCGGCCGGAAGAATACGCGTCGCTCGCGCAGGAGATCGTGCGCAATCCGATGCTGAACGGCGAGACGATCCGGCTCGACGGCGCGTTGCGCATGGCCCCGCGCTGACCCGATCATCAGCGCGCCAGTTTGGAGTTAAGCAGCTTCGGCGGCGCGCATTGGGCGTTCACGCGCAGCCGCGCGTGAACGCCCCGCGTTAAACAGTCGCTTCATCGAGGCATCGCGGGCGCGCCCAGGAACGGAAAGACCGATACATTGCCAGCCGCCGTCGCGCAGGCCGGATTGCCGCCCGGCCCTTTGCCGCATCCCCAGAAATTGTTGGCCGCATTCACCAGCACGTCGGTCGCGGCGCCGGTGTTGTTCACTCCCGTGCTGCGCGGCGCGAAATTGTTCTGATGGGCGTCGACGATGTAACAGGGCGTGCTCGCGTTGTTCGGACAATTGTTCCATTCGGAGGCGCCAACCCAGATGCCGTTGGATTCGTTCTTGATAGTGTTGCCGACAATCTTCACTCCGACGATCGGCGCGGCCGCAGGGTCCGCATAGACCTCGATGCCGGTTGAATCGGCCGGGCCGGTCTCGTTCTCGCCGACGGTTGGATCGGCGCCGTTGCCTGCGATCAGATTGCCGACTATCGAGGTATCGTTCAGCTTTTGTCCGGGCGCATGGCTATGAAAAACCACTCCCGGATTGATGTTTCGTAAGAGCTGGTTGTCAACGATGAGATGCTTGTAAGAGGCGGTTCCAGGCGTAGGCGCGAACACTCCCGTGCCGGCCGCGCCGTTGTCTTCCGACAAATTGTCCGCCACCGTGTCGTTGAACACCCCGAAGGAAGGTTTGCCGACATTCGCCCCACTGCCATTGGGCGGATGCGAGGGGAGCGTGATTCCGCAGTCGGGAACATTGTGCTGGACCCGGTTATTGCTGACCAGGTTGTCGTGATTGGCGTTGGTTTCGTCGGTAAGCAGGATTCCTCCCGAATTATCCGCGATCAAATTATCCGTGACGGTCGAGAATGCCACGCCGTCGAGATGGACGCCTTCGCCGCAGTCTTCCTGCTCGAAATCCGGCGCCGCGGGAACGCTGGTCGTCGCAGGACAGGTCGGCGTCGTGCTGGTCTTGAGCGCCTGGTCGTTGTTTTGAACGATATTGTTAGAAACGGTAACGCCGGTGATCTCGGCCGCGACTGGACTACAAGTACCGAAGCCACAATTCGCCGCCGGGCCCTCGACCAGAATCCCCTCGTGTTCGGCGTTCTCGATCGTGAAACCGTCGATCGTTACGTTGTCGGCCTGGTCGAAAACTCCATTTTGTTGGCCGGTCGCGTCGATGATGGTGTTTTTCGGATTCTGGCCGACCAACGAAAGTCCGGTGAGTCCCGTAGGTATAGAGACCATTTCGGAATATTTGCCAGCCAGCACAAATATCGAGTCGCCGGCCGAAGCGGCGCCCACCGCGGCGCTGATTGTCGTGTAAATGGTCTGCCCGCACTTGAGCTTTTTCGCCACTCCCTTGGGAATCGTTCCCGAAGCTTTGACGCATAGAACGCTTGGCAAGGGAATATTGAAGGCTCGCGCCGTCGCGCCGTATCCAAAAACCAACGCAACCGCGGCGATCGCAGCCAGAGCGCGTCTCCCGGCGGACGCGAGCGTCAATGCCGGTTCGAATGCCAAGTTCAACACCTTCATTACTTTTCCCCTCCCATTGGATATGGCCTGATTCGTTGAAAGCTTCACGCGCTCCAACTGGCGTTTACGGCGGGGTGCGCAAAACCAACCATTCTTATGGTCAAGAGGTATTAGATCGCTGAATTTATTATGTCAATCAAATTGTAATTCACGTTTTGACTCTTTCGCGCCAGTAAAAACTGCTCGGGATTCATTGCTGGTGTCGAGAACTGGAGAAGCGGAAAGTCGCAAACGTCGCGAAGCATTCCAACTACGCGCCCGGATAATGGCCGCCCATTGCGAGCTAACGCGCGCCATGCGCGACCGTTTCGAGGCGGAGTCGTCGCCTCCGGGCCGGCTGCCGCGGTCGGCTGGTCCTGAAGCGTTTTCGCGCGGCATAAAGCGCCACGGGCGATGCGTCGCGGTCGCTTCGGCGCGCCTGAAGACGACGAATTTTGCTTCTAGGGTGCGGGAGAAACAGCGCCGGCGGGTTGCGCGGCGCTGGGCCGGGCCGCCACTTCAGGCGCGCGCGGCGCGATTGGCGGCGCAATCAACTTGCCGCCTTCATCGGGCGCGTCGGTCGTGACGGTCGTGATCAACATCCCCTGCTCATAGCGTGGTCCGCCCACGATCAACATCCCGTGGTTCATCAGCTTCAGGTCGGTTGACATGATCGGCCGCGCTCCTTCGAAAAGGATCAGCTCCATCGCGATCATGCCGTCATCGATCGCGCGCGGCGCGATATGCAGGATGCGTCCGCCGGGCAGCGTGAACGCCACCATCCGGCCGCATACCGTGTCCTGCTCCTGCTTCGAGATTAGGCGATAGGTGCTGAATTCGAACAGCGCCTGCAACCGTTCGGCCATCGGGGTGTGCGCAATCCGGCGATCCATCCCTTCGGCGGTGTTCGCCGCCATGACCGATTCAACCTTGATGCGTACCGCGTGCTTTATGTCGTGCGCGAAAGCGGTCGCCGCGCACATGCCCACCAGCGCAAAGGAGACGAGCGGGAACAAGGATCCGACGGCGCGGCGAAAATTCATAACTAGCGCGATTGATCGGGCACCCAGATCACGGTCGTGTCGTTTCGAGGCTCGCTCCAGACCGCAACGGAAGGGCTGTCGGCCTCGAGCCGCGAAATGACCGCGCTCGGACGTCCCGCATCGCTGGAGGCGTCGAGTAAGCCATGCTGCTGAGAAAGCGAAGGACTGGCGCTGTCTGGAGCCGCGCTTGCGAGCCGCTCGTGCGGCTTGGCTTGGCCGGCGGCGGTTGGCGAACGCATCGCAATTTGCTGAGTTTGCGGTCCCGGGTGGCGGTTGGCGATAAGTTGCCGGGCGTACGGCGTGATTAAGATCGCCGTGACGATCGCTACCGCCGCGCCGGCCAGTCCGCCCAGCATCGCGCCGGCCAAATTCTCGGTCATCGCTCCGAGATATTTCCTGATTCGTTCAAAGAAGGGCGCTGGCAACTGATCGATGCGGGCGATCACGCTGTCGGTGAAGCCATTCAGAGTCGGAAGCGGCGCCGCGCTTCGCAGGGCGATTCCAAGCTGACGGTAACCGTTGAGTTCGGCCTCGCAGGCGGAGCATTGGACGACATGGCGCGCCACCTCCTGCATTTCGTGAGGCTCGAGCTCGCCGTCTTCGAAGGTGCCAAGCAGCAGACCGATCTCGTCGCATCGTGCCATTGCGGTTCAATCCCCGTCGATATCTTTGAGGATGGAGCGCAGACGGCTGCGAGCATAATGCAGCCGGCTCATAACGGTTCCGCGCGGAACGTCGAGCATTTCGCTTATTTCGTCGTAAGACAGGCCTTCCACTTCCCGTAGCAGTATCACGGCGCGATGTTCCGCCGTCAACTGTCCCAAAGCTGCTGTGAGCCGCTGATGCAATTCGCCGCGCGCGGTTTCCTGAAAAGAGTCGCCACGGCCGCTCGGTATCCGGTCGATTTCGCTTTCCGCGTCTTCGCCGCGCAAAACCACATGGCGCCCCTCACGGCGGCGGAAATCGATCGCGAGGTTCGCCGCAATCCGGTAAAGCCAGGTCGAAAAACTCGAGCGCGATTCGAACTTGCCGATATTTTCATAGGCGCGAACGAAAGTCTCTTGAGCCAGCTCCACGGCGTCGTCAGGGTTGTGCACCACCGCCTGCGCGACGCCAACCACGCGCCGCTGATATCGTTCCACCAACGCGCCAAAAGCCTGCGTGTCGCCCTGTTGGGCCCGCCGGATCAGTTCGGTTTCGTTGGCCTCTGCGGGCGTTGGTTTACTCAAGAGGTTTAGACGGCGATTTTGCGCCGAAATTCACCGGAAATGGCTGATTGAACTTATTCGGATATCAATTCCGCCCAATTCGGTCCCGATTTCAACTCGACCCGCAGCGGTACGCGCAACTCTGCCGCGCCCTCCATCGCGCGCCGCACCGTGGCGCCGACCTCGGCGAGGCCATCCGTGGCAACCTCCAACAGCAATTCGTCATGCACTTGAAGCAAAATTCGGGCCGGTAATTTGCGATCGCAAATTACCGCATCGAGCCGCACCATTGCGAGCTTGATAAGATCAGCCGCGCCGCCCTGGATTGGGGTATTGATCGCGATTCGCTCCGCTTGCGCGCGCGCGCCGCCCTGCGGGCCGTTCAAATCCGGCAGATAGCGCCGCCGTCCGTACATCGTGGCGACGAAACCCCGCTCGCGAGCCTCGGCCAGAGTTTTCTCGAACCAATCGCGCACGCCAGGCAATCGTTCGAAATATCGTTTAATGTAATCCGACGCTACACTTTGCGAAATGCCAAGCTCACTCGCCAGGCGCTGCGGACCCATCCCATAAATGATGCCGAAATTGATCACCTTGGCGAGCCGCCGCGATTCCGGATCGAGCCGGTCGGGCGCGACGCCGAGCAGTTCGCTGGCGGTGCGCGCGTGGATATCTTCGCCGCGCGCGAATGCATCGAGCAGCGTGGCGTCGCCCGAAAGATGCGCCAGGATGCGCAAATCAATCTGCGAATAGTCGGCGGAAAGCAGATAAAAGCCGGGTGGGGCGACAAATGCGCGCCGGATGCGCCTTCCTTCCTCGGAACGCGTCGGGATATTCTGTAAATTAGGCTCAGTCGAGCTAAGCCGACCAGTGGCGGTCAACGCTTGATGGAAATTTGTATGCAGGCGACCGTCTGACGGATCGATCAGTGCGGGCAACGCGTCAGAATAGGTCGATTTAAGTTTCGATAACGCGCGATACTCCATGATCAATCGCGGCAGCGGATGAACTGCGGCGAGCTTTTCGAGCGCGTCAACATCGGTGGAATAGCCGCTTTTAGTCTTCTTAAGCCCTTTTGCGGTCAGTTTGAGACGTTCGAACAGAACTTCCCGCAATTGGTTTGGCGAATTCAGATTGAACGCCACGCCCGCCATTTCGTGACACTGGCGCTCCAGACGCTCCAGATGGCCGCCAAACTCCGCCGAAATGGCCCCCAGCGCGGCTGCGTCCACCGCGATGCCGGCGGCTTCCATCCGGGCCAGCACTCGCGCGACTGGAATTTCGATTTCGTTGAACAAGCGTTCAAGCTCTTGTTCGCGCAGACGCGGCGCAAGCGCAATCCGCGCCGCCTCGACCACGTGCACTTCGGCGCCCGCTTCAACAACGCCTGCCGGGATCGGTCCAAGTCGCGCCAAATCTTCAAGCGATGGTTCAGGTTTGGCCGGATTGACGAGGAACGCCGCGAGCATCGTGTCGAAATCGACGCCGTTCAACTCACTTCCGAGCTTGCTTGCCAGCCGCAGGTGGCGTTTCAGGTCATGGCATGTCTTGGGTGGTTTTGGCTCCGCGAGCAGCGCGGCCGCTGTGTTCATCGCCTCGCCGGAAAAAACGAAAATGCGTTCGTCGCCCTCGGCTTTGACCGCGAGCGACGGTTGCGCCGATTCGGCCGGTTTCAACAGATGCACGGCCAGCCGATCGGCGCCCCGCAGCGTCCGGAGCGCATCCGCGACGCCGTCGGGCTGCACATGGCGCTCGATATGGTGGTTCGCGGCGGCTGCCGGTTCTGGCGCAGGCGCGTCGCCAAGCTCGGCGAGCAGCGTATGGAACTCGAGCTCATCGAGCAGGGCGCGCATCGCGTCGGCGTCGATACCCGGCCAGGCCAATTCATCGGGACCGAAATCGAGTGGAACGTCGGTTTCGATCCGCACCAGTTTGCGCGCGAGTTCAACGTCGGCGCGATGCTCAGCGATGCGCTCGGCCAGGTCCTTCGGAATCCGCCCTTTCACTTCGCCCAACCGGTCGAGGCCGGCGAGCAGGCCGTCGAGACTGCCGAAGTGTTGTATCAAGGCGGAAGCGGTTTTCGGGCCGACGCCTGGCAGCCCCTTAACGTTGTCGATCGCGTCGCCGGTGAGCGCCATGATATCGACCACGGCGCGCGGTTCGACGCCGAACTGTTCGCGCACTTCGCGGACGCCGACGCGGCGGTCGTTCATCGTGTCCCAGAGCGTGATCGCGGGCGTGACCAATTGTTTGAAGTCCTTGTCGCCGGTGACGATTATGACTTTCATCCCTGCGCGCGCGGCGCGTGTCGCGAGCGTGCCGATAACGTCGTCGGCCTCGACGCCGGAAATCACGATCGGCCGGATCCTCATCGCCGCGACGGCTCGCTGGATATACGGAATCTGCGGGGCGAGATCGGGCGGCGTCGCGGCGCGGTTGGCTTTGTAGGGCGCGAAGAGATCGTCGCGGAAGGTTTTGCCGGCCGCGTCGAAGACCACCCCGATATGCGTCGGATGGACATCCTTGAGCAGCTTCAGGAGCATCCGGATAAACCCGTAGGTCGCTCCGGTCGGTATGCCTTTGGAATTGCTGAGCGGCGGCAGGACGTGAAACGCGCGGAAAATTATCCACGTGCCGTCGATCAAATAGAGCGTGCGATCCGCGTCAGCCATAGATGCGTCCGACCAGCGTAACGAAACGCGCGAGCAAAGCAAAAGTTGAATTCATTTAATCAAGCATTATTGACAGTTTGGTTCAGCGTGTCTTAACTGATCGCTTCGACTAGCCATCGCATGTGAATCAAACTCAAACCGAAACGTCATGTGGATTGACGCGACCACGCCGCGGGCGGGCCGCGGCGCCGGCGGGGCGGACGAGCGAATGATAGACGTCAAGCATCTAACGAAAGCCTACGGCAGCTTTGTCGCCGTCAAGGATGTATCGTTTCGGGCCGAACGAGGCCAGATCCTCGGTTTTCTCGGGCCGAACGGCGCCGGCAAGACCACCACGATGCGGATTATCACCGGCTTCATGCCGGCGACTTCCGGCACCGTGGAAATCGACGGGCTCGACATTTTCAACCATTCGCTTGAGGCGCGCCGGCGCATCGGTTATCTGCCGGAAAATCCTCCGCTCTATACCGATATGCGGGTGGAAGCGTATTTGCGTTTCGTCGCCAAGCTGCGGGGCGTTAAGCGTGCGGAAATCGACGATGCGGTCGATCGGGCGTTGCAGGTGACCGGCTTGACCGACATGACGGGGCGGATTTGCGGACAGCTCTCGAAGGGCTATCGGCAGCGCGTGGGCCTGGCGCAGGCGTTGGTGCACAATCCGCCGGTGTTGGTGCTCGACGAGCCGACGATCGGCCTCGATCCGCGTCAGATTCATGAAATTCGCGAGTTGATTCGCGGGCTCGCGGGCGATCGCACGATTGTGCTCTCGACGCATATCCTGCCCGAGGTCTCGCAGATCTGCGACAAGGTCGTGATTATCAACGACGGCCGCATCGCGCTCGAAGAAATGATCAAGGACATCCCGGAAGGAACCTCGCTCGAAGAGGTTTTCCTGCACGCGATTGCGCGCGAGGGGCATGTCGAGAGCGCCAACGCTGAAGAGACGCTGGAGGAAGTGGGAGCCGGCCACAGCGCCTGAACGGCGCAGGGCGGCTCGGAAAAATCGGAAGCGATGCGCAACACAATTACGATTGCGGGCAAGGAGCTGGCCGGCTACTTCGTGCAGCCGGTCGCTTATGTCGTGCTGACCGTTTTCATCCTGCTCGGCGGATGGTTTTTCTTCGCGATGCTGCGGCAGTTCGACGAGATGGTGCAGTTGGTGCAGATGATGGGGCAGCCGGACACGCTGCGCCAGATGAATCTGAACACGCGGGTCATCGATCCGCTGCTGCACGACCTGTCGGTGGTGCTGGTGATTGTGATGCCGGCGCTGACGATGCGGGTGTTCGCGGAGGAAAAACGCTCCGGGACCTACGAGTTGCTGCTGACCGCGCCGGTCCGCACCGGCGAGATCGTGGCGGGCAAGTTCCTCGCCGCCGCGGCGTTCACGCTGGTGATGGTGGCGCTGGCGTGGATTTTCCCGCTCATCCTGATCGTCTTCGGCAATCCCGAGGTCGGCGTGATGTTCTCGGGCTATCTTGGACTGTTCCTGTTGGCGTTGTCGTTCGTTTCGGTGGGACTGTTCACCAGTTCGCTGACGCAGAACCAGATTATCGCGGCGATCAGTTCGTTCGGCATCCTGATTTTGCTGTTCGTTATTTCATGGCCGGCCGAGGCGGGCGGCGGAGTGGTGTGGGCGCTGCTCAAGTATCTGTCGCTGCCGGAGCATTTCTCGACGATGGTGCGCGGCGTGATCGACACCAGCGACGTGGTGTTCTTTCTCAGCGTGGTCGCGACGGCGTTGTTCCTGACCCAACGTTCGGTGGAATCGGCGCGCTGGCGCTAGAAGGGCGAAGCGGGGCATGAAGCGGTCTTCGGCGCTGTCGGGATTAATCGGACTCGTACTTTTTTCATTCGGATTGCTTGGCTATCTGCTGACGGCGGGCGGTTTTGCGCGGCTGTTCAGCGGCGTCAATCTGGTGGGCGGCGCGATCGCGCTGATCGGATGGCTGGCGTCGAGCGGCGGTTCGCTTGGCGAAATCGCGGGCGCGCGGCGTACGCGGTACGGCGCCAACGCCGCGGTGTACACGGCCGCGTTTCTGGGCGTGCTGATCGCGATCAACTATCTCGCCGCCAAGCATAAGCGCCAGTTCGACATGACCAGCGAAGGCGCGTTCAGCCTTTCGCCCCAATCGCTAAAGGTGCTCAAGAGCCTCAAGAAGCCGATCAAGCTCTACGGCTTCGTCGAGGGCGGCCGCGATCCGCACGCCGAAGCGCTGTTCGAGGAATACAGCTACGCGTCGCCTCTGGTCAGCTATGAACTGATCGATCCGACGCGCCATCCGGAGCTTGCCGAAAAATACAAGGTCACGGTGATGAACACGACCCATATCCAGTACGACGGGGATACGGGCGCCGGCACCAACGTGACCGACATGACCGAGCAGGCGATCACCAACGGTATCGTGAAGGTCACCAAAACCAGCCAGGAAACAGTCTGCTTTCTGACCGGCGAGGGCGAAGACGATCCCGACGAGGCGACGGCCGGAACCGGGATGGGGCAGTTCAAGGAGTCGCTGCAGGGCGAGAGCTACGTGGTCAAAAAGATCAATCTTGTGACCGAGAACGCCGTGCCCGACGAATGTTCGGTGGTGGTCGTGGCGGGACCGACGCGCCCGCTGGTGCCGCATGTGCTGGATGAGTTGACCGACTTTATGAAAAAGGGCGGGCGCGCGCTGGTGATGCTGCGGCCGCCGCGGCCCGATCAATCGATCGACGAAACGGCGCTGGTTGATTGGCTGAAGAACTGGGGCGTGACGGTTGGCGACAATGTGGTTGTCGATCAGGTGGTGCGTTTGTTCGCCGGTCCGGCGCTCGGCTTGAATCCGCTCGTCAACACCTATGGACCAAGTCCGATTACCGCCGGGTTCGACAAGCAGACGGTCTTTCCGATGGTGCGCACGGTGGCGCCGAGCGAGCCGCCTCCGCCGGGGATCGAAGCGGTGTCGCTGGCGAAAACCAGCGACACGTCGTGGGCGGAGACCGATCTCGAGGGCATTTTCAAACGTCAGGAAGCCAAGTTCGATGCGAAGGATCAAAAGGGTCCCGTCAGCGTCGCGGTCGCGGTGACGGCGAATCTCGATGCGCTGAAACTGGGCCATGGCGACGCGCGGTTGGTGGTGTACGGCGACACGGATATCGCCAACAACAGCTATATCGGGAATTTTTTCAATCGCGATTTCGTGATGAACACGGTCGACTGGCTCGCGGGCGAATCGTCGTCGATCACGATCCGGCCGCGCAGCCTGCGCGCGTCGCGGTTCAGTCTGACGGTCGCGCAATTCGACGTGGTTTTCGTGCTGTCGGTGCTGTTGCTGCCGGAATTGCTGCTGATCGTCGGTATCGCAGTGTGGTGGGAGCGGCGGAGTTGAGTCCGGCGCGCATGGTTGGTGGCCGGGAATGAACACACGCAAGACGTGGCTGGCGCTGCTCGCACTGGCGATTATCGGCGGCTACGCTTACTATTCGAGCCTGCAGCCGGAGCCATCTAAAAATCACAAGGTTTTCCAGCTCAAACCCGCTCAGATTGAACGGATCGAGCTGAAAGGACCGGCGCACGACGTCGTGGTCGAGCGCGGCAAGCCGGGGCTATGGCGTATCGTCAAGCCGGTCGAGGCGGACGCGGACAATTCGTCGGTCGATGCGCTGGCGAGCGCGCTCGCCGACCTCCAGACGACCGAAACGGTCGACAGCAATCCGCAGGACCTCGGCAATTTCGGCCTCGCCGATCCGTCGGTGACGGTTTATATCACGACCAAAACCGGCCGCGCGTTGCCGGGCGTGATGGTTGGAAAAAACACGCCGGTCGGCGCGAGTACGTATATCAAATTGACCGACTCGCCCGCCGTGATGCTGACCGACGCGGGCTTTTCGGCGGAAGCGACGAAGTCGCTCGACGATTTGCGATCCAAAACGTTGATCGGCTTCACCGCCAACCAGATAAACCGCGTGGTGTTGACCAAGTCCGACGGTTCGACGATCGAACTGGCGCGCAAGGGCGACAACTGGTCGATCGTGAAGCCACGGGAATATCCGGCCGATTCCGCCGCGGTGACGCAACTGCTCGACACGATCGCGGCGGCGCGCGTCGACCAGTTCGTGGACGACCATCCGGAAGATTTGAATCGTTTCGGCCTGGCCACGCCGTCGCTCAAGCTGCAAGTTTTCGGAGGCAAAGACAACGCCGAGGAATCGCTGCTGTTCGGATTCGAGCAGTCCAAAGCGTACGCCAATGCGGTCTATGTCCGCCGCGGCGAGGGCGATCAGCCGGTCTGCACGGTGGCTGAATACGTGGTCAAGGAACTGAGCAAGAGTTACGACGATCTGCGTGACAAAACCGTGCTGCGCTTCGATCCCAAGAACGTCGCGCGGATTTCGATCGCGGGCGGACCGGTGCAAATCGTGATCGACAGCGCGGGCAAGGACAAATGGACGGTGACTGGCGGCGGCCACACGGTTCCGGCCGAAACGCCGGTGGTGCAAAGCCTGCTGGATCAGTTGCAGCAATTGAAGGGCAGCAGCATCGTTGAGGATCCGATGACCAATCCGGCGCGATTCGGAATGGCCGAGCCGACGCTGACGATCACGCTCTACGACGCCGCGGGCAAGACGATCGGCGTGATCCATGCGTCGCAGGTCGAGGAAACGGCGACGCCGCAAACTCCTTCCGCCAAGCCGGTCGCCCAGACCAAGGGCTACGCGACTTCGAGCGCCGATCAGGCGGTTTACGAAATTCCGACCGCGATGGTCAGGGATTTGGAAACCACGGCCACGCGCCTGCATAACGACGCCGAACCACCGCCTTCGCCGAGTCCGGCGGCCGCAAGTCATGCCGGATCGCCGGCGCCAACGGGCGCCGCGACGCCCCACGCGCAATAGTCAATCGTCGCGTTCAGCGATCACGTGGGCGATCGCCGAAGTTGCGGTGTGCGTGATGCTCAAATGGAAGCGCGCGATGCCGAGGCGTGCGGAAAATTCCGCGGCCTTGCCGCTGAGGCGGATGGTCGGAGCGCGGCCGCGCTCGCGATGGACTTCGATTTCGCTCCAGCCGACGTTGCGATTCCATCCGGCGCCCAACGCCTTCATGGTCGCCTCTTTCGCGGCGAAACGGGCGGCGTAGCTTTGATAGCGCGCGCGGCCGCGCGATTCGCAGTAAGCGATCTCGCCGGGAGTGTAGACGCGGGCGCGAAAGCGCGCCCCGGTCGCGGAGCGCTCGAGCGCCTGCTTGACGCGGTCCACTTCGATCAGGTCGATTCCGGTTCCTGCAATATGAGGCATGGCGAATCGCAGCAAAGTATGAATTGGGCGCGCGCGCAAGCGCCGGAGCGGCTTGCCGCGCCGGCGCGGGCGACATTATCCTTCAAGCAACAGGGAGGCCGGCATGGCGAAGCTCACGGTCACGGTCAACAAGGGAAAATGTATCGCGAGCGGCGATTGCGTCGAGACGGCGCCAGGCGTGTTCAGGCTCGACGCGGACGAGAAGTCCGAGGTGTACAATCCGGCGGGCGCGCCCGATAACGTGATCCTCGCGGCGGCGCGCGCCTGTCCCGCGAAGGCGATCACGGTGATCGACGCGGAGACGGGAGCGCAGCTATTTCCGATCAAAAAGTGATATCGCGGCGCTGAGGAATGCGGGTCGCGGCGAAAAAGATCCGCCGGACGTGCGCGCCCGGCGAGCTTGCGGTTGCCCAGACCGGCGATCGCGAACTGATCGCGCGGCTGCTCGACGAGGCGGGGATTGTACGGGCGATCGACGCGCCCGGAGCATGTTTTGTCGCCGCATATGCCGGCGACGAGGCGGTCGGCGTGGCGGGCGTCGAGTGCAAGGTCGATGCGGCGATGATCACCGCCCTTTGGGTGCGCGAGCCGATGCGCGGGCGCGGGATCGGCGGGGCGCTGCTCGCGGCGGCGCGCCTTGCGGCGCATACCCGGGGCGCGCGGCGGCTTTATGCGATCGCGGATGAATCGGCGGGCCGCTGGCTGGTTCGGCGCGGATTCGCGGCCGAGCCGGCGGCGGCGATCGGCGTCACGATGGCCGGAGCGGCTAACGCCGCCGCGCTGATTGGAAAAATGGCGGCGGCCGGCTGGAGCGGATTCGCGCTGGACATTTCCGGCGACGGCATAATTGAGCGCTAGCAACGCGATCGCGCGGCCGCGCCTACATCTGTTCGACAAATCGTAAACCGCCGGCGGCGCGATCGAAAACTCCGCGCCGCCGGCGGCTTACACGGAAATTATTTGCGGTCGAGTTCGGTCAGAAGTTCGATTTGCGGCGCGCCGTCGAGCAAATCCTTGATGCGGCCGCCCATCTCGCGCATGTGCTCGGTCTTGCGATGGGCGTCGAAGGCGGCCTGGTCGGCGTAGGTTTCGTACCACACGAACTGGGTGGCGTCGTTATTGGCGCGGTGCAGAATATAAGCTTGGCATCCGGGTTCGGCGGCGCGCACCTTTTTGATCATGTCGCGGAAGGCCGCTTCGAGCTGGCTCTCGCATCCCGATTTGGCTTTGATTCTGGCGATCAGCGTGACGGACATAGCGAATCTCCCTGTTCGATAGTGGAAGCCGCGGCGAGCACGGCGGCTTCGTCCGCAGTCATAGTCGCGCGGGCGCGGCAATTCAAGCCGAACGCCCGCGCGGCGGCGTGATTATACGAAGGCCGAGGCGGAGTTGTCGCGCGAGACGGCGATTTGCGCGTCTCCGTTGAGCGCGGCGCAGGCGCGCAGCAGCCAGTTGGCGCTCGACAATTCGTCCTGAATATAGAGATCGAGCAATTCGCGGGTCTCGAGATCGTCTTTGATATTCGCGGCGAACTCGCAGAAGGGACGGAAGAATTCCTCCGGGTTCGGCGCGAGCGAGGCGAGATAGAGGAGCTTTTCCTTGTCGGAAATATTCGGGCTGGAGAGCCGTTCGGTCAGGCGGCGGCCGGCCTCCGTGGTTTCTGCATTGCACTCGGCGCCGAGATCGCGCAGGCGGGCCTCAAAAACGCGGACGTGATAGCCCTCGCGCTCGGCGATCATGCGCAGGCCGCTGCGGATGCATTCGGTCTGGCATTGCTCGACCCATTTCGTGAAAGCGACGCGGCCGTTGGCCTCGCCCGCGCGGAAGCGGTCGAGAATCGCGATTATCGCGGCGCGTTCGCTCGGATAGGCCTGGCCCATCGCGATGAATTCTCGTCCAACAGAGTCGTTGGCGCAAAGCGCGGCGGTCTCGCGCTCGAAAGCTTCCTCGGAAATAATCCCGGCGCGATAGGCGCGAAGAATCTGTCTGAATTCAAAATCCCGGTTCATTGCGGCAGGTCTCCTTGATTGGAATCACGGCCATAATTTCATGTGATTCGTAGCATGAAACGGGCGGCCCTAGTTAGCGGCGGCGCGGCGTCGGTTTGGACCGATCGGGCGCGCCTGGCCGTTAACAGCGCGGGCGGCGGCTGTTAGTCTCGTCGATCAAATTGGCCCGGACGGGGAATTCTGATGATCGGCTTCGACCTTACCGATGAACAACGCGAATTGAAGGCTTTGGCGCGGCGCTTCGCGGAGCAGGAGATGATTCCGCGCGCGCGGGAATATGACGACAAGGAGATTTTTCCGCGCGACGTATGCGAGAAAGCGCATCGCGCCGGCCTGATGAATTTCGCCGTGCCGCGCGAGTTCGGCGGCGCCGGGATGGGCGTGCTCGACACCTGCCTGATCCAGGAGGAACTCAATTACGGATGCGCCGGGATGTCGAACGCGATCAGCGCCAACGATCTCGGCACGCTGCCGATTCTTATCGCCGGCAGTCCGGAGCAGCAGCGCGAGTATCTGGGAATGCTCGTGGAGAAACTCTCGTTCTGCGCTTTCGCGATTACCGAGCCGGGCGCGGGTTCGGACGTCGCCTCGATGGCGACGACGTACCGGCGCGACGGCGACAGCTTCGTGCTCAACGGGACCAAGCACTTCATCTCGAACGGCTCGGTGGCGGACTGGATCGTGACGTTCGCCACCAGCGATCGAAAGCTCAAGCACAAGGGAATATCGTGCTTTGTTTTCCCGTCGAGCCTGCCGGGAATCACGCGAAATCGGATGCACGGCAAGCTGGGACAGCGCGCGGCCGACACCGGAGAGATCGTATACGACGAATTGCGGATTCCGCAGGACGCGCTGGTGGGGCGCGAAGGCGAGGGCTTCAAGTACGCGATGGGCACGTTCGATCGGAGCCGGCCGGAGATCGGCGCGATCGCGATCGGCGTGTCGCAACGCGCGCTTGACGAATGCATCAAATATTCGCGGCAGCGGGTGGCTTTCGGCCAGCCGATCGCCAATTTTCAGGCTATACAGTTCATGCTGGCTGACATGGCCGCGAATATCGAAGCGATGAGGCTGCTTACTTACAAGGCGGCGTGGATGGTCGATCGCGGCGAGTTGCCGAACGCGATCTCAAGCCAGGCTAAATTGTTCAGCTCGGAGGCCTGCATGCGGATCACGACCGACGCCGTGCAAATCTTCGGCGGCTACGGCTACATGAAAGAGTATCCGGTCGAAAAACTGATGCGCGATGCGAAGCTGCTGCAGATCTACGAAGGAACGTCGCAAATCCAGCGGATGGTAATCGCGCGGGACCTGTTGAAAGAGTGAACCGGCCACGCAGCGGTCATGCCGGCGGACGATAGATGCGCCGCGCAATCAGGCTGACGAGCGCGCGCGGAACAAAGCGATTCGACTGCGCGGCGATGAAGTTCGCGACGCCCGCGATATGCACCGACCGGCCGCTTTCGGCGGCCGCGATTCCCTGGGCGACGACGGTTTCAGCGTCGAGATAGACGAACGACGGCATCCGCTCCGAGGTTTGACCGGCGACCGCCTGAAATTCCGTGCGCACCGGCCCCGGACAAAGCGCCGATACGCGCACGCCGGTTCCCGCCAGTTCGCCGGCGAGAGCCTCGGTGAAATTCAGCACGAACGCTTTGGTCGCGGCATAGGTCGCCATATACGGCACGGCCTGAAACGCCGCGGTCGAGGCGACGTTGATGATCGTTCCGGCGCGCCGCTCGACCATCGCGGGCAGGAACAGTCGCGTCATCGCGACCAGCGCCGTCACATTGAGATCGATTTCTTCGAGTTCGCGCTCGATCCGCAGTTCATGGAACCGTCCATTCGTGCCGAAACCGGCGTTGTTGACCAGATAATCGACGTGGGTTTTGGCTTCCTGCACGCGCTGGAAAATTTCCCGCGGCGCGTCGCGGCGCGCAAGATCGACCGGAATCGCCGTGGCGATTTCCGCGCCGAGTTTGCGCGACGTTTCCGCAACCGCATTGAGCCGCTCGGCGCGCCGCGCCGTCAGCACCAATCCGTAGCGGCGGCGCGCCAGCGCGTATGCGAACTGCTCGCCCAAGCCGCTTGACGCCCCCGTGATCAACGCAGTTGGCATGCTGGTTTGGCTCTCCGTTTATCCGTCGATCGAATTAATGCCGGCGGGTTGGATGCGCCGGGCGGCCGCTCAGCCGCCGGCGAGTTCGAGTTCGCGCCGGAAATGGTCCATCGTGATCGCAAGTCCTTCGCGCAAGCTGGTGCGCGGTTCCCATCCCAGGACCCGCCGCGCGAGCGAGATGTCCGGGCGGCGCCGGATCGGATCGTCGGGACGCGCCGGATGAAACTCGATGCCGGACGCGCCGCCAGCAAATTCCATGGCCAGCTTCGCCAGATCGAGGATCGTGAACTCGTCGGGATTGCCGATATTCACGGGGCCCGTGAAACCGTTCTCGCTGTTCATCATGCGCACGATAGCGTCGATGATGTCCGAGACGAACGCGAAGGAGCGGGTCTGCCGGCCGTCGCCGTAAATCGGCAGTTTTTCGCCTTTGAGGGCCGCGACGCAAAAGTTTGAGACGACGCGGCCGTCGTTAATCGCCATCCGCGGACCGTACGTATTGAAAATCCGGACAATCTTGACATCGACATTGTTCTGCCGGTGATAGTCCATCATCAGGCATTCGGCGACGCGCTTGCCTTCGTCGTAGCATGAACGCACGCCGATCGGATTGACGTGGCCCCAATAGCTTTCGGTCTGCGGATGCTGCTCGGGGTCGCCGTATACCTCGCTGGTCGAGGTCAGCAGGATGCGCGCGTGGACCCGCTTGGCCAGGCCAAGCATGTTGATCGAGCCCATCACGCTGGTTTTTATCGTTTTGACCGGATTGTACTGATAATGCACCGGCGAAGCCGGGCACGCGAGATGGAAGATGCGATCGACTTCGAGCAGGATCGGCTCGACGATGTCGTGGCGGATGATCTCGAAATTCCGATTGCCGATCAGGTGGCGAACGTTGGCGCGCTTGCCGCTGAAAAAATTGTCGAGGCAGATGACTTCGTGACCGTCGTTAAGCAAACGCTCGCAAAGATGCGAGCCGAGAAAGCCTGCGCCGCCGGTGACCAACGTTCGCACGTTACCCGTCCTTCCGCGTGATTCGAGGCGATCGCATTGTGCGGCGCGGCGCAATCATGATGCGTCTGGCGTCACGCTTCAGCGCCGGTTTTCACGCGCGATCGCGCGCACCGTTTCGATCACGTAGGCGACATCCTCGTCGCTCATCGCCGGGAAGATCGGCAGCGACAGGCAGCGGCTGTATACGTCCTCCGCGACCGGAAACTGTCCCGCGCGATAGCCGTAGCGCCGCTGGTAGTAATGCATCGTGTTCAACGGAATGCAGTGAACGGAGACGCCGACGCCGCGTTCGCGCAGGATTTCGATAAAATGGTTGCGATCGATTTTGAGCGCCTCGCTCCGCAGCCGCATCACGTACAGATGCCACGCATGTTCGACGCCCGCTTCGACGGCGGGAACCTGCAGGCCCGGTTCGCCGGCGAACGCCGCGTTATACTTTGCGGCGATCGCCCGGCGGCGGCGCGTAAGCTCTTCGACGCGGCGCAACTGGGCGAGACCGATGGCGGAATGAACGTCGGAGAGATTGTATTTGAAGCCGACGTCATGAATTTCGTAATACCATGAACCGCTCGAGTCGTAGCGTTTCCACGCGTCGCGATCCATCCCGTGCAGACTGGCCACGGCGATCTTGGCCGCGAGCGCGTCGTCTTCGGTGGTGATCATCCCGCCTTCGGCGCTGGTGATGTTCTTGGTCGCGTAGAAGCTGAAGCAGCTCAGATCGCCGATCGTGCCGACCCGCGTCATTCCCCGTCCGTCGAGCGTCCGGGCCGAGCCGACAGCGTGCGCGGCGTCTTCGATGACGCGCAGGCCGCGTTTGCGCGCGATCGCGAGAATGCGATCCATGTCGCAGGCCTGGCCGGCGAAATGCACCGGCATGATCGCGCGCACGTCCCGCGCGCCGTCGGCGTTCAGCGCCTGTTCAATTTTGTCGGGATCGATATTGAAGGTGTCAGGTTCGATATCGACGAATACGGGACGCGCGCCGAGATAGCCCATCACTTCGGCGGTGGCCGTGAACGTGAACGGGGTCGTGATTACGGCGTCGCCCGGGCCGATTCCGATCGCGAACAGGGCCAGATGCAACGCGCCGGTGCAATGCGCGACCGCAAGCGCGTTGCGCGCGCCGACATACTGCGCGAATTCGCGCTCGAACTGTTTGGTTCGCGGGCCGGTGGTGATCCATCCGGAACGCAGCGCGGCGATAACTTCGCGCTCTTCGTCCGGGCCAATCGCGGGCCGGTGAAAGGGAACTTGCCGCATGCTCTCAATCCAGAAGGCCTGTAATCGGACGTGTGAAGAAACCGCCGCGCGCGTGGCTCTGATCAGGCCGAAGCGCGGTTGCAATCGTTCTAATGCGTGGGCAATTGGAAGCGGTCACGGCGCGCTCAACCGCGTCCACGCGCCGTCAGCGGAACTGGCTGGATCCGGTTCGCTTTCGGCCCCTGAGCTGGCCGATTCACTGCCGGTTTCCGAACCGGCCGAGGGCCCGACGGCCGGGGCGCTGGCGGACTCCCAGCCGGGGTTCACCGGCGGCGCGCTGATCGTGGAGGGCGAAGGCTCCGCACCCAGTCCCACGTAGGTTGGCACGCCGGACTTCGCCTCGACTGCTTTTTCGAGCTTGTCCATATCGATATCGTCGGTCAGGCCGCGCGCGCGCGCGAGTTGCTGGGCGTAGCTCCAGAGCGCCGGATATTTTCCGTACAGGTCTTCGTGTACCTCGACGTATATCGCCCCGCCGCGCCATCCAAATTTCACCGGCTCGTAAACGAACTCGCCCGGTGTGCCGACCGGCACTTTGTGGAAGAGCCGGTCGATGTCTTCCGGATACAAACGGACGCATCCGTGGCTGACGGTCATCCCGACGCCCCACGGCACATTCGTGCCGTGCAAGCCGTACTCCGGAATGCTCAGATCGAGTTTATAGTGGCCGAGGGGATTGTCGGGGTCGCCGCCCGGGATCATGTGCTCGGCCTCGCCGTCGCGTTCCAGGTGTTCTTCGTAGATGTCCTCCGGAAGCACCCAGGCGGGATCTTTGACTTTGGCGGTTACGGTCCATTTTCCGATCGGCGTTTTCCAATCGTAACGGCCTAGGCCGACCGGGAACGTATAGACCACGCGCGCCGCGCTGAACGAGGCTGGAACGAGTTCGGTCTTTCCGTGCCGCCGGCGGTAAGTCGACGACGGATAGTAATAGTACAGCCGCATCTCGGGAATATTCATGATAATCCCATTGTGCGGCGCCGCCGGCAGAATATGTTCGGTCGGCAAAATTATGGTTGCGCCGGGCGGCGGCAGCCACCAATCCATATGATGATTGGCGTCCGAGATTTCCTTGGCGCTCAATCCGAACCAGCGGCCGACGTCGAGCAGGGTGTCGCCGGGCTGGATTTTGTAAGTCGTGAGCGTGCCGATGATATCGTCGCGCCCTTCAGGCAGCGGATATGCGTAAAGCGGCCGGTTGGCGAAGTCGGTATTTTTCCAGTCATGAGCCGAAGCCGGAACGGCATAAACCGTCGCCACCGCCACGATCAACGCCGCCACCCAGACGAACGGTTTTTTGGCCATGGAATTCACGCTGACTTGTTGCGCGCGCTCGCGGGCGCGGCTCTTGCGGAGGAACGTCCGCCGCTGCGGAAATTCTAGGGGATGCGCGGTTAGTCGGCAACGGGCCGCAAGTTCGCGAATTTGAGCACCAGCAGCTTCAATCCGACCCGATCGAAATTGACCCACACCTTGGCTCCGTCGCCGCGCCCTTCGCGCCGGCGGATCACGCCCCGTCCGAAGGTCTGATGCTGCACGCGGGCGCCGACCGCGATTTGCGGCTCGCCCCCGCCGTCATCGTCCGAAATCTGCGTGTCGGTGTAATCGACGTACGGTTCGCGCGAGGGCGCCCGCAGCACCGGCTGCGCGCCGTTTTCGGGTGCGATCCGACGCAACAGGCCCGAATCGATTTCGGCCAGAAAGCGCGACGGCCGCGCCTCCTGCCGGTTGCCGTACAATTCGCGCGAAAGCGTGTTGCTCAAATAAAGCAGGCGTTGCGCGCGGGTCATGCCGACGTAGCAGAGCCGCCGTTCTTCTTCGATTTCGCGCTCGGATTCTTGCGAACGCATGTGCGGAAACAGTCCCTCCTCCATTCCCGCGATGAACACGACCGGATATTCAAGGCCTTTGGAAGTGTGGAGCGTCATCAGCGCGACGCGCCCGCCCGCGTCCTTAATCTGATCGGAGTCGTTGACGAGCGCGATTCGTTCGAGGAATTCGCCGAGACCGCCCGGCCCGTGCTCGGCGTCGAAAGCGCCGGCGGCGGCGAGCAGCTCCGCGACGTTTTGCCGCCGCGCGGCGCCGTCTAACATGCCGTCAAGATGCGCGGCGAAGCCGCTGCGCTCGATCACTCGATCCAGCAGCGCGCGGACGCCGCTTTCCGGGGCGCGGCCGATTAAATCACGCATCCATGAATAAAGCTCGCTGGCGGCCTTGGCGATGCGAAGCGCGACATTGGACTGGCCCTCCAGCCGGCCGAGCGCTTCAAACGCCGGAATCGATTCCCGCTCCGCGATCGCGTTGACCGCTTCGAGGGTTCTCGCGCCGATGCCGCGTGTCGGCGCGCCGACCATCCGTTCCAGGCTGATCGCGTCCGCAGGATTCAGAATCACGCGCAAATACGCCAGTAAATCCTTGATTTCCCGCTGATCGTAGAAGCGCAGGCCGCCGACGATGTAATAGGGAAGCCGGCGGCGCACCAAGGCCTCTTCGATCACTCGTGACTGCGCGTTCACCCGATAGAAAACCACGATTTCGGATGGCCGCGCCGCGCCCGCGCCGATGAGGCGCGCGATCTCGCGCGCGATGAAATCCGCCTCGTCGCGCTCGGTCAGGCCGGTGTAATACGTGACCGGCTCGCCGGCGGCGTTTTCGGTCCAGAGGCGCTTGGCCTTGCGCTCGCGATTGTTCTGAATCACCGTGTCGGCCGCGGCCAGAATCGTCTTGGTCGAGCGGTAATTCTGCTCCAGCTTGAAAATTTGCGCGTTCGGATAGTCGCGTTCGAAATCCAGGATGTTGCGGATGTCCGCGCCGCGCCATCGATAGATCGATTGGTCTTCGTCGCCGACCACGCAAAGGTTGCCGGTCGCCGCGGCCAATAATCCGACCAGCAGATATTGGACGCGGTTGGTGTCCTGATATTCGTCGACCAGCAGATGCTCAGCCCGGCGGCGCCATCGTTCGAGCGCGGCGGGGTTGTTGCGCAGCGTCTCGTACGCGCGCAGCAGCAGGCCGCCGAAATCGATCGCGTTCATCGCGGCGAGCCGCTCCTCGTAAAGGGCGTAAATCTGCGCAATCGCGCGATCGCGGCCGTCGGCCGCGCTCTCGGCCATCGCGGCCGGCGTCATCGCCTCGTTTTTCGCCTGATCGATGCGCGCGCGCATGAGTTCGGGCGGCGGCGAATCGGCAAGCTGGGCCTCCTCAAGCACGCGTCGGATCACCGCCAGCGTGTCGCCGTCGTCGAGAATCGTGAAATTGCGGTCGAAGCCCTTGCCGAGCGAATCCGCCTCGACCCGCAATATTCGCGCGCACGCGGAATGGAACGTGCTCACGAACGGCATCCGCGATCCCGTTCCGGTCAGCGCCGCGACCCGCTCGCGCATCTCGCCTGCGGCCTTGTTGGTGAAAGTCACCGCCATGATACGGTCGGGCGCGACGCCGCGCTCCGCGATCAAGTGCGCGATCCGGTAGGTCAGGACGCGCGTCTTGCCGGAGCCTGCGCCAGCCAGAATCAGAATCGGACCGTCCGGCGCAAGCACCGCGTCGCGCTGGACGGAATTCAGGTTGTCGAGCTTCAGGACTGGCATTGAGATAAGCTGGGAGACGGATGAAACCTGCTGAACGAACGAAGGATACCGGCTTCACGCGGTCGCGAAAAGTCCGCAGCGCGATCGGCGAGCGCGGAACGGCTGAAAACGTCGCGATCGGTGGGCGAGGAGCGGCCGGCTGATGGCGCGCTATCAACCACGCGACAGCTACTACTGGCGCGCGCGCGATCGCGGTCTGCCGTCGCGCGCCGCGTTCAAACTGGACGAATTGCTTGCGCGCCATCGCCTGGTTCGGCCCGGCGCCCGCGTGATCGATCTGGGATGCGCTCCTGGCGGATGGCTGGCGGTGCTGGGCGCGGCGGTTGGTTCCCACGGTCTCGTGGTCGGAATCGATCTCTCTCCGACACGAGCCGCGTCGCCCAACGTGATTACGCTGACCGGAGATCTGGTCGATCCGGCGGTCCGCGCCGAAGCGGTCGCGCGTCTGGGCGGTCAGGCCGATCTAATCACGTCCGATGTTTCGCCGAAATTGACCGGAATCGCCGACCGCGACCAGGCGCGTTCGGCCGAGCTGCTCAATGTCGCGCTCGAATTCGCCCATACTGCGCTGAAACCGGGCGGCGCGATGGTGGCGAAGGCATTCATGGGCGCTGCGTTTGGCGAAGTCGCCGCGAGCTTCCGCCGGAGGTTCGCGAGTGTTGAACTTGCCCGGCCGCGCGCAAGCCGTCCCGGTTCAGCCGAAATTTATCTCGTCGCAACCGGATTTCAGCCCGCGCCCGATTAAGCTGAAGCATTATATGCTTGGCGTTATTGGCATAGCGCGCGTAAGGTTTTGACGAGAATGCGATGCCGACCCGGTTGTTCAAGACTCTGGCTTCGATAAGCGCTGCGATTCTGCTGGCCTCCTGCGCATTGCTCTCATGCGTACGCGACCACGCGGCCACCCGGCCCGCGGTCAACGGGGCGGTGACCGTCAAGGTCGCTCGCGTCGGCTTCGATCAGGATTTGGGCTCGCACTACGTGACGTTGATCGATCAGAGCGGGAATCGGAGCCTCGATATCGTTATCGGTCCCGAAGAAGCGCGCGAGATTCTCTTCGAGCTTCACGGCTTGAAGCCCGAACGGCCGCTTGCCAGCGACCTTCTGCGAACCGTCGTCGAGCGCGCTGGCGTCCGCGTCGAGCGGGTCGAAATCACCGGTTTGCGCGATCAGACCTACTTCGCGGAGATCGATCTCGACGGCCAACGTCAGCCGATCGACAGCCGCCCGAGCGACGCGATCGCGCTGGCGCTCGGCGTGGGCGCGCCGATTTACGTCAAAGCGTCGCTGATGAGCGCGAAGGCGGGCGCTCCGAATACCGGTCCGGCGGTGGCGCGCGCCGCCGGTATCACGGTGCAGGAACTTACGCCGGAGCTGGCGGAGTATTTTTCGCTGCCCCCGGGAAGGGGCGTGGTCGTCGCCGATTTCGAAGCCGTGCAGGCGCAATCCGGTTTGCGTCGCGGCGATATCGTCACGGCGGTTGACGGACGCTATATCAGGACCACGAATGACTTTGTCAAGGCTGCGGCGAGCGCCAAACGTCCGCTCGTGCTGAGCGTCAGGCGCGGCGGCCACACGATATCGATCACGCTTGCGCCGGCGGCGACAACCGCGGCTGCGCACTGACGCCGCACTTGATTCGCGCGGCGGCGCCTTTCAATGCGCCGGTTCGCGGCGAATCAGCAGGCTGCGGATAAATCGCGGATCGATCGGGCGTGCGGGGTCGATGCCGCCCAAATCCTCCTCGAGCAGGTTGAGGCATGAATTCACGTAGTCCGCGGAGCGCCGCCGCAGGTCGTCGCCAAGCCGTTCCCGCATGATGTCGTCTATCCGCCGGCGGAATGCTTCGCTCAAGCGGGCCGGACGCGATTCCAGCGACAAGATCGCGCGGCGCGCCTCCTCGAGCCGGTTCGGCTCCAACGGTTCGACCGCCAGCCGGTCGTCGATCATGGCGCGTGCGAACGCGGTCAATAAAATCTGGCTCAAGCGAATTTCGTAGCCGGCGATCTGCGCGCGGAAAGCCGCGCCGGCGATGTCGAGACCGAACAATCCGCGGAAGAGGTCGGGCGCCGCGTCAAGTTGTTCGAGAAGCGCGTATCCCAAATGAACGTCGCGCATCGTGCGGAAATCCCGCATCACGACCGCGCCGTTGCGATCGAGACCGCCGAAGAAGCGCGGCTGGCGTTCGAGGAATCCGCCCAGCGCTTCGCGGTATGGGGAATCAAGATACGGAATCTCGCGGCCTGCGCCGGGCGTCAATCCGAAACGCCGCACGATCGATTCGGCGCGCGTGCGCAAATCGATCGTCAGGCTCACGCCGAGCCGAAAGAGCAGTTGCAGATGGGTTGCGCGCAGATGTTCGATCGCGCTTTTCAGATCGCCGCCCGCCAGATGCTCGAGGCCGAGATTCAGGTAGTTGTGCGTCATCTCGACCGCCAGACGCACCGCTTCCAGGTCGCCGAAATCGACCGACCGCGCGACCAGCACCTGGTTCGTCACGACCGCCATCTCGCTGCGCAGCTGCCGCCGGCCCTGCGCCGCGAATCCCGCCGTCAGCGCGGCGTTGAAGAGCGAGTTTTCGGAGTCGAGCAGGGCGGGGGCCAGTTCCGGCGATATCAGTTCCGCTTCTTCCAGCGCGTCGCGAATCGGCGGCGCGTATTGCGCCCGCAGCGCCGCGAAATTCTGCGGATTCAGGTAGGCGAACACGCCTTGCGCGTCGAAGTAATCCGGAAATCCACGGTCGGCAAGGCGCGCGCTGCGGAATTGATACGCCTGCTCTTCCAGTTCCGCCTCGACGCCCCAGTAAATTTCTTCCATTAGCGCGGCGAAATAATTGTAGTCCCGCTCGAATGCCTCTTCGATAAATTCGAGCAAATGGGCGTGGATCGAATCGTGGCGGATAAATTCGATCAGATAATGCTCGTCGAATTGCACGAAGCGGTCCGACGGCGAATCGGGCGAATCCTGCGGGTCGGCCAGCCGATGGACGCGGATATATTGCCGCAAGAGCAGCGAAACCAGTTCAAGGTCGAGCTCCATCAGGCCGTCGGCAAGCCGCTTGCGGCCCGCTTCCGCCATCGCCTCGATCCATTCGCGCATGCGCGCCAGATTGGGCCGGTCCTTGTCCCAGCAGTCGAGATCGAAGAGCCATCGGACCTGTTCCGGCGCCGAAAGTCCCAGCAAATCGCCAGCGTCGGCGGAGCCGATCTCTTTCAGCGTGTAGAAGAGCGTCTCGGGCGCGAACGATTGCACCAACCGTTCGGCTTCAGGCGCCGATAAAATCAGGTCGCGCTTCTGACGCGCCGGCAATCCATAGAGAAAATCGAGTTTCTCCTGGAAGGGCAGATTCAAAAATTCTTCCTGCCGCGAATCAGGCATCTATCTCTTCCATGGTGCGAAGCGCGTCCTGCCGCGCAAAATACCGCTCGCGAGAAGCGACAATCAAGACGATCCTCGCCGCATGGGGCGGGTCGCGCGTCGCGATGATAAGCTCTGGTCGCGATGCAAAATTTCCACCGGAATGAGCGCGAAGCGCGCGCCGTCGCGATGTCGATCGCCGGCAGCGATCCCGGCGGCGGCGCCGGTTTGCAGGCCGACCTCAAGACTTTCGCAGCCTTTCGCGTCCATGGCTTTTCGGTAATTACCGCCGTCATCGCCCAGAATAGCCGCGCGGTCGCGGCCGTTCAGCCGGTCGCCCCTGCGATGGTCGCGCGCCAAATCGAAGCTTTGTCCGCCGAACGCCGTCCGGACGCGCTCAAAACCGGCGCGCTTGCCGACGCCGCGATCGTCCGCGCGGTCGCGCGCGCAATCGTCCGTGTCAAGCTGCCGGCGCCCGTCGTCGATCCTGTGTTCGTTTCCAGCGCCGGCGTGCGGCTGCTCGAACCGGCCGGCGAACGCGCTCTCGCAAAGACATTGCTGCCGCTCGCGCGGATCGTGACGCCGAATCTTCATGAGGCCGAAGCTCTGGCCCGAATCGAGATCGACGGCCCTGAAGCGGCGCGCGCCGCCGCCCGCACGATTTTTCGGATGGGGCCGCGCGCGGTGCTGATAAAGGGCGGCCATCCGCCGCGAAAATCCGCGCCGACGCGCAAACTCGTCGATCTGCTCTTCGACGGCCGCGGCTTTACGGAATATGACGTGCGGCGCATTCCGGGCGACGGTGCGCATGGGACTGGATGCGCCTTTTCCGCCGCGATCGCCGCGAGCCTCGCCCGCGGGATGACGCTCGATGAAGCGATTCGCGCGGCGCAGCGCTACCTCACGCGCGCCTTGCGAGGCGCCTATCGATTGTCGGCCGCCGGCCGGCCGCTGCTCGATCATCTCGTGCGTCCGTGATCGCTTGAAGATTGGCGATTCGCCCGTCTATCCAATTAGCTCTTTCAGCGCGGCCATGAAGTTGTGGCTGCGCTCGGCGCCGCCGCCCAGCTTGATCAGCGCGTAACGTTCGTCAGCGTCGAGCCGCGACCATTCGCCCGCGCCGATCGTCACCCCTGCGGCGCGCGCGTTGTCGATTAGGCGCGCGGGCGGCTCGTCGGGTGGATCCGCTGCGCTGATTTCCGCGGCCGGCAACGGCTTGGTCGCGCCGGCCTGGCGCGCCGCGAGCGCTCCCGCGAGAAAATCGCGCAGAGTCGCGCGCTCCTCCTCGTCTTCGGCTGGCAGATGGCATACCGCGGCGCGTTCGTGATGCGCGAGCGCCTGCCATTGTTTGAGGCTGATCTTGACGCCC
This sequence comes from bacterium, assembly GCA_014896235.1. Classification (GTDB taxonomy): domain Bacteria; phylum Desulfobacterota; class Binatia; order Binatales; family Binataceae; genus JADMIL01. The sequence goes on along the minus strand of JADBKU010000013.1, from coordinate 46,946 downwards.
GCCCGATCGAGCTTCCGCCGCACCGCCATCGGCACGCAGGCGAGACTCTGATGCATTTCGTCCTCGAAGCCAAAGCGGCGAATCATAATCCAACCTCGTCGCGGGCGAAGATCGTCGATGAAAGCTGCCGTCGCCCGGTTTCAGATAGTTTAGCATCCGCGTCGGCGGCGCGGATGCGGCCGGCGCCTCTTGACGGCAATCTTTCCATGGATGACGCTCGGATCAAGCCGCTGGCGCGGCTCATTAACCGCCGGACGCATGCCTGGCCGGCGGTCGAAGATTGTGGGATCGCGATGGATTCTTCCGAAACCTGGGACAAAGACGCGGTCGCGGCGATCGCCGAGTCGCTCAAGGACGCGCCCGGCGCGCTGCTGCGCATCCTGCGCCGCGTGCAGGACGATCTCGGATGGGTTCCGCCGCCGGCGCTGCCGCTGATTGCGCACACGCTCAATCTGTCGCGTGCGGAAGTCCACGGCGTGGCCTCGTTTTATCACGATTTTCGGCACACTCCGCCGGCGCGCAACGTAATCCGCCTGTGTCGCGCCGAATCTTGTCAGGCGCTGGGCGCCGAAGCGCTCGCCCGACATGTCCGAAGCCGGCTCGGCGTCGGCTTTGGCGAGACCACGTCCGACCGTGAGTTCGCGCTTGACGCCGTCTATTGCCTTGGCAACTGCGCCTGTTCGCCGGCCGGCGTAATCAACGGACAACTGCTTGGCCGCTTGACGCCGAAGGCCTTCGACGACGCGCTCGAGAGCCTGGTGCGCCGATGAGTTCAGCGGATCCCGCGACGATCTTCGTGCCGCGCGATTCGGGCGCGCTTTCGCTCGGCGCGGACGGCGTCGCCGCCGCGATCGCCGCGGAGGCGTCGCGCCGCAGCATCGCCGTGAAGCTGATTCGCACCGGCTCGCGCGGACTTTACTGGCTGGAACCGATGGTCGAAGTGGAAATCGCGGGCGAGCGGCGCGCTTACGGCCCGATCGGATCGGCGGACGTGCCGTCGCTGTTCGATACCGGCTTTCTTTCCGCCACTCCGGGCGGACATCCGTTGGCTCTCGGTCCGGCGGAAAAAATTCCCAGTCTCGCCCGCCAGCATCGGATTGTCTTCGCCCGCGTGGGCGTGACGGATCCGCTTTCGGTCGATGATTATCTCGCCCACGGCGGCTTTCGCGGCCTCGAACGCGCGCTCGCGATGCCGGGCGCCGCGATTGTCGAGGAAGTCGTGCGCGCGAACCTGCGCGGTCGCGGCGGCGCCGCGTTTCCCGCCGGGATCAAATGGAAGACCACGCTCGAGCAGGCCGATCCGACGAAATATGTCGTCTGCAACGCGGACGAGGGCGATTCGGGCACCTTCGCGGACCGGATGCTGATGGAGGGCGATCCGTTCTTGCTGATCGAAGGGATGACGATCGCGGGTCTCGCAGTCGGCGCGACGCAGGGCTTTATCTACCTGCGCTCCGAATACCCGCACGCATTGCGCACATTGACCGCCGCGATCGCGGCGGCTGAAGCGCGCGGCTATCTCGGTAAAAACGTCATCGGCTCGGGCCGCGGCTTCACGCTCGATCTGATGGTCGGCGCCGGCGCCTATATCTGCGGGGAAGAGACCGCGATGCTCGAAAGTCTCGAGGGCAAGCGCGGGATGGTTCGCTACAAGCCGCCGGTGCCCGCGGTCGCCGGCCTGTTCGGACGTCCGTCCGTGGTCAACAACGTTCTTACTTTCGCGTCAGTCCCCGCGATTATCGAGCACGGCGGCGAAGCCTACAGCCAGCTTGGCGTCGGCCGTTCGCGCGGAACGATTCCGCTGCAACTGGCCGGCAATGTCGCGCGTCCCGGCCTGGTCGAGGTTCCTTTCGGCCTGAGTCTGCGCGAACTGATTTACGATTTCGGCGGGGGGACGCGCAGCGGCCGGCCGTTGCGCGCCGTTCAGGTCGGCGGACCGCTTGGCGCATATTTTCCAGCCGCGATGCTCGATTTGAAGATCGATTACGAGGCGTTCGCGGAGGCGGGCGGTATGCTCGGCCATGGCGGCGTCGTGGTTTTCGACGACACGGTCGATCTGGCGCGGATGGCGCGTTATGCGATGGAATTCTGCGCGATCGAATCATGCGGCAAATGCACGCCGTGCAGAATCGGATCGACGCGCGGCGCGGAATTGCTCGATCGCGTAATCGACAAGCGCGCGGCCGGCGGCGCCGAACTTAATCTGTTGCGCGAGCTTTGCGACACGATGGCCGCCGGCTCGCTGTGCGCCCTGGGCGGTCTCACGCCGATGCCGGTGATGAGCGCGCTCAGGCATTTCCCCGAGGATTTTGGACTGCCCGCAGCAGCGGCGCGGCCCTGACGTTTTGCGGAACAGGAGAATCAGCGTGCAGGCAATCGACGATCGGGATTTCGGCGCTCCGCGGCGCGACTCGGCGCAGTCCGTCACTCTGACGATCGACGGCATGGAAATCACCGTTCCCGCCGGCACGGCGCTGATTCGCGCCGCCGCGCTCGCCGGCGTCGCGATTCCGAAACTGTGCGCCACCGACTCGCTCGAACCGTTTGGCTCATGCCGGCTTTGCCTGGTCGAAATCGAAGGCCGCAAGGGGTTTCCCGCATCGTGCACCACGCCGGCCGAGTCCGGCATGAAGGTCCGCACCCAATCCGAGGCGCTGGGCAAACTTCGCCGCAACGTGATGGAGCTGTACATGACAGACCATCCGCTCGACCCGTTCGAGTGCAAGGCCGGCGCCGCCTGCGAGTTGCATCGCATGGCGGCCGAAGTCGGTTTGCGGGAAGTGCGTTATCCGCGCGGCGGCGAAAACCATCTTAATCTTAAGTCCGATAATTCAAATCCATATTTCACCTTCGATCCCACGCGCTGCATCCTGTGCTCGCGATGCGTTCGCGCCTGCGACGATATCCAGGGCACGTTCGCGCTGACGATCGAGGGCCGCGGCTTTGCGTCGCAAATGACGCCCGGCCAGCACGAGCGTTATCTCGAGTCGGAATGCGTCTCGTGCGGCGCCTGCGTGCAGGCTTGTCCGACCGACGCGTTGATGGAAAAGACCGTACTCGAGCGCGGCTTGGCCGACCGCGCAATCGTGACCACCTGCGGCTATTGCGGCGTGGGATGCTCGTTCAAGGCGGAACTGCGCGGGGATCGGATCGTGCGGATGGTCCCGAACAAGAACGGCCTGCCGAACCACGGCCATTCATGCGTCAAAGGCCGCTTCGCGTGGGGCTACGCGACCCATCCGGACCGCGTTCGCAGTCCGATGATCCGCAAGCGAATCAGCGATCCGTGGCGCGAGGTCTCGTGGGAGGAAGCGCTTAGCTACGCCGCCGCGGAACTCAAGCGCGTGCAAAAGCAATATGGACGCGGCGCGATCGGCGGAATCACGTCGTCTCGATGCACCAACGAAGAAGCGTATCTGGTGCAGAAACTGGTGCGCGCCGCATTTGGCAACAATAACGTCGATACCTGCGCTCGCGTTTGCCATTCGCCGACTGGTTATGGCCTCAAGACCGCATTCGGCACCCCCGCGGGAACGCAGGATTTCGATTCGATCAACCAGGCCGACGTCATCATGGTGATCGGCGCGAATCCGACCGAAGGCCATCCGGTGTTCGCGTCGCTTATGAAACGGCGGCTGCGCGCGGGCGCGCGGCTGATCGTCGCCGATCCGCGGGCGATCGAGCTGGTGCGGATGCCGCACGTCGCCGCCGACTATTTCCTGCAACTCACGCCGGGAACCAACGTCGCGTTATTGAATGCGATGGCGCACACGATCGTCGCCGAGGGGCTTACCGACGATGCGTTTATCGCCGCGCGCTGCGAGGCGGAGGGCTACGCGCGCTGGCGCCAGTTTATTCTTGAGGAGCGCAATTCGCCGGAAGCGGCCGAAGCGATCACGGGCGTTCGGGCGGATCAGATTCGCGGCGCGGCGCGGCTTTACGCCAAAGGCCCGAACTCCGCGATCTATTACGGCTTGGGCGTGACCGAGCATGCGCAAGGCAGCACGGCGGTGCTTGCGATGGCGAACCTTGCGATGGCGGCCGGGATGCTGGGCCGCCCGGGCGTCGGCGTGAATCCGTTGCGCGGCCAGAACAACGTGCAAGGCTCAAACGACGTCGGTTCGTTCCCGCATGAGCTGACCGGCTATCGGCACGTTTCCGATCCGGCGTTGCGCGCGCAATTCGAAGCGGAGTGGGGCGTTACGCTCGATCCCGAACCGGGGCTGCGCATCCCCAACATGTTCGACGCGGCGCTCGACGGCAGCTTCAAGGGCCTGTACGTCGAAGGCGAGGATATCGCCCAGTCGGATCCGAATTCCCAACACGTCGCGGCGGCGCTCACGGCGATGGAAATCGTGATCGTTCAGGACATCTTCTTGAACGAGACCTCCAAATACGCTCACGTCTTTCTGCCGGGATCGTCATTTCTTGAAAAAAACGGCACCTTCACCAACGCTGAACGGCGGATTTCGCCGGTGCGCAAAGTGATGCAGCCGTTGGCGGGCAAGGAGGATTGGGGGGTCACCTGCGCGCTGGCCGAGGCGCTGGGCTATCCGATGCGCTATAGCCATCCGGCGGAAATCATGGACGAGATTGCGCGTCTGACGCCGACTTTCGCCGGCGTCAGCTATGAAAAGCTCGACCGGCTCGGATCGGTCCAATGGCCGTGCAATGAAGCGGCGCCGACGGGCACGCCGGTGATGCACGTCGGCGAGTTTGTGCGCGGCCGGGGCCGGTTTTTGCCGACTGCGTATGTCCCGACACCGGAAAAGACCGGGCCGCGCTTTCCGTTGATCCTCACGACCGGCCGGATCTTGACCCAGTACAACGTCGGCACCCAGACGCGCCGCACCGGCAACGTCACGTGGCATCCCGAGGACCGTCTGGAGATCCATCCGCACGACGCCGAACAGCGCGGCGTCCGCGACGGCGATTGGGTCGAGGTGACCAGCCGGGCGGGCGCGATCGTGCTGCGCGCGACGATCACCGACCGGGTTGCGCCGGGCGTTGTCTATACCACGTTTCATCATCCTGAGACGGGCGCGAACGTCGTGACGACCGAAAATTCGGACTGGGCGACCAACTGCCCCGAGTACAAGGTCACCGTTGTGCAGGTGATGCCGACGTCGCGCCGGCCCGAGCGTTTACCCGCGGGTCGGGTGATTCACGCCGCCGCGACGTAACCGCCAGGCCGGCTCACGCGTTTGGCTATTGCCGCAATCTTATACGCGCCGGACGCTTGCGATGCTGAGCGATGCCGAGTAAAGATTTCCCGAGAAGGATAAATCGAGCACAGCTATCTGATTTGAAGTATCATAAAGCGACTTTTGGACAAGATCGTCGGATGGCTGGCGAATTCCTGAACCAACCTGGCGTTGTTTTCTTCATCGCGATCATATCGCTCGTGGCGATTTACTACACAGGCGGTCTAATCGGCGCGCGAATAAATCCGGGCGAACTCGAAGTTTCGAACACCGTGCAAGGGGCGATCTTGGCGTTGCTGGGGCTACTGCTAGGATTTACCTTTGCGATGGCGTTGTCGCGGTACGAAACCCGCCGCACTATGGTGCTTGACGAATCCAACACGCTCGGAACGGCCTTTCTGCGGGCATCTTTCGTACCTGATCCATATCGCATCGATGCGCAGAATGCCCTGCGTGAATACGCGACTGCGCGGCTGGATTTCTATCGAGCAGGGTATGATCAGCAGCGTATAGCGGCCGCGCTGGATCGGGCGTCCCGTCTGCAGGCGCGGCTTTGGTTCGATGCAGCCGCGGCGGTCAAGGCGCAGCCGACGGTGGCGACATCGCTGTTCATCCAGTCGCTTAACGATCTGATAGATTTCGCCGCCAAGCGGCGTGACGCGCTCGACGATCGGATTCCCTTAACGGTCTGGGCCACGCTGGGAGCCGTTTCAATTTTGGCGGTGTTTCTAACCGGTCATATTGAACGCAAACGTTTTTCTGTTTTGAGTCTTGTATTGCCGATCGCAGTTGCGGCAGTCCTTGGATTAATCGCTGATCTCGACGCTCCGCGCAGCGGTTCGATCGAGGTGAGCCAGCAGCAAATGTTGACGCTTAACCGCACTCTGGCGGCGGTTCCGCAACGCACGCCCGGTTCGGCCGTGGCGCCGAATGACGTCACGGACGCGCCGGCCGAGTCGTTGCAGCCGCCGCATTGATCGGTCAGCAACACGGAAAACGGCGCGTAATCGCTTGCGCGACGGCTGCGCTGACGATTAATCGCGCACGATGCGAGCCTTTTGCACTGCGCTAGCGAGCGCGCGGCGATCGATTGATTTCAGCGCGGACATGGGTCTTTCGTTATTCAGTCGTTCTTGGGATGATCCATCCACGCGCCCGCGCCGCGAGACGAAGAGCTTGGTATGGACCGGCATCATCTGGCCTCGATGGCCAACGAAATCGGCGAATTTTTTGAATCAGCGTCCGATCATGACGAAGCCGTCGCCGCGATCGCGCAACATCTGAAGAGTTTTTGGGAGCCTCGGATGCGGCGCGAAATAATTGCCTATGCGGCGGCGGGCGGCGACGAGTTGACCCCGATCGTTCGCGAGGCGGTGCTGACGCTCGCCGTGCCTGCGGAGAACCGCTGACGGTGTTGCGCGGCGTATTGTCGGGTTTCGGCGCGGTCGCCGCGCAGGCGCATCTGCCGGGATGGCGAGCGCGGCCGGAGATTTCGCTTGCCGCAATCCACGAGCCTTCGCCCGAACGACGTCATCAAGCGCTAAAGCTGCTCAAAAACGTCAGAATTTACGACGACTTCGACCTGATGCTCGAGGGCGAGGCGCCCGATTTCGTCGATATCGCGAGTCCGCCGGCGTTTCATGCCGCGGCGGCGCGCAAAGCGTTGGCCGCGGGCGCGCACGTGCTGGTTGAGAAGCCCCTTTGTCTCGATCCAACCGAATTCGATGATCTGGAAAAATTGGCGGCCGCGAACCGTCGCGTTCTGATGTGCGTACATAACTGGAAACACGCGCCGCCCTATCATACAGCGCATCAGTTGATTGCATCCGGACGGCTCGGCCGGATTGTCCATCTGGTTTTGACCAGGTGGCGTCCCGGACCGGCAGGAGCGGGCGGCACGGCAGTCAATGGCGAACGTTGGCGGACCGATCTGAAATCCGGCGGCGGAATCCTCATAGATCATGGCTGGCACACGCTTTATCTCGCCCAGTGGCTGATGGGCGGCGTGGCGCCCATGACGGTCTCGGCATGGCTGGACCGGCCGGATGGCGCCGCGGCCGAAGATTTTGCCGATTTGCGATTGGAATATCCCGACCGTCGCCTCGCGTCGATCAATCTGTCGTGGCGCGCGACCGTGCGCCGCACCTCGGCGGCGATATTCGGGACCAATGGCGCCTTGGAGATCGACGGAGATCAAGTAGTCCTAACCGATCGGTCGGGCAATTCTCGTGACCATAGCGTCGCCGATCAGCCGGACGACTCCTATCACGCGGCATGGTTCGTCAAAATGGCTGCGGAATTCGTCGATGCGATCGCGCAGGGGCACGGCGGCGCGGTTGCGGCCCGAAATCTCGCCGAGGCGAAATTGGCGGTGCTGGCGATCGCCGCCGCGCGTCGCTCCGCGGCGTCAGACGGCGCCCCGATGCGGCTGGTCTAGTTCCGCCGCGCCGTTCGCTCGCGCCGCATCTTTCGGCTTGTCCTGACCGATCGGACTGGATCGCCGGTCAGCCCTATTGACTTTCATCCGATGGCGGTTACGATGGTTCATTGACCGGATGGTTAGGGAATTATCATCGTTTTTTCAGAATTTATTTGAGGCCGCCGCTCAATTCGATTCCTCCGGTCGGAAACGCGGGCGCGGCGTCAAACTCTCGCATACGATGGCGATTCCTCCATGTCTGAGAGGCTCGGCGAATCGGTGGCGGCCGCAAACAAAATGAACTCGGCGGAGCAGGGCGCCGGCGCTGCCGAGTTGCGCGCGCCGGAGTCCCGCGACGAGATTCTGAAAGCGGCGATCAAGCTCTTCGCCAATCGGGGTTTCCACGAGACCTCGATGGCAGAAGTGGCGCGCGCCGCCAATGTCAGCAAGGCGCTGATCTTCTGGCACTTCAAGACCAAGGAAGATCTGTTCATGGCGGTGTTGAACCGCCTGCTCGAGCCGTACGTAATCGATTTCGCCGAGGAGGCGGGCGCGCTCGGCGAAGTCGCGCAGATCATGCAGCTGGTCGAACTTTACCTGATGTTCGTGCGTGACAACGCGAGTTCGATCCGTTTTTTCGTGGCGCAATTGATGCGCGGCGAGCTGGCCTCGGACGCGCTGACCGGCCCGGTGATGCAGCTTTACGACGGCTATCGCGGCCTGTTGGTCGATCTGATCGGACGCGCCCAGGCCAAAGACCTGTGCCTCAAGGATTTTCCGGCCGCGGCGGTGGCGCGGATGCTGCTGTCGATGCTGAACGGAACTTTGATTGAGATGTTGTTCGCCGAAAACGCCGACGCCGACGTTGCGAGCGCGATCGCGATGATCCGGCAGTGGCTGTTCGGCGGCCGTGCGGGAACCGCGAAAGACGCGCCGCCCGAGCTTTAACCGATTACTTGCGAGGACTGCCAGGAGCTTCGAATCGATGCGCGTTCCGCTCAGACAGATGATCGATATTGGACGCCACATGCGCCGCAAAAAGCGGGCGGGCGAAAAGTATTTTCCGCTGGTGCTGATGCTCGAGCCGTTGCACGCGTGCAATCTCGCTTGTATCGGATGCGGCAGGATTGTCGAATACAAAGACACGATCCGCGATCAGATGCCGCTCGAGGACGCCCTCGGCTCGGCTCAGGAAGCGGATGCGCCGATCGTTTCGATCTGCGGCGGCGAACCGCTGATGTACAAGCATATCGTGCCGCTCACGCAACGGCTGATCAGCGAGCAGCGCCGCCACGTGATGATCTGCACCAACGCGATTTTGCTCGAACGGTTCGTCAAGCAGGTCGCGCCCAGCCCCTATCTCAGCTTCAATCTGCATATCGACGGCATGCGCGAAACGAATGATCGCGTGCTCGCGCGCAAGGGCCATTTCGATATCGTCGTCAAGATGATCAAGCTGCTCAAGGAGCGCGGCTACCGGGTGCAGACCAACTCGACGATCTACCGCGAAACGAGCGCCGAAGAGGTCGAGGAGTTGATTCGCTTTCTCGGCGGACTTGGGGTGGACGGCATGCTGGTGACGCCCGGTTATCACTACCAGGTGCTGACCAACGACGATCTTTATATGAAGTCCGACGAGATGCCGTACAAATTCGAGCGCGTACGCAAGCTCGCCGACGACTACAAATTGATCAACACGCCGCTTTACCTCGATTTCCTGGTGGGGGAGCGAGACTTGCTGTGCAGTCCGTGGACCACGGTCACGCGCAATCCGCGCGGCTGGAAAGGCCCGTGTTATCTGATCACGAACGGGCATTACCAAACCTTCAAGGAGCTGCACGCCGCGACGGATTGGGAATATTACCGGACCAAGCAGGATATCCGCTGCAAGGATTGCCGGCTGCATTCGGGTTTCGAGGGGACGGTCGCGCTCGATTTCGGCAAAAACCTGAAGGATTCCTGGCGGGTAATGCGGCATTATCTGTCGTGAAGCCGGCCGCGTTCGGCCGGCGGCGATTGAAGCGGCGCGTGCTTTCCCCGGCGCCGGCGGAACGAATCGATGATTTGGTTGGAGTGAGGCCGCGGGCGCGGAGGCGACCGCAGCCAAGTGGACGATGGCGGCGGCGTATCCGGATCGTAAGGCTGAGTGGCGGAGGACGAAGCATTGAGCATGGCAGAACCGAAGCCATACGGCGAAGCCGGCGGTTCGGCGCGTGCGTTCGATCTCGGCGGCTACCTGAAATCGCGCGGCGCGATCGTTGAACGCGCGCTGGCCGGAGTGGTCGCGGAGTCCGACGGCGCCGCGACCCGTCTGCTTGAAGCGATGCGTTACAGCCTGCTTGCGGGCGGCAAACGCCTGCGTCCGATTCTGGCGCTTGCCGCCTGCGAGGCGGTCGGCGGCGCGCTTGACGCCGCGCTTCCATACGCGTGCGCGATGGAAATGATTCACACCTACTCGCTGATACACGACGACCTGCCCTGCATGGACGACGACGATCTGCGCCGCGGCCGGCCGACGAATCACAAGGTTTACGGCGAGGCGCTCGCGACGCTGGCGGGCGACGGCCTGCTGACCGACGCGTTCAAGGTACTGGCGCGCGGCGGCGCCCAGGCCGCGTCGCCGGCGGTGTTGCTCGAAACGATCGCGGAGCTGGCGGAAGCCGCGGGCTCGGCCGGAATGGTCGGCGGCCAGGCGATCGACCTGCTGGGCGAAGGGCGCGCGCTCGGCCTGGCGGAACTCGAAGTGATGCATCGGCGGAAAACCGGCGCGCTGTTCGTGGCCGCGGTGTGCGGCGGCGCGCGGCTCGGCGGCGCGAACCCGGCGCAGCTTGCGGCTTTGCGCGAATACGCCCGGGCGCTCGGACTCGCGTTTCAGGTGATCGACGATGTGTTGGACGTCGAAGCATCGACCGAAGCGATCGGCAAGCGCACCAACAAGGACGGCGCGCGGGGCAAGTCAACCTATCCGGCGCTGATGGGCGTCGAGCGGGCGCGCGAACTGGCGCACAATCTGATCGCGCAGGCGACTGATGCGCTGCGCGAATTCGACAACCGCGCGGAACCGCTGCGAGCGCTTGCGGCCTACGCGGTGGAGCGCAAGCTGTGAACGAAGCCGCGCAGATTTACGCCGACCGCATCCACGCGCGGCAGGCGATGCTGCTTGAGCCGGGCCGGCTGGAGCTGCGCGAATTTGAGCCGCCCGCGCCCGGTCCGGGCGAGTTGCTGGTCAAAATCGAATGCGCGCTAAGTTGCGGCACCGATCTGAAAACGTGGCGCCGGGGCCATCCGGTGTGGAAGCTGCCCGCGCCGTTCGGCCATGAGTTCGCCGGCGTGGTGGCAGCCGCAGGGCCGGGCGTCGAAAAGTTCAAGGTGGGCGATGCGGTGATGGCGGCGCCGACGGCGCCGTGCGGACACTGTTTTTATTGCGTGCGCGGGCAGGAGAATTTGTGCGCGCAGGCGATGGATCGCATGGTGATGGGCGCGTATGCGGACTACCTGCTGCTGCCGGCGCATATCGTCGCCCGCAACGCTTTCCACAAGCCGCCCGCGCTGCCGTTCGAGGAGGCTGCGCTGCTTGAGCCGCTTTCGTGCGTGGTCCACGCGCAGGAGATGGCGCGGCCGGAGCCGGACGAATGCGTGCTGATTATCGGCGCCGGCGCGTTCGGAATCATGCACGCGATGGCGCTGAAGGCGGCGGGCGTGCGTCAGGTCGTGATCGCCGGGCGCGGCGGCAAGCGGCTGCAATGGGCGGGCGAGCTGGGCGCCGACCGCGTAATCGACGCGGCGTGCGACGACGCCGCGCGCGCGATCGGCGCGCTCAACGGCGGCTACGGGCCGGACCTCGTGATCGAATGCACCGGGCAAGTCGCGGGATGGGAGGCGGCGTTCCGGCGCGTGCGCCGCGGCGGCCGCGTGGTGTTTTTCGGCGGATGCGCGGCGGGAACGGCGCTGAGCGTGGATACCCGGCGCATGCACTACGACAATTTGACGCTGCTCGCCCCGTTTCATTTTCGACCGCGCGACGTTACGGCCGCGTTCGCGATGCTGAGCGCGCGGCGGCTGGGCGCGGGCCGCCTGATCAATGCGCGCCGGCGGCTCGACCAATTGACGGAAGTATTCGCGATGCTCGAACGGAGCGCCGCGCTCAAGTGCGCGGTGATTCCCTGAGCGCGCGAGTCAAGAGAGCGCGCCGCAGCATCACCGGGCGGAGGCGCAAACGTAGCGGAGTATGGACCAGGTTTCGCAGGCAATGAACGGACACGGCGCGGCGGCGCCGGCGCGCGACGAATTCTCGGCGCGTCTCGATTTCGCGATCGCGCAGGCGCGCGACTCACTTATTCGGCAGCAGCGGCCCGAAGGTTACTGGCAGGCGGCGCTCGAAGCGAACGCCGAAATGAACGCGGAGTACATCATCTTCAACCGCTTCATGGAGGTCGAACGCGACCCGGAACTGGAGACGAAACTTAAGCGCCTGCTGCTCGACACGCAGCAGGCGGACGGCGGGTGGTCGTTGTTTCCGGGCGCCGAAAGCCATCTCTCGACCACGATCGAAACCTATTTCGCGCTGAAGCTTACCGGGATGCGCCCGAACAACGAGGCGATGATCCAGGCGCGGCGGTTCGTGCTGTCGCAAGGCGGAATCGCCAACGCCGGCACGCTGGCGCGCTTCTATCTCGCCGCGATGAACCAGGCGCCGTGGAGCGCGACGCCGGCGTTGCCGATCGAAATCACGCTTTTGCCGAGCTGGTTTCCGGTCAACATGTACGAGCTTTCGTCATGGGCGCGCGGCACCCTGTTCGCGCTGATGACGCTGCAGGCGGCGCGGCCGGTGCGCGTCGTCGATTGGCGCGAAGGCGTGCTGGAGCTCTATATCCAGCCGCCGCACTTCACCAAATTCAGGATGCCGCGCAGCGCGCGCCTGTTCTCGCTGCGCAATGCGCTGCTGGCCGCCGACAAGGCGCTGCGCGGCTACGAGCGGATACATTCGCGCCGGCTGCGCGCCCGCGCGATTCGTTACGCCGAAAACTGGCTGCTCGAGCATCAGGACGCCAACGGGTCATGGGGCGGAATCCAGCCGTGCTACCTGCTTACGCCGATGGCGCTGAAGGGCCTCGGCTACCGCAATGATCATCCGGTGATCGCCAAGGCGCTGGAAGCCGCGCGCGAATTGATCTGGGACATGGGCGACCGGATCCTCTATCAGCCGTGCGTGTCGCCGAACTGGGACACTGCGCTGGCGGCGAAAGCGCTGCTCGACTCGGGCACGCCCGGCGACCATCCGGCGCTCCGCGCCGCGGCGCGATGGCTGATCGAGCATCAGATCTTCAAGCGCGGCGACTGGTCGGTGAAGCGGCCGGATCTGGAACCTGGCGGATGGGCGTTCGAGTTTTACAACGACTGGTATCCCGATGTTGACGATTCGGCGGTGATTCTGATGGTGCTGGCCGAAGCGGCGCACGACGACGCGGCGGCGCGCGAGCGCGCGATCCGGCTGGGCGCTAACTGGGTGATGGGGATGCAGTGGCGCAACGGCGGCTTCGCCGCGTTCGACGCCGACAACGATTCCCGGTGGCTGAATCATGCGCCGTTCGCGGACGTCGAGGCGTCGACCGACCCGGCGTGCGCTGACCTGACCGGCCGCGTGCTGGAAATGATGGGCGCGGTCGGCTATCGCGCGGACCATCCGGTGGCGCAGCGCGCGATCGCGTGGCTGAAGCGCGACCAGAAGGCCGATGGATCGTGGTGGGGGCGATGGGGCGTCAGCTATATTTACGGAACTTTTTCCGCGCTTTCGGGCCTGCGCGCGATCGGCGCCGATATGAGCGAGGCGTGGATCAAGCGGGCGGCCGAGTGGCTGAAGTCGGTGCAGAACGCGGACGGCGGATGGGGCGAGAGCTGCAAGGCGGATCGCGATCCGTCGTATAAAGGCAAGGGCGCGAGCACGCCGTCCCAAACCGCGTGGGGCATGATCGGCCTGCTCGCGGCCGAGGACGGGTTGAGCGACAATCTGATGCGGGCGGCCTTGTGGCTGTTCGACCAACAGAACGGCGAAGGCAGGTGGGAGGACCTCGAATTTACCGGCACGGGATTCCCCAACCATTTTTATCTGCGCTACCACATGTACGCGCACTATTTTCCGCTGATGGCGCTCGGGCGGCTCAGACGGCGGATGGCCGACGGCGGCGCGCGCTGAGGCAGCTGCGGGCGCCATGAAGGAAATCGCCATACTGGGATCGACCGGATCGGTCGGCGTCACGACGCTCGACGTCGTCGGGCGGTTTCAGGATCGCTTTCGCGTCGCCGCGATGGCGGCCGGACGCAACGTCGCGTTGCTCGCGGAACAGGTGCGGCGTTTCGAGCCGGAACTGGTTTCGGTCGCCACGCGGGAGCTGGCGGATGAGTTGGCGCGAAGGGTCGCGCCGCTCAAGCCGCGCATCATCCACGGCGCCGACGGCGCGATCGCGGTCGCCACGTATCCACGGACGCGGCTCGTGATGTCGGCGCTGGTGGGCGCGATCGGGCTCGGCCCGACGCTCGCGGCGATTCGCGCGGGCAAGGATATCGCGTTCGCCAACAAGGAAGTGATGGTGGTCGCGGGCGAAATTGTGACGCGCGCCGCGCGCGAGCATGGCGTGCGGCTGTTGCCCGTCGACAGCGAGCATAACGCGGTGTTTCAGTGTCTCGAAGGCCGGCCGCGCGAGAGCGTCAGGCGGATAATCCTGACCGCGTCGGGCGGGCCGTTCCGCGCCTGGCCGATCGATCGTTTCGGTTCGATTACGGTCGCCGACGCGCTCAACCATCCGACGTGGAAGATGGGCGCGAAAATCACGATCGACTCGGCGACCCTCATGAACAAGGGCCTCGAGGTGATCGAAGCGCGCTGGCTGTTCGATCTTCCGCCGGAACGGATCGACGTGGTGATTCATCCGCAGAGCGTGATTCATTCGATGGTCGAGCTGGTGGACGGATCGGTGCTGGCGGAGATGGCGACGCCGGACATGGCGATTCCCGTGGCGTTCGCGCTCGCGTATCCCGATCGCCTGCCGCTGGAGCATCTCGAACGGCTGGAGTTCGCGCGCTGCGGAAACCTGACCTTCGAGCCGCCCGACGCAGCGAAGTTCCCGTGCCTCGGCCTGGCGTATGAGGCGTTGCGGGCGGGCGGTACGATGCCGGCGTGCCTCAGCGCCGCGAACGAGGAACTGGTGGCGGCGTTTCTCGCCGGGCGCGCGCGTTTCGCCGATATTCCGCGCCATGTCGAAACGGTGATGGGACGTCATCGCAACGGCCCCGCGCACACGCTTGAGGACGCGCTTGAGGTCGATGGCTGGGCGCGCGCGATGGCGCGCGAATTGATTGGCGGGGATGGCGCGAGCGCGGCGCGAGCGTGATGACGGAATCGAGCGCACAGGCGGACGGCGGTCTGCGCATCGCGCCGCCGCACGGCAAGGCCGCATCCGCGGCGCCGTTCGGCGTGGCCGAGGCGTACGCCTGGTGCGGACGGCTGGCGCGGTCGCACTACGAGAACTTTACCGTGGCGTCATGGCTGATGCCGCGCGCGATGCGGCCGCATATGCAT
This sequence comes from bacterium, assembly GCA_014896235.1. Classification (GTDB taxonomy): domain Bacteria; phylum Desulfobacterota; class Binatia; order Binatales; family Binataceae; genus JADMIL01. Next base: position 31,747 of record JADBKU010000013.1, on the reverse strand, counting down.
GCGATTTATGCGTATGCGCGGATGGCCGACGATTTCGCGGATGAGGATCGCAACCTTGTTCGGCTGGACGAATGGGAGCGGCAACTTGACGCGGCGTACGCCGGGGTTCCTGAGCATCCGGTGTTCGTCGCGCTGGCCGATACGGTTCGGAAGTTCGAAATCCCGCGGCAGCCGTTCGCGGACCTGTTGCGCGCGTTCCGCTCCGACGTGAATTTCAGCGGGTTCGAGACGCTCGACGACTTGCTCGGCTACGCGCGCTATTCCGCGAATCCGGTCGGCCGGCTGGTCCTGTATCTGTTCGGCTATCGCGACGTGGAGCGGCAGCGGCTTTCCGACCTGGTGTGCTCGGGTCTACAGCTTGCGAATTTCTGGCAGGACGTCGCAATCGATTTCGGCAAAGGCCGCATCTACTTTCCGCGGCGCGACATGGCGCGCTTCGGCGTGACTCCCGAGGCGATTGGGGCGGGAGCGGTGGACGAGCGCTTCGTCGCGCTGATGCGCCATGAGATCGGCGTCGCGCGTTCGATGTTGCGCGACGGCGCCGAACTTGCGTGCGTCGTGGACGGGCGGCTGCGGCGGGACGTGTTGATGTTCGCGGGCGGCGGACTGCGGATTCTTCGGGCGATTGAACGTATCGGTTACGATGTTTTCGCGCTCGCCCCAAACTCGGCAAGCGCGATTACCTGGCGGTCGGATGGAACGCTTTCCGTGGGCGCGTTGCGGACTGAGAAGATAGCTGCGCGACGGGCCGACGCGGCAGCGCTCGAGCGCGATTATGCGCGCTGCGCAGAAGTGACGCGGCGCGCCTCGTCGAATTTCTATTACGCGTTCATGCTGCTGCCGCGCGAGAAGCGTCGCGCGTTGCACGCGGTATACGCCTTTTGCCGGTTTATCGACGACATCGCCGACGACGAATCGGTCGCCAATCCGTCGGCGATGCTCGCGCGCTGGCGCGAAGAATTGGGCAATGTTTACGCAGGCTCTCCAAAGCGCCCGATTTCGCGCGCGCTGGCCGACAATGTGCGCCGTTTCAATATCCCGCGCCGGCATTTCGAAGAGGTGATCGACGGCGTCGAGATGGACCTGACGCGCCGGCGCTACGAAACTTTCGCCGAACTCGAGCGCTACTGTCATCATGTGGCGTCGGCGGTCGGGCTGATATGCATCGAGATTTTCGGCTATCGCGAGCCGTCGACTCGGATCTACGCAGAGAAGCTCGGGCTTGCGTTTCAGCTCACCAATATCCTGCGCGACGTGCGCGAGGACGCTGCCCGCGAACGCATCTATCTGCCGCTCGAGGATTTGCGGCGCTTTGGCGTCGCGGAGACTGACATCCTTGTTTCCGCCCGCACGCCGGAGTTTCGCGCGCTGATGGCGTTCGAGGCGGAGCGGGCGCGCTCGCTCTATCGCGAGGCGGAAGAGGCGCTGTCGGACGCCGACCGGCCTTCGATGATCGCGGCCGAGGGCATGCGCGTGATCTATTCCGCGATCCTCGACGAAATCGTTCGTTCGGATTATCGCGTCTTCGAGCAGCGTTTCAGTCTGTCGAGCGCGCGCAAGCTGGCGCTCGTCGCGCGCGTATGGAGCCGCGCCCGCCTGGGCGGCGGCGCGAACTGGGTCAGATGGCGGTCGAAGCAAAGGACGTCGTCGTAATCGGCGGCGGCTTCGCCGGACTGGCGGCCGGGGCCGCGCTTGCCGAGAAAGGATTTCGAGTCGCCGTACTTGAAAGCAAGCCGGCCTTGGGCGGCCGCGCCTATTCTTTCGCCGACGACGACACCGGCGACTTTGTCGACAACGGGCAGCACGTCTTGATGGGCTGCTACCACGAGACGCTTGCGTTCCTCGATCGAATTGGCGCGCGCGATCGCCTGATTTTCCATCGCGATCTGGAAATTGAAATGCTCGACGGGCCGGGGCGGCGGGCGTCGTTGCGCACGTCGCGATTGCCGGGGCCGTTTCATATGAGCGGCGCGCTGCTGCGCTACGCGCATTTGACGGCGGGCGAGCGCGTCCGTCTGATCGCCGGCGGCGTGCGAATGATGGCGCTCAGAAGGCGCGATCGCGAGCGGCTGGCGCGCACCAGCGTGGCGGAATTGATGGATTCGCTGGGGCAGGGCGAGCGCGCGCGGCAGTGTTTCTGGTATCCGCTGGCGATCGCCACCCTGAATGACGACCCCGAATTGTCTTCGGCCGCGTTGCTGGCCGAAGTGCTCAAACGCGCCTTCTTCTCGCGCCGCGCGGATTCCGCGTTCGTGTATTCGCGGGTCGGCCTGAGCGATCTTTATTGCGGCGCGGCCAGCAAGTTGATCGATCGCTCGGGCGGAGTGGTCGCGACCCGGTCGATCGCGGAGGGCTTCGACTTCGACGAGTCGGGACGGATCGCCGCGGTTCGCCTGCGCGATGGAGGACGGCTGGGCGCGGCGAATTTTGTCGCCGCGGTTCCGCCGCGCAATTTTCTGAAGCTGCTGCCGGAAACGGCGGCGGCCGATCCTTTTTTCTCCCGCATTTGCGCGCTCAAGAGTTCTCCGATCGTGTGCGTGCATCTGTGGCTCGACCGGGAAGTCACGGCTTCGGCCTTTGTCGGGTTCATCGGCACTTCCACCCAGTGGCTGTTCAACAAGCGGCGAATTTTCGAGCGCCACGGCGAACGCGCGCCGGGCTACTTGAGCTTCGTCATCAGCGGCGCGCGCAAATTTGTCGATCGCTCAAATGACGAATTGGCCGCCGTGGTGATGAAAGATCTGCGTGCGATGATTCCGGCGGCGCGCGACGCGCGCGTGCTCAAGGCGATCGTAATCAAGGAAAAGCACGCCACCATCGCTCCGGATCCGCTTTCTGATCGGAGTCGGCCGACGACTGTCACGCCGATCGGCAACCTTTTTCTGGCCGGCGATTGGATTCAGACCGGCTTGCCAGCGACGATCGAGAGCGCGGTCGCTTCCGGTCACGCCGCCGCCGCGGCCCTGGCTGCGCGGGTCGGCGCGCAGGCGGCGCGATGACACGCCGAGCGCTCGTTACCGGCGCCAACGGGTTCGTTGGGGCTCATGTGGCGCGCGCGCTGTTGCAGAGCGGCCGCGAAGTTCGCGCGATGGCGCGGGGCGGCTCGGATATGCGCGCGCTGGATGGAGTCGAATGCGAAACGGTCGTCGCCGATCTGCGCGATCCGGACTCACTCGAGCGCGCGGTGGCGGGATGCGATGAAGTTTTTCACGTGGCCGCGGACTATCGCCTGTGGGCGCCTGACGAAGCGCCGATGTACGCCACCAACGTGGAAGGAACGCGCAACATTATCGCGGCGTCGTTGCGGGCCGGCGTGAGCCGGATCGTTTATACCAGCACCGTCGGGACGCTGGGCGTCGGAGCGGACGGCGTCGGCCGCGAAGACGCGCCCGTTTCGATATCCGAAATGATCGGACCCTACAAACGGTCGAAGTTCCTCGCGGAACAGGCGGCGTTGGACGCGGCGCGCGCGGGGGCGCCGATCGTTATCGTCAATCCCTCCACGCCGGTTGGTCCGCTCGATTATAAGCCGACGCCGACCGGGCGGATCATCGTCGATTTTCTGAACCGGCGGATGCCGGCTTATATCGACACGGGCATGAATCTCGTATGCGTCGAAGATGTCGCGCGCGGCCATCTGCTGGCCGCCGAGCGCGGAACGGCGGGAGAGAAATATATTCTTGGCGGCGAAAATCTGACCCTTCAGCAAATGCTCGTGCGGCTGGGCAGAATCGCCGGGCTATCCGCGCCCAAAATCCGCGTGCCGTGGATCGCGGCGTATATGTTTGCGCTGGCGGGCGAAGCGATCGCTCGTGCGATCACCCATCGCGCGCCGCGAGCAAGCCTGGTCGAGGTGCGGATGGCGCGTAAGAAGATGTTCTTCGATTCGGGCAAGGCGCGCGCCGAACTGGGGTACACATCGGCGCCGATCGATGAGGGCCTGGCGCGCGCGGTGAAATTTTTTCGCGAAATTGGAGCGGCGCCGGCCGCCGCGTGATCGCGGATGCATCTGTTGCTCGCCACAATCGCGCTGCGCCCGTACGTTTTTATATTTCTCGCCGCGTTCCTGTTCATCTCGGTCGTCAATTTTGGCGTCGGCGCGACAATTCTGTTCACGGCGCTGACCTATTCTGTGGCCCTTGCCTGCGAGTGGAGTTCGGTCCACAACGGCTTTCCGTTCGGCCTTTACCATTACATCCAAGCGACGCGCGGGCGGGAACTCTGGATTGCCGGCGTTCCCTTCATGGACTCGCTGTCGTTCACTTTTCTGGGGTTCGCCAGTTATACCGTGGCCTTGCTGGCGGCGTCGCCGCTCTATCGGCGCGGCGCCGATCTGCGGATTCTCGACACGCGGAAAATCCGCCGCGCGCCGCGCGTCTGGCTGATGGCCGCGCTGTTCATGGTGATGGTCGATATGGTGGTGGATCCGCTGAGCGTGCGCGGCGATCGATGGTTCCTCGGACGGATCTTTTGGTACGATCCGCCAGGGCCCCATTTCGGCGTGCCAATCAGCAATTACCTTGGATGGTTCTTCGTCGCGGCGCTTGCGGTCGCGATTTTCCAGACGCTTGACGGCATGATGAATCGACGCGGGAAAAAGCCCATGGGCGTCCGTCCGTCGTTTCCATCGCGCGCGCTGCTCGGCCCGGCGCTCTATCTAGGCGTCGTCGGTTTCGGCATTACGATGCTGTTTTCGATCCGCGCGGATGAAATCGCGTGGGCGAGCATCTTCATGTACCTGCCGATGCTCGCGTTGATGCTGCATATCGTCACGCGGCCGGAGAGTTATGGCGACGCGAGCGCGATCGAGCGCCATTTGAATGATTTTCCCTATGATGCGGCTTCATTTCCCGAGCAGCCGGGGATTTTCGGCGAGCGACAACCGGCGCCGTCGGGACGCCGTCCGGCGGTCGGGCGGGAATGAGCGCGACGGCCGCGGCGTCAATCGAGGTAGGGCGCGCTTCGCGCCACCGCCGTCGCCATCGCGTCCGCTGCGCGCCGAAGATTCCTTACCAACCGAATCACTCCAAAGACCATCCCCGGATGCGTCAGCAGGGCCGCCGCGGCTTTGCCATATTGAACCGTTCCGTCGGCGTTCGCGAACCTGGCCGCGGCCAGATCGTGATCGGCGGTATCCATGATCGTGCGCATCGCGATATACGGATGGCCGCGCTCCTGAGCCTCAAGCGAGATCGCGGCGGTCTCCATGTCGACCGCGACCGCGCCCGATTGAGCGCCCGCAAGCCGCTTTTCCACCGCGGTGGAAATCGGCAGCTTGCTGGTCAAAATCGCGCCGCGCACATACGCGATTCCGCGGCGGTTCAGCGCCGCCGCAGCCCGTTCGTAGTAGTCGCTCGGAGCGTCAAGCGTGATTTCGGGGCGATAACCGTTGTCCGATCGCGCCATCACCCGGTCAGCCAGCACGAGATCGCCGATTTTAAGCTGCGCGGAAAGCGCGCCGGCCACGCCGGTCAGAATCGCGCAATCGATCTCGCGCACGTTGTCGAAAATGCGCCGCGCCGTCGCGCGCGCGCGCCGCATCCCGATGCCGCTTTCGGCAAGCATTACCTTCACGCCGGCGAGCGTGCCGTAGCAGCCTTTCACGGATTGCAGCCCCGCGTCTTTTACCGCCTGAAGACGGGCATGGAGCGGCGCGAACTCCGCCCGGAACGCGCAGAGGATAAGGATCATCGCGATGTGCGCGAGCGATAAAAAATCGCCCGGACGCTTGTGGAAAGTTTCATTGGCCAGCAGAATTGCGCCGATGGCTCATTTCGATCAAGCGCTGGGCGGCGCATCGGTTCGGAGCTGCGGAGAGTGATTCCTTCGGGCGCAACGGCGGGATCGGCCCGGCCGAATCCGATCGGCGGCGGCGTCACGCGCCGAGTTGCGCCGGAGAGCGCGCGCGCAAGCCGGCATGCGGGCGCGCGCGCCGTGATCGTCACCGCCGACGATTTCGGCGCTTCGCCCGAAGCCAACGCGGGCATCCTGCGCGCCCATCGCGACGGAATCCTGACCGCGACCAGCCTGATGGTCGCCGGCGCGGCGTGCGGCGAGGCCGTGGAAATCGCGCGCGATTGTCCGAACCTCGACGTCGGCTTGCATCTGGTCGTATGCATGGGCGCGAGCATGCTGGGCGCGGCGCGGCTGCGCGGCATTGTCGATGGCGCCGGCCGTTTCGGCGATAATCCGGTCCCTTGCGGGATGCGCTACTTCTTCAGCCGTCGGGCGCGAACGCTGCTGCGCGACGAAATTCGCGCGCAAATCGAAGCTCATCTCAGCATGATCGGCAGGCTCAATCATATCGACGGCCATCTCAATTTTCACGTCCATCCCGCGATCGCCGACATCCTGGTGGAATTTTGCGAGGAATACCGGGTGCCAGCGATGCGGGTTCCGCGCGAGCCGGTGTTCACGACGCTGGGGCTTGCGCGCGATCATCTTTCGCGAAAGTTGGTCGAGGCGCTAATTTTCCGCGCGCTGTCGCGGCGGACCCGGCGAAGGCTCGCCGCGCACGGCATCCGCACGACAGATTGGCTCTTCGGACTGCATCAAACCGGAAACATGAGCGCGGATTATTTGCTCGGCGTGATTCGCCGCCTGCCGCCGGGCGTGACCGAGCTGTATTTCCATCCTGCGTGGGATATCGGCGGCGCGTCTCCATCCGCCGCCGCGCGGCATGAAGTCGAATTGCTGACCAGCGCCGCGGTGCGCGCGGCGCTCGAAGGCGCGGGCGCGCGGCTTACGAATTTCGCCGAGCTGGTTCGGTCCTGAAAGCGGCTTCAGGCCGGGCGGAAGAACTCGCCTCCGACCGTCCTTTGCGTTTAGAATGCATCGTTCCGGAACGCGCCCGATTGCGCTTTCGGTTATCCAACCCGGAGAAGATCGTCAGATGTTCGATCAGGAAACCACGCTTGCGGCCGACAAGGCGCTCGAACACCGTCTGCCCGCCAACGTCACTCCCGAACGATACGACCTGCGCCTGACGCCCGATTTGCAAGGCTTCACTTTCGACGGAGAAGAGACAATCGCCGTCAGGGTCCATCAGGCGACCGCCGAGGTCGTGCTGAACGCGCTTGAATTGGAGATCGATTCCGCCACCGCCGAACGGGGCGGCGAATCCTTTTCGGCGCGCATCGAAATGGAGCCGGCGCGCGAGCGCGCGCGGTTCATTTTTCCGCATCCGCTGGCGCCCGGCGAATGGAAATTGGCGATCCGGTTCCGCGGCGTGCTCAACGACAAACTGCACGGCTTTTATCGCAGCCAGTACGCCGATTCCGCGGGCAAGACCCATGTTCTGGCGACCACTCAATTTGAGGCGACCGACGCGCGGCGCGCGCTGCCGTGCTGGGACGAACCGGCGCTCAAGGCGGTGTTCGGCGTGACGCTGGTGGTTGATGAAAAACTCACCGCGCTTTCCAACGCCGGCGTGAAAGCGACGCGCCCGCTCGGCAACGGCAAAAAGGAAGTCGTCTTCAAGGATACGATCCGGATGTCAACCTATCTGCTCGCGTTCATCGTCGGCGAGTTCGAGGCGACCGAACCCGTCGACGCGGGCACGCCGCTCAGAATCGTCCATGTGCCGGGCAAGAGCGGGCTGACCGAGTGGGCGCGGCAAATTGGTTCGTTCTCGCTGAAATTTTTCGCCGACTACTACGGAATTCCCTATCCAGGCGACAAACTCGACCTGATCGCGATACCGGACTTCGCCGCCGGCGCGATGGAAAACCTGGGCGCGATCACGTTCCGCGAAACCGCGCTGCTCGCCGACCACCAGACCGCCTCGCGCGCCGAACTCGAACGGGTCGCCGACGTGGTCTCGCACGAAAATGCGCATATGTGGTTTGGCGATCTGGTCACGATGCGCTGGTGGAACGGAATCTGGCTCAACGAGGCGTTCGCCACCTTCATGGAGATGCTGGCGGTCGACGCGTGGAAGCCGCAATGGAAGCGCTGGGAGAGTTTCGGTGTGTCCCGCGGCGCTGCGATGGCGATCGACGCGCTCAAGAGCACCCGTTCGATCGAGTACACGGTGCTCAGTCCGGAGGACTGCCGCTCGATGTTCGACGTGCTGACCTATGAAAAGGGCGCGTCGGTCTTGCGGATGCTCGAACAGTTCCTCGGCGCCGAGGAATTTCGCAAGGGCATCTCGCTCTACCTGAAGAAGCATCAGTACGCCAACGCCGAGACCGGCGACCTCTGGGATGCGCTGGAGGAAGCGACCGGCCAGCCGGTGCGCGCGATGATGGATACGTGGATTTTTCAGCAGGGCTTTCCGATCGTCAGCGCCGAGCTGGCGGCGGATGGCCGTTCGCTGCGCCTGAGTCAGCGGCGGTTCTTTTACGCGCCGCCGGCGAATCCCGAACCGCAGATCTGGCACGCGCCGATCATGATTCGCGCGGCGACCCAGGCCGGCGTCGTTTCGCGCAAGCTGCTGCTCACCACTGCCGAAGCCACGCTCGAATTGCCGGACAAACCGCGCTGGGCGCTGCTAAACGAGAGCGGACACGGCTTTTTCCGGGTGCGTTATTCGCCTGATCTGCTGGCCGCGCTCACCGCCAATTTGGGCGAGTTGCAGCCGATCGAGCGCTTCGGGCTGGTCAGCGACACCTGGGCCGCGACGGTCGCCGGCCTTACGCCGCTGAGCGAATTCATGCGAATGGCGGCGCTGTTCCGCGACGAAACGAACCTTAACGTATGGCGCGTGCTGATCGCCGCGTTCAATTATCTCGATATGATCGCCTCCCCGGCGCAGCGTCCCGCCGTCGCCGCGGCGGTGCGCGAGATCGCTGGACCTGCCGCGAACCGCCTCGGCTGGGCGCCGGCGCCGGGCGAGGATGAGTTGCGCGGCCAGTTGCGCGCGACCTTGATCAGCGCGCTCGGAACGATCGGCGACGATCCGGCGGTGCAGGCGCGGGCGCGCGAACTTTACGCGGAGTGGGACGCGAATCCCGCTCGCGCCGATCGCGACTTGACGCCGGCGCTGGTCACGATTCTCGCGCATTGCGGCGACGCCGCCCGCTATCAGGATTTCAAGCGCCGCTTCAAGTCCGCGCGCACGCCGCAGGAGGAGCAGCGCTATTTGTTTGCGCTGGCCAATTTCCGCGATCCGGCGTTGCTCGCGGAGACCATGGAGATGACGCTCAATGGCGAAGTGCGCACGCAGAACGCTCCGTACCTGATGCATTCGCTGCTATACAATAATGTTTCCCGCTACGCCGCATGGGACTTTGTAAAAGCTCATTGGGAAACGATCGTCGATCGCTATCCGGACAGCGCGCTGCCGCGGATGTGCGAGGCGATCAACGGCCTGCTCGACCGGCAGGCGGAGGTCGAAGAGTTCTTCGCCAAACACAAAGTCCGGCTGGGCGGCAAGCTGATCGATCAGCATCTCGAGCGGCTCGGGGTCGCGGTGGCTTTCCGCAATCGCGAGGGCGCCAGCCTGGAAGCGTCGCTGCGGCCGTAAAGCGGACGGCGTTCAGGATCGGCTACGCGCGCGGCGGAGGAATCGCCACGGCCACGCCGCATTTGCGCGCCGTGTACCGGCTGAGCAGCCTGACCACGTCGGGAATTACGTGGCCGATAGCTTCGGGCCGGTAACCGACCGCTTGGGGCCCCAGCGCCCGCATTATCCCGAACGTCGAAAGCCGGAATAGTCCGGCAACCGCCTGGCAGTATCGGAATCGCTTCAGATCCATCGGCGCGAGCGCTTGATAAGCCGGGATGTAGAGCGCTGCGAACAGGCGGCGCAACGTATTTCCCGCCGCGTTGTCTCGCATCCATCGCGGCCGATCCATTGCGCTGGTCGCGAGTATCGCCGCCGTGGTCGCTGCGTCCAGATGACGATCGCCGCGGTCCGCTTTTACCCAGTCGATTACGCCGGTCACCCTGAAGCCGCTGACGATCACGTTCTGCGGATGGTAATCCAGATGCACCGGAACGTCTGGCGCCGAACGGAAGCGCGGCGCGTCTTGCCGCAGCTTGAGGAAGGCGTCTTCAAGGCCGGGCAGCGGTCCGCGCTCGACCCGCTCGCCAATCGCCGCGAGCGCGCGATCGAGCAGCGTCGCCGCAGGCTGCGACTCCGCGCCGTTCCCGCTATTCGAATTCAGCGTGATGACTTCATTGGCTGGAATGGTTTCGGCCGGCAATCGATGCAACTTTGCTTGAGCGTGCACGAAAGCGGCAAATCCCAGAGAAAAGGTTCGGAACGCCTGGGGAAAACTTTTTATCGCAAAGAGCGGTCCGCCCGCCGCCCGTTCCATGATCATAAACGGCGCACCCAGCGCCGCCCGATCTGGTTCGAAGGCGAACGGACGCGGCGTTGGATAACCAGCCCGCGCCAGGTTGAACATCACGCGGCTTTCATGCGCCGCCTTGGCGTCGGCCGCCAACCCCTCATAGCAGCGCAACACCAGCCGCACGCTGGCTGGAATATCCGCCGCGCGCCGCGCAGGCACAGCCAGCTCGAACTCGAAGATGGTCGTTTCCCATCCGGAATCGAGCGGGCGGAAAAGGCCGAGCGGGGCGTCAAGCCATTCGCTCAGCCGTTTGCGGATCGGTTCGGCGGCCGTTGAGCCGCCGGCTGCAACCGCCGATTCCATAACGTGACTACTCCGCTCAGCCGGAAGTCGCCGATGCGCGCTCGAAGCCCGGAACGCGAGCGGTTTCAGTGCTGGATTGCAGGCTGATTGGACGGCGCTCCGATCATGCTGGGCGGAAGTTGCAACGGCACTTGCAGCTTTTCAGGCGCATAATTCGGATTTTCCTTGCCCTCGTGATACTGCTGCTGCAAGGTCGAGGTGAGCAGCGGCCCGTTGGTCTTGCTCACGTCGATAGTAACCTCGACCGACAGGCCCATTCTGAGCGGCTTGTCGGGAGGCGGAGGCTCGTTCAACACGATTTTGACCGGGACGCGCTGAACCACCTTGACCCAGTTGCCCGTTGCGTTTTCGGGTGGCAACAACGCGAACGCCGCGCCCGTGCCGACGCTAATCGAATCGACGTGCGCTTTGTACACGTACCCCGGATAGATGTCGGCTTCGACTTCCGCGGGTTGGCCGACGCGAACGTCGGTGAGCTGGGTCTCCTTGTAATTGGCCGTAATATACAGACGATCAACCGGAACGATCGCCATCAGCGGCTCGCCCGGCTGAATCCGGTTGCCGACGTGCACGCTCTTGCGCGTGACGATTCCCGGCAGCGGCGCGCGGATTATCGTGTAGCTCAAATCGAGTTTCGCCGCTTCCACCGCAGCTTGCGCCTGTTGGACGATCGGCCGATCGTAGCGCGAATGATCCAGGCCCACTTCGCTTTCGCCGCCGAGCGCCGCTTGCGCCTGCTGGACCTGATGCTCGGCGAGTGCGCGATCGGCCAGCGCGACCCGGTAAGCGGTCGTGGCCTGATCGTAGTATTCCCGCGAAACCACGCCTTGCTCGCGCAGCGCCTTGGCGCGCTGATAATCGATTTCCGCCTGACGAAGCTGCGAATCCGCCAGCCGGTAGCCGGCCTGCGCCGCGGCAAGCTGCGCGTAAAGCTGGTCGACCGATTGCCGCGCACGCTCAAGTTGCGCCTGCGCCTGATCGAGCCGGACCTCGTAGTCCCGCGGATCGAGCTCCAGCAGCAGGTCCCCGGCTTTTACGCGCCAGTTTTCTTCGACGAAAAGCTTTGCGACGGTTCCCGGAATCCGCGACGAAACCAGAGCGACCGTGCCGTCAACATAGGCGTCGTCGGTCGAGACGTGGCTTTCCAAATATTGGTAGTAATGCCAGCCCGGAACCAAAAGGGCGATTACGACAATCGCCACAACCACCAAAACGATCTTGCGCGCGGCCGGCTTCATGTATGCGCCGCCCGAAAGGGTTCGCCGATGGTGAATGCGTCAGTCATTCCCATTTCATGCTTGTCCGATTTCACGTGACGCTAAATATGATTTTAAGCTCTTGCTGTCAAACGCGGAACTTCCCGGTCCCGCTGATCGCGCGATTTGCAGGACCACGCTGTGGCGGCGGCTTTCGGTTTCCGCCTCAGGGGAATTTGAGCGTGACATCAGTGCCGGTGAAGACGCTTTGCACCACTACGTTATTGTAAATAAGGTCAATGTTGAATACGCCGCGAAACCCGACTTCCGTGAAGGTCGCGTCCACGCGCGCGCCGCTTCCTCCCGCCGGCGAGTCGAACAAGATCATGGCCGGGGCGGTCGCTTCTACGACGTAAGCATTCTGTTCGTCCTCGACCAGCGCGTCGAATACCTGCAGCGACGGACCCTTCACGAAGAACCTTACATCGGGATTGGCTGCGGGCTGAAAATTCGGCGCCAGGCCCCAATTGCCTACGGCCAGCCCGAAACGATCCACCGTCGAGCCGAGATTTCTGACAGTCAGGCCCGTGATGATCTCGACGCTGACCAGCGAATCGTCGTTGGTAAGTTTGTTGACCGCGATTCGCACCGGCGGCGCATTGTTGACAATTATGATGTTGAGCGGCACGACGCCGGTAATCTTCCACGACGAACGCGAGTCGGAGATTTTTGCGACGAACGGCGTGCCCAGCCGCCCAACGATGCGGAAGCTGTTTTGGGGCGGGATATTTCGCGTGTTGCCCGGCAGCGTGATGTCGGTATAGCCGAAACCGTTGCATCCCGCCGACCCGAAGACAAGCAGCGCCAGCGTGAGCGCTCCGAGCGCGGCCCGGACGATTGAGGCGGCGTTTCTCATAATCCTTGTTCGTTCCATCCGCGATTACGGAGCGGGAGCGACCACGACCGGGCCGATCGTTTGACTGCAGATCAGACACGCCGATCCTTGACCGGAATCGCAGACCTGCGGGCATGGCGACGGCGTGGGCGAAGGCGCCGGAACCGGCGTCGAAACCACGGCCGGAACCGGACTCCCGGCGACGCCGGAATCGAACGCGGTAAGCTCATATGCGTCCGGCGGCGCGCAAATCGCGTAGGTCGCCGAAGTCGAGGAGGGCGGCGGCGCGACGCCTATGGTCTGGACGTCCACATATTCGCCGTTCGTCTGATCCTGCTTCGACAAAACAAGGCTCGTATCCGTGCCGACATTTGTGACCGATTGCGGGCCATACAGGCTGCCGTGACCGACGCATTCGATCGTCAGCGGATCCTGCGGCGGTGAAATAGCCGTGGGCGAGGACGTGCAGGAGTCGGTCACATTCTGGATATTCGCCGCGACTCCGTAGGTGTGGCCGGTCGTGACCTGAGGTACGCCGTTGAAGACGTCCTGGGCGGTGGCGAAGACGTCGAAACTGCCGACCGAACTCGAGAGGGGGACATTCATTGAGAACGGAATCTGCGTGCTGGCCGTAGATCCGGGCGGAACCGTGACCATCTGCACGTTTTCGATATGGTTGGTGCCGTGATCTTCCGCTGCGACCAGCACGTTGACCTGCGGCAACGTGGGCGACGCGTTGGGTGGTATCGCCACCGCAACGTGGCCGGTCAGCGTCCCGTGCGGCAGGCTGATAGTACAGACCTTGTTCACATTGGTCGCCGGCGATGGGCATTTGTAGTTGGTTTGCGCCGGAACGATTTCCGCGAGAAACGAATCAAAACCGGCGGCCTTGACCGAAAGTCCGTAGTTGGATTCGTTCGGTTCGAACGGCAGCTGGCTGAATGGCGATCGGTTAAAGCCGTTGCCCGGCATCGGAAAGTATCCGGCTTCATCGCTGCTCGCGGTCGCCACCGAAACGCACCCGGCTGGCGACGTCCCGCAGTCGGCGCTGCTGATGGCGGGATCAGGCACCAGAAGCTGCAAGGTTGCCGCCGGTATTCCAACGCCTGCGCCGCATTGATCAACCACCCTGCCGCTGAAGGACGACGGCGTGCGCTGTTCGATTTGCAGGGTGGGCGCGACCACCGACTGGCTCGCGACCAGAACGACGTTGCTGTCCACCGCGAAGCTGGAGCCTTTTCCCGATGCGTAAATGTCATAAGCGGTGCCAACGCTGGTCGCCGGCAAAAACAGGGCAAATCCGCACGTCGATTTTTTGTTGCACGACGCCGGCAGCGGCACTGACTCGATTATTTGGTTCGTGCCGGCCAGTTCGGCCGTGATGTTCACCGCGCGGAGGGATGAGTCGAAGGTTCCCTTGCCCGCCGGGTACTCGACCGTGCCGGTAATTGTCCCGGCCAGCGCTCCCGCCGGAAAGACGTTGTTCGAACCGGTCTGGATCAAACTATTGATAGCCGGCGTGATCGTGACCGGGCCGGTTGAGCCCAGCGGAGGCGGGCCGACGGCGATGTTCATCGCGAAAATAAGCGGCGAAAGCTGCTGTTTCGCGACTTGGAATCCCGACCCCGACGCGGGGAGCGAAAACTTCAGGAATTTGGTTTGAAGCGACGAATCCAGCACCGCCGGATAGTTGACGCAGCCCTCGCCCAAGGCGCCGCTGCAGGTGGGAATCACGTTGCCGGGTTGCAACGGATCAAGAAAGACCTCGAACTGGTAATAAGTATTTGGCGTGACTTGAGCGACATTGAACAGCTCCGAGGTGTTCTGCAGGGCGTTCATGTCGATTTGCATTTCCGCGCGGCCCTGACCGATCAGCGCGTTGCTGCTGGAGCCATAGAGCAATCCGCCGAATCCCGTGCCAGTATTTATAAAACCGTTTGGAGGCTGGATGCCGGTGGCCTGCGGCGCGGTAATTGTAACCCAGTACGGGCTGAATTCGCTGACATCCGGGTTGGTCGAAGGATTCATCCGTATTTCGACCACATTCAGAAAGACGTTTTTGTATCCGCTCGCGTTCAAATTCGCCGTGTTGAAGCCAACCGCTACGTAACCGTTACCGACAGGTGGGCGCGCGGCCGACGCCGTGCCGGAACTGCTTCCTCCTCCGCCGCAGCCGTCGGCCAGGACCAGGCCAAGCACGGCCAAAAGCGGAACAATCAGCGCCAACGCGGTCCATCTTGACGATAAATTCTTCACTCGATCGCGACCATCCGCCGAATCTGGATTACGGGTTGGGATAACCTAACGATGAAGTGAAGGCAAGTAAGCGAATCTCAAGGAAGGATTTAGTGGCGTTTTATGATGCGCTGGCTGATCCGGCGGCGTATATTGGTGGGGCTTGACTGCGGTCGTCGGCGGTTTGGAAAATCAGCTATGCGCAAAATCCCGGGTCGCCGGCTAATCGGCGCGGCGTTCAGCTTTCTTCTTCTGACTGTCGTGCTGACGTTCGCCGCTGCGGCCACCGCGCGCGCGTCGCTGCAGATCACCGTCGGCAATCCGGGCCTCGAACATTTCGACACCGATGGCGCGGTGCAACTCGATTTCGGCCTGACCGACCAGAACGGCCAGCCCGTCGGAAACCTGCGGGTCGAGAATCTCAAGGTTCTGGAAGACGGCGTGCAGGCCAAGATTCTCGACTTCCGCGGCGTCGGCCAGGGCCGCCCGGTCGATATCGTTTTCGTGATGGACGTGACGGAATCGATGCAGCCGTATATCGACGCGATCAAGCAGAACATAATCCAGTTCGCACAGGATCTGGCGGCCAACAATCGCGATTACCGGCTGGGCCTCGTCACCTTCGAGGACTACGTCGTATCCGCCTATCCGGACTGCAATTGCGCGTACCGCAAAACGATGACCTCGAACGTACAGCAGTTCATCCAATGGGTTGGCGGGCTGCACGCGGGCGGCGGCGGCGACATTCCCGAGGACCAACTCGACGCGCTCGCCTATGCGTCGACGTTTCCGTACCGGCCCAATGCGCAGGGCATCGTAATCCTGGTCACTGACGCGCCGCCGCATGTGAAAGGCGACGGCCCGGATCGTTCCGGCGACGCCGCCTACCAGGCGCACCATCCCGATCCCAACGCCGACGTCACCGAAGAAACCGCGGCGACCGTCGCGGCTAAATTGCAGAACGCGGGCCTTACGCTTTATGCGGTGGCGCCGCCGCCGTTCATCGCGCCGCAATACGCGCAGATCGTGCAGGCCACACACGGCAGGCTCTACAATATCATCTCCGAGGCGAATCGCTTTCCGGACTTGGTGCGAGAGATCGGCCATTCGATCGCGACCGAATATTCGCTGACCTACCAGACGCCGCGGCCGGTCGAGGACGGCACCAATCGCAGCGTCGAACTCCAGATTGACTACAACGGCCAAACCGGCGCCGCCGACACTTCCTATCAGGTGCGCGGCGTCGGCGGCGCCGCGATCAACATCCCGTCCGGCGGCGCGGCCGGCGGCCAACCCGCCGTGGGCGAGGGCCTCGGCGCGATATCGTTCAAATGGTGGAATGGCGCGGTTCCGCTGATCGCGATCGCTGCGCTGTTCGCGCTCTCGCGGATGCGGTTCGGCGTCTCGGCCGACGAGCTCAAATCGATCGTCGAGGCGCAGAGCGCGGCGGCGCCCGTCGCCGCCGGCAATATCGTCACGAGCGCGCGCGATTATCTGCGCGAGCGCGGCCAGCGCGCCGCGGCGGCGCAATCGCAGGGCGCGGCGCCCACCCAGGTTCGCGCCGGCGCTCCGGCCGCGCCGCTGCCGAGCGGCGAAGCGCGCCTCACGGCGATCAATCCGGTCGATCCCGTGCCGGCTGAATATGCGCTGTTCAAGGATGAGGTCTCGCTCGGTCGCGGCGAGGATAACGACGTCGTGATCCCGCACGCCAGCGTCTCGCGCGCGCATGCGCGGCTGACCCGCCGTAACGGCGCCTTCGAGCTGCGCGATCTTAACTCGACCAACGGCAGTTTCGTCAACGGCCAGCAGGTGCGCGGCAGCGTGGTCGTGGCGAACGGCAGCGAAGTGCGCTTCGGCGATATCAGCTTCATCCTGCGCTTCTGAATTCCCGCGTGGCGGGCGGCGCGCTGGAGCGTTGCGGCCCTCGCGATTCCGCGAGGTCGCCGATCGGCGCGCGTCGCCGCGTCGAATCGGCCAGGGCGGATCGCAAGCGCCAATCCATCGAAAATTTGCGCCCGAACCGCGCGTTGAGGCGCCAATTCGCCGGCCCGCGTTGTGCCTGCCCCGTCCGCTGGTGTACTTTTATACGACTTATGGCCTTTTCGCGGCCCGCGCCATGTCCAGACAGCCACGTTCCATGAAAAAGCTGACCGGAGCCCAAATCGTTATCGAGAGTCTGCTCGCCGAGGGGGTCGATGTGATATTCGGCTATCCCGGCGGCGCAATTCTGCCCACCTACGACGCTTTGCTCGATTCCAAGATCCGCCACGTCCTCGTCCGCCACGAACAGGGAGCGACCCACATGGCGGAGGGCTACGCGCGCGTCAGCGGCCGGCCGGGGGTCGTGATCGTAACGTCGGGACCGGGAGCCACCAACGCCGTGACCGGGATCGCCGACGCCTATATGGATTCGACCCCGATGGTGGTCATCTCGGGTCAGGTCGGCACCTCGCTGATCGGCAACGACGCTTTTCAGGAGGTCGATTTCGTCGGCATCACGCGCCCCTGCACCAAGCACAACTATCTCGTCAAGGACGTTCGCGACGTCGCGCGCATCGTCAAGGAGGCGTTCTACATCGCCAGCACCGGCCGTCCCGGCCCGGTCGTAATCGACATGCCCAAGGACGTGCAGCAGGCCGAGCATCCGTTCAGCTATCCCGGCAAGGTCGAACTGCGCGGCTTCAAACCGACCATCCGCGGCAATCCGCGGCAAATCGAACGCGCGATCGACGCGATCGAACAGAGCGAAAGGCCGCTGCTTTACGTGGGCGGTGGCGTGCAATGGTCCGGCGCCGCCGCGGAATTGACGGCGCTCGCGCGCGGCCTCGGCATCCCGGTAACGGAGACTTTGATGGGCCTCGGCTCCGTGCCCGCCTCCGATCCGCTGTGTCTCGGGATGCTCGGGATGCATGGTTCGTACGGCACCAATACGGCGGTCTGCAATACCGACTGCCTGATCGCGGTTGGCGCGCGTTTCGACGATCGCGTCACCGGCCGCATCGCCGACTTCGCGCCCAACGCCAAATCGATCATCCATATCGATATCGATCCGTCGTCGATTTCCAAGAACGTCAAGGTTGACGTGCCGATCGTCGGCGACATCAAGGCCGTGCTGACCGACATGCTCGACGCCGTGCGCGCGCGCGAAAGCATCGGCAAGCGCAAAGCGGTCTGGGCGAAATGGCATCAGCAGATTCTCGAATGGAAGCGCGAACGGCCGCTTTACGAGAACGGCAATCACAAGGAGCGCGATTCGGTGTCGCCGCTCCACGTGATCGAGGAGATGCATCGCCTGACCAAGGGCGATTGCATTATCGCGACCGACGTCGGACAGCATCAGATGTGGATCGCGCAGCTCTTTCCGTTCGAGCGGCCGCGCTCGCTGCTGACCTCGGGGGGGCTGGGCACGATGGGCTACGGATTGCCGGCGGGAATTGGCGCGAAATTCGCCGCGCCCGATCGCAAGGTGATCGTGGTCACGGGCGACGGCTCGATCCAGATGAACATCCAGGAACTTGGCACCGCCGTGCAGTACGGCGTCGACGTCAAGGTCGTGATCCTGAACAACTACTTCCTCGGGATGGTGCGGCAGTGGCAGGAGCGCTTCTATCAGGAGCGCTATTCGTACTCCGCGATGTCGGTGCCGAATTTCGTCAAGCTGGCGGACGCGTACGGCGCGAAGGGCTTCCGGATCGAGAAATCGAAAGAGCTGGCGGCGACTATGAAAGAGGCGTTCGCCACGCCCGGTCCGGTGCTGATCGATATCGTGATACCGAAGGAAGAGGCGGTGATGCCGATGATCCCGCCGGGCGGCTCGATGTCCGAGATGCTGTTCGCGTAGGCTTCGCGCGCGCCCGAATTTTCCGTAGCCGTCCAAATCAAATAGCCCGGAGCGGCCGCATGATGCGCGGCGCAGTCCTCCGGGCGCGTGAACTATCGCGCGCCTCCGCATCCGCGATAAGGGTGAATTCCTTCACCCGCGGCGCGTTGAGGACGCCTCCGACATTTGTGCCTGGATAACTCGGCGGGGTAGGGTGGCCGGGAAAACGCCGCATGCGCGAGCGTGCGGACCATCCCAACGGAGGCGCTGATCATGGCCCGATTGCCCTATCTCACCCGCGACGATCTGCCCGAGGCCGATCGCGAAATCTACGACCGTTTCGTGCAGGAGCGCGGCAGCCAGCCCGGCCACGTCCATCGGATCGTCGCCAACGCGCCCAACCTGCTGCGCCGGTTCCTCGGCCTCGCCAACGAACTGCGCAACGGCACGCAACTCGACCCGCGCCTGCGCGAGCTTGCCCTGATGACGGTCGGGCGCATCGCCGAGGCCGAATACGAATTCACCCATCATTGGACTATCTCGCTGCGGGTCGGCGTGCGCCGCGAGCAGCTCGAACATCTGGCGGATTTCGAGACCTCGCCGCTGTTCAACGAACAGGAAACCGTGATGCGGTATGCGTCCGAAGCGACCACCAATATCAAGGTCAGCGATTCCACCTTCGACGCGCTGCGCGGCTTTCTCGATAATCGGAGAATCATGGAGCTGGCGATGAATGTCGCGTTCTACAACGCGGTGGTGCGAATCCTCGTGCCGATGGGAGTCGAACTGGAGCCCGGCGCGAAAAGGGACTAATACGCGAACGCTCGCTTGATTCGCTGATTTCGCCGAAATATCCGCGACCTGCAGCCGTTGATGTTCAGGAATCTTCGGCGGCGCGCCTCGAAACGGTTGACTTCTTAAGGCGGAACGTGCGAGTAACGTGCAGGGGTATCATAATCTAACGCGGAGATCTGCTATGCCAGAATTCGACTTAGTTATTAAGAACGGGATGATCGTTGACGGAACGCTCGCGCCGCGCTTCCGCGACGACATCGGAATCAAAGGCGGCCGGATCGCGAAGATCGGCCGGATCATGCCGCACGAAGCGGCCAAGGTGATCGAAGCTGACGGACTGATTGTCGCGCCCGGCTTTATCGACCTCCACACTCACTACGACGCCCAGGTCTTCTGGGATCCGTACCTGACCATTTCAGGATGGCACGGCGTGACGTCGGTGGTGCTCGGCAACTGCGGCTTCGGCTTCGCGCCGGTGAAGCCCAAAGACGTCGAGCGCGCGATGCTCACGATGGTCCGCACGGAAGCGATACCGCTCGCCTCGATGCAGGCCGCGCTCAAATTCGATTGGGAAACTTACCCGCAGTTCATGGACGCGCTCGATCGCCAGCCCAAGGGCGTCAACTTGCTGCCCTATATGCCGATGAACCCGTTGATGGGCTATGTGATGGGCATCGAAGAGTCCAAGACCGGCCGCATGCCGACCGATCAGGAACATGCCGAGATGCGCCGCCTGCTCAACGAGGCGATGGACGCCGGCGCGTGCGGATGGTCGGCGCAGCGGCTGGTGCCGAACGGCCCGTCGTCGGTGCAGCGCGACTATGACGGTTCGCCGATGAACACCGACCTCATGCACGACGAGACCTGCATCGAGATGGCCCGCGTGCTCGGCGAACGCGGCGAGGGCTTCCAGGAGCTGACGCTTTCGAGCTGGGATCCGAAGGCCGACGCCAAGCATTTCGAGCTGCTCGCGGAAATCAGCGGCCGGCCGATTATGTTCGAGGTCGTCGCCACCCAGGACCGCTTCCCGCATCGCCATCGCAATACGATGAAATGGCTCGAGCGCTGCCGCCAGAAGGGTCTGCGCGTGTATGGCCAGGGCGTCACCACCGACGCCGGCCTGAGCTTTACCTTCGAGGACTGGAACCTCTTCGACGATTCCGACGCGTGGCGCGAAGCGACCACCGGCACGATCAAGGAACGTCAGGAGAAGCTCGGCGACCCGCGCCGGCGCGAAGCGCTGAAGAACCAGATGCCGCGCGAAAGCCTGATCACCAGTTATTTCGACGAAATCATCATCACCGATTGCGTCAAGCCCGAAAACAAGCATCTCGAGGGCCTCACGCTGCGCAAGGCCGCCGCGCAGACCGGGAAGCATCCGGTTGACGTGATGCTCGACGTCGCCGTATCGGAAGACCTGCGGACCGAGTTCTTCGCTCCGGCAGTCAACCAGAATATGGAGTTGATGAAGGAGCTGATCGAGTGCCCGCATATCCCGTTCGGCGTGTCCGACGGCGGCGCGCATACCAAGTTCCTCACGGCGGGACGCTACCCGACTGAAGGCATCGTGAAGTACTGCCGCGAGAATCAGTGGCTCACGCTCGAGCAGATTCACTGGCGCCTGAGCGCCTTGCCGGCCTTCTGCGCGGGCTTCAAGGATCGCGGCTTTTTGCGCGAGGGCGCGCCGGCCGACATCGTCATCTACGATTTCGACAAGCTCAATGTGATGCCGATCGAAATCGTGCACGACCTGCCGGGCAACGAATGGCGGCGCGTGCAGCGGGCGCAGGGCTACAAGTGGATCATCGTCAACGGCGAGCCCACTTTCGAGAACGATCGCTGCACCGGCGCGACTCCGGGCCGGCTGCTGCGCCACGGCGTGGGCGCCTGACGCGATCCGGCGGCTGAAACGCGTTGCGAAAAACGGGCGGCGGATTTCGATCCGCCGCCCGTTCGCATTTGCGCGAGGCCGATTTGACCTTTAGGCGCCGGGACGGTAAAGCGCCTCGATATCGTCGTGGTAGTGCTGATGCACGACCCGCCGGCGCAGCTTCAAGGTCGGCGTCAATTCGCCGTTTTCCTGGGTGAACGGATGCGCGAGCAGGCGGAAATCGACGATCGCCTCGATATCGGAGAGCGATTTGTTGATTTCGCGAATCCGGCCTTGAATCAATTCGCGCACGCGCGGATCGGAAATCGTATCTTCCGGCGGACGGCCGTTCAGGCCGAGCTTCGCCAGCGGTTCGGCGAGGTTATCGAAGTTCGGCACGATCAGCGCCGCCAGATGCTTGCGGCGATCGCCGATCACGCACGCCTGGGCGATGAACGGATCGGCCGTAAGGCGGGTTTCGAGATGCGCTGGCGAAACGTTTTTGCCGCCCGACAGCACGATGATTTCCTTCTTGCGGTCGGTGATGCGGATGTAGCCTTCGGCGTCGATTTTCACGATGTCGCCGGTGTGCAGCCAGCCCTGTTCGTCGAGCACCTCCCGCGTTTCGCGTTCCAGCCCGAAGTATCCCTTCATCACGTTCGGCCCGCGCACCAGCAGTTCGCCGTCCTCGAGCGTTTTTATTTGAACGCCGCGCAGAGGGCGGCCCACCGATCCGACGCGCGTATGGCCATGCAGGTTGACCGACACCACCGGCGCCGCCTCGGTCAGGCCGTAACCTTCGACGATCGGGACCTCGGCGGCGGCGAGCAGGCGGTTTACTTCGATGGGCAGCGGCGCGCCGCCGGAAATCAGGTAGCGGATGCGCGATCCGAAAATCGCGCGAATCCGACGGAACACCAGCCTGCGATACAGCGCCATTCGCATCCGTAGCAGGGGAGGGATGCGTCTGCCGCGATGACGGTAAAAGGACGCGCGGACCCCGGTCGCCAGCGCCCGCCGGAAAATGACCCGCCGCGCGAGCGACGAACCGTCCACCGTCCGCATCACCCGTTGGTAAATCGCCTCGAGCAGGCGCGGCACCGTCAGCACCACGGTCGGTTCTATCTCGAGCAGGTTATGCGGAATTTGCGCGAGGCCTTCGGCGAACGCGATCGTCGCGCCCGCCGCCATCACCGTGTAGTAGCCGGCGGTGCGCTCGAAGGCGTGGGCGATCGGCAGGAACGAAAGCGTCATGTCCTCTTCGCCAAGGCCGAGCGCCTCGATGTTGGCCTCGCAGTTCGAGAGAATGTTGCGATGCGTCAGCATCACGCCCTTCGGCATCCCGGTGGTGCCGGACGTGTAGATCAATGTGGCCAGGTCATCGCCGCCGCCGGCAATCGATCCCACCGGTTCGAACTGGCTGATCTGATCGGCGGTGACGACTTCGAGCGTTTCATCGTCGCTCGCCGCCGCTCCCGGATGCATCGCGATGGCGCCTTCGAGGTCGGGCAGCTTGCCGAGGCCGCGCAGCTTCTTGATCAACGCGTCGCCATAGACCGCGACCAGCCGCGCGCCCGAGTCTTCGAGCACGTGGCGCATCTCCTCCGCGCCGCTGGTGGTATAGAGTGGCACGACGACTCCGCCCAAACCCAGCACCGCCTGATCCATCACGATCCAGTGTGGGCCGTTTTCAGCTAGAATCGCGACGCGATCTCCGGCGCCGATGCCGAGCTTCGCGAGTCCGCCGCGCAGCTTGCGAATCTGGTTGTCGAGGTCGGCCCAGGAATGGTCGCGCCAAACCTTGTCGTGCTTGTCCTTGAGGAATCTGCGGCCGTCGAGGCGTCGGACCTGGCTCTCGAAAACGCGGGGGATGGTCTCGGCTGGCAGCGGCATGGCTTTTCCTTCGGCGTCGGCGGCCGACGCAAGCAGTTCTAGCCAAAGCCGAGCGCCGCGCCAACCATGGCGTCCGAAAACGTTTCCACAGCGCGCCGTGCGTGGTCTATGATCTGCCGTCCGACAAGGCGCGGGGCCGGCGCGAGGAGCATACGGGGATGCTGACGATCGATCAGATTGATCTTGCCGATGTCGATTTTTTCGTAAGCGGCGATATCCATGCGGCGTTCCGCACGCTCCGCGAGCAGGATCCCGTGCATTGGCAGGAACGCCAGCCCGGCCGCGGCTTCTGGTCGCTCACCCGTTATGACGACGTGCTGGCGGCCTACCGCGATCCGGCGGCGCTCAGCTCCGAACGCGGAATCACGCTGTTTTTCGGCGAACCGCCGCCGCCGGAGCAGAGCGGCTTCGGCAAGATGATGATCACCACCGATCCGCCGCGCCATGCGAAGATGCGCCAGATCGTGAGCCGTCGTTTTACGCCGCACGCGGTCAAGGCGCATGAGCCGATGATCCGCCGGCTCGCGGCCGAAATCGTTGACGACGTGATCGAGCGCGGCGAATGCGATTTCGTCGCCGACATCGCCGCGCGCCTGCCGACCGCCGCGATCTGCGAAATGATGGGCATCGGGCGCGAGCACTGGGGGTTGATGTTCGCGATCGCCAACGAGACGGTTGGGCGCCACGACCAGGAGTACGCGCGCGGCCGCACCGGTCAGGAGGCGGTCTATGCCGCGCAGGCGCAGGCCCACGAATTCTTCGCAAAGAGGCGGAGCAGCGCCGGGCGCATCCGACCGGCGATCTGATCAGCGCGCTGGTGCATGGCGCCGCTGGCGGCGCGCCGCTTTCCCAAAACGAGATTTCGTTCAACGCGATTCTGCTGATCCTTGGCGGTCAGGAGACAACCCGCAACGCCACGTCGGGCGGGATGCTTGCGCTGATTCAGCATCCGGCCGAGCGCGCGAAATTTCTTGCCAACGCGGACGCGCCGGAAGCGATCGAAGAGTTTCTACGCTGGACCTCGCCCGTGACGCATATCATGCGCACCGCGACGCGCGACCTCGAAATTCGCGGCAGGAAAATCCGCGCCGGCGAGCGCGTGCTGCTCTGGAATGCGGCCGCGAATCGCGACCCCGAACAGTTCGCCGAACCCGACCGTTTCGACGTGGCGCGCACGCCAAACGATCACGTCGCTTTCGGACACGGCGAACATTTCTGTCTCGGCGCCAATCTCGCGCGGCTCGAGATGCGCGTGATTTTCGAGGAGGTTTCGCGCCGAATGCCTGATATCGAGTTGGCGGGGCCGGTTGAGCGGCTGCGTTCGAATTTCGTCGCGGGCATCAAGCGGATGCCGGTCAGGTTCACGCCGCGGCCGGCGCGGGCGGCGGCGCCGGCCTGAAAGCGGCCTGAAGCTCGCCGAAACTCTGGCGAGCGCCGGTCAACCTTGCTATCGTCCTTAAGATTTGGTTGATTTCAACAGGCGGTTGTTTTCAAATTTCTAATAATGGCCGCGACCCGTCGCGGCCGGTGAGGCGCGCTCGCCATACGCTGATGCCGTGCTCTGAGAGTTCTCTCGCTACTTCAACGCCCGCTCCCGGGCTCCATCGCTTTGCGATCCTGACCGCGACGGCGACCTTCGCGCTGATTTTTATCGGCGGCTTGGTGACCTCCACGGGCTCCGCCTTGGCGGTGCCCGATTGGCCGCTCGCTTTCGGTCATCTGGTGCCCAAGCTGGTCGGAGGCGTGCGCTTTGAATACGGTCATCGGGTGGCCGCCGGCGTCGTCGTCTGTCTGACGGCGGTGCTGGCGGCGTGGACCTGGATGGTCGAACCGCGCCGCTGGGTGCGGCGGGTCGCGCTGGCCGCCATCGCCATCATTATCGTTCAGGCGATCCTCGGCGGCATTACGGTGCTCTATCTGCTTCCGCTGCCGGTCGCGGTCGCACACGCCGGAACCGCGCAAGCGCTGGTCTGTGTGATGGTTTCGATCGCGATGTTCACCAATCCGGAGTTCGGCATGGCCGGACCGATCGCCGATGATGGCCGTCGGCCACGGCTGGGCGCGCTGGCGATCACGACCTCGTGCGTGATTTACCTGCAAATCCTGATCGGCGCCGTGACGCGTCATCTGGGCGCCGGACTGGCGATTCCGGACTTTCCTACGGCGTTCGGCGGACTGATTCCGCCCTTCGCTTCGGTGGGAATCGACGTCAACTTCACGCATCGCTGCGGCGCAATCGTGGTGACGATATTTGTCGTCTGGACGACCGCGCGGATTTTCCGCGGCTATCGCGGAGTGAGTCAGTTGACCCGTCCGGCGCTGCTGCTCCTGGCGCTGCTGGCTACCCAGATCACGCTTGGCGCCCTGACCATCTGGAGCGGTCGCGCGGTGCTGCCTACGACCGCGCATGTGTTGTGCGGCGCTGGCGTGCTGGCCACCAGCGTCGCGCTGTCGATTCGAGTCTGGGCGCTGGGCGGCTTGGCCTCGCCGGCGGAAGCGGCTAATCTCCCTGCGCGCGAAAGCGCCGCGATGAAGAACAAGGTGACTGCGTGAATCCGGAAGCCGCCGCGATCGATACCGGCATGTTCTCGCTTTACAGCCGCGCTGCGGCCTACGTCGAACTGACCAAGCCGCGCGTGTTGCTGATGGTGCTGATCACCACATTGGCGGGGTTCTACATGGGCGACGGCGCGCGCTTCGACGCCGCGGTCGCTCTGAAGACGCTGTTCGGGACCGCGCTGGCGGCCGGCGGCACGCTCGCGCTCAATCAATATTTCGAACGGACCTTCGACGCGCGGATGAACCGCACGCGCCATCGGCCACTGCCCTCTGGCCGGCTCAAGCCGATCGAGGCGCTGGTTTTCGGCGTCGGCGCCACGATCGCCGGCCTCGCGTACATCTGGCTTGCGGTGAATCCGCTCGCCGCTGGCGTGACCGGCGCGATTACGGTGCTCTATCTCGGCGCCTACACGCCGTTGAAGCGCTACACCTGGCTTTGCCAGATCGTCGGCGCCGCGCCGGGCGCGCTGCCCCCGGTTATCGGGTGGGCGGCGGCGCGGAACAACCTTGCGGCCGAACCGATGGTGCTGTTCGGCATCATGTTTCTGTGGCAGTTGCCGCATGCGCTCTCGATCGCGCGGCTCTACCAGCAGGACTATGATCGCGCCGGCTACAAATTGCTGCCGGCCGAACGCGAGTGGGGCAATCCGGCGAACCTAGCGATGATTGTCGCGACTATCATGCTGGTGGCGTTCGGTACGCTGCCGACCTTGATGGGCTTCGCGGGACGGATTTATCTGCCGATCGCGATCGGACTGGGCCTGCTGATGCTCTTTCACGCGTTCAAGCTGCTGCGCCGCCCGGCGGTCGCCGCTGACGCGCGCCGCGTGATGCTGGTTTCGTTGGTCTATCTGCCGATGGTGCTGCTGGTGATGGTGCTCGACAAGGTTTGAGCGCCAATCGCGACTACCGGATTCCGCCGCTTCGACAAACCGGCCGGCCGTGAGACTTTTCAATTTTCCGGTGCGGAATTGCGATCGAGACCCGCTCGCCGCCGTTTTTTCGATTTCGGCCCCGCGCCCAGCAGGTTTCGGCCGCGCCGCGCGATTATGTTCAAGCTTGCCGCTTCGCGCCAGTCAGCGCCGCCCGCGCTCATCCGTATTTACGGAAAAAATTCCTCGGTAAATTTTTAGCGACGATTTTCGGGAACCGATCGCCCAACTAAATCATTGACAGTTTGGTTAATATGGCTTAATGCCACGGTTACGCTGGCGCACCCATGTGGGAAGGACCGGAGCGCCAAGCCCTGTGGCGTGAAGTCGAATGGGGAAAGACCGCATCAAGCGGAGGGAGGGAGATCGCGAAAATGAGCAGAATTTTCAGAGGTATTGGAGCCTTGCTGTTGATGCTTGCGGCAAGCTCGCTGATCGGGACCGCGCATGCCGATCCCGTTCAGGACACGATGAGTCAGTGGCTGGCCGATACCGCCCATCAGGGCACGATCGCACCGGGCACGACGATCACGATGCAGAACTGGCAGCAGTACAAACAATATATGCCGGTCGGGATGATCGATTTCTTCCAGGGAACCTACTACTGGAAGATGCCGTCGGACGTGCAGATGCAGGTCGGCCCTACGGTGATTCATCCGTTGTCGAAGTATTATCTTGACGCGAGCGAAAAATACGGCTCGCAGACCCGCGTCGTTCATAATCCAGACGGCACCATGGACATCGCGAACTACGTGGCCGGGATGCCGTTTCCGAACCCGCAAGAACCCGACATGGGGTACAAGATTCTTGCCAACGTCTGGTTCCCTAACGAGCCTTATTTGCTCGTTCTTTCGCCGAAAAACGGTTTGGCGAGCTTCTGTACGGCCGACCGATTCGGCAATCGCGCCTGCACCAAGACTTCGGTGGTTTATCGCCAGCTCGCCTATAACAGCCATCCTGGAATTCCGCGCACCGAGCCTCAGGCGGCCGGCGCATGGTACACGGAATGGCTGATGGTCGAGGAGCCGGAACAGTCGCGCTACACCGCCGATCTGACGATTTTCTGGCAGGATTTGAGCAAAACCGAGGACAACTACGTCTTCGTTCCGGCTCTGCGCCGTTCGTTGCGCCTGTCGGCGACCGCGCGCTGCTCGCCGCTGTTCGGCAGCGACATGATTCACGACGATCAGCGCGGCGGTTACAACGGCGGACTTCATCTGTTCAACGCGAAGATGATCGGCGAGCGTAAAATCCTGGCGATCACCGATCTGACCGCGGCGGACGGCGTTTATCCTGGGAACTATGCCGGAGAGATCGGCTGGGCGGAGCCGTCGTGGGGTCCATGGAGCCTGCGCGACGTGTATGTGCTGGACGTGCGCCGGGTGCCGTCGCAGGCGCAGGGCTACTGCTACGGCAGCAGAATCATGTACGTCGACAAGCAGTTCATGCATCAGCTCTGGGAAGAGATTTACGACAGCAACATGAAGCTGTGGAAAATGGTCCGCATCCACCTTCATCCGGCCGAAGTCGATCCTGGTCAGGGCAAAATTCCGCTTGATGGCGCGCTGATCGAGAGCTACTGGGACGTCCAGAACGATCACAAGAGCGATGTTTTCACCGCCAATCCGGACGGAAAAACCGACGCTTTGACCTTCAATGCCAGCGCGCCGACCGAGTACGACAATATCACGCGCTACTCGACGCCTGGTGGATTGATGCAGATCATGCGTTAGCGCATCAATCACTCTGAATTTCCGGCGGTAAGCAAGGCGGCCGGCGCTTTCAAGCAAGGCGCCGGCCGTCTTGCTTTTGAACGATTTGTCACGGATGCCGTCAGGATTTCGATCAAGCGATGATAAGGCCGTTCGTTCCGGGCGATTTCTCGCGCCTCATGGATCAAAATCCTGAGTTGACATCCCAGACGCATCGGGAGTAATGGCAAATATTAGATGGGCTTCTATGGGCAGGTGGAAGATTCGCTTCAAAAAACGCGAGAATTCACCGATATAAGGGAATTTGAAAAAATTTAAATCCTAGGCGTCGAATGCGCTTGTTGCAGAAAAGGATGGAATTAGGAATCGAGTAACCGTTGCTTAATGCGGATGGCTAAATTCACCGACACGGCGGTTTTCTTCATGCCGGAATCACAGGGGACAACCGCGCGGGTGCCAAAGAAGGCGGACGTGCGGCGATTCAGCGAGAAGGAGGCGCGGTAATCCATGAACAGGTCACGGGGATGGGGGATTTTTGCAATTGTGCTTGGAGCGCTAATCGCGCTTCCGGCGCTGGCGTCGGCTGATTGTGACGTCAAGCCGGGCACGGTTATCACCAAGCAGAATTGGACGCAGTACAAGGATTGCTTCTCGGAAGGCGTGCAATATTTTTGGCAGGGCGCGGGTTTTTGGAAGATGCCTGACGACGTCGAAATTCACGTCGGCCCGCAGCATCATTGGGAGTATCCCAAAGAATTCACCGAGGCTAACGAGAAATACGGCGGGCAGGCGCGTTTAGTGCCTCAGGCGAACGGCGAGTACCAACTTGAAAATTATATCGCGGGCTTCCCGTTCCCGAACCCGAGCGGGCCGGAGAAGGGCACTGAAATCGCCGCGAACGTAACCTACCGGCTGCAGAGTTTCCTTTACGCCGGCTTTCCCGACAACGGTTCGGCGGCCCCGTTCTACACCAAGGACCGCTTCAACAACTGGAATCAGGAGACGGTCGATTACGATTACCGGCAATTGGCGTACAACTGGGATCCTGCGGTGCCGCGCGTCGATCCTAACGCGGCCGGCGCATGGTACACGGAATGGCTGATGGTCGAAACGCCCGAGCAGTCGCGTTATACCGCGGACCTCACGATTTTCTGGCAGGACAATCTGAAAGACGAATCCAATTACGTTTTCATTCCGGCCCTGCGCCGCACCTTGCGGCTCGCGACTTCGGCGCGATGCGCGCCGCTGCTCGGCAGCGACATGACGCACGACGACCAGCGCGTCGGATGGAACGGCGGCGTCGGAAAGTTTAACGGCAAGTTCATCAGAGATCAGAACCTGCTCGAACTGACCATGATGAATTTGAAGGAGACCGGCAATTTCCCCGGTTCCTATGACGGTACGCTGGGATGGCCGAAACCGTCGTGGGGCGATTGGGAAGTGCGGCCGGTTTATGTCATTGACGTTCAGCGCGTGCCGTCGATGCAGGCGGGATACTGCTACGGCAAGCGCCGGATGTATATCGACAAGCAGTTTTACCAGACCATGTCGGAAGACCTCTACGACTCGAACATGAAGTTGTGGAAGGTCGTATGGATGGGCCTCGATGAAGGCATGCTCGACGGCAAGTGGAAGGAGTTCGGCGCCGGCGGCATCATCGAAGTCTATTGGGATGTGCAGAACGATCACGTGAGCTACGTCACCAGCGCGGGACGCGAGGGCAAGCCCTTCGTCACGGGCGTGATGGTCAAGCCGCAGTATAACGATGTGATCAAGTATTCGACGCCCGCGGGTTTGGCGCAGCTGATGCGGTAGCTGGCGTTGACTGGTTGGCGCGCGGGAGGCGCAACGCCTCCCGCGCCGTTTTTCCCCGAACAATCGAATTCAAATCGCGAGCGTGCGGAAAATCTGCGGTGCGCCGCTGGACGACGAGGGCGTCAATGTTCGCCCCAAACCGTTCCGGCGCGCGTTTCGCAGTCGCGGCGATTTCGTTAATCTGACCTTCGGCCGGCGCTTGCGACGCGCCGCCGGAGGAAGTGCGTTGGCGCGAGACGAGAATCGGGCGAAGGAAGAGGCTGAACGCTTCGGCCGCAACGCCGTTGAAGTAATTTCCAGTCCGGAGCTTGAAGCGCGGCTTGCGCAAGGCCGTCCGCTCAGAATCAAGCTTGGGATGGATCCGACCGCGCCGGATCTTCATCTGGGCCATTCGATTACGCTCAAAAAATTGCGCGATTTCCAGCGCGCCGGCCATACGGTGGTTTTCCTGGTCGGCGATTTCACCGCGATGATCGGCGATCCGACGGGCCGTTCGGAGACGCGCAAGCCGCTCACGCGCGAACAGATCGAAGCGAACGCGCAAACCTACCGGAACCAGGTTTCTAAAGTGCTCGATCCGGCGCTTACCGAAGTGCGCTTCAATTCCGAATGGATGAACGGCGTGGACATGCGCCGCCTGATCGAGATCGCGGCCAAGCTGAGCGTGGCGCGGATGCTCGAGCGCGACGACTTCGAGCGCCGTCTCGAAAAACAGGAGCCGCTGTTTCTCCATGAGCTGCTTTATCCGCTGATTCAGGGCTACGACTCGGTCGCGCTCAAGGCCGACGTCGAGTTGGGCGGCACCGATCAGAAATTCAACATGCTGGTCGGCCGCGAATTGCAGCGCGCGTTCGGCCAGCCGCCGCAGATCGTCTTCACGATGCCGTTGCTCGAAGGGCTCGACGGCGTGCGCAAGATGTCGAAGTCCTACGGAAATTACGTCGGCCTGACCGATACGCCCGAGGATATGTTCGGCAAGCTGATGTCAATTCCAGACGTACTGATGCCGCGCTATTTCGAGTTGCTGACCGAAATTGGGAGCGACGAACTGGCGGCCATCCGCGCCGGCTCGATCCATCCGATGGAGGCCAAGAAGCGGCTGGCGATGTCGATCGTCGAGGAATATCACGGCGCGGCCGCCGCGGAGCGCGCGCGCGCCTATTTCGAGAGCAAATTCCAGCGGCGCGAAGTGCCGCGCGACGCGCCGGTCTATCGCATCGCCGAGGCGCTCTGGATCGGCGAGCTGATGAAGCAGCTTAAGTTCGCCAGTTCGACCAGCGAGGCGCGCCGCCTGCTCAGCCAGGGCGCCGTGCGGGTTGACGGCGAAACCGTCGGCGACATGAATTTCCGCTTCGTTCCGGGCGAGCATCACGTGCTCGAAGTCGGCAAGCGCCATCTCGATGGTGACGTCGGCCTGCTCGGCG
>JADBKU010000012.1 GCA_014896235.1 bacterium | reverse complement strand
CGTTCGGCGGCATGAAGAAGATGCGCACCTGGTTCGCCGCCGACAAAACCGGCTTCCATCTGCTGCACACGCTGTTCCAGACGTCGCTCAAATTCAGCACGATCGTGCGTTACGACGAAACCTTCGCGACCCGGCTGCTGGTCGATGACGGCGCCGTGCGCGGCGTGGTCGCGATCGAGCTGCGCACGGGCAAAATCCGCGCGATTCAAGCCAAGGCGGTGATTATCGCGACTGGCGGATGCGGCCGTGTGTTTCCCTTCACGACCAACGCGAACATCTGCACCGGCGACGGGATGGCGCTGGCTTATCGGGCGGGCGCGCCGCTCAAAGACATGGAGATGGTCCAGTACCATCCGACGGGTTTGCCCTTCACCGGCATCTTGATTACCGAAGCGGCGCGCGCGGAAGGCGGATGGCTGCTCAACAAGGACGGCTACCGCTTTTTGCAGGACTACGACCTCGGCAAACCGACGCCGACGCCGGTGTTGCGCAGCATGGAGCTGGGGCCGCGCGACCGCGTGTCGCAGGCGATTTTCGGCGAATTCGAAAAGGGCAGGGCGTTCCACGGGCCGTATGGCGACTATGTCCATCTGGATTTGCGCCATCTGGGCGAGCACAAAATCGAAACCCGGCTGCCGATGGTGCGGGAGCTGTGCCTCAAGTACGAGAATATCGATCCCGTTCGAGAGCCGATTCCGATCCGTCCAGTCCAGCACTACATGATGGGCGGCGTGCATACCGATATCGACGCGGCGACGACGCTGCCCGGACTGTTCGCGGCGGGCGAAGCCGCCTGCGTGAGCATCAACGGCGCGAACCGGCTCGGGTCAAATTCGCTGGGCGAAATTCTGGTGTTCGGAGCGCGCGCCGGCCGTTCCGCGATCAAAGCGGTGCGCAACGGTTCGGCCGCGAACGATAACGCCATTCTGGCGCAGGCGCATGACGAGGAACGCCGGCTCGAAGAAAATTATCTGCGCAAAACCGGCGGGACCGAGCGGATCGCGAAGCTGCGCGAGGAGATGCAGCGCGCGATGGAAAAGGGCTGCGGCATCTACCGCGAGCGCGATTCGCTGGTCGAATCGGCGAACAAGCTTCGTGAACTCCGCGAGCGCGCCGCCAATCTCGCGATCGACGACCATACGCGGACTTTCAACACGCAGCTCACCGCGGCGCTCGAACTGGGCTACATGCTCGACGTCGCCGAGGCGATCGTGCATAGCGCCCTCAATCGCGAGGAGTCGCGCGGAGCGCATCAGCGGCGCGATTTTCCCAAGCGCGACGATCAGAAATATCTCTCGCACTCGCTCGCGTACCGGTCCGCCGAGGGTCCGCCGCGCATCGAATATCTCCCAGTCGTGATAACCCGCTGGCCTCCCGGCGAGCGCGTTTACGGAAGGTAGGCCTTAAGCCATGTCCGATACGATCATCCTCGAGGTCGCACGCTTCAATCCAGAGGACGGCGGCGAACCCTCCTACCAGAGTTACGAGGTTCCGCTGCGTCCGGACTGGATGGTGCTGGACGGCCTCAACCATATCAAGGACCAGCTCGACGGCTCGCTGGCGTTCCGCTGGTCGTGCCGGATGGGCATTTGCGGAAGCTGCGGCATGATGGTCAACGGCAGGCCGACGCTGACCTGCGAAACCCTGCTGATGAACTACGCGCCGGGGCCGGTGCGGGTCGCGCCGCTTGATCATTTTCCGGTGGTCAAGGACCTGGTCGTCGATCTCGATGATTTTCTCGCGAAGCTGCAGAAAGTGCGGCCGTGGGTGGTGCGCAAGGACGATTTCAAGCCGGCGCGCGAATTTATCCAGAGTCCGGCGCAGCTCGAGGCGTTCCATCAGTTCAGCCTCTGCATCAACTGCACCCTGTGTTACGCCGCCTGTCCGGTGTCGGGGCTGGATCCGAACTTCATCGGACCGGCCGCGATCGCGCTGGCGCATCGCTACAATCTCGATTCGCGCGATCAGGGCATCGAGGACCGGCTCGATATCCTCTCGCAACACGAGGGCATCTGGGATTGCACGGTGGTCGGCGAATGCAGCGTGGTCTGTCCCAAGCACGTCGATCCGTCGCTGGCGATCCAGCAATTCAAGCTGACAGCGACCAAGGAATGGTTCAAATCGTTCCTATTGCCGCGAGGAAAGCACTGACCGCGATGCCACAGTACACGCAATTCCAGCCCAAAGAGTACCGGCCGAAAATGTCGGCCTACTGGTACCTCGATCACTGGCACTATCTGCGCTACGCGCTGCGCGAAGCGTCGAGCTTTTTTGTCGCCTATTTTTGCGTGCTCACGCTGGTGCAGCTCGCCGCGCTCGGAACCAACGCGACGCGTTACGCGCACTTTCAGGCCTTCATGGCGAGTCCGGTGATGATCATCGTCAACGTGATCGCGCTCGCGTTTTTCCTTCTGCACGCGATCACGTGGTTCAATCTGGTGCCGCGCGTGGTGATGCGCCAGATGCTGGCGCGGCCAACGCCCGACATCGTTTCCTCGGCGCCCAATTACTTTGTCTGGTTCGGCGCGACGATTATCCTCGCGCTCTTCATCATGGGGGTGCTCTGAGATGTCGGCGGGCAAGCGTTCCAACGAACCGATCGTATGGTTCCTGTTCGGCACGGGCGGATTCTTCGCCGCGTTTTTCCTGCCCGTCCACGTGCTGTTCTACGGATTGCTTTTTCCGACCGGATTGGTCCACGCGCCGAGCTATCAGGAAACGCTGGCGCTGGTGCGCCATCCGCTCGCGCGCATTTACCTGTTCGCTTTGCTGACCTTCTGTTTCTTCCACGCGGCGCATCGGATGCGCCTCACGCTGTCGGACGTGCTCAACCTGCGCCATCTGAATACTGTCCTCGCTTTTTTATGCTACGGAGGCGCGCTGGTCGGAACGGCTTTCACGGTTTGGCTGCTGATGACGGTCTGAGTTGCCGCCGGAGATTTTCGATCGCAAACGGCCGCCCCTCGGGGCGGCCGTTTTGATTTTTCAGGAGAATTATTGCTGCGGCGCTTCGAGCGCGTCCGCGAAGCCGCGCATCGACGCCGCCACGAACGCGCGCACCCGCGCGGCGTCCTTGTGGCCGCGCCGGCCGGGAACGTCGGTATGGGTAAATGAATCGACGCCCCAAGGGCGCACGGCGGCGATCGCGGCGCCTACGTTGGCGGCGGTGAGTCCGCCCGCCAGAATTACCGGAATCCGCGAGCGTTCGACGATCGTGCGCGCGATCGCCCAATCGTGCGTTTCGGCGCTGGCGCCGATCCTGACGCCGGCGGCGCCCGAATCGAGCATCAGAATGTCCGCGCATTCCTGATGCGCTTCAGCTTCGGCGAGCGTTTCTCCCGCCCGCACCGCAATCGCCCGCAGCAGGAGCATCGGCGCGATGCGCTTGCGAATCCATGCGCAATCCTCCGGCTCGATTTCGCGCGCCGCGAGATGGAGCGCGTCGGGACGCACCGCGTCGGCCATCGCGCAGATTTCGTCGCGGTCGTCCGATAGCGACAGCGCCACGCCCCGCGCGCGTGGCCGGACGGCGGCGAAAATCTCGCGCGCGGCGGTCGGCGCGACGCCTTCGGGCACCACGCCCGGTTCCGCCACGACCGCGCCAATCAAATGGGCGCCGGCGGCCGCGGTCGCGAGCGCATCCGCGATCGAAGTCATGCTGTAGATTTGCACGATCATCCTCGTAAGCTCCCGTCCGGCGGTTTTGCCGAACATATTTTGCGCCCGGCATCGCCAAATGTCATAGCAGGCCGTCCAGCGAGACGATAATACGCTGCAGATCTTTCACGATGAGCGGACGTTGCTTTCGGCTCCAGCTTGACACTCGTAAGAGTGCGGCGCAAAAAGGCGCTGGATGAGAGAGGCGAATTCAAGCTTCCGCGTGCGAGAGAGGCGACGACGATGAAACCTGCGCATGACGATCACGGCAACGGCGGGCATCATGGACATGGCGGCCGGCATGGCGCGCGCCAACCGGAGCGTTTCGATCCGGCCCGGGCGGCGCTGCTCGACGATCCAGCGCGCTTCGCCTATCTGCCGCCGGAAGAAATTCTGCGCCTGCTCGATCCGCCAGCGGGCGGAACGATTCTGGATTTCGGAACCGGGACGGGAACGTACGCGATTCAGATCGCGCGAGCGCGGCCTGACGTGAAGGTAATCGCGCTGGACGAACAGCCGGAGATGCTTGCGCGGATGCGTTCGCGGCTCGAGGCGTCGCTGCCCAATCTCGAAATGGCGCTGCCGGAGCGTCTGCCGGAATTGTTCGGGCGCGTCGCGCGGGTGCTTGCGCTCAATGTCTTGCATGAACTGGGCGACGACGCCCTGCGCGACCTGGCCCGGTTGCCGGCCGCGGAAGGATTCGTGCTCGTGGTCGATTGGAATTCCGACGTCGATAGGCCGGTCGGCCCGCCGCGCGATCACACCTACAATGAGCGGGAAGCGATTATGCGGATGGAAAGTCTCGGCTTCGCGGCCGAAGCGCTGCCGCCCGCTAAATATCATTACGTTATCCGCGCGCGGCCTTTGAAAATCGATTCACGTCCGCGCGGTTCATGCGGATAATATTTGGCGATGCTCTTCGGGGCGTTCATTTTTGCGGCGGGCTTGTTCGCGTGGACGATGCTTGAATACGCGATTCACGGCTGGATGGGCCACCGGATGGCCGGCGCCGTCCAGCGGATGCACGCGGCGCACCATCGCGACCCCGCGCGGGTCTTCGCGGTCGGCGCGTGGCCGCCGGTGGCCGCTGCGCTGATCGCCGCGGTTTATTTCGGCGGTTTCAGCTCCGCGACGATCTTCCTGCTGGGCGCGGCGGCGGGTTTCGCCGTCTATGAAATCGAGCACTACCGGATTCATTTCGCGCGGCCGGCCTGCGCTTACGAAGCGCGGATGCGCGCGCGTCATCTGGGGCATCATTACGCGGCGCCGGGGCGATGCTTCGGCGTGACGGTCGCATGGTGGGACCGGGTTTTCGGCAGCGAGGCGCCGGCGCGCGAGACGGCGCGGATGATCGCGGCCGAGCCGTCGATCGCGCCGCTCGCCGGCCGATCCAACCTTGGCCGGATTATTCGCAGGTCAGGGTTGCGCCGCGCCTGAACGGAGCCGGGCCGCGGCTGAGGATTCGCCGCCGCCCGTTCGTCAAATCCGATTGCGGGCGATAAGGCCGCGCGCGATCACCAGCGCCTGGATTTCGTTGGTGCCCTCGCCGATCATCATCAGCGGCGCGTCGCGATAGAAGCGCTCGACCGGGAATTCGGCCATGAAGCCGTAACCGCCGAGCACGCGCAGGGCGTCAAGCGACATCTTGGCGCAGGCCTCCGACGCGAACAGTTTGGCCATCCCGGCTTCGACGTCGCAGCGCTCGCCCGCGTCCTTTTTGCGCGCCGCGTTTTCGACCATCAGGCGCGCGGCCTGCAGGCGCGTGCCCATGTCGGCAAGCAGGAGCTGGACGGCCTGATGTTCGCAAATCGGCTTGCCGAACGCGCTGCGCTGCTGCGCGTACCGAATCGCGTTGTCAAACGCGGCTTGTCCGACGCCGACGGCCCGCGCGGCGACATTGATGCGGCCCACTTCGAGCGCGCTCATCACCTGCTTGAAGCCCTGACCCTCGGCTCCGCCGATAAGGTTCGCGGCCGGCACTTCGAGGTCTTCGAACAGCACCTCGCAGGTGTCGATGCCCTTGTAGCCCAGCTTTTTGAGCGGCGCGCTCACGGTCGGCCCGTGTTCATTCTTTTCCACCGCGAACATGCTGATTCCGGCATATGCGGGCTTGGCCGACGGATCGGTCTTCGCGGCGACCGCGAGCATCGTGCCGTTGCGTGAGTTCGTGATGAACATCTTGCTGCCGGACAGCACGTAATTGTCGCCGTGGCGGCGCGCGACGGTCTTGATCGATTGCACGTCGCTGCCGGCGTGCGGCTCGGTCAGGCCCAATCCGCCGCGTTTCTCGCCCGTCGCCATCGCCGGCAGGAAATATTTTTTCTGCGCGTCGGCGCCGTGGTTCGCGATAATGAAGGCCATGATCAGATGGCTGTTGATCACGCCCGCCAGCGACATCCATCCGCGCGACAGCTCCGCCATGATTCGCGCGTACGTAAGGAAGCTCAGCCCGAGGCCGCCATATTCCGCTGGTATCGTCGCGCCGAAGAGTCCCAATTCCTTCATGCGCGCGACCAGCGCGTGCGGATATTCGTCTTTATGCTCAAGCTCGGTGGCGACCGGAATCACTTCCCGATCGACAAACCGGCGCACCGCCTCGACTATTTCGCGATCCAATGTTTCGTCCATCGCTAGCCTGCCCGAATCCTTTCCCGCACGGCCGCGAAAACCGCCGCCGCGCCCGCCGAAGATAACAAATGGCCGTCGCGGTCCGCCAATCGCGCGATGCGTCGCGGTTGAAGCCGATCACGTCACGAAGTGGTAGGCGAGACGCAACGGACTTGTAATGGACCGACGGGGAGTGTTAGCGTACTCGGTTAGTAAGCGTCAGTTTGACGCAAACTAGTTGAAAAACGGCAGAACCAATCAGGCCACGATCCGAAAAGCCGGCCGGAGATGTCGGAAGCCGGTTGCGGCAGCGAGGAAAATGCAGTGATTGAAGGGCGCGAATCCATAAACCCCTCCGCATTATACGAAAAGCTGGCGCCGCTCGATCACGAGCGATATACGACCGAGCTTTGCGAACGTTACGCTGGCCAGATAGCGCGAATCATGCGCCTTAAGCGGGAGCGCCGGGCGATCGTTCTGGCGCACAATTACCAGCGGCCGGAGATTTTCGAAGTCGCGGATTTTATCGGCGATTCCTTTGAATTGGCGCGCAAAGCCCGGGAGGTCGGCGACGCCGACGTGATCGTCTTTTGCGGCGTCCATTTCATGGCCGAGACCGCCAAGGTCTTCAATCCCGAACGCAGCGTATTGCTGCCTGATATGCGCGCCGGATGCTCGCTCGCGGACAGCGTGACTGCGGAGGCGCTCGCCGAACGCGCCGACGAGCTGCGCAAGATTTATCCCGACCTGAAGGTGGTGTCATACGTGAATTGCACGGCCGACGTGAAAGCCTTGTCCGACTCGTGCTGCACGTCGGCCAATGCGGTTAAAGTCGTCAACGCGATCGACTCCGGGAATATCCTGTTCGTTCCCGATCAGAACCTGGCGAACTACGTTCAGGCCCATACATCCAAGCGGATTATTTCGTGGGACGGAAACTGCTACGTGCATCATCAGATAACCCCCGACGAGGTCGAAAAGGCGCGCGCGGCCGTTCCGGGACTGATCGTGATCGCGCATCCGGAGTGCCGCAAAGACGTAATCGCGATGGCCGACGCGGTGCTTTCGACCAGCGCCATGATGCGCTACGCGAAGGAAAGCCCGGCGGACAAGTTTCTGATCGTCACGGAATGCGGGCTTTCGGACCGGCTGCTGCTCGAAGTTCCGAACAAGCATTTTTACAAGGCTTGCAAGCTTTGCCGGTACATGAAGATGATAACGCTCGACGGCGTCGCCGATTCGCTCGAGCATCTGCGTTACGCAATCGAGCTTGAGCCGGAAGTGCGGGTCGGCGCCCGCCGCGCGCTCGAACGGATGCTCGAACTGGGCGCTTGATTCCAACCACGATGGCCGACGCCGGCGAATTCACGATCGAAAATCGCCCGCCGGCGAATGCGACGCATGAAGCGGCGGCGATCGCACGGCCAAAGGTCGCCGTTGATACTGTTCTGTTCGCGGTCGGCGGCCGGGGCCTTGAGTGTTACCTGCTGCAGCTTGCCAGCGGTCCGAATGCCGGCAAATGGGCGTTCGCTGGCGGTCTGGTGCGGGTCGGCGAAACGCTGGACGGCGCGGCGCGGCGCGCGCTGCGCGATGCTTCGGCGTTGACCGACGCGTACCTGGAACAGCTTTTCAGTTTTGGCGATCCCTCGCGCGACCCGACCTCGCACGTCGTTTCGGTGGCTTACATGGCGTTGATCGACAATCCGAAGCGGGTTGGCGCGGCGTCGGCAAAATACTCGGGCGGGCGATGGTTCGCGGCCGGCGATCTGCCGGAACTGGCTTACGATCATTCGCTGATGGCCGGATACGCGGTGGCGCGATTGCGGGCGAAGCTTGAATACACCAATATCGCGTGCGCGCTTCTGCCGCCGAGTTTTACCTTTGCGGAGCTGGAGGAAGTCTATGCGGCGGTGCTCGAACGGCCGCTCGATCGGCGCAATTTCCGCCGCCGGATCATGGCGATGGACTTGTTGCGGCGGACGCCCGAGCAGCGCCGCGGCGCCCATCGGCCGGCCGCGCTATATGCGTTTAAACATCGCAGCGTCCGCGCCATCCAGATGCTATAATTCACCCTCGGGCGGAATATGAAAAAGACCCAATCGAAATCCGGCGTGGCGGCGATTTTCGCGGCGGTCGCCGTGCTAGGCCTGTTGATGATCGTCGCGGTGGGAGTCCGGCGGATACGCGCGTCAACGGCGTCCGCCGCCACGGCGGCGCCGCGGTTGACGCTCGATCCGAATCAGTTCACCGGAGACACCCGGCAGGCCTATACGGTCGCGGAGAAACATCCGGAATTGCTGGCGCAGCTCGGGTCCAGCGACGGCGGCGGCGGCCGCGCAATCTGCTCGACTGTTTTCGCACGATGCATGGGGCCGGATGCGATATTTGCGTGGGCGAGGCGGTCACGGCCGGCCAGATGTACGAAAGCGGCACGCCGGTCGATCAAATCCGCGCGGCGCTTCAGGCGCGTTACGGCCACGGGGGATAATTTGGCCGTCCTTGTCTCCAGTTATATTCAACACTGGACTTATTTCGGCCTGTTCATGGTGCTTACATTGTGCGGGATGGGCCTGCCGGTCCCGGAAGACGTGGCACTGCTGGCCGGCGGCTATCTGGCGCATCGTGGAATAATCCAGTATCCGACGACGCTGGTCGTCTCGCTGTTCGGCGTGGTGGCCGGCGACAATTCGCTGTTTCTCATCGGACGGCGTTTTGGCACGGGATTTGTCGCTTATCTGGGCGTTGGCCGGCCCAATTCGCAGCGCCGGATCGCGCGGATGAAGAGTTTCATGGATCGGCATGGCCATATGGCGATCTTCTACGCTCGCTTTCTGGCGGGGGTGCGCGCGCTGGTCTATCTCACGGCCGGATCGTTTGGCGTAAGCCCGGCGAGATTTTTTATCTACGACGCGCTTGGCGCGGTGATTTCCGTGCCGATCGTGGTCTCGCTCGGCTACATCTTCGGTCCCGAGATCGGTCGCATCATCCGCTACATTGGCGGCATAGAGCACTTGGTCTGGGTGGTCGCGGTCGGCGCCGTGCTGGTGCTCGCGACCCGGATATTGTGGCTCGGACGCGAACGGGAGGCGGATTCGGCTTGAAGTCGGCCGTCCTGCCGCGCGGGACGCGCGGCTGATTCCGATGCGCATATCGCTGCCCGCCCTCAATCTAAAGGCCAAGCTGATCGCGCTTATCATGGTCTTGCTGGCGCTGACGCTCGGCGCCGAGGTTTTCGTCAGCCTGCGCGCGCAGGAAGCGATTCTCAAGACCACGCAGACCAAGGTGCGCGATCTCGCGAGCGTAATCCAAATCAGCGTTCAGGAGCTGACTTCCGTAGCGCCAACCGACCGCAACCAACTGCAGAACTATGTGAAAAAGCTCGACGCGCGCGGTCTTGAGGTTTCGATCGCGTCGAACCAGGACCTGATCATCAACAGCTCGAACCCGAAGCTGATCGGCGCTTCGCTCAACCCCGCGGCGGTGCGCGCCCTGATGGAGTTGCGGAGCGCGGCTCCGCACGGTCCGGTCGCGGTGCCGGGCGCGATCCTTGGGGTGCCGGCGCGCGAAAGCACCGTCTATTTCATTCCGGTCGAGGTCGAAGACCATCTGCTCGGCTACGTGCAGGTGGCGGCGAATTTCAGCGATTTCGATCAGCCTCTGCGCGACTATCGAATGCGGCTGCTGTCGCTCGGACTCGGGATTTTCGCGGTCGGATTGGCGTTCGCCTACGTGATGGCCGAGCGCTACGTCGAACCGATTCACGCGGTCGCCGACGCGGCCCAGAATATCGCCGCGCGCGGCCTCGAACCCGTTCCCGAGGCGCGTCGGCGCGACGAGATCGGCCTGCTGACGCGCAGCTTCAACGAGATGGTCGCGCAGTTGCGCCGGGCGCGCGAACGCGAGCAGGAGCTTAACCGCCTCGAACGGTTCACCGCGCTGGGCCAGCTCGCCGGAGCGCTCGCCCACGAAATCAAGAATCCGCTCAACTTCATCAGCCTCGCACTCGACCGGTTGCGCACCCGCTACGGACCTCTGCTGCCGCGCGAGCGCGACGAGTACCTCGGCCAGATCGCGATCATGAAGGACGAGGTGCGGCGGCTCTCGGACATGGTCCAGACTTTTCTCCATTACGGGCAGCCGATCGAAATCCATCCGGCGCCGACCGATCTGCGCAAGCTGATCGACGGTGTGATCGCGCTCTCCGATTCCAAGCTCAAGAGCCAGGGCATCGAGGTCTGCGAGGAGGCCGGCGCGGCGCCGACGGTACTCAACGTCGATGCGGAAAAGGTCCGCGCCTGTTTCGTCAACGTCGTCGCCAACGCGATCCAGGCGATGCCTGAGGGGGGCCGCCTGACGGTGCGCTTCGCTCAGCAGGACGGACGGTTGCTCGTGGCGTTCTCGGATACCGGCAAGGGGATCGAGCCACAAGTCGCCGAACACGTCTTCGAGCCGTTCTTCACCACCAAGCGCGAGGGGATCGGGCTCGGGCTGTTTTTCTCGCGGGCAATTGTCGAAAAGCACGGCGGAACGATCGCGATCGCGCCGAACGATCCGCCGCCCGGCACGGTCGTGACTTTCACCTTTCCCGCCAGCGGGGTACAAAAGGCGTGATGAATCAGGCTTCCGTGCTGGTGGTCGAGGACAACGACCTCGAACGCCAGATCACCGTTGAAACGCTGCGTGACGAAGGCTTCGCGGTCGAAGAGGCGGGCGTCGGCAAGCGCGCGATCGAATTGCTGGGCCTCGCCCGCTTCGACGTCGTGCTGACCGACCTCATGATGCCCGGCATGTCGGGCGAAGAGGTGCTGGCGCGCGTCCGCCAGCAATATCCAGGCACGCAGGTCGTCGTGCTGACCGCGCATGGCACGATCGAGAGCGCCGTGCAGGCGATGAAAAACGGCGCATTCTACTATCTCGCCAAGCCCACCGACCGCGAAACGCTGGTGATGACGGTGGCCAAGGCGGCGGAGCTGGCGAGCCTGCAGCAGGAGAATCTGATTCTGCGCAGCGAGATGGAGGGCAAGCTCCAGATCGAGGGAATTATCGGACAGGACCCGGCGATGCAGGAGGTCATCCGCATCGTGCGCAAGGTCTCGCCGTCGAACTCGACCGTGCTGGTGCAAGGCGAGAGCGGCACCGGCAAGGAGGTGAT
Source organism: bacterium (assembly GCA_014896235.1). Lineage (GTDB taxonomy): Bacteria > Desulfobacterota > Binatia > Binatales > Binataceae > JADMIL01. Next base: position 66,926 of record JADBKU010000012.1, on the reverse strand, counting down.
CGCGCGCGCGATTCATCGCCTGTCGCCGCGCGCGGCGCGACCTTTCGTCGCGATCAATTGCTCGGCGATTCCCGACAGCCTGATTGAAAACGAACTATTTGGCCACGAACGCGGCGCCTTCACCGGAGCTACCGAACGCAAAATCGGCCTGATCGAGAGCGCCGACAAATCCACCCTGTTTCTGGACGAAATCGGCGATCTTGGCGTCGGCGTACAAGCCAAGCTGCTGCGTGTATTGCAGGAGCGCGAAGTGCGCCGGGTTGGCGGCAACGAATCGGTGAAGGTCGATATCCGGCTGATCGCCGCGACGAATCATAATCTGGCCGAAGAGGTCGCTGAGGAACGCTTCCGCGAAGATCTGTATTATCGCGTGAACGTGGTCACGATTACGCTGCCGCCGCTGCGTGATCGCCGCTCGGATATACCCCTGCTTGCGGCCAACGCGCTCAGCCGCTTCAGCAATCTGGCGGGGGGCCGGGTGCGCGAAATCAGCCGCGAGGCGATGGAGCGGCTGCTCGACTATTCCTGGCCCGGCAACGTCCGCCAGCTTGAATCGGCGATCGAGCGCGCAATCCTGCTGTGCGAGGGCGACGCGATTGAGCCGCGCGATCTGCCGCAAGAGGTGCTGGCGCGCAAGAGCGTCGGCCGAATTGAGCGCTCTCGCGCCGGCGATCGGTTTGAGATTCCCGCCGAAGGCATCAATTTCGAGCATCTGGAGCGCGATCTGATCCTGCAAGCGATGGAGAAAGCCGACTGGGTTATAGCGAAGGCTGCGAAAATGCTCGGCATGAGTTACCGGACGCTGCAATACCGGCTGGACAAGTTCGCCATCAAAAAGCCTGACGCGCGGGCGGGCGCGGCTGAACCGGAAGGCTGATCCCCGGGCTACAAAACCTCGATCCAATACACGCTGCGCATCACGGCCGCGTATGCGATAATATGGCGGTTTGGACGCCTTGGAGGCGTCGAATCGCTCCGCTTATGGAGCGGCGCAGGACGCTTCGATGAGCTGTAATGTGAATTTAGTAACCAGATGATCGTCTGAAAAATCAAATGTGTCGCCGGACCGCCATGCAGGCGGCCAAGGCGTTGCCAGGAGGAATGCATGGGCAAGACGATCGCCGCCATCGCGGGCGGCGTGGTGTTGGGAATTGCGATAGCGTTCGCCAACGCGGGCGCGTTTCCATTTTGGGGTTCGGACGAAGGACAAACGGCCGCAAATCCGCATCAGGCTCAGACCGGAACCAAGGCCAGTCACAATCCCGCCCCGCCGAATGCGCCAGAACCGACGGAACGGGCGATCGCGCTGCCTTCGTGGGCGCCGCTGGTCAAGCGGGTGATGCCGACTGTCGTCAATGTCGCCGTCGTGCAGGAGGTCAAGACCTCCGGATTTCCGTTCGGCGGTCCGGATCAGGGCGATAACGGCGATCAGGGCGGTTCCGGACCGATGCCGTTCGGTCCAGGCGGCGATCCGTTCGAGCAGTTTCGCCATTTCTTCGGGCAGATGCCGCACGAGTACAAGCAGCACGGCCTTGGCTCCGGCGTTATTGTTTCGCCTGACGGCTATATCCTGACCAACAACCACGTCGTCGGGCACGCGGACGAAATTCATGTCACGCTGATGGACAAGCGTGAATTCACCGCGAAAGTGATCGGCAAGGACGCCAAGACCGATCTCGCGCTGATCAAGATCAACACCAATCAGCCGTTGCCGTCCGCGGTTCTCGGCGATTCCGCCACGGCGGAGGTCGGCGACTGGGTGATGGCGATCGGAAGTCCGTTCGGCTTCAACCTGACGGTGACGTCGGGAATTATCAGCGCCAAGGGACGCGCGTTGGGCGGCAACTATGACAATTTTATCCAGACCGACGCGTCGATTAACCCGGGAAATTCCGGCGGTCCGCTTTTCGACACACAGGGCAAGGTGATCGGCATCAACACCGCGATTTACAGCAGCACCGGCAGCAACGCCGGCATCGGCTTCGCCATCCCAATCGACCTGGCCAAGAGCGTGATGGAGCAGCTCAAGGAACACGGCCGCGTGATTCGCGGATGGCTTGGCGTCGAAATTCAGGAAGTGACGCCGGACTTGGCGAAATCGTTCGGGCTTGCGGCGCCGAAGGGCGCGTTAGTGGCCGGCGTGCAGAAAGACGGCCCGGCCTCGAAGGCGGGAATTCAGCGCGGCGACATTATCGTCAAATACGACGGTCAGATCGTGCACGACGAGCATGAACTGCCGGAGTTGGTGGCGCAGACGCCGCTCGGCAAGACTGTGCCGATCGAGGTGATTCGCGACGGCAAGCACGTTACGCTTAACGCCAAAATCGCCGAACTGAAGGATCAGCAGGTCGCAAGCGCCGCCGGTACGGAGGAGCCGGGCACGAGCTGGGGCGTGCAGGTGCAGGACTTGACGCCGGAAATCGCCCAACAGCTTGGTATACAGCGCACCAAGGGCGTGGTAATCCGGCAGGTGCGTCCGGATTCGGCGGCGGCCGACGCCGGCTTGCAAGCGGGAGATGTGATTCTTGAGGTCGATCATAAGAAGGTCGATTCGGCCGACGATTTCGCCGCCTATGCGCGCGATGCGCAAAAGCAGAAGAAATCGGCGCTGCTGCTGGTGCAGCGCGGCAATGCGACGCTATACACGGTGATTAATCCGGAAGGATGACGCTCCGCGTCGGCGCGGCGCGTCGAGCGCCGCGCCGATTGCGACCAACGCCGCTGTGGCGGCTGCCGATGCGGCCGCCGCTTTTTTTTCTTCTGATGACCGCGCCGCCGCCGATTACGCTTGCCGCGCTATGGGAAAAGGTTCAATGTCGCTCCAGACCTGACTAGGATTTCATTCGTAAGGAGCGCGTCGTGACGGAGGGCAGGGTAATCCCGATCGAAGGCCACGTGCGGCGCGGCAATTCCCATCGAATGTCACGCCGCCGCGCCGCCGCCGCGCCGTCAAAGCCGCGTCGGGGACGCGGCGGCGTTCGCCGGCGCACGCCGGGTTGGTTGATCGCACGCTGGCGCTGGCTGCTGGCGATCGCTGCGGCCGCAATCGTCGGCGCGGCTTTGGCGGGCAGGATCTCCCGCCCGCTCAAACCGCCGCGAATTTTTGACGGGAGCGCGTTTGGCGGCCAATCGCCCGATGCGGCGGATCTTTGGCTCGACGAGGCGCCGGGCGAGCGGCTTTCCGGCGACACGCTCGAGGCGCGCCAGGCCGACGGAATCGCGGCGGCGGTCGAGCGGCGGCGGCTGCCGAGCCGCCTGCCCCGCTGACGGACGCATTTGAAACTTCGCGCCGGCGCTCGTAAGCTCGGCGGATGGCGACGCGAGATCTCAGAATCTACATTGATTTCAAAAGTCCTTACGCTTATCTGGCGAAGGACCCGGCGTACGAACTCGAACGCGAGTTCGGAGTGGAATTCCGCTGGTTGCCATACGTGCTGCGGATTCCTGAATTTCTCGGCACGGTCGAGGACCGCAATCCCCATCAATGGCGGCGCGTGCGCTACAGCTACATGGACGCGCGGCGCCTCGCCAATCGGCGCGGGCTGACCGTCCGTGGTCCGCAAAAGATTTTCGACTCCGCGCTGGTTTCGATCGGAATGATCTACGCGGAGCGCCGGGGCGTGATGCGCCGCTTCATGGATCTCGCCTTCGAGCGTTTCTGGAAACGCGAGTTCGATATCGAGAACGTCGCCGCCGTGAGCGCGGTGCTGGCCGACAGCGGCGCCGACCCAGCGGCGTTTGCGGAATTCGCGTCCGGCGAAGGCCGCGCTGAACTCGATCGAGTCTGCGGCGAAGCCGAAGATCTGGGCGTGTTCGGCGTGCCGACCTTCGTTATCGACGGAGAAATCTTCTGGGGCGGCGACCGGCTGTGGATGGTGCGGGAGAAGCTCCAGGGCTGCTGAGTTGCGCGCTCGCGAGCGCGCGAATAATCATTTCCTTTCGATTTTCGCGCCAGGCACGAATCATCCAGCGCGCGAATCCGAGGTGACGAACGTGGAAGACGTTTTGTTCGAGAAAGCGCCCGTCGCGACGCTTACAATCAACCGGCCAAAGTCGCTTAACGCGCTGAATCGCGCGGTGCTCGAAGAGATTGCGCGGGTGCTTCGCGACGTGCGGCACGACGCCGCGATTCGCGTGCTGATCGTCACCGGCGCGGGGGACCGCGCTTTCGTCGCCGGCGCGGATATCGCCGCGATGTCGTCGATGTCGACGGTCGAGGGATTGGAATTCACCCGTCTCGGCCATCGTGTGATGTCCACGTTCGAGGATCTGCCGATTCCGGTAATCGCGGCGGTGAACGGCTTCGCGCTCGGCGGCGGCCTCGAGCTGGCGCTCGCCTGCGATCTGATCGTCGCGAGCGAGAAGGCGCGTTTCGGCCAGCCCGAAATCAATCTGGGGATCATTCCGGGGTTCGGCGGCACGCAGCGCCTGCCGCATCGGATCGGCCACGCGCGGGCGCGCGAGCTGATCATGACGGGCGAGATGTTCGACGCGAAAACCGCCCTCGAGTGGGGATTGGTGAGCTGCGTGGCCGCGCCGGATCAACTGCTGCCTGAAACGCGCAAGCTCGCTGAGAAGATCGCCGGCAAATCGGGCCTCGCCCTGCGCCAGGCCAAGGCCGCCTTGCGCGCCGCCGCGACGATGGAAGAGGACGCCGGCCTGCGCTTCGAGCAAAACGCTTTCGGCGCGCTCTTCGGGAGCGAAGATCAGGCGGAGGGCATGAAAGCGTTTTTGGAAAAACGCGAACCGCAGTGGCGTCATCGCTGACGAGTTCGCGGATTTGAGCGAAAATCGAGCGGTTCACCGTTCATAATCGGCGCAAATTCGTGCTATTTACCAATTCAAGCGTTCGTTTGGCGTTGCGTGCGATTAAAATTGCTGTTTGGATCGACGCCGTCAGGCGTCTGCGATAAAGAATGTGACGAAGTGGGGAGGTTTTCCGCCTCACGCTGATAGCGCCGGATTTTCATGGACCTCGAACTCACTGAAGCTCAGCGCGAAACCAGGGATCTCGCGCGCAAATTCGCCCGCGAACGCCTTGAGCAGATTGGCGTCGAGATTGACCGGACGCATCGGTTCCCCGCCGAGGCGATTGCCGAGTTGGGCAAGCTCGGCCTGCTTGGCGTGTTCATCCCGGAGGAATACGGCGGGTCGGGATTGGACAATGTCGCATATGCGCTGGCGATCGAGGAGCTGTCAGTCGAGTGCGCCTCGACCGCGGTGATCGTGTCGGCCCATTCGTCGCTCGGATGCTGGCCGATTCTGGGCACGGGCGACGAAGGGCAGAAGCGCCGCTACCTGCCGAAAATGGCGACCGGCGAATGGCTCGGATGCTTCGCGCTTACCGAACCGCAAGCCGGTTCCGACGCCGCCGGGCAGCGTACTCGCGCGGTCCTCGACGGCGACAGTTACGTTATCAACGGCTCGAAGAATTTCATCACGAACGGCCCGGAGGCGGGCGTTTGCATAGTGTTCGCGATGACCGAGCCTGACCGCGGGCATCACGGAATCAGCGCCTTTATCGCCGAAACCTCGACGCCCGGATTTGCGGTCACGCACGTCGAAGACAAAATGGGCATCCACGGCGCGCACAGCGCGGCGCTCGCGTTCAGCGACATGCGGATTCCGCGCGAGAACCTGCTGATGCGCGAGGGCGAGGGCTTCAAGATTGCGATGAAGACGCTCGACGGCGGCCGCATTGGGATCGCCGCGCAAGCGGTTGGAATCGGCCGGGCCGCGCTTGAAGCGTCGTTGAAATATTCGCAGGAGCGGGTCGCCTTCGGCCGGCCGATTTCGAGCAATCAGGCGATTCAGTGGAAGCTCGCGGACATGGCGGTGGAAATCGACGCGGCGCGTCTGCTCACGTTGCGCGCCGCCGCGCTCAAGGACGCCGGCCAGAACTGCACGAAGCAGTCCGCGATGGCCAAGTTGTTCGCGTCGGAAGCGGCGATGAAAGCCGCGACCGAGGCCGTGCAGATTCACGGCGGCTATGGCTACACCAAGGAATTCAAGGCCGAGCGTTATTTCCGCGACGCCAAAATTACCGAAATTTACGAAGGCACTTCCGAGATCCAGCGGCTCGTGATCGCGGGCCAGATGCTGCGCAACGGATGAGGAGACGGCTGTGAAGAGCAAGCAGGAATGGCTTGAGCAGGTTTACAATCGCGGCAAGGAGCGGCCGGTCAGGTTCTCCACCCTTTCCGATCTCGAAATCGAACCGCTCTATACGCCCGAGGACGTCAAGGGCGACTATGCCGCGACGCTCGGTTATCCAGGCGAGTTTCCCTATACGCGCGGCGTCTATGAATCGATGTACCGCGGACGGCTCTGGACGATGCGCCAGTTCGCCGGATTCGGCCTTGCCGAAGACACCAATCGGCGTTTTCGCTTTCTCCTCTCGCAAGGGCAGGACGGCCTTTCGACTGCCTTCGACATGCCCACCCTGATGGGCTACGACGCCGACCACGAGCGCGCGATCGGCGAAGTCGGACGCGAGGGCGTGAGCGTCACCTCGATTCACGACATGGCGCGGCTGTTCGATCAGATTCCGATCGGCAAAGTCAGCACTTCGATGACCGTCAATTGTTCGGCGTCGGTCCTGCTCGCGATGTACCTCGTTCAGGCGGAGCGTCAGGGCGTGCCGTGGGAGCAGGTCAGCGGCACGATCCAGAACGACATGCTGAAGGAGTATATCGCGCAGAAGGAATGGATTTGTCCGCCGGCGCCGGCGGTGCGGATCGTCACCGACATGATCGAGTTCTGCACAAAGAAGGCGCCGCGCTTCCATCCGGTGTCGATCTCCGGCTACCACATCCGCGAAGCCGGCGCGACCGCCGTGCAGGAACTGGCGTTCACGATCGCCGATGGCCTTTGCTACGTGCAAAACGCCGTCGAACGCGGCCTCGACGTCGATGAATTCGCGCCGCGGCTCTCGTTCTTCTGGGACATCCACAGCGATTTCCTCGAAGAGATCGCCAAGCTGCGCGCCGGCCGCCGGATGTGGGCGCGCCTGATGAAAGAGCGGTTCGGCGCGAAGAATCCGCGCTCGATGATGCTGCGCACGCATGCGCAGACCGCTGGCGTTTCGCTGACCGCGCAGCAGCCGATGAACAACGTCGTTCGCGTCGCAATTCAGGCGCTGGCGGGCGTGCTCGGCGGCGTCCAGTCGATGCACACCAATTCGATGGACGAGACCCTGGCTCTGCCGACCGAGCAGGCGGTCATGGTGGCGCTGCGCACGCAGCAGATAATCGCCGAGGAAACCGGCGTCATCAACACGATCGATCCGCTCGGCGGCAGCTACGCGATTGAGGCGTTGACCGATCGGATGGAAGCCGACGCGATGGAGTATATCCGCAAGATCGACGAGATGGGCGGGATGCTGCGGGCGATCGATGTCGGCTATCCGCAGCGCGAAATCGCCGAGGCGGCGTTTCTCTATCAGCGGCAGCTCGAACAGGGAATCAAAACCGTCGTCGGCGTGAATAAATATTCAATTCCCGAGGAAATTCCGATCGAGGTGCTGAAGATCGACAAGGAACTCGAGGAGCGGCAGATTCAGCGCGTGCGCAAGATGAAGCGCGAGCGCAACTCCGCGGCCGTGCGCGAGGCGCTCCGGCGCGTCGCCGAGGCTTGCCGCAATGGCGAGAATCTGATGGAGCCGATTTGCGACGCCGTGCGCAACGACGCGACCGTCGGCGAAATCAGCGACATTTATCGCGCCGAGTTCGGCGTGTACAAAGACCCAGGCTGGATTTAGCAGGTGGCGGAAAAAAGACTACGCATACTGGTGGCGAAGCCCGGTCTCGACGGCCATGACCGCGGGGCCAAGATTATCGCTCGCGCGCTGCGCGACGGCGGCTTCGAGGTTATTTACACGGGGCTGCATCAGACGCCCGAGATGATCGCCGAGGCCGCCGTGCAGGAAGACGTCGACGCCGTCGGTCTGAGCATCCTTTCTGGCGCGCACATGACGCTCTTTCCCGAAGTTATTCGTTTGCTGACGGAGAAAGGCGCCGGCGACGTCGCCGTTTTCGGCGGCGGCATCATCCCCGAGGAGGACGCCGGCAAGCTCAAGGAAATGGGCGTGAAGGCCGTTTTCACTCCCGGCGCCTCGACCGAGGATATCGTCAAATGGGTGCGAGAGAACGTGCGCCCGCGCGAGTGAGCAACCGGCGATGGATTTTGAACTGACCGACGAGCATCGCCAGATCCGCGACACGCTGGCGGGTTTCGCTGAGCGCGAAATCAAGCCGCACGCGGGCCAATGGGATCGTGAAGGAATTTTCCCGCGCGACGTTATCGAACGGATCGGCGCGCTCGGCTTCCTCGGCGTTTCGTTTCCCGAGAAATTCGGCGGGGGCGGCGCCGACACGCTCTCGCAAACGCTCGTGGTCGAGGGAATCTCGCGCTACGACGCCGGCGTTGGACTTGCCTGCGCCGCGCACATGTCGCTTTCGTCAGGCCATATCAATCTATTCGGCTCCGACGCGCAGCGCGCGGCGTATCTGCCGGAGATGATCTCGGCGAAGAAGCTCGGCGCATGGTGCCTGACCGAGCCGAACTCCGGCTCCGACGCCGCGGCGATGAAGACGCGCGCGGTGCGCGACGGCGACGGGTTTCGTATCGACGGCTCCAAGATGTTCATCACCAACGGCTCGACCGCCGACGTTTACGTCGTGATGGCGGTGACGGATGGCGGCGCGGGGCGATCGGGCGTCTCGGCGTTTATCGTCGAGCGCGGAACCAGCGGTCTTGGCAACGGCCGCAAAATCGAGAAACTCGGCCTGCATTCTTCCGACACCGCCGAAGTCATATTCGACAACGTCCGCGTGCCGGCCGACCATTTAATCGGCGATCTCGGGATGGGCTACCGGCAGACGCTGAAGGTGCTGGAGGGCGGACGGATCGGGATCGCGGGCTTCGCGATCGGAATCGCGCGCGGCGCGATGGAAGACGCGCGCGCCTATGCGCTCGAACGCCGGCAGTTTGGCCAGCCGATCGCCGACTTTCAGGCGATTCAATGGATGTTCGCCGATATGGCGACGCGGATCGACGCGGCGTGGGTGTTGACGATGCGTGCGGCGGCGCTCAAGGACGCTGGCCGTCCCTTCGGACGGGAGGCCGCGATGGCCAAGCTGTTCGCCTCGGAAACCGCGATGTGGACGACGACGAAAGCCGTCCAGATTCACGGCGGTTACGGCTATATCAGCGAATTTCCGGTCGAACGCTACATGCGCGATGCCAAGCTCACCGAGATTGGCGAAGGCACCAGCGAAGTCCAGCGCATGATTATCGCGAAATCGCTGCTGCGCGACGGCTACGCGCCAGCCTGACGCAGCCGCTCCCATCGCGCGGATTCCATCCGTCCTGATGCGGCGAATGCAAGACGGTTATTCGAGCAGATCCTCGCGGATTGCCTCTATATCGGCCGGTTCGATGCCGATAACTTCATGCATGAAGCCGCCGATTCCGCCGTGGCTGTCAATCAGTTCGAAGATCGGATCGAGCTGCGCGCGTTTCAGCGGCATCTGCGGGAACGTCGTGTTGCTGGCAAGAAAATCGGCGACGATCTGATCGCGATCGACCCCCAGCATCTCGAGCAGCATCGCCGCGCCCACGCCCGTGCGGTCGCGGCCGGCGGAGCAATGAAAGAGCAGAGGATAGACGTCGCGCTCGGCGAGGATGCGGAAAAATGCCTGCCAGTCTTCGAGAAATTCGGTGAGGATCACCAGATGCTCGTGGCCGGGGCGGGTGTCGATCTTGTAAAAGCCGTCTTCGCGGAACCAGGGATCGCCGATTGGAATATGCTCCCAGCGCACCCCGGATTCGAGAAACTCCGCGCGCGGCGGTCCCAGATGGCGCACTTCGAGCCGGCTTTGCAGCGTCACCAGAGTGCGCAGCGGAAGTTCGCGCAGCGGATGCCGATCGGGAACTTCAGCGAGATGGGCGGAGCGATAAACCCTGCCGGTGCGCACGCGGCGTCCGTTGGCGGCCACATGGCCGCCCAGATCGCGGAAATTGCGTCCGCCGATGCGGCGCAGCAGGTCGAAGTCAACGACGACGCGCGGTTTGTCGCCCTTCGTACGGAGTTTGAAATCTTTTTCGCTGGACAAAAACGCCATCCAATGCGCCCGCCGGGGCGCGTCTTGTTCGGGGTCTTTTGATTCAATTTTAATCCTGCCGCGGTTGGCGCGGAAGCGACGCGCCCGCGTCGGCGGCGAATTTCGCATTGCGCAGCGATTAATTCTTTGCGAAACTCGCCGGCTCGGCGAATTTCGCAACGCCATCAATGCGACGCGGCGCGCCGGCGTTCGGCCGCTTCGCGCCGCGCCGCTATTTCGCTGGCGGCCGCTTCGCGCCGCGCCGGAGGGCGTTCCGCCTTCAACGCTTTAATCTTTTGCAGCAGCGCGTCCATGTAAGTATAGACGACCGGCGTGATGTAGAGCGTCAGGAATTGCGAAAACAAGAGGCCGCCGACCACCGCGATTCCCAATGGACGGCGCGCGTCGGCGCCCGCGCCCGTGCCGATCGCGATCGGCAACGTGCCCATCAAGGCCGCCATCGTGGTCATCATGATCGGCCGGAAGCGGATGATGCAGCCTTCGAAGATCGCGTCGGCGGCGCTTTCGCCTTTGGCGCGCTGCGCGTCGAGCGCGAAGTCGATCATCATGATGGCGTTTTTCTTCACCAATCCGACCAGCATGATGATGCCGACGAAGGCGAGCAGATCGAGTTCCATGTGGAACGCGAGCAGCGTCATCAGCGCGCCGAAGCCGGCGGCGGGCAATCCCGAAAGTATGGTGATCGGATGGATGAAGCTTTCGTAGAGGATGCCGAGGACGAGATAAATCACGAGGATCGCCATCGCGAGCAACATGCCGAGGTTGCCCAGGGAGTTCTCGAACGCCTGCGCGGCGCCGGAATAGGCGGCGGTGATCGAGGACGGCAGGGTGTCTTCTGTGATGCGCTTGACCTCGCCGAGAGCCTTGCCCAGCGAAACTCCGGTGGCGACGTCGAACGAAATCGTGACCGACGGAATCTGTCCCGAATGGTTGATCGAGAGCGGCCCGAGCGTGCGCACCAGCTTCGCGACCGTGTTGAGCGGCACGAGCTGGCCCGTCGATGACCGCACGTAAAGCAGATTTAGCGACGCCGGGTCCGACTGGAAGCGCGGTTCAAGCTCCATCTCGACCCAATATTCGTTGTTGGGAGCGTAGATGGTCGAAATCTGGCGCGAGCCGTAAGCGTCGGCGAGCGCGTCTTCGATCGCTTGCGCGGTCAGGCCGAAGGCATGCGCGCGGTCGCGATTGATTTCGACGTTGATCTGCGGGTTGCGGATTTGCAGGTCGCTGCTTACGTCGCGCAAATCCGGAAGCGCGCGCAGCTTGTCTTCCAGCAGCGTCGCGTACTTGTAGAGATCGCGGGTGTTCGGACTTTGCAACGTGAGCTGGTAGGTGCTCTTGGTGAAGCGCGCGCCAATCTGAATCGGCGGCGGATTTTGGATGAACGTCAGCAGGCCGGGAATCTGCGAGAATTCCGCGCGCCAGCGGCTGATCACCTGATCGATCGATTCGCGTCCGACGCGCTGGTCGCGCGGAACCAGATGCGCGAACAGGATTCCGGAATTGAGCGTGCCGCTTGGGCCTGACGCGCCGACGCTGGAAAAGAACGCCAGCACATCCGGATCGCGCGCGACCAGATGGTTGAGCGCCTGCTGATGCGCAACCATCGCGTCGTATGAGATGCCCTGCGCGGCCTCGGTGAAAATCAGCACCTCGCTGGCGTCCTCTTCAGGCAGAAAGCCTTTCGGAATCACCTCGAATCCCCAGACCGTGCCCGCGATCGTCAGCGCCAGCACCGCCATCGTGAGCCGCCGATGGCGCATCACCCAGCCGAGGCTCGCGCGATAGGCGTCCAGCGCGGCGTCGAAGGCGCGCTCAGTGACGTCGTAAAAACGGCCGTGGCGCTCCTCCGCCGGAGGCCGCAGGAAGCGGCTGCACAGCATCGGGGTGAGCGTGAGCGAAACGAAGCCGGAAACAAGAATCGCAACGCCGATCGTGACCGCGAATTCGTGCAGGAGCCGGCCCAGGATGCCGCCCATGAACAGCACGGGAATAAAGACCGCCGCCAGCGACAGCGTCATCGACAGGATCGTGAAAGCGATTTCGCCGGAACCGTCGAGCGCCGCCTGCATCACGCCCTTGCCCATCTCCAGATGGCGCACGACGTTTTCGAGCATCACGATCGCGTCATCGACGACGAATCCCACCGACAAGGTGATCGCGAGCAGCGAAAGATTGTCGAGGCTGTAGCCCAGCATCGCCATCACGCCGAACGTCGCGACGATCGACATAGGCAGCGCGAGGCTCGGAATAATCGTCGCCGAGAGATTGCGGAGAAACAGGAAGATGACCATCACCACGAGGAAGACGGTCAGGAGCAGGGTGAACTGAACGTCGTTGACCGATTCGCGGATGCTCACCGAACGGTCGTAGAGGATGGTCAGGTTGATCGCGGCGGGCAGTTCCGCGCGGAACGACGGCAGAATTCTCCGGATATTGTTGACGACGTCGACGGTATTGGTGCCGGGCTGGCGCTCGATCGCGAGCACCACGGCGCGCTGTCCGCCGACCCATCCGGCGACCTTGTCGTCCTGCACGCTGTCGAGCACGCGGCCGAGGTCTTCGAGCCGCACGGGAGCGCCGTTGCGATAGGCGACGATCAGCGGCCGGTACGCCGCCGCGTCGGTCAATTGGCCATTGGCCTGGACCGTGAACGCCTGATTCGCGCCGTACAGCGTACCGGTCGGCAAATCGACGTTGGCGTTGGCGATCGCGTCGGCGACCTCGTTGATGCCGATCCCGCGCGCGGCGAGTTTTTCAGGATTAAGCTGCACGCGCACGGCGTACTTTTCAGATCCGTAAACCTGCACCTGCGCGACGCCGCTGATCATCGAGATCCGTTCCGCGAGATAGGTTTCGGCGTATTCATCGACTTCGGAAAGCGGCAGCGTCGATGAACTCATCCCGATATAAAGAATCGCCTTGTCCGCCGGATTGACCTTCTGATACGAGGGCGGCGACGGCATCCCCTGCGGCAGTTCCGATTGCGCGGCGGCGATCTTCGATTGCACGTCCTGTGCGGCCGCGTCGATATTGCGTGAAAGGTCGAACTGCAGGGTGATATTGGTCTGGCCCTGGGTGTTGGCCGAGGTCATCTCCGCCAAGCCGGCGATTGTCGAAAACTCCCGTTCGAGCGGCGTCGCCACCGACGACGCCATCGTCTCCGGACTGGCGCCCGGCAGCGAGGCGCTCACCAGAATCGTCGGATAATCGACGTTGGGGAGATCGCTGACCGGCAGCGTGCGGTAGGCGGCGAGTCCGAAGATGACGATCGCTAGCGACACCAGCGTCGTCATCACCGGACGCCGGATGAAAAGTTCGGCGAGATTCATTGCGCCTTGCCGCTTGTGTCCAGCGATTGCTTGATTCTGACCTTCGCTCCGGGCATCAGCCGAATCTGGCCGTCGGTCACGACCGTTTCGCCGCCCTCCAGTCCGTGTTCTATCACGGTCTCGTCGCCAATCTGAGGGCCGGCGACGACGGGCCGCGGCGACGCTTTCAGGTCCGGGCCGACCACATAAACGAAAACGCCGTGCTGTCCCGTCTGCAGAGCGGCCGTCGGCGCCAATACGGCGTCGTTCAATTCGCGCAGCACCAGCGTCGCGTTGACGAATTCGCCCGGCCACAAACTGCGGTTGTCGTTCTGAAACAGACCCTTCAGCGCGATCGTGCCGGTGGTTTTGTCCACCGAATTATCGATAAACGCCAGCACTCCTCGTTCCGGCGCATCGTGGGCGCCAGGAATCTCGGCCTCCACCACCAGTTGCCGCATCTCCATCGCCGCCCGCACTTCCGCGAGATCGCTCTCGGGAATCGAAAAATCCACGTAGATTGGTTGCACCTGATCGATCGTGACCATCGGCGTGTCGGCGTCCGCTTTGATCAGGTCGCCGACGTGATTTTGCAGGCTGCCGGTACGTCCGTCGATCGGCGAACGGATATCGGTGTATTCGAGATTGAGCCGCGCGCTTTGCACCGCCGCCTCGTCGGCGGCGACAGCGGCCGCCAGACTCGCCGAGGTGGCGTACGCCTGATCGAACTGCTGGCGCGAGCCGACCTCTTCCTGCAATAGGAACTTATAGCGTTCCTCGTCGGCGTGCGCCTGCGTTGCCTTGGCGCGATCGGCGGCCAGATTCGCCTCGGCTTGTTTAAGCGCCGCCTGGTAGGGGCGGGGATCGATCGTGAAGAGCGGCTGCCCCTTGCGGACGTAATCGCCTTCCTTGAAATGAATCGCAACGAGGTTGCCTTCGACGCGGGCCTTGACGGCGATCGAAGCGTAAGCCTCGACCGTTCCAATCTCCTTGATCACCACCGGCACCGTCTGACGCACCGTTTTGGCGACCAGCACGGGCGCCGGCGGCATCTCAGCGGGACCCTGAGCGCCATTTCCGCCGCATCCCGCAAGCGCGATTGCGAGCGCCATGAACGCGATAAGCCGCGCGCGCCGCGCGGCGCAACCAACCGGCGAAAGCTTGTGCTCGACCAACGGACCGATGGCGCGCGATTTCGGCGCGATTAAGGCGATTCGTCTAATTAATCCCAAAGCTCGTCACGCCAAACTATTTTCCCGACGCGCGCCATGTTTCGCCAGCGTATCGAGGATTATCATAAACAAGTATAACATCTCGCATGTCGTTTCCGCTACGGGCGCGTCCACCCCGGAATTACCTGTAACCATAGCACGCTATGGGACAACGGTTGTCAGCGGTGCGCGAACGCTTCGGTTGGCGAATACCGCACGGATTCGGCCTGAAACTCTCGCGTCATCGCGATATTCTGAGTAGCGATCTGACGGCGGCAGCCGGGGGAGCGAATGGGCGAGACGTTATCGATTACGGCGGCCGATGGCCACAATTTCAAGGGCTATCTTGCGGTTCCGGAGGATTCGCGCGGCCCGAGCGTGCTCATTCTGTAGGAAATCTTTGGCGTGAATCGCCATACTCGCGCGGTCTGCGATCGGTTCGCTGAAGAGGATTATTTCGCGCTGGCGTCGAAGGCGCGAAAAAACTCATCGACGAAAAGTTGCCGACCAACGAATGGATATCGCGATTGAAACGGTAGGGTGACGCAAGTTGCCCTTGGCGTCGAGACCGTGACGAGTAATCGGCGCCGTTTTTTTGGCGCCCGTTCCGGCCGATCAGCGTCGCGGCGAGTATCGACCAAGGATGGTCGGCGCGCGTCACGCGCGCGACGTAGTTTCATGAATGTAACATCACGCGACATTGCCTCGCGAACAGGTCGCAAACCCGTCCCGCGATGCGTCACCTGAGATAACCAGGGCTGCCAAATCGTTACGATCAAGCGGTCCAAACGAACCGGCGCGCGATCGGCATGACGTATCTTATCAGCCTGACCCCAATAGTCGATCGATCCGGCCCGCAACAAAGAAACTGGTACTGCCTTTGCAACCCCTTGTGATGCGAGCGGCGCGAGATGCGCTACGGCCGAGCGCGAAACGCTCGCCTTTGGAAGGAAGATTGAACATTGCATCCGTTGGCGCAGGTCGAGTTGGCGAAAGGCGCGCCCGCCGAACTGACCAGGCTGTTGCTCGCAGTCGGAGTCGTGCCGTGCGGTCCCGGAGCGGCCGGCGCGCCGCCGGCGAAATTCGACAGTTCAACCGCGGCGCCCGCGCTGCGCGTTGAATTCGCCCACTCCCGCGATTCGGTCCGCGCACGGCGTGAATTCCTGATCACGATCGCCGATCGTTGCGGCCGCGCGGCCGAGGCGGTAATCGTCGCCGGCGATTTGCGCGCCGCCGCCTGCCATATCCTGTCGCGCGCGCTGCGTCTGCCGTTCGCATTCATCACGACCGACCCGGACGTCTTTGAGACGATCGCCACGGCGACATCTATCGCGCGCAGCCGTCGCGGCGTGATCGTCGAAGGCGAAACCGGAACCGGCAAAAGATCGCTGGTTCGGTTGATCCACGCCGCGAGCGGCGCATCCGGGCCGATGCGCGAAATCGATTGCGCCGCCTTTGACGACGTTTCGATCGCCGGCGAGTTCGCCGCGGCCGCCAGCGCTTCTGTGCCGCGTCCGGACGCGATTTTTCTCGACCAAATCGACGAGCTTTCCACATCGGCGCAAGCGCGCCTGCTTGAGGCCTTGCATGTTTCTGGATTGGCCGGCCCGGTCGACGCCGCCCCGATCCGGTTGTTCGCGGCATCCTCGCGCCCGTCGGACGACGCGGTGACGCGGGGCGAATTGTCGCGCGCGCTCCGGGAGTCGTTCGGCGTCGCGCTGAAGTTGCCGCCGCTGCGCGATCGTCCCGCCGATCTGTCGCTGCTGGCGCGCGAGTTCCTGCGCCGGATCGACACGCGCGCGGCGTTCGCGCCGGCCGCCCTCAAGGCGCTCGCCGATTATCGTTTTCCGGGCAACGTTCGCGAATTGAACAACCTCGTCACGCGCCTTGCGATCGCTCGATCCCAGGCGCGCGGCAAAGTGATTGGACGCGGCGAAGTGGTCGAGCAGTTCGCGGCGGTCGCCGTTCCCAACGGCATGCTCTCGCTCTGGCGTTTGACGCGTCCGGCTGATCGCCGGGCGCTGGCATTGGACATGCTCGCCGCCAGCGGCGGCGATTCCGGCGCCACCGCCCGCAATCTCGGCCTGACCGACGCCGCGCTGTTACGTTTGATCAGGCCGGCCCCTCCGCGCCGTTCGCCCGCGCGCAGCGTCGGCCAGCTTCGCTAAACCGCAGCGGCGGGCAGTCGCCGCTCGACAATCCGCGCGCGAAAACGCTAAGCCTGTGTTCGGCATCCGGTACGGAAGCGAAGGAGGTATCGAACGATGGCGCGCAAGATCACGATCGGCGTCAACTGGCAGGGCAAAATCGATTACAAGGCGCTGATCGAACGCGCGCGGATCGCGGATCAAGCCGGCGTCCACTCGATCTGGATCGCCGAAGCCTGGGGCCGCGACGCCTTCACGCCGCTCACGCTGCTCGCGGAACATACCGCGCGCGTCCAGCTCGCCACCTCTATCGTGAACGTATATTCCCGCACTCCCGCTGCGCTGGCGCAGCATTTCGCCACGCTCGACGAGCTGAGCGGAGGCCGCATGATCGCCGGCCTCGGCACCAGCGGCCCCAACGTGATCGAGCATTTTCATGGCGTTCCGTTCATGCCGGCGCTCACCCGGATGCGCGAGTGCGTCGAGATATTCAACCTGCTGATGGCCGGCGCGCCGCTCAATTACAATGGCAAAATTTTCAAGCTGGCGCGCGGCTTCACGCTTCGTTTCGAGCCGGTGCGCAAGCATATTCCCGTGTTTATCGCTTCGTTGAATCGCAAAAGCGTCGAATTCACCGCACGCGCCGCCGACGGCTGGATGCCGGTGATGATTCCGCTGAGCGCGCTTAAATCCTCGATCGACGATTTTCGCGGGTTGGTCCGCAATGCCGGCCGCGACGAGCGGGCGGTCACGGTCAAAGCGCCCGGATGGGTTCACGTCACCGCGGACGTGGAACGCGGCCGCGCCGCCCACGCCGGCACGCTCGCTTTCTATGCGGCCCGGATGGGCACTTTCTACGCCGAACAACTAACCCGTTTTGGCTTCGGGGCGGAAGTCGCCGCGATCAAAGAAGCGTGGGCCTCCGGCGGGGCCAAAGCCGGAACCGACGCGGTCGCGCCGCGCCTGCTCAATGAAATCGGCTACATCGGCGATTTGAATGGCGCGGTCGAGCGGCTCAAGGCGCAGGAGGCGGCCGGCGCCGATCTGCATCCGGTGGAAGTTGACGCCGGCGGCGATCTCGGCAAATTCGCGCGCACCCTTGAGGCGCTGATCGGCTAGCGAATGTCGTCCGCCTGTCCTCGAGAAGCCGCGGCAATTCCTTGTGTTCAGTCTGGCGATTGCCGAAGACGCCACGGCGGCGCTATATGAAGGTCAGGATGGCAAGCGGCCCTGGGGGGCTCGATTGAGCCGGCGCCGCGCTGTCGGACAAACGCTAACGAGGAGATTCAGTTCATGAGAGCAGCAGTGATGGAGGCGGTGCGCAAACCGCTGGTTGTCAAGGACGTTCCCGATCCAAGCTGTCCGGCCAACGGCGTTATCCTGCGCACCGCGGCCGAGGGCGTATGCCGTTCGGATTGGCACGCATGGTCGGGCGACTGGACCTGGATCGGCCTGGTGCCGCCGATGCCGCTGGTGATGGGGCACGAATTCTGCGGCGTGGTCGAAGAAGTCGGCAAAGAGACCCGCAATTTCAAAAAGGGCGATCGCGTGCTCGTGCCGTTCAGCCAGGGCGACGGCGTCTGCGAATATTGCCGCAGCGGCCAATCGCACGTTTGCGCCAATCCTTCCCTGCCAGGATTTTCCTATTGGGGCGGCTATGGCAGCTACGTCAGGATTCCCAACGCCGACGCCAACCTCGTGCCGATGCCCGAGGGGGTCGGATTTGAAGAGGGCGCATCGCTGGGCTGCCGCTTTATGACCTCGTACCACGGCGTGGTCGATCGCGCGCAGGTGAAGCCCGGCGAATGGGTCGCCGTGCATGGATGCGGCGGTATCGGGCTTTCCGCCGTGCATATCGCGGCGGCGATTGGCGCCAACGTAATCGCGGTCGATCTCGACGACGCCAAACTCGAACTGGCGAAGAAAGTCGGCGCGCAGCACGTCATCAACGGCAAGAAGACCGACGCGGTGATGGCGATTTTCGACATCACCAAGGGCGGCGCGCACGTCGGCGTGGACGCGCTGGGCGTGAAGGCGACCTGCCTCAACTCGATCAACTGCCTGCGCAAGCAGGGCCGCTCGCTCCAGATCGGTCTGACCACCGCCGCTGAAAAGGGCGAAGTCGCGCTGCCGATCGATCGGATGGTCACGATGGAACTTTCGCTGGTCGCGTCGCTCGGGATGCCGGCGTCGCGCTATCCGTCGATGATGCAGATGGTCGAGGCGGGCAAGCTCAATCCGAAGTCGATGATCACCGAAACGATCGGCCTCGAAGGAGCGTCGCGCGTGCTCGAGCAGATGACCAACTTCCAGAACGTCGGCGTGTCGATCATCAACAAATTCTGATCGCCGCCAAAGGCTCGTTTATGAACGGGGGTTCGCAGCCGCGGACCCTCGTTTTTTATGTGCCGGCGGTTTCCGGCGCGGCGGACGAAGCGCTAACCTGTGGCGCGCGCGGCGATCGGATCAATTCGCTGCGCCCAATCGCAATCGGGAGACGCGTTTTTGAATGAAAGCGATCGTATTTGACCGGCCCGGCGACGAATCAGTCCTGAAGCTTGGCGATGCGCCCGATCCCGTTCCGGGACCGTCCGATTTGCTGATCCGCGTCAGCCATGCCGCGCTGAATCGGGCGGACCTGATGCAGCGGCAGGGGCTTTATCCGCCGCCGCCGGGCGCTTCGCCGATTCTGGGACTCGAATGCGCCGGGACGGTTGCCGCCGTGGGCAGCGCCGTCGCCGGATGGCGGGTCGGCGAGCGCGCGATGGCGCTGCTGCCGGGCGGCGGCTACGCCGAACTGGCCGCGGTCGATCACGGCTCGGCGATGCATGTTCCGGACGCGCTCAGCGACGCCGAAGCGGCCGCGCTGCCCGAAGTCTTTCTTACCGCATACCTGAATCTCTTCATGCTGGGCGGGGTCAAGCCCGGCGATTCCGTGCTGATTCATGGCGGCGGCAGCGGCGTCGGCACCGCTTCGATACAACTGCTCAAACTCGCTGGCGCGCGTTCGATCGTGACCGCCGGTTCCGACGAAAAATGCGAACAGTGCCTGCGCTTCGGCGCCGATGTCGCGATCAACTACAAATCCGGCCCGTTCGCGCCCAAAGTTCGCGCCGCCACCAATGATCGCGGCGTGGCGATCGTGCTCGACAGTATCGGCGGAGCTTATCTCGCCCAGAACCTCGAGGCGCTCGCGAACGGCGGCCGGCTCGTAATGATCGGCCTGATGCGCGGCGCCGGGGCGGAAATCGATCTTGGGCAGGTTTTGCGCCGCCACCTGCATCTGCTGGGATCGACCTTGCGCTCCCGTCCGACCGCGGAAAAGGCCGAGATTGTGCGAGCGTTTCTCAGCCGGTTCGGTAAGGACTTGGAGGCGGGCAGGCTGCGTCCGCCGCTGTATCGCACGATTCCGCTCGTCGACGCCGCCGCGGGACACAAAATGATGCAATCGAGCGAACATTTCGGCAAAATCGTCCTGAAGGTCGCATCTTGACGCTATTTTTCACCATACGGGATTAGTTGCGAAACATTGATTACCTGTCTGGTTTAAGGCAGCTTTAGAGCGTAAATAACTGTAAGAGCGGGGGCTGTCGTCAGGATTCTCAGACGACGTTACAGGATGGTGCCAGCGTGAAGGCGCGACGACTGCCGGCGATGCCGTGGGGCCTGATGGTCGAGATCGCGATCCTGTTCGTGGTCGGGTGGTGGATCGAGGATTGCCTGGTCTATTACGTGGCGTGGCGCGATTTCGCCTTTTTCGGCGATATTTCCAGGCTTGCCGCCCGGACTCATCTGAATGCGATCGCTGTGCCCGCTGGAGCAGTTGCGGTTTGGGCGCGGGCCAAGGATATTTTAACGGATTCCGCCGCGCTCCCGGCGATCGCGATTCATAAGGGTTACGATTTCCTCTCGCCCGGTCTAAAGGGCCGCGCGCCGGTTCGATTTATCGTATGGTGCGCCGGTGCGATCGCGGCGACTTTCAATGCCGAATCCGCGGGCGTTTTGGGGCGCGGCATGGCGAGCCTGCTGGTGGTCGCCGCACGTTCGTTGGTCGCGCTCAACCTTGGATTCTGGCTCGCCAATGTGGTCCGCCTTCTCAATGACGCCCTGATGGCGGCAGTTTCCTTCCCGAAGCGGTTTTACGGCGAGTCCGCGCCCGAAGAGATAGCGGCTTTGACGGTGGAGACCACCGTGCCGATCGACGAGGTCGAACCGGTCTATGCGCATGGCAAACGCAACGGCCGCGCGCGGCGGCGCGAATACGTCCAGTTCTTCCAGGGCCATGTCGGGCGGATTGGCATCGTCCTTGGCGGGGGCGGCGCGCGCGGCGCATACCAGGCCGGCGCGCTCAAGGCGATTCATGAATTTCTTCGCGATTACAATGCGCTGCACAAGGTGCGAGTCGTGGCCGGCTCATCGATCGGCGCGTGGAACGGGATATTCTGGGTGGGCGGAAAAGTCGGCGCGGAAAAGACCGGCTCCGGCGATGGGGAGTTGCCGTTGATCGAAGAATGGTGGAAATCGGTCCGGCTTCCCGATCTGGGCGACCTGCCGTGGCTGTACGTGCCGCTGGTAAGCAAGGCGTTGTTGCGGCCGCGGCCGTGGCGCGAAAATTTTTTCGCCAATTTTGAAACCGCGCTGGCCGACGCGCTCGGCGATCAGCCGCGGATTCATTTCTACCTTGCGCGCGCCAGCGCCGAATCGGGCGCCTTGCATTACGCCACCAACTGGCGCGGCGTGACCGAGCGCATCTCCGAACTGCCCCGCGATCGGCAGGCCGAATACGCCAACTGCGAAATTTTGACCTCCGGCGAGGGCGATCCCCTGCAGCGCACCGCCGATGCGCTGTTCGGCACCTTCGATCTTGCGCCATTGTTCGCGCGCGCGGGCGGGCAAGGCTCCGATGACGAAGATTTGCTCGAACGGATGCCGCTTGGGCTTGCGGCCGAACTGGAAGACTGCGATCTGCTGTTCGTGCTGCCCTTGAATTGCGGCGCCAACGTCGCGGCGGAGTGGGGCGTCGGCGGGTCGCGCCACTTCGCGCGCATCCTTGGCGCGCACAAGGCGGCGGTCGAACGCGCGCAACTGCGCGAAATCGATGCGGCGAACCAGTTCGTGCAGCGCATCGAGCGCATCGAGTTCGGCGTCAAGACCTTGGTCGCCGCATCGCCGCCCGAAGGAGTCGCCGCCGAAGCGCTCAGCGGCCTGCAGGAGGAAATCGCGGAATTTAATTCCGAAAATCGGATGCGTTACGTCTTTACTGTGGCGCCCGCTGGCCAGGTTGAGCTTGGCGCGGCCGATTTCTGGAAACACGACCAGCTTCGCGACGCCTTCGATTTGATGTACCTGCAGACCAAGCGCGAACTTTACAACCGCTTCTTCGAGGATATCGAGCCGGAAGATCCGCAGATCGTCATGGTCGATGGAGCGGTGCCCGAATTCGACGCGCTGCCGAAGCCCGTTTATCGACGCCCCTCGGAACTGTAATGTGGCCGGCGACTGTGCGGGCCGCGCCTGCTTAATCTGCCTGCTCCCCCGATGATATTCTGAAGAGATGCCGTGCGCGGCGCGTGCGCATGAATGATCGCCCGCAGGCCATTCCAATCGGATCGCATCGATGCGTTTAAGCGAACTCGATTACGATTTGCCAGCCGAACTGATCGCTCAGGAGCCGATTCCGAACCGCGCCGATGCGCGCCTGCTGGCGCTTGACCCTCGCACCGGCGCGATCGTTCATTCGCGGTTTTACAAGCTCGCACGCCATCTGCGCGAAGGCGACTTGCTCGTCTTGAACGATACGCGCGTTTTCCCTGCGCGCCTGCATGCGCGCAAGGAATCGGGCGGGGCGGTCGAGCTTTTGATGGTGCGCGCCGCCGAAGCGCCCGCCGGCGCTTGGCTGGCGCTGGCCAAATCTCATCGCGCGCCTCGCGAGGGCGCGCGACTGCTCCTGTCTAACGGGCGCATCTTGCGGGTCGCTGGAAATTTGCGCAACGGACGCCTGCTCGTCGTCGCCGAGGATGGCGCGCCGATGCAACAGGTCCTCGACGAAGCGGGCGAGCCCGCGCTGCCGCATTATATCCGCCGCCCGCCGGGGCCGGCCGACCTGACCGAATATCAGACGGTCTATGCGGATCAGGTCGGAGCCGTCGCGGCTCCGACCGCCGGGCTTCATTTCACCCGCGAATTGCTCGACGAACTCGCCGCCGCCGGCATCCGCAATACCCGCCTGACCCTGCATATCGGACCGGGCACCTTCGCCCCGATTCGCTCCCGCGAGATCGAAGGCCATACGATGGAGGCCGAATGGTTCACGATTCCGGCCGGCGCCGCCGCCGCGATCGAGTCCGCGCGGCGGCTGGGCGGCAGAATCATCGCGGTCGGAACGTCGAGCGTGCGCGCGCTGGAATCATGGGCGATCACGGGCGATCGCGAGGGATTTACCGGACTATTCATATATCCCGGCTTCCGCTTCAAGCTCGTGGACGGGATGATCACAAACTTTCACATGCCGCGCAGCACCGTGCTGGCGCTGGTGATGGCGCTGGCCGGCCGAGACCATCTGCTCGCGGCGTATCGCGACGCCATACGCCATCGCTACCGTTTCCTGAGTTATGGCGATGCGATGTTGATCGCGGCGGGCGTCGCGGACGCGCGTCAGGCGCCTTGAAATCAGCGTCTCGTGATCAACGTGGCCGAATCGCATTTCCGCTTTGAGGTTTACGCCGAGGACGGCGCCGCGCGGATGGGCCGTCTGATCACGCCGCATGGCGGCGTGCCAACGCCCGTTTTCATGCCGGTGGGAACGCGCGCGGCGGTCAAGGCGATGGCGCCGGATGAATTGTGGTCGATGGGCTACCGGATGGTGCTGGCCAACACCTACCATCTGGCGGTGCGGCCGGGCGCGGAATTGGTGCGCGATTTTGGCGGAATCGCCCGCTTCATGGGCTTCCGCGGCGCGGTACTTACCGACTCCGGCGGATTTCAGGCGATGAGCCTCGCGCGAATCAATTCGATCGGCGCCGACGGCATCCGCTTCCGCTCGCATCTGGACGGCGCGCCGCTGACGCTGACGCCCGAGAGCGCGATCGAAATCCAGCAGGCGCTCGGCGCCGATATCATCATGGCGCTGGACGAATGCACGCCGTATCCGGCCGACCATCGGCGCGCCCGCGAGTCGCTCGAACTGACCGCGCGATGGGCCGAGCGGTGCCTGCGCGCACGCACCAGCGAGACGCAGGCGCTGTTCGGGATCGTTCAAGGCGGCATTTATCCGGATTTAAGACGCGACAGCGCGCGCCAGATTACCGCGCTTCCGTTCGACGGCTACGCTATCGGCGGGCTTTCGGTTGGCGAGCCGAAATCCGCGATGCGCGAGATGGCCGCGCTGGGGGCGTCGCTGCTGCCGGCGGACCGTCCGCGGTATCTGATGGGCGTCGGTACGCCGCAGGATCTGCTGGCGGCGATCGGGATGGGCTTCGATATGTTCGATTGCGTCTTGCCCACCCGAAATGCGCGCAACGGCTCGGCTTTCACGAGCGAGGGGCGCGTGTCGATCAAACAGGCCGCGCACGCCCGGGACGAGCGTCCGCTCGATCCGCGCTGCGATTGCCGCTGCTGCACGACCTTTTCGCGCGCCTACTTGCGCCATTTGTTCATGGCCGGCGAAATACTGGCGGCGCGCGCGCTAACGGAGCACAATCTGTATTTCTATGGTCGCTTGATGCGCGAAGCCCAAGCTGCTATCGCATCACGGGCCTACAACGCATTCGCCCGTTATACGACGGATATGATCGAAGCGGGCGAAACCGCAAGGAACGGGAAAACGAACTGATGCTCTTCGAGGGAACCGCGTGGGCCGATGCGGCCGCGCATGCCGCGGCGCCGCCGGGCGGAATATTCGATCAGTTATTGACCAATCCGGTGGTCCCGCTGGTGCTGGTGATCGCGGTGTTTTATTTCGTGATACTGAGGCCGCAAACGCAGCGGGCGAATGAACATCAAAAGATGATCAAGGGCCTTAAACGCAACGACGAAGTCGTTACGACGGGCGGTCTGATTGGCCGTATCCACGAGCTTTCCGACAATCTGGTCACGCTCGAAATCGCGCCCAACGTCCGGGTTCGGGTCGAACGCAACCAGATCGGCTCGATCTCGAGTTACGGCAAGGCGCAAACCAAAAAAGAGAAGTCGGACTGACGCGCGCCGTATCCGCGCATCGTCCGACGGAGAAGAACTACCGAGAGAATCGTGGAAGGCGCGAGTCAAAATCCGATTCCGATCGCGATCCTGCTGACGTTGGCGGTGATCTTCCTTTACCTGCATTTCACCAACGGCAGCGGCATGATGCGGCTGTTGCTGGCGGGCGTGCTGGCGGCGGCGGCGGCGGTTCTGCTGCTGCCGAGTTTCCGGCCCGATCTGCCGGATTTCATGGAGAATCTGCCTAAAATCCAGCTCGGGCTGGATCTTCAGGGCGGGACCCATCTATTGCTCGAAGTGAAATTACCGGCCGCGGTCAGCAACGCCCTGCGCCGGCGCGCGGACGATCTGAACCGGGCGTTGACTCAAAACAAACTCGCGACGGGCATCGTCACGCAAAATCCCGACGGCTCCGTGACGTTCGCGCTCAAGAACCCGGACGAGCGTTCCGCCTTCCTCGCTCTGGCTGATAAATCCTTTCCCGACCTGGTGTTGTCCACCGTCAACTCGAGCGGATCGCCGACGTTCAAGCTCGCGTTTCAGCCGCGCGAGGAGATTCATATCAGCAACAACGCGATGGATCAGGCGCTCGAGACGATCCGCAACCGTATCGACCAGCTTGGCGTGCGCGAAACCACGGTCGAACGCGAGGGCGACAACGATATCCTCGTGCAGCTTCCGGGCATCCAGGATCCCGAACGCGCCAAAGAGCTGATCGGGCGCACGGCGGTGCTCGAATTCAAGCTGATCGACGACAAAAATTCGCTTGCGGACGCGTTGAAGAACGGTCCGCCGCCTGGCGACGAGATCTTGCACGGGCCGATTCAGGCTGGCGGCGCCGAACCGTACCTGGTCGAGTCTCCGGTGCTAATGACCGGCGATTCGGTTACTGACGCGCGGGTGCGTCCCGGCAGCAGCCTCGAAGGGCCGTATGTCGAGGTTCATCTGGATAGTCGCGGCGCCGAAACCTTTGCTTCGCTGACCGCGAACAACGTGGGACGGCGGCTGGCGATAATCCTCGACAACACCGTCTATTCGGCGCCGGTGATCAAGGAGCCGATTCCCGGCGGCGACGTTCAAATCACAGGCAACTTCACTTTCGAGGAAGCGCACGAACTGGCGATCGTGTTGCGCTCGGGCGCTTTGCCCGCGCCGGTCGAAATTATCGAGGAGCGCACCGTCGGTCCGTCGCTCGGCCGCGATTCGATTCATCAGGGCGAACTTTCGTTCGTCGTCGGCGCCGCCGCGGTGCTGATTTTCATGGCGATCTATTACAGCGGCGCCGGATTGCTCGCGGATTTCGGCCTGACGCTCAACATTCTCTTGCTGGTCTGCGTGATGGCGGCGCTGCAGGCCACCCTGACGCTGCCCGGAATAGCGGGTATCGTGCTGACGCTGGGCATGTCGGTGGACGCCAACGTGCTGGTGAACGAACGGATGCGTGAAGAGTTGCGGGCGGGAAAATCGCCGCGCGAGGCGGTGAAGGTCGCCTATGAGCGGGCATGGTCGGCGATCCGCGACTCGAACATTTCGACCTTTGTCGCGGGGCTGATCTTGTTTCAATTCGGCACTGGACCGGTCAAGGGATTCGCTGTGACGCTGTGCGTCGGGGTCGCGACGGGTATTTTTTCCTGCTTCGTGGTGACGCGTGCGTGGTACGACTTCAAGATTCAAACGCGTCGTTTAGCTAAAATTAGCGTCTGATTAACTCTATAAGAATGTAAGTTATAAATTAAGCCAAATTTGTTATCTTTTAGACTATCATGGAGAGACATAAGCCGGCCGGTGGAAAGTCCTGCGGCCGAACGATGGTCTTCGAGCTGTGGATTTGGCAAAATGCCTTGACTTCGCTTTTCAGAACATATTAGAAAAACGCGCGTTCCCTACAGCATCCAAAACCTACGATGATGGCCGATAAGGACGATATCCTTCTCAATTCCCGTGAGGTCGCCTTCCTGCTTGACCTCAGCCCCGATACGGTCAACGAATTCGCGCGGCGCAATATCCTGCCCGCGTTCAAAAAAGGGCGGCAGTGGCGCTTTCGCAAGCGCGATATCGCCTCTTTCAAGCGCCATCTGCGCGGCGTCAACGTGGCGGCCTGAGCCGGTCGGCGGGATGCGACTGGCGAAAGAAGACGCCGCTCGACGGCGCTTGCGGCATGAAGTGGACGGCGCGTTCCATATCAATCGCATCCGCGAGGTACGCTACTGATGGCCGAGCCGCACGAAAGCCGCGTTTACTCCGATCTGGCTCATTTCTACGATAAGGTTTTCGGCCGCGCATTCGTCGACCACGAGCATGAGGTAATCGAATCACTGCCGTTCCGCCCCGGGCAGCGCGCGCTTGAGGTCGGCGTCGGCACTGGAATTTCGCTCGACGCGTATCCGCCTTATCTGCGCATCGTGGGCATCGATCCGTCGGACAAAATGCTGGCGCAGGCCGTCGCCAAGACGCGCGAGAACGATTGGGGCCATGTCGAGCTCAAGCATGGCGACGCGCAGCAGCTCGAATTTCCCGACAACAGCTTTGACTGGGTCTTGAGCTTCCACGTGATGACCGTGGTGCCGGATCCGCGGCGGATGATGGCCGAGATGGTCAGGGTGTGCCGGCCCGGCGGCAAGATCGTCGTAATCAGCCATTTCGCGAGTCCGAATGCGCTGCTCTATCTGCTCGGCCGCGTCGTCAATCCTCTAACCAAGCTGCTCGGATGGACGACTCGCCTGCGCGCGCGCGACGTGCTTGAAGGGCAGCCGATCGAAGTCGAGCGCCATGACCGGTTCTCAGCGATATCCGTCCATTACTGCATCATCGCGCGCAAATCGGAGATGGCGGCACGGCGGGCGTCATAGCGGCGCGTTCGTCGGCAGCCTGAATCTCCAGCCGCGGTTCGGAACTTTTACGATTCTGGTCCGGTCGAATGTTTGAGCGGTTGAGGAAGCGATTGGCCGGCGCGGCGATTGCGCTGGCGATGACCGCCGCGGCCATCGGCGCGGCCGCCGCGTACGAAGGCGGTCCGGTCGCCCACGGCGGAACGATCGCGGGCGTGGTCCTCTATGACGGAAAGCCGCCGCCGTTGAAACGGCTCGATATCAGCAAAGACCGCGACGTTTGCGGCGCGCATCCGCTTTACGACGAATCGCTGGTGGTCGCGCGCGACGGTGGAATCGCCAATGCGGTCGTGACCCTTCCGGACATCGCTAAGGGCGAGCCGATGACTCCGTTAAAGAACGTGATTTTTGATCAGAAAGGCTGCCAATACGTGCCGCATCTGATCGCCTTTCCCGCCGGCAGTACGATCAAGATCGTCAACTCCGACGGCATCCTGCACAGCATCCATACGGAATCGACCGTCAATCCGGTCGTCGATATGGCGCAGCCGGGCTTCAAGAAGACGATTTCGATTACGGTGGCCAAGCCCGAGGCGATCAAGGTGACCTGCGACGCGCACAACTGGATGGAAGGTTGGTGGTACGCGACGGCGAATCCTTACTATGCCGTGACCGACGCTCACGGCCGTTTTTCGATCAGCAATGTGCCGCCGGGGAGCTACACGATCGAAGTCTGGCAGGAAAAGCTTGGCACGGCGCGCGAACGGGTCACGGTGCCGGCCGGCGGCGTCGCGAACGTCAAATTCACGCTCAAACCCAGGTGATGCGGCGCCGGCCGCAAGCGCGCCGGCTTGATTTTCGCGGCGCACGCGACGCGCTAGAATGGACTCGATGATCAAACGGTTCGAACGGCTTGAAATCGCCGCCAGCGACCTCGACGACGCCGCGCGCGTCTATCAAGCGAACTTTGGTTTCACCGTGCGGCGTCCGGCCGGTTCCGAAGATGCGGTGATCGCAATCGGCGATTCCGAAATCCGCCTGCGCTCGGGCGCCGCAGCTGCGCCGCAAATCGCGGCCAACGGCGAGGGCTTGATGGCGGTATGGCTCGAGGCCGACGACGTCGATATGGTCGCGGCGGCGCTTGATCGCGCGGGCCTTGAGCGCCGGCCGGTGCGGCGCGAAGGCGGATGGCGGGTGCTTGAGATCGATCCGAAATCGGCGAACATGACGCCGCTCTTTATTTTCGATCGCCGGCAATAAATCCGATCGCATCCGATTCGCGCTGCATCGCCAATGTCCATGCTGGCGCGCATCGCCGGCCGGCAATCTTTTCATCCCGAAAATCTCGCGTTGTGAGGAATTCCCAGCGGGATTAGATTGAAATCATGGATGGGCGATTGCGGCTCATGCAGTCAGGCCCGCGCACGAGCGAGCTCTCCAGCTGGCCGGTTTGGAAAAATCAAGACCGGCGCCGGCTTCTAATCACGATAGTCGCAAGCGTGTCACTCGCGGCGCTCGCCGGATGCTTCAACCGGACGCAACCGGCCGGGCCGGTTCCTTATGGCAATGTCGCGGATTACATGTCCTACGCCAACACCGAAGATTTCGGGCCGCTGCCGTACTATTCGCCGATCGATTGGCTCTGGTATCCGGAGCCGTTCGGAATTTACCAGGATTATGGATGGTATCCGTATTATCTCGGCGATGGCGACCGCGATTGCGATGATGGATATTGCGGCGGCGGTCGTCGTCGGCCGAATCCGCTGGGCCATCCACCGCCGCCGCCAACGTCGCCGTTACGTTTCGAAATGGCCGATCACGGCGGCGCGTCGCTGGGCGAAGAACACGCCTTTATGGGCGGATTCCACGGAGGATTCGGCGGCTTCCACGGCGGTGGAGGCCATCGCTAGCGGCGCGCGAATCGCCGCAAATCGGCGGTAACCGGCGAGGACGGCGGCGGGACTAACGGAAATCTGGATCGAATTCGGCGCGGACGGCGGCTTCGAGCCGACGGGTCAACGCGGCGCGATCGGCGCTCTTCAGTCCGGCGGTGGGAATCGGCTCGCCCAACCGGATCTTCATCCGCCGGCCCGGCACGACGAACTTCGCGCCGCGCGGCATGATGGTGCAAGTGCCGCTGATCGCCATCGGTACGCACGGCAGCCTGGTGAGAATCGCGAGCCACGCCGCGCCGTCGCTGAATTCGTGCACTTGGTTGTCGCTGTAACGATGGCCTTCGGCGAAGACGCAGATGCGGTAGCCGTGGCTGGCGACCTCGCGCGCGCGCCGGATCGCTTTCCCGCCGGCTTCGCGATCGATCACGATGTTTTCCGACTTGTGCAGGATAAAACCGAGCACTGGCAGCTTTTGAATCTCTTTTTTGGCGACGAAGCGGACTTCGCCCGGTATGTGGCAAATCACCGCGAGGATGTCGAAAAGGCTCTGATGATTGGCGACAAAGACGCATCCGTCAAGCCCGGCGAGATTCTCCAGGCCTTCGAGCTCCACGCGGACGCCGCAGGTGCGCAGGATGCACCAACTCCAGGCGCGGATAATCGGAGTCGCCGCGTGGCCGTGGTTAAAGAACGACGCGAGCGCCGAAGGAAAGGCGAAGATTACCGTATAGAGCACCGAAAGAATCGTCGCGATTACGCCGTAAAGCGCGCGCAAACGGCGAAATTTTGGAGCCGCGTGCGCGGTGGCGGCGGAGGCTTCAAGCGACATCGAACGGTTCGCGCCGCGGCCCCGGAAATCCGCGGACGAGAGAAATTAGCTAATCGTTCGGACGTTGTCAGGCAAGTCTCGCTCTTTGGTCAGCACGGCCGCGTTCCAGCAGCAACCGGAAGCAGGAATCGATCAGACCGTGCGTGGATGAGGAGTTTGCGCGGGCGCGAGCGCGCGCGGCCTCCGGTAGCGCGGCGCCACCAGCGCGGCCGCCGCGAGCAGCAAGAGAAGACCTTGTGCGGCCAGCGTTTCGACCGTCGGGAACAGGCCAAGCATCGCGATGGTCGGCACGTGATTGACGAAAGTCGCCGCCAGTACGCCTGACTCCTGGAAGCTCGCGATTCCCTGACCGGCGAAGATCACCGCCAGCGCGTATAGCATCACCGAGGTCGCCGAGAAAAATGCGCCGATCGGGATGCGCTGGATCATCCGGCGCGCGCTGATGAAGACGAGCGCGAGCGCCATCGCGCCGGCGATTACGCCAAGGAAAATGGCGTGCCGTTCAATGCGTTCGGTCGCGCCGGACACCAGCGCCTGAAAGAATACGATGGTCTCGGCGCCCTCGCGCATCACCGCGAGAAACGCCGTCAAGCCCAAGGCTAACGACGCGCCGGCGTTGCCGTTGGCGTTCGCGACTTGCGACTTGATGAAATTCTTCCAGCGTTCAGCCTGGCCGCGCGCGGTCAGCCACGAACTGACGTAAAAGAGCGTCGCCGCGGCGGTGAGCTGGAAGACGCCTTCGAGCGTGTCGCTGGTGTTATCGCCGATGACGTGATTCACGGCCCACGCCAGCGCGAGGCTCACGCCGATCGCCAGCAAACCGCCGCCGTAAACGATGCGGGCGCGGCGATCCTGTCCGGCTTCATGGACGCCGGCGACCAGCGCCAGAATCACCAAGAGCGCCTCGAGGCCCTCTCGAAACAGGATTCCCGAAGAGTAAAAGAAATACGGAACAGCGGTTGACGTGGTGAGCATACGTATCCTATTGAGAATGATTCTCAATTTGAAAGTAGCTTCACACGATCGATCTTGTCAAGCGCGCCGACACACGACCGCTTGGCTTGCTGCTTTTGCGCGGGCGGTGTAATTTTGAAAACGCAGCGAGGCGGAGGAGCGCAAGCTCCCGCTTCGTCGTTTTTTTTCGGGCGGCGATGATGAGGTAAAGAATTCTTGCAGGCGCCCGTCGAAACCGCGATCGCCGGGTGGCGCCGCGCGCGCGGGAATGGCCGATTAGGCTGCTTGACTGCAAGAGCCGCGAGCGACAGTTTCAACCCGAATACGATGAAGAACGACGCCGATGCGGCGTGCGGCGGCAAGAGGCGCCGGGAGGAATTGGATGAGCGTAACCACGGTGGGGGTAATCGGCGCGGGGCAGATGGGCGGAGGCGTCGCGCAGGTGGCGGCGCAGGCGGGCGTCAATGTACTCCTCAACGACGTTTCGGACGAGCTGGTCAAGCGCGGTTTCGCCGCGATCGAGCGCAATCTGGATCGGATGATCCAGCGCGGCCGCTTCAAACCGGATGAGCGCGACCGGATTCTGAGGCGAATCGAGGTCACGTCGAAGCTCGAAGACCTGCGCCATGCCGATTTCGTGATCGAGGCGGTGGTGGAGAATGAAGACGCCAAAATCGCGCTGTTTCAGAAGCTCGACCAGTTCTGTCCGCCGCACGTGATTTTCGCCTCCAACACTTCGTCGATTTCAATCACCCGGATGGGCGCGCGGACCAGCCGGGCGGACCGGTTCATCGGCATGCACTTCATGAATCCGGTGCCGGCGATGCGGCTGGTCGAGATAATCCGCGGCCTGGCGACGTCGCAGGAAACCTACGAAGCGACGCGCACGCTGGCCGAGCGGCTGGGCAAGAACACGATGACGGCGGAGGATTTTCCGGGATTTATCGTCAACCGGATTCTGCTGCCGATGATCAACGAAGGCATCTACACGCTCTACGAGGGCGTCGGCGGGGTAATCGATATCGACACCGCGATGAAGCTCGGCACGAATCAGCCGATGGGGCCGCTGGAGCTGGCGGACCTGATTGGCCTCGACACCTGCCTCGCAATCATGGAAGTGATGCATCGCGTGTTCGGCGACGACAAGTACCGGCCATGCCCGTTGCTGAAGAAGTACGTTGACGCCGGGTACCTTGGCCGGAAGGTCGGCCGCGGCTTCTATACCTATGACGCGCAGGGCAATCCAATTGCGCCGACCGCACAGAGCCGCTGAATCGAGCGGCCGGGCTACGGCGCGAAGGAGGGCGGCAAAATGGCGGTGAAAGCGTTCATATTGATCGATACATCGCCCGGCAAAGCGCGCGACGTGGCGGAAAAGCTGCGCCAGGCGCCCGAAGTGTCCGCGGCGCACGCGGTTACAGGCCCGCATGATATCGTCGCGATTATTGAGGCGCCGGACGTATCCGCGCTGGGCGAACTGATCGTGCAGCGCATCCAGAGCGTCGCGGGCGTGAACCGCACGCTTACGTCGATCGTCGCCGATTGAAGGGTCTGCGCACGTACTGGCGGCCGGACGGATTGTCGGCTGGAAATTCCGGCGCCGCGCGTGAGGCGCGGCGGCGCGAACGATAACGAGCAAGGAACCTGTTAGCGATGGCTGAGTTACCCGTAGTCAAGCGATTGCGCAAGGAGATGGAAACGCTCAAGCGGGAGCTGAACGTCGAGCTGCCCAAGGAGCTTGAACGCGCGCGCGCGCACGGCGATTTGTCGGAAAACGCGGAATGGGCGATGGCCAAGCAGCGCCAGGAGTTCCTGCGCGCGCGGCTCAACAATCTGGAGGCGCGCGTCGCCGAACTCGCGATGATCAATATCGAATCGATTCCGCGCGACACGGTCGGTCTCGGCAGCAAGGTCGAACTCGAGGACTTGGACGAGGGCGGCACGCTCGAATACGAAATCGTGGTCCCCGAGGAAGTCGATGGCTCGCAGAACCGCATCTCGCTTTCGTCGCCGCTCGGCCACGCCTTGATCGGCAAAGCGTCGGACGACGATATCGAAGTGCAGACGCCAAAGGGCAAACGCTCCTATCTGGTGCGTCGGCTGACCACAATCCACGAGCTTATCGCGCGCGAGACGGAAGCAAGCGGAGACTAGACGCGCAGCGCAGCTATGCCGCAGGAGAATTCCGGAGTCGCGTTGAGGGCGGCGCTCGTGATGGGCGCGCTGATTGGATTGGGCGCCGCTGCGGGCGGCTACTTTATCGGCAACGGCTTCTACCGCGCGCGCAGCGAACGTTACGTGACCGTCAAGGGACTGGTCGAGCGCGACGTTCGCGCGGACCTGGCGCTTTGGACGATCAGCTACAGCGCGGCCGGCCCCGATCTCAATACGGCAAGCGCGAAACTGGCGCAGGACGGCCGCATCGTCATGGATTTCGCGCGCGCACACGGGTTTACCGCCGATGAGATCGAACTCCAGCCAACTGTCGTCAGCGACACGTGGGCGAATCCATATCAGACCTCGCATCCCGCAGCCGGCCAGCGCTTTATCGTGAAAGGCGGCGTGCGCATCCGCTCGGCCAAGGTGGACGCGGTGCGCAAGGCGAGCGAAGATTCCGGCGCGCTGGTGAACGCGGGCGTGGCGCTGGGCGAAAACTATCCGCAAGCGCCGCAATTTTTCTTCACCCATCTGAACGATATTCGGCCAACAATGCTGGCGCAGGCGACGCTGAGCGCGCGCCGGGTCGCGGAGCAATTCGCCAAGGACTCGCACAGCCGGCTTGGACCGATTCGGCGGGCGAATCAGGGCGTATTCCAGATAACCGGCCGCGACTCGTCGGGAGAGAGCGGCGCCGGCGCGGGCGATCAGGGTTCGATCGAAAAGAAAGTCCGCCTCGTTACAACCGTCGATTACTACCTGATCGATTGAACGGCGCGCCGCTGCGCGGTTCGAGGCGCCGATAGCGTCGCGTGCCCGACGGACCCATCCGAAGCTCAATCACTCGAACCGGCGCCAGCGCCGTATGAATGCGGCGCGCGCGAGGTCGAAAAGTTCACAGAGTTGCTTGCGTTTTCTGGGGCGCGGATGCCCCAGGTGGGAAGGTTGCGCCATATCGAGCGGCGCCCGCAAGCGCGGTTCCGGCGCCTGCAAGAGGCGCGGGATTTTCCAAATTCCTTTATTTATCGGGTAATTACCAGCTTCGAACGCAACGGCACGTTCAATGCGTATGCTTCATCTTGACCAGACGGTCGTTGGGACGCCGGACTTAAGAGAGGAGCATCGCGTTCATGACCAATCAGATTGTATCCGAGAACGAAGACTTCGGTGGCACGCTGCTGCCGGCGCAATACTACCAGCTGATTCGGCGGCATGCGCCGCTCGGCGGCGAGATGCGGTTGCTATACGCCGTGCTTGAAGACGCGATGCGCTGTTACCTCGCGACGCGCAATGCCCGCTCGCGGCATCAGCGGATTCGGTTCATCGAGGTCCAGAACTGGTTCGGACCGCGCCCGCCATGGGCGCCGCCAGCGACCGGACTGTTCGCGTTCGAGCCGCTTTGCGACGCTCTTGGCATCAATCCCGATGCGGTGCGCAAGTGCCTGCAAACCATGACGCTGTCGGATGTGCCGACGCGGCGTCATCGGCGGACCGCGCCGTCCACGATTGCCGCGCATCGGCGCCGTTCGCGCGGCCGACGTCGCTTGGGGGAAGGTAACGCGGCGCGAGTCGCGGTTTAATGTTGCATGCCTGGCGTGCAAATACGATTTTAAGCGGCTGTGGTCCCGACGGGAAAATTGGATTTCAATTTCGGTTCGCTTCCGCGCCGGGCGACAGTTCTCTATTTCGCGTTCGGATTGGTATGGGTCGCTGCGTCAGAAATCCTACTTCCGGCGGCTCCACTTTACGCCAGCCTGCTGAATCGCATCGCTTTCGTGGCGATTGTAGGCGCAGCGCTTTATTTCACCCTGGATGCATGCCGGCGGCGGGTCAGAGTGATCGAAACTGGATTGCAGGAAGCGATCGGGCGGGCGACCGCTTATTTCGACTCCGCGCAATGGGGAATTATCAGCGTGGACCGAGAAGGCCTGATTCGCCGCGCCAATCCCAAGGCGCTGGAGCTTTTCGGATACACCAGCGAAGAATTGGAAGGCCAGTCGATCGATATCCTCATTCCCGATCGGATTCGCGCGCGTCATGCGGCTCATCGCAAGGACTATTTCGCGGCGCCGCGAAATCGGCCGATGGGCATCGGAATGGATCTAATCGCCCGTCGCAAGGATGGCTCGGAGTTTCCCGTTGAGGTGAGTCTCCATTTTATTGCGACCGATACCGGGGGCATCGTAAGCGCTTTTATTTCGGATATCAGCGAAAGACTCAAGCTGGAGCGCGAGGCGCGGCGCGGCGAGACGCTGACGGCGCTCGGCGCGGTCGCGGCCGGCGTGGCGCATGAATTGAACAATCCGCTGGCGGTGGTCTCCTCGCGAATCGAGTTGATGATGCAAACGGGCGCCAGCGAGCTTTCACCGCAGATGCGCGAGGATCTGGAAGTCGTAAAGCGCAACGCTGCGCGCGCCAGCCAGATTGCGTCGGAATTGCTGAATTCGGCGCGCCAGCGCCGGCTCGAACGCCAGCCCGTGAATTTGAACGACCTGATTAACGAAACGACGCTTTTGTTTCGCGAGCAGTTTCGCCGCGACGCAATTGCGCTGAAGGTTTCGGCGGCCGAGACGCTGCCGGCGGTAAAGGGCGATCGCGGCGCGCTCGGCCAGGTGCTGATCAATCTTTTGACCAACGCGCGCGACGCGCTGGGCGCGAATGGTGAGATACGGATCAGCGTCACCGTTGCGCCGGATCGCCCGGGATTCGTGCAGCTCAGAGTCGAGGACAGCGGCCCCGGTATTCCGCCGGATGCCAAGGCTAAAATTTTCGACGTTTTTTACACGAC
The DNA here is from genome assembly GCA_014896235.1 of bacterium. GTDB lineage: Bacteria > Desulfobacterota > Binatia > Binatales > Binataceae > JADMIL01. The sequence goes on along the minus strand of JADBKU010000012.1, from coordinate 30,486 downwards.
TAAAAATAACGGCACCGGACTCGGACTGTGGTTGTCGCGGCGGATCGTCCTCGAACATCAGGGGCTTATCGAGGTCGAATCCGAGCCGGGCCGCGGCACGGCGTTCACGATTACGCTGCCCGCGGCGCCAGGCGATCAGGGCGCGACAGGGACCGTGAGGAACAGCCGCGCAATGAATGATTCGCGCATGCCTGAAAATTGACTTGCGGTCAGATGGGAAAATGCACGTGGAAGCGCCAAAAATTTTGATCGTCGATGACGAACGCGATCTCGTGGAGACCTGCGCGCGCTTCCTCAAGCTCGCGAAATATGATTGCCTGCAGGCGTTCGACAAGTCAGAGGCGATCCTCAAAATCGACGAATTCAACCCGCATCTGGTGCTGACCGATTTGCATCTGCCGGACGGCACGGGATTGGAAGTGATCCGCTATGCGCGGTCGAGAAATCCGGGTTTGCCGGCGATAATGATCACGGCGTATCACTCACCCGATGCGGTGAAGGCAGCGTCGGAAGCGGGTGTTAACGCCTATCTGTCCAAGCCGTTCGCGATGTCGGAGCTGAGCAAGGCCATCGAACGGACGATTGACCGAATATGCTTGAGCGGGCCGCTCTGAGCGCCGGACGCGGCGATCAGCGAACGCGATGCTTGTTCAGGAGGCGATGGAGGGTTTTGCGATCGACGCCGGCGGCGCGCGCGGCTTGCGAGACGTTGCCGCCCTCGCGGCGTAAAACCTCGGCGACATACGACGCTTCAAGCTGGCCGATCCACCTTTCTTTCGCTTCTTTCAGCGTGAGCTTGAGCGTTTCGTCGTCGGCCGCCTGCGGTGGCGAAGGCGGCGACGATCCGGCGGAGCGCCGCGATTGTGCCGCGAGATGCGCCGGAAAATCAGCCGGCGAGATCATGTCGGCGTCGGCCAGAGCGCAAGCCCGCTCCACAACGTTACGCAATTCGCGGATATTGCCCGGCCAATCGTAGGCTTCCAGTAACTCCAGCGCCTCGGCGGTAAAGCCCCGCGGCCCCTCTCGTCCCTCGGTAAAATTGCGCAGGAAAATGTAGGCGAGCAGGGTGACATCGCCTTTCCGATCGCGAAGCGGCGGCAGCACGATGTCGATTACATTGATGCGATAAAAGAGATCCTCACGAAATTCGCCGCGCGCCGCGAGCTCGCGCAGATTGCGGTTGGTCGCCGAGACCACGCGCACGTCAGTAGCGATTTCGCGGGTCCCGCCGACCCGGCGAATCCGCCGTTCCTGAATCGCGCGCAGCAATTTCGCCTGCAGCCCCTGCGGCAATTCGCCGATTTCGTCGAGGAACAGCGTGCCTCGGTCGGCGGTTTCCATCAGCCCCAGTTTGGCCGCCCCGGCTCCGGTGAACGCGCCTTTTTCGTGGCCAAAAAGTTCGGACTCAAGCAGATTTTCCGGCAACGACGCGCAATCGACGGGTACGAACGGATATTTCGCGCGCGGACTGTTGGCGTGAATCGCGCGCGCGATTAATTCCTTTCCGGTTCCGGATTCGCCAAGCACGAGGACGTTCGCCTCGGAACGGGCGGCCTTGCGCACCAGTTCGAGCGCGCGATGCAACGCGGCGCTGCGGCCGACGATATTCTCGAAACCAAAAGTCTGCCGCAGTTGATCGCGCAGGTTCTTGTTTTCAAGCGTGAGCCGCCGCTGAGCCAGCGCCCGTTCGACCGAAACCACCAGTTGGTCGAGCGTGAACGGCTTGGCCAGATAGTCGAAAGCTCCTTCGCGCACGGCGCCGACCGCCGACTCGATGGTGGCGTACGCGGTCAGCATGATGACCGGAAGCGAGGGATCGATTTCGTGCGCGCGGCGCAGCAAATCGATGCCGTCCATCGACGGCATCCGCAAGTCCGTCAGGAGCAGGTCGGGACGCTCGCGCTCAAGCAGTTCGAGCGCCTCGTGCGGATCGGTCGTGGCGATGCTCTCGTGGCCGGCCGCGGCCAGAATCCGACGGCAGGTTTCGAGCATGTCCGCTTCGTCGTCGAGGATGAGAATTCGTTCCATCGAGAGGACCGGCCGCGATTAGCCTGCGTTCATGCGGCGATTGATGGTCTATTGCCTTAAATGGGTTTGACTCGCAAGCGTTATGAAGCGGGCGGCCGGAACCGGGGTTCGTTTTCGCATGGCCAATGGTAACACTACTAGCGGCGCGAGAGCAGCTCGTCCACAGGCAGGGTGTTAAGAACGTCTCCCGGCTCAATCCATCCGCGACGGGCCTGCAACACGCCTCCGGCCAAGCCGTCGAAGTCGTGCGGCGCATGGGCGTCGCTGGCGATAACCAGCTTCACGCCGGCGTGTTTCGCGGCGAGGCAGTCAGTGTCGGTCAAATCAAGCCGGTCGGGCTGGCTGTTCACTTCGAGCGCGCAGCCTTCGTCACGCGCCGCCTTCAATACCTCGGTGAAATCGAAATGGCTCCGTTCACGCTTGCCGATCAGGCGGTTGCTCGGATGGCCAATCGAATCGACGTGCCGGTTTCTAATCGCGCGAACCAGCCGGCGGGTCATCGTCTTCTCGTCATCGCCGAGCTTGGAATGAACCGAGGCGACGACCCAATCCAGTTCAGCAAGGGCGCGATCCGGCAAATCGAGTTCGCCATCGTCGAGGATGTCCACTTCTATGCCGCGCAGGATCCGGATTCCGACTCGGCCGGCGACCCGCTCGATTTCCTTGCGCTGCTCGCGCAGACGGACGGGATCCAGTCCATGCGCCATCGCGAGCCGCCGCGAGTGATCGGTCAGTGCGAAGTATTCGAGGCCGCGTTCGTGCGCGCCGCGCGCCATCTGTTCGATCGTGGCGCGGCCGTCGGTCCAATTGGAGTGGGCGTGCAGGTCGCCGCGCAGGTCGCTGGCCGTGATCAGATGCGGCAGATGACCGCGTCCCGCCGCCGCCTCGATTTCGCCGCGATCCTCGCGTAATTCGGGCGGAATCGGGCGCAGTCCCAGCGCCTTGTAAACGCCGTCCTCGTCGGCGCCGGCGATGCGCCGCTTGCCGCGAAAGAGGCCGTATTCGTTGAGCAGCAGGCCCGCGCCCTGGGCGATTTTGCGCAAGTGCACGCTGTGGGCCTTCGAGCCGGTGAAATAAATCAGTGCGGCGCCCCAGCTTTCGGATTCGATCGCGCGCAAATCGACCTGCAAACCGCCGCGCAAAACCACGCTCGCTTTCGTTTCGCCTGCGCCGAGCCGGCGCTCGACCGCCGGAAAGGAGAGAAACCGCTCCATCACCGCGGCGGCGTCGCTTGAGGCCGCCAGCAAATCGATATCGCCGACCGTTTCGCGCCCGCGCCGCAGACTGCCGGCGATCGCCAGATTTTCCACGCCGCGCGCGGTTTTTATCCAGGCGAGCAATTCGTGCGCGATTGCGGCCGCCTCATGGCGCGGCCAGCGCTTTTCCGCCGGCGCGGCGGTGCGGGATTCCAGCGCTTTGAGCAAACGCTCTTCGCTTTTGGCGCCGAAGCCGGGGATCGTCCTGAGCTGGCCGGCGTCAAGCGCACGATGCAAATCGTCGAGGCTGGAGATTTTGAGCCGGTCGTGAAGCAGTTTGATGCGTTTCGGTCCGAGTCCCGGCAGCGTGCGAAGTTCGAGCAATCCGGCCGGAAAAGTCTTTTTAAGCCTTGCGTGCAGCGGCACTTCGCAGCCCGCCGCCAGCGTCGCGATTTTTTCCGCGAGATCCGCGCCGATTCCGGGCAGCGCGTCGATTTTTTCGCGCGATAATCCGGACAGCGGCGCCGGATAATCCTGAACCGTTCGCGCCGCGTTGCGATAGGCGCGCACGCGAAAGAAATTCTCGCCGGTCATTTCGAGCATGTCGGCGATTTCTTCCAACACGCCGGCGATTTCGTCGTTGCGCATCGAAGGTTCGCGCCGCAAATGGGCGCGCGCGTGAATTCTACGATAGCGGCGGCGGCGTTGTCATCGAACTTGAGCGGACCGCTTGGCCGCGCTAGCGCGAGGGAAAGCTATTGGTCATGCAAAATCCGCCCGACCGCGTCTTCGATCGCCGTGCCCGCGAAGAAGCGCGGATTCATCGACGCCCACATCCGCACCGGATTGCGGAAGACGAAATCGCGGAAGTCCTGCTCGGTGATCAATCCGTGCTCGACCAGTTCGTATGCCTCTTCGGTGACTTCGGTCATGTCGGGCACGTCCCAATGGCCGATATCGGAGCTGAAGAGGACATTGTGCCGCGCGCCGAGCGGATTTACACGATCGTTGAACGCCCAGGCGTTGATCGGATCGTCAGCCTCGCATCCGAAGAAGAAGCTGCGCGCAAAGATGTCGCGGATGTCTTCGGCGCGCTCGATTCCGCATGCGGCGAACTCGTCGAGCATCGCGGGGTCTTCATTGGCGCCGCTGAACCGTTCTCCGGCGGCGGCGAGCCGTTCGATTTTGTCCTGCACGGCGGCGGTTCCGTATCGTCGGCACAAATCGTAGAACATCCGCCGATCGAGATTGGCGGGATTGTATTCTTCGACCGCCTGGCGGTTGCGCTTGCGCCAGTGCGCGATCAGGTCGGAATAAAGCGTGCAGGCCCATCCGGCGCCGCCCTCCAGAAAAGCGAACTTGAGCGTGGGAAATCGCTTCGGCACGCCGCCGATAAACAGCGCCTTGCACACCGCTTCTCCGGCGGCGGCGAAATTGCCGATATGGTTGTAAACGTAGTTGTTGACCGAGTTCCGGCTGCCCCATCCCATGCTGCTCGAATGGAACGTCGCAGGCACGCCAAGCTCGACGCATTTGGCCCAGACCGGGTCGTAATCGTGCAGGCTGTCGACCGCCAGATTATCCACCCAGAAAGCCCAGCGCGCGACTTCCGGCGCGCGCTTGAGCACTGCCGCGATCGGGCGGCGGACGTTGCCCGGCATCATCACCGCTTTGAAGCCGAGCTTCCTGACGACGAATTCCAGTTCGTCGATCGCCTCCTCCGGCGTATGCATCGGCACCACCGCGACCGGCGCGATCCGATCGGAAAATTCACGGAACAGGTCGGCGTGGAACATGTTGTAGGCGCGGCTGGCGCCGCGGCGCAGCTCTTCGTCTTCGAGATGCGCCGCAAACATCGCGAGCGTCGGATAGAGCACCGTGAAATCGAGGCCGAACTGTTCCATCCGCTCGTACAGGAGCTTGGGGAGGGTCGCCGTCGCACGATCGAGGGTGTTGCGGGTCGGGAAGGCCCACCATGGCGGTCGCGTCGCCCGGCGTTCCATCCGTTCCTCAGGCGTCAATCGATGCCATCCGCCGCCCGCGCCGCGGCCGTTGCCGTTTTTGAAACGCTCGACCAGGGTTGGGCCGCCGACCTGCTTCAAATAATCGGAAATCGCGGGGGCGAATTCGATCGTATGACCGTCGGAATCGATTACCGGATGGTTCAGGCGCGCGCGGACCGCAGCCGATTTCGATGCGCCAGAGTGAATAGCGGCCATGAATCGATTAGCTCCTTTGGCTGATTCGGGCGGAAAGAGACGCGCTCAAATTATTTTTTGTTCGCGCAGCAAGGCGATTTCGCTGGCGTTCAGGCCGAGTTCGACGGAGTAGAACTCGTCGTTGTCCGCGCCGAGCTTCGGACTCAGCGACTTCACCCGCGGGCGATCGCCGTCGAGCCGGATTGGCGACGTGAAAATGGTCATCGGGCCAAGCTCCGGATGTTCCACGGTTTGAAGCAGGCCGCGTTCGAGGAGATGCGAATCGGCCATGACCTCATCAAGTTCCTGCACGATTCCGCAGAAGACCTCCGCGCGGCCCATTTCCTCAAACAGTTCGCGGCGGGTTTTGGCGACCGTCCAGTCGCCGACGATTCGATCGACCTCGTGGCGATTTCTGGCGCGCGCGCTCGGCGTCGCGAAGCGCGGATCGTCGGCCAGCTCCGCACGCCCCATCAACTCGCACAAGCGCCGCCATCGCGAATTGTCGCCCGCGAGTATCATCACGTGGCCGTCGCTCGCGGGATACGAATTGTAGGGTGCGATCGCGCCGCCCGACGCGCGATTCCCGTCACGCAGGTTTTTGAGGCCCATTCCGTAAGCGCCGAGGAACGAGGTCAACGACGGCACGATCGAATCGTACAGGCACAACTCGACCATCAGCCCCCGTCCGGTGCGGTCGCGTTCGCGGATTGCGGCAAGCAAGCCTGCGCATAAATGGGCGCCGCCGAGGATATCGGCGATCGCGGCGCCGGTCTTGAGCGGCGGACCGTCCGCCTCGCCGGTAATCGCCATCACGCCGCCCATCGCCTGTACGATCGGATCGAAAGCCGCAAGATCGCGGTACGGACCGCTCAAGCCGAATCCCGTATTGGTCGCGTAAATCAGGCGAGGATTTCGCGGGCGCAGCGTCTCGTAACTGAGACCCATCGATTCCATCGCGCCGGCGGCGAAATTCTCGACCACGATGTCGGCCGTTTCGACCAATTTGAGAAACAGATCGCGGCCGCGTTCACTTTTCAGGTTGAGCGTGACCGATCGCTTGTTGTTGTTAAGGAGCGCGAACGGATAGCCGTAGGCCCGTTCGCGTTTGCGAAACAGGCCGCGCGCGCCGTCGCCGACTCCCGGAGCTTCGATTTTAACCACGTCCGCGCCAAGAAAACTGAGCAGCATCGTGGCGTACGGACCCGCGTAGTAGTGCGTCAGATCGAGAATCCGAAGGTCGGCGAGCGGCTGATGCATTGGCGTCACTCCCGCGCGCGCAGCTTCCGGCTTAAATCAGAACGCCGGATTTGCGCAGATGCTCAATCTGGTCGAGGGTCATTCCGAGCAGCGATTTGAGCACCGCTTCGGTGTCGGCGCCACGCAACGGAGCGGGGCTGCGGACCTCGCACGGCGTGCCCGACATCTTCCACGGAATTCCCGCGTGCTGGCGCCTGCCAACCTCCGGATGCTCGAGCATCGTGAAGTAGCCGCGCGCGTTCAGATGCGGATCTTCGGCGAGATCCTTGTTGCTCATCGACGGAAACGCCGCGACTCCCGCTTCCTGAAGGGCTTTGGCCGTTTCCCAGCGATCGCGAGTCCGCGTCCAGGCGGTGATGATTTCGTCCAGCGCGGCTTCATTCCGCTTGCGCAACGCCGCGGTCTTGAAACGCGGATCATCAGCGAGGCCAGGATTGCCCATAACACGGCAGAGCGCGCGCCATTCTTCTTCGCTGCCGACGGCGATCGAAACCCATTTTTCGTCGTCGCCGGCCGCTTTATAACATTCGTGCGGCGCCATGACTGGATCGTGATTGCCGTGACGTTCGGGTTCGCGATGGTTCAGTTCGTATTCGAGCAGACCTTCCGGCATCAGCGCTAGCGCAGTTTCGAACTGCGATTGATCGATATATTGGCCTTCGCCGGTGAGCGCGCGATGCGTCAACGCGGCCATCAGCGCAAACGCGCCAAAGATTCCGGCGTTCGGATCGGGGTAGGAGACGCCGATTTCGCCCGGTTCGCCGCCTTCATAGCCGGTGGTGAAAAACATTCCCGACGCGGCGGAGGCTGGCGGTCCGTATCCGACAAAGCCTTTGAACGGGCCGGTCTGCCCGTACCCGGACATCGAGATCATGATGATGTCGGGTTTGATCGTTCGCAGCTTGGCGTAGCCAAGGCCGAGTTTGTCCATCACGCCCGCGGCGAAATTGTCGGCGACGATATCGCAGTGCTTGACCAGTTGGCACGCGATATCGATGGATTCGGGCCGCGTCAGGTTAAGCAAAATCGACTTTTTGCCCTGGTTGTATTGATTGAAATATCCGGCGCGGTTCGGGCCCGGAATATCGTCGGCAAACGGCGGTATCAGGCGCGTAACGCAGGCCGGACGCGCGGTCGTTTCGACGCGGATCACTTCGGCGCCGAGATGCGCCAGTTGCATCGTGCAGAATGGTCCCGCCCATGCCCAGGTAAAATCGAGCACGCGGACTCCGGAAATCGGAAGGTTAGCCATTTCCAATATCCTTGCGGCGTCAGGCGACGCCGGCTTTGCGCAATTCGTTCAGGCGTTCGCGCAGAATTCCCAGTTCACCGCAAAAAACCTCTTCGGTATGCTCGCCTAATTTTGGCGCTGGACGCCTGAGCGCCCAAGGCGTCGCGCCGTATTTTGACGGCATCCCGGGCAGCTTGACTCCGCCGATTCCCGGCTGCTCGAGCGTGGTGAAGAATTGGCGCTCCGCGAGATGCTCGTTCTCGTAAAGGTCGCGCATCGTGTTGATCGGCGCGAACGGCACCCGCTTTTCCTGCGCCGCGCGATACAGCTCTTGCGTCTTCCACTGGCTGAGCCACTCGCCCATCAGAGCCTTTAGCGCGTCCTGGTTCTGGCCGCGCGCGATGCGATCCTTGAATAGTTCGTCATTGGCCCATTCAGGATTGCCCATCAATTCGACCAGCCGTTTCCACTGATCTTCCTCGACCGCCAACGCGAAAATCTTGCCGTCCGCAGTATCGCTGATAAACCACGGGCCAAGCAGCCGCGAACCCAGCCGAGAGGTTTCGCGATGCGCATACGTCCAGTGCATGAAGTTCATCTCCAGCATCGCAGCAACTGCTTCCTGCTCGGAGACGTCGATCGACTGCCCCTCGCCCGTCTTGAGGCGATGCATATACGCCGCCAGCGCGACCATCGCGGCGTGAATTCCGCCCTGGAATTCGCATTGCGAGCCGAAGCATTTGAGCGGCGGAAGTTCGGGATAGGGCGACGCGCCCGGACTCAGTGTCGCCCATCCGGCGGCGTTCGAGAGGGTGAGTTCATAGCCGCGCCAATTCGCGTAGGGACCGGTTTCGCCGAACGGGGAAATCGCCGCGATGATCAACTTCGGAAACGCCGCCCGCAGCGCCGCGCTTTCGAGGCCTTGGGCGGCGCGTTCGCCGGGCGCGACGTTATGAATCAGGATGTCGGCGCCGGCGAGCAATCTGTGCAGCAGCTCGCGGCCTTCGGGACGCTTCAAATCCGCAACGACGCCGCGCTTGTTCGCATTCAGGTAAATGAAGATGCCGCTTTTCTCTGGATCGGCCTTGTCTTCCGGAAACGGTCCGCGCCGGCGCGTCAGATCGCCGCCTGGAGGCTCGACTTTGATCACCTCGGCTCCCAGATCGGCGATCATTTTGGCTCCGAACGCGGCGGAGATGCCTTCGCCACATTCGACTATTTTTATCGCTCCGAAGGGCGACGCTGGTTGACTTCCCACTTCGACTCAATCCTCTTCGCGTGTTCTGGCCGGATGGCTCATCGGTTTCCATAGCGCTTTCACGCAGAAAAACGCAAATTCGCCGCCGTTTCGCCCGTTTCAGATTTTGCCTGCGGCCTTCAGCTTTTCGATTTCCTTTTCGCGCAGGTCCCGCCGGCGGATTTTTCCCGTGACGGTCATCGGAAATTCGTCGATAAACTCGAATTCCCGCGGCGCCTCGTGAAACGCGAGCCGCTTTTTTACGTGTTCCTGAATCTCCGCGATCATCGCTGGCGAAGGCTGATGGCTCGGCAGGAGCTTGATAAACGCCTTGATCGCCTGGCCGCGTTTCTCGTCGGGAATTCCGACCACGGCGCACGAAGCCACCGCCGGATGCTCGATGATTTTCGCCTCGACTTCGGCCGGTCCGACGCGGTAGCCGGAGGTTTTGATCACGTCGTCGTTGCGGCCCTGAAAATAGATATACCCTTCGTCGTCCATGTGGCCCATGTCGCCGGTGAGGCACCATTCGCCGGCGAACTTCTCGGCCATCGCGGCCGGGTTCTTCCAATATTCCTTCATCACGACCGGGCTGGTGCGCCGGATTGCGATTTCGCCGGTCGCGCCCGGCTTGACCGGGGCGCCGTCGGCGATAATCGCGACATCGTGACCGGGAAAGGCCTTGCCGAGCGGCTCGAGCAGCGGTTTTTCAAGCGCCGAGCAATTGCCGATGAAATAATTGGCTTCGGTCTGGCCGAAAGCCTGATTGAACTGTACCCGCAATTGCTCGTCGACCCATCGGGCAAGTTCCGGGCTTACCGGTTCGGCGCCGCTGACGACGCATCGCAGACGCAATTTTTTGTATTTTTCACGCGGATTTTTGACCTCGCGCAATCCTTTCAGCACGGTCGGCGGATAAAGCCCGACGGTCGCGCCGTATTTCTCCACCAGCGCCAGCATCACCTCGGGATCGAAGCGCGCCTTGCTGCGATACGCCAGCACCGGAATTCCGTATGGCCAAATCGCGAGCAGGCCGTCGAGCAGACCGCCCGCCCACGCCCAATCGGCGGGGCTGTAATAAAGGTCGCCTTCGCGCAAAAAGTTGTACGAGTAGTCGATGCCGTTGTGGCCCAGCACATAGCGCGCCGCGTGCAGGACGCCCTTGGGATCGCCGGTCGTGCCCGACGTGTACATCAACAGAATCGGATCTTCGGCCTTGCTCGGCTCCATCGTGAATGAAGCCGACGACTTGGCGATCAGGTCGTCGAAGCCGAGGCCGCCTTCCTTGCCGCCGACGATGATGACATGCCGCAGGTCGGGCAATTCAGAGCGAATCGGATCGAGTTTGCCGGCGCTTTCCGGCTCCAGCATGATTGCGCGCGCCGAGCTATTGGTGAGCCGGTAGCGCAGCGCGTCGGGCCCGAACAGTTTCGAAATCGGCAGCGCGATCGCTCCCAGCCGATACAGCGCCATGTGCGCGATCGCCGTCTCGGGCCGCTGCGGCAGGTGAATCGCGACTACGTCGCCGCGCTTGATGCCGAGTCCCTTGAGCGCATTGGCGAAGCGCCGGCTGAGTTCGCCGATCTGGCCAAACGTGTAGCGTTCCTCGCGCCCTTCGTCGTCCTCATAAAACAGGGCGGGCTTGTCGCGCAAATCAGCATGCCGGTCGATGCAGTCGATCGCGACATTGTAATCGGCCGGGATCCGCCATTGATGCCGCGCGCGGGCGTCCGCGATCGATTTCGCGTCCTTCACCGTCTGTTCCTTAAGTCCAACCATAGCCATAACGCCTCCGTGCTACGCGGCTGCCGATCCTGAATCGGCATGCCCCGGCCATCGCGATTTGTCCGCACGCTTTCCTTCACGCCGGACGATTGATTAATTTCTCGTCCATCGGGTTCGATTCGGCAAGAGGTTTGCGGCGGTAATCGGCCGCGGGACGGGCAACGGGAGCGCATCATGGCCAAGATTCTTGTCTTGCAGCACCATCCGGCGGAAAACCTTGGCGCTATCGCGGACGCGCTCGAAGAGGCGGCGCTCGCATGGCAATACGTCCGCGTATTCGATGGCGCGCAGATTCCAAAGGACTTGCGCGGCGCCGGGGGGCTGATCGTGATGGGCGGGCCGGAGAGCGTCTATCAGCTCGATCGGTTTCCCTATCTGCGCGACGAAATTGCTTTGATCGAGAATGCTTTGGCGGCCGGCAAACCGATTCTCGGCGTATGCCTCGGCAGCCAGTTGCTAGCCGCCGCGCTCGGCGCCGAAGTGCGGCGCGGAGACCAGCGCGAAATCGGATGGTTTTCGGTGCGGCTGAGCGATGATGCGGCCGACGATCGGCTGTTTCGCGGGATGCCGCGCGAGTTCGTCGCGGCGCACTGGCATAGCGACGTATTCGATCTGCCGCGCGGCGCGACCGCGCTGGCTTCGTCGGAACGCACGCCGGTCCAAGCTTATCGCTTCGGCGATAAAGCGTACGGACTTTTGTTTCATGCCGAGATGACGCGGGAGATTCTCGGCGCGCTGGTCGCGGAGTTCGGCGACGGACTTAAGCGGATCGGTCTCGACGGCGACGTAATCATGCTCGATGCGGAGCGGCATCTGCCGGCCCTTGGCCGAATCGGTTCGACGATCTTTTCGCGCTGGGCCGGGCCGATTCAGGGAACCTGAAGGCGCCGCTCGCATTTCGAGGCGTAGCGCATGACAATATGAAGCGTGCCGCCGGGCGCGGCGGCGCTGGAGGTCACGATGGTCACGCGCGTCCATGTTCATCTTAAAGTCCATGATCTCGCGGCGAGCAGAGATTTCTACCGCAAGTTCTTCGGCGCCGATCCGGTCAAGGAGAAACCCGACCAGATTAAATTTACGCCCGAATTCGCTCCGATCAATCTGGCGCTTTCGTCCGCGCGCGATTCCGCCGAGGAGCGGCGCATAATCAACCATCTCGGCATCGAAGTGGAATCGTCCGCACAGGTGATCGATCATCTGGCGCGCGTCAAAGCCGCCGGTCTCGCCGTGCGCGAGGAGCTTGTCGTCAACTGCTGCTATGCGAATCAGACCAAGTTCTGGGTCAAGGATCCTGACGGCGTCGAGTGGGAAATTTACCATTTGAATTACGATCTTGCGGAACGCCACGGCGGCGCGATCGAGAATCCTGTGCCGGGCGGCGTCATCGGGAAGTGTCGCGAATTATTTGTCTTCGATCAGCGAGATCGCGTGTTTGGGGCAGACTTTGATCGCGCGCATCACGCGTTCGCGCGCCGACTCGGGCGGATGTTCGTTGAGGACGTAGAGGTTGTCGTCGTCGCGCACTTCAAAAATGTCAGGCGCCACTTCCATGCATCGCGCGTTGCTTTCGCAAAGATCGTAATCGACGACAATCTTCATCGCGGTTTCTCCCGCAGCCGAGTCTCGACAAATTTTAGGCGATAGAACCGGCGTCATCCAGCGCCGACCGCGCCGCGCGCGACCGTGAGAGTCAACCGCGGCTGCGCCAGCGCCTGTTCGTGCGCCAGGAGCCGCTGCTTGATCCCAACGCCCCATCGATAGCCTGTCAGCGCGCCGCCGCCGCCGATCGCACGATGGCACGGGATGAGAATCGCAAGCGGATTCGATCCGTTTGCGCGGCCCACGGCGCGCGCCGCGTTCGGTTTGCCGATTCGTTGCGCAAGCTCTCCGTACGAACGGGTCTGCCCGCGCGGAATCGAGCAGAGCTCGCGCCATACCGCGCGCTGGAATGGCGTCGCTGGGATGTCCAGCGCGAATTCCGCCGCTTCGCGTATCCGGAGCGCGAAATCGGCTACGCGACGTGCGGTCGCGGCCGCCGCCGGATCTTCGACGATCGTTTCGGCTTTGGAAAAATCCGTCCGCAGCTCGCGTTGCAATCGTTCAGCGGATTCTTCGATTCCGACCCAGCAGAGTCCATGAGCCGTTTCCGCCACGAGGATTACGCCGAATTTAGATGCGGCGAGTCCGTATCCGATGTGCGCGCCGCGTCCGTCCGCGCCGTAAGTCGCGCCGGCAATTTCCAGCGTCGCGGTTCCATTCTGCCGAAACCGCAAGCGTCCCGTTTCGATCTCTGTAGCCGCCATTGCGTTCATGGCCAGCATAACCCCGCATCATGCAGGGCGTGAAATTCCCGCCGCAGCCATCGCCGGCAGCTTGCGCCCGCGCGGAATCAGCCCTTGGGCAATTTGAGGACGCGCTCGCCGATAATATTGTGCTGGATCTCGCTCGATCCCGCCGCGATCGTCAGGCCGCGCGCGGCGAGCGCCCGCTGCGTCCAGCGTCCGCCTTCGACCGCCCCGAACGATCCCTTGTCGAGCGCGCTGTAGCTGCCGAGCAATTCGTCCGCGAACATCGCGACCCTAAGGTTCAATTCGGTCGCGAAGAGCTTGCCGAACGAACTTTCGGGTCCGGGAATTTTGCCCCTGAGCTGCGCCGTCAGCGAACGATAACGGCTCAGCCGCAGGCATCGCGCTTCGATCGCGAATTGCGAGAGTTTCTGGCGGACGTACGGATGGCGGTTCGCGGTCATCCCGTCGAACTCAATCTGCTTCGACAGCGCGATCAGCTCGTTGATCGTGCGTTCCACCGGATGGCGCGTGCCGCCCGAAACGCGTTCATACATCAGCGTGGCGATCGACACCTGCCATCCCTGGTTCAATTCTCCGACCAGATTTTCCTTCGGCACCCGGACGTTGTCGTAAAACACTTCGTTGAAGCCGGCCTCGCCGGTGATCTGCACCAAAGGACGAATCGTGATGCCCGGACTCTTCATGTCCACCAGCAGGTAGGAAATCCCCTTGTGCTTGGGCGCTTCAGGATCTGTGCGCACCAGCAGCACCTGCCAGTCGGCGCGATGGGCGAGGCTGGTCCAGACCTTCTGCCCGTTGACTACAAAAGAATCTCCGTCGAGCACCGCGCGCGTCTGCAGCCCGGCCAAATCGGAACCGGCGTTCGGCTCCGAATAGCCCTGGCACCAGATTTCCTCGCCGGTCAGCATCTTGGGCAGATAGCGGTCTTTCTGCGCCTGCGTGCCCATGAAGATCAGGGTCGGGCCGATCCGGTCGATAGCCAGCTGATTGCATCCATAGAGCGGCAGGCCGAAGCTCAACACCTCGTCCTGATAGATCGCCTGCTCGATCAGGGTCGCGCCGCCGCCGCCATATTCCTTCGGCCAGTGCAGCGCAGCGTAACCAGCCTCATAGAGGCGGCGGTGATATTCCTTGAGGCGTTCCCACTTGCTGTCGTCGCCGACGTCCAGCAGGCTCGCGGTCGAGGCGCCGATCGCGTCGCCGCGGCCGAACACTTCCGCAGTGGTGCGCTCGATCCATCCGCGCAACCTCGCGCGAAACGCCTCTTCTTCCGCCGAAAATCTGAAATCCATCCGCCCGATCTCCGCAGGCTTATCGCCGCCAACTGCGGTTTCGATAACATCGCCCCGCGCCGCGGCGCAAGTGCGTGGACGCGCGACGGTTCCAGCGGCTGTAACTCTTTGCCGGTAGGCGCGGGCGTTTGCTATATGATTGGCTCGCTCTTGGTCGCGCCGAAAAAAATCGCAAATCGGCGCGGTGCGAATTTCTTCTGTAAATCGGCGGGTTAGAGGCAGATGGCGTTCAAAAATATCCAGGTTCCCAAAGACGGCGAGAAAATCCGGCTGGCCGGCGGCAAGCTACACGTACCCGATCGTCCGATCATTCCCTTTATCGAGGGCGACGGCACCGGCCCCGATATCTGGCGCGCCTCGCAGTACGTTTTCGACAACGCCATCGCCAAGGTTTACGGCGGCAAGCGGAAAATCGCCTGGATGGAAGTTTTCGCGGGGGAAAAGCCGTTCAAGCTTTGGAACACCTGGCTGCCCGATGAGACCGTCGAGGCGTTCAGCGAATACCTCGTCGGCATCAAGGGGCCGCTCACGACGCCGGTCGGCGGCGGCATCCGCTCGCTCAACGTCGCCCTGCGCCAGATGCTCGATCTCTACGTATGCCTGCGGCCGGTGCGCTATTTCAACGGCGTTCCGAGCCCGGTCAAGCATCCCGAGAAGCTCGACGTCGTCATCTTCCGCGAAAACACCGAAGACATCTACGCCGGCGTCGAATGGCCGGCCGAATCGCCCGAAGCGAAGAAGCTCATCAAGTTCCTGCAGGAAGAGATGGGCGTGACCAAGATTCGCTTTCCCGAAACTTCGGGCATCGGTATCAAGCCGGTTTCGCGCGAAGGTTCGGAGCGCCTGATTCGCGCCGCGCTCAATTACGCGATCGCGCACAAGCGCAAGAGCGTGACCTTCGTCCACAAGGGCAACATCATGAAGTTCACCGAGGGCGCCTTCCGCGACTGGGGCTACGAGCTGACCCGGCGCGAATATAAGGGCAAAGCGATCGGATGGGACGACTGCGGCGGCAATCCGCCCGCCGGACAGATTCTGGTCAAGGACGCGATCGCCGATATCACCCTGCAACAGGTGTTGACGCGGCCTGACGAATTCGACGTGGTCGCGACGATGAACCTCAACGGCGACTATCTGTCCGACGCGCTCGCGGCGCAGGTCGGCGGCATCGGGATAGCGCCCGGCGCCAATATCAACTACGTCACCGGCCACGCGATCTTCGAGGCGACCCACGGCACGGCGCCGAAGTACGCCGGTCAGGATAAGGTCAACCCCGGTTCGGTGATCCTGTCCGGCGTCCTGATGTTCGAGCATATGGGATGGCAAGAGGTCGCCGACGCGATTATTCGCGGGATGGAGAAGACGATCGCGAACAAGACCGTCACTTACGATTTCGAGCGCCTGATGCCCGGCGCGAAGCTGCTCAAGTGCTCTGAATTCGGCAAGGCGATCGTCGAAAATATCTAGCGTCGTGTTCAGGAAATAACATCACGGGCGTGGATCGCCGGGTCCCCGCCCGTGATGTTCAATGCGTGCGCATTTTCAGCCGATCTTTCTGCGCCCAGCCCTCTTTCAGCGGCACCATGAAATAGGGAACTAAATTCATCCGTTTGAATTTCCACTGCCCGTTTTGCCGCACGTATTCGTCGTCGTAACGGGCGGCGACCAAAAACGCTTCGCCGTTGTAGATCGGTTTGGCCTCCAGATAAGCGAAGCCCGAACCGCTGTCACCGTTCAGATTGATCGTGTGGTTGTGGATGAACTGTTTCACCCACGTGATACGCGGCTGGTCGTTGCGGACGCCCGGTGGCGGCTCGCCCAGTCCGCCGAAGAAGCGCGCGATTTCGGCGTGGCCCCTGGCTTTGCCCAGATGGGCGAAGTCGAGCTCGCCGTCGGCGGTGAAAAGTTGCGGAATCTCGCTGAATTTTCCTTCGTTTACATATTCGTGATACTTATAGCGCAGGTCGCGAATCGCCTCGCGATCGGTCAGCTCCCGAACCTTCGCTTCGAGTTCTTTGACGCGCGTTTCCAAGTCGGCCGCCATCTGGGATTTTCCTCCTTTGTCCGCGATTCGCCCTAACTAGCACGCCCGCCGACGATCGCCAAAGCGCGCGGCGCGCCGAACGCGAATTGACGCTTTGCGGTCGGGCGATGCAAGCTTGGCCGCAATCCCACCGCCGGGCGAGGTCGCGATGAACACCCTGATTCCCACTGATGCTGAACAGAAGTTGATCGAGGCGGCGCGCGACGGTCTGCCCGCCGATCTGAGATCGGCTAACGAAGCTGAAAATGATCCCGCACAGGGCTACGGATGGGGTCCGGAGCGCACGATTCGCGCCGAGATTATCTACGCGCTCGCCACCGGCGCGCGTGATGATTGGCCGGTCCATCCGAAGGGAATTCAATTGGCCAGCGCCAGAATCGAGGGCCAGCTCGATTTCGGCGGCGCGGAAATCCGCTGCCGCCTGGCGCTGGTTAGTTGCAGCATCGAAGAGCCGATAATCCTAGTGGACGCAACGGCTGAGTCAGTTTCGCTGAAGGGCAGCTTTATCGGCGGTATACAGGCGGAGCGCGTGATTGTTCGTGGCAACATCGCTCTTAACGGAGTAAAGTCAGTGGGCAACGTCAACTTTTCCAACGCGAAAATCTCTGGACAGTTTTTATGCAAGGGCGCGAGCTTTAGTAACCTTCCTGGTCCTGCGCTTGATGCCGACATCGCCCAGATTGACGGCGGTGTGTTTCTCGACGACAACTTCAACGCGATTGGCTTAGTCAGGTTCGGCGGCGCGCGGATTAGTGGCCAACTGAAATGCAGCGGCAGCCATTTCCGCGCTGCTGGTCCGCAGGCTCCGGCGCTGATGCTTGACGGTCTGAGAACAGCCGTGCTTTTGCTCGATGAAGGATTTACGGCAACCGGCGAAGTCAGATTGATAGGCGCCGAGATCGGCGCACAATTAACATGCAGAGGTGGGAAATTCCAAAACCCGAATGGTTTTGCACTGTCTGCCGACGGCCTGACGGTCAACGGGGACGGTTTTCTTGATGAAAAATTCGCAGCCTGCGGCAAGGTTAACGTCAGTGGCGCGAGGATTTCAGGGAATCTCGCTTGCAACGGCGGCAAGTTCGACCATCTGATTCTGCAACGTGCTCAAGTTTCCGGGATTCTGGCCATAAAAAATTTGGCGAGACCCGAACAGAGCCGGATTGACCTTACGCACGCTCGAATTGGACTACTGTCCGACGACCAGGCGAGTTGGCCGGCCAAGGGAAATCTCCATATCAACGGTTTCGAGTATAACGCGATCGCCCCATACTCGCCGCGAGATGCGGAGTCGCGGCTTGAATGGCTTGGCCGGACGCCAGAAAAAGGCTTTTCCACCCAACCCTACGAGCAACTCGAAAAGGTATTGCGCGCCTCGGGCGACGAGCGCGGCGCAGTTGAAGTTTACATCGCCAAGCGCCGTGCGATTCGGGAGAAAGGCCGGATGAGCCGGCCGGCGCGCGCGTGGGATTGGATTCTTGATTGCGCCGTTGGCTACGGCTACGGGGTCTGGAAAACGGTTTTGTGGTCATTGGCCGTTGTAGTTGTCGGCGCAATCTTGTTTGGGTTTTGGTTCCCGTTCAAACAGACGCCAAAAACAAACATCACCTCGGCGCACAGTACTACGGTGGTGACGGCAAGCGCTGCCGTTCGGACGAAACCGGCTGCGGATTCGGTCCGAGAATGCGCGGACCATGTGCTTCGTTCGTTTTTCTATTCGCTCGAAGTTTTCCTGCCCTTTGACGGAACGCCGTGGCGATCAAGCCAACCGCTTCGACCACGATACGTCGGCGATTTGTGGTTTTATGCGATCGAGACATGGTGCGTAGCCGAAGAGCTGCTCGGCTGGCTGGCCGCGGGCCTGATTGCCGCCGCCGCCGCGGGCGTGATCCAGAAATAACCGAGCGCGCAGCCGTTCGGCTTCACTTCGGGGCGCGGGGTTGCTATTAAATGCCGATCCTTCGCGCGACTGCTTCCGCTTGCGGAATTGGCAGCGCAATGAAATGTTTGGATATCAGGAATAACGAAATTATTCAGGCGCGAATATAAGCGCGGCTCACGTCGCGCGGCGCCGGAAACCCGGTTGGAACAGTGGCGAAGCGAAAGAAAATAGCCTTTATCGGCGCCGGCAATGTCGGCGCGACCTGCGCCCATCTGTGCTTTCTGCGCAGCCTCGGCGACATCCTGCTTTACGACATTATCGACGGCCTGCCGCAGGGCAAGGCGCTCGACATGCTCGAATCGGCGCCCGTGCTCGGCGTGGACGTTAACGTCGGCGGCTCGATCGAGATCAAGGATATCGCCGGCGCCGACTGTATCGTCGTGACCTCCGGTTCGCCGCGCAAGCCCGGGATGAGCCGCGACGACCTGCTCAAGATCAACGCCGGCGTTATGAACACGGTCGGCAAGGCGATCAAGGAGTATGCGCCCGACGCGTTTGTGATCGTCGTGACGAATCCGCTCGACGCGATGGTCACGCAGATCAAGCGCGTCACCGGATTGCCGAAGAACCGTATCGTCGGCCAAGCCGGCGTGCTCGATTCGGCGCGCTATCGCACCTTCCTCGCCGCCGAGCTTAACGTTTCGGTCGAGAGCGTAAGCGCGATGGTGCTCGGCGGACATGGCGACGACATGGTGCCGATCCGCAGCTACACCACGGTTGGCGGCCAGCCCGTGGACAAGCTGATCGACGCCAAGCGGCTCGAGGAAATCGAGGTTCGCACGCGCAACGGCGGCGCCGAGATCGTCAATCTGATGAAGACCTCGTCGTATTACGCCGCAGGCTCGGCGGTTTATCGGATGGTCGAAGCGTACATGCTCGATCGCAAGGAGGTCCTGCCCGCCGCCGCGTATCTGGAAGGCGAATATGGCGTCAACGGACTGTTCGCCGGCGTGCCGGTTGTGATCGGCGGCGGCGGCGTCGAGCGGATTGTGCAGATCGAGCTGACGCCGGCGGAAAAGAAGGCGTTCGATTCGTCGGTCGCCCATGTGCGCGAATTGGTCGAAGCGATGGACAAGGCGATCGCGGGTTGACGCCAGATTCGGATTGTTCTGCAGAACGGCGCGCGACGACGACGGTTATGCCCGCCGAGGCGGAAGATTGTGCTTTTGCACTTCGCATGGATTTTTCTAGCGTTGATGTCCGGGACGCGGCCCGATCCGGGCTGGAATCAAGGTAACGCATGAACATTCACGAATTTCAGGCCAAACAGGTGCTCGCGCGTTTCGGCGCGCCCGTACCCAAAGGACAACCCGCTTCCACTCCCGAAGAGGCCGCCAAGGCCTTTGAAGCTCTCGGCCAGCCCAAAGCAGTCGTCAAGGCGCAAATCCATGCCGGCGGACGCGGCAAGGCGGGCGGCGTCAAGCTGGTGTCAAGCGCCGCCGAGGCGCGCGATTTCGCCGCGAAACTTCTCGGCAAGCCCTTGGTTACGCATCAGACGGGGCCGCAGGGCAGGGTGGTCCGGCGCGTTTACGTCGAGCAGGCGAGCGAAGTCGCGCGCGAGCTGTATCTTGGGATGGTCGTCGATCGGAAAGCCAAGAGCGTCGCCGTGATCGCCAGCACCGAGGGCGGCATGGAAATCGAGGAAGTCGCCGCCAAAACGCCCGATCGCATTCTGACCGAGCCGATCGATCCCGTGATCGGCCTGGCCGGCTTTCAGGCGCGCAAAATCGCCTTCGCGCTCGGCTTGCGCGACAAGCAGGTCGGCCAATTTGGCGCTCTGCTGAGCGCGCTATACAAGGCGTTTCTGGAAACCGACGCTTCGTTGATCGAAATCAATCCGCTGGTCGTGACCAAAGACGGCTCCGTCATCTGTCTTGACGCCAAGATGTCGTTCGACGACAACGGCCTCTTCCGTCACGCCGACATCCGAGAGCTGCGCGACCCCAACGAGGAAGATCCGGCCGAAACCGAAGCGGCCAAATACGACCTCAGCTACGTCCATCTGGACGGCAATATCGGATGCATGGTCAATGGCGCGGGCCTTGCGATGGCGACGATGGATATCGTCAAGTATTACGGCGCTGAACCGGCCAACTTCCTCGACGTCGGCGGCGGCGCCAATTCGCAAAAGGTCGCCGCGGCCTTCCGTATCCTGCTCTCCGACGACCGCGTCAAAGCCGTCCTGATCAACATCTTCGGCGGCATCATGCTGTGCGACGTGCTGGCGCAGGGCGTTGTCGACGCCGCGCGCGAAGTCAAGCTGAGCGTGCCGCTGGTGGTGCGGATGGAAGGCACAAACGTCGATAAAGGCAAGCAAATTCTTAAAGATTCGGGCATCAAAGTGATCGCCGCCAGCGACATGGCCGACGCCGCCCGGCGCGTGGTCGAAGCGATCGGCCAGCGCGCCCAGGCCTGAAAGAGCGATATTGCGATGAGCATTCTGGTCAACAAAAACACTCGCGTTCTAACTCAGGGAATCACCGGCGCGACCGGTCAGATTCATACCCGGGCGTGCAAGGAATACGGTACGCAGATGGTCGGCGGCGTCGTCCCCGGCAAGGGCGGCACGAATTTCGAGGGCATCCCGATTTTTGACACGGTCGAACAGGCGCGCAAGGCGACCGGCGCCAACGCGACGGTGATCTACGTGCCGCCGCCGTTTGCCGCCGATGCGATCCTTGAAGCGGTGGCGGCCGGCATCGAGCTGGTCATCTGCATCACCGAAGGCGTGCCGGTGCTGGACATGGTCAAGGTCAGCCGCTACATGAACGGCTCGAAAAGCCGCCTGATTGGGCCAAATTGCCCGGGCGTGATCACGCCCGGCGAGTGCAAAATCGGAATCATGCCCGGCTATATCCATAAGCCCGGCGATATCGGCGTGGTCTCGCGCTCGGGCACCCTCACCTATGAAGCGGTGTACCAGCTCACCCAACTCGGCATCGGCCAATCGACCTGCGTCGGGATCGGCGGCGACCCGATCGTCGGCAGCGGTCATATCGATATCCTGAAACTTTTCAATGAAGATCCGGGCACTCGCGCCGTAATCATGATCGGCGAAATCGGCGGCACGGCCGAGGAAGAGGCCGCGCAGTATATCAAGGAAAACTTCAGGAAGCCGGTAGTCGCGTTTATCGCTGGCCAGACCGCCCCAAAAGGACGGCGGATGGGCCACGCGGGGGCGATTATTTCAGGCGGGCGCGGCACGGCCGCCGACAAGATCGCCGCGCTCAAGGCGGCAGGTATCGCGGTCGCGATGAGTCCGGCGGAATTGGGCATTACGATGAAGTCGGTGCTCGACGGCAAAGCCGCCTGAGGCTGGCGCATCAAATTGAAGTAATACTTTAGATTTTTAATGGAAAGAACCTTCGCGATAATCAAACCCGACGCTGTCGCCCGTCATCTGATCGGCGACATCGTCAAACGGATCGAGGCGAGCGGCCTCAAAATTGTCGGGATGCGGCTGGTGCGGCTTTCGCGCGCCGAGGCCGAAACCTTCTACGACGTGCATAAGGAGCGTCCTTTTTACAGATCGCTCTGCGATTACATGACCTCGGGGCCGGTGGTCGTGATGGCGCTGGAAGGCGAGAACGCAATCAAGCGCTGGCGCGACCTGATGGGCGCGACCGATCCGGCCAAGGCCGAACCGGGGACGATTCGGCGCGATTTCGGCCAGAACGTCGAGCAGAACGCGACGCACGGTTCCGACGCGCCCGAAACCGCCGCCCGCGAACTGGCGTTTTTCTTTCGCACCTCGGAATTGACCGCGTAACCGCCGAAGTTGCCGGCAAAAATTAGTATCAGCGCTGATGCGCGCCCGAGTAGATTGCGGCGGCGCTGAACCCGATCGGCTTGAACCGGAAAATTCGCGCCGGGAGCCCCGTGAAGGCGCTGCCGCGCCCTTGAATTTCCTCTAAAATAATCGCGGTGGATCCCGCCACGGAGAATCAACGAGACACGCCCGCGCCATATCCATCCCGCGCGGCGCGTCCAGATATCCGCGACCTCGCGCTGGACGAACTCGAATCGGCGCTGCGCGATTTGGGCGAGCGCCCGTATCGCGCCCGCCAAATAATGGCGTGGCTGTGGAAACGCGGCGCGGATTCGTTCGCCGCTATGCTCGATCTGCCGCTCGCGCTGCGCGAGGCGCTCGCGGACCGTTTCGCGCTCGGCGCGCCGAATCCGGCCTTCGTGGCGCGCGCGGCCGACGGCACGCGCAAGCTGTTGCTCGCGCTGGGCGACGGCGAGCGGATCGAGAGCGTGATCATTCCCGCCGGCGATCGCGTTACGCTCTGCGTTTCGAGCCAGGCGGGATGCGCGATGGGATGCGAATTTTGCGCGACCGCGCGGATGGGGCTGCGGCGAAATCTTTCGGCCGGCGAAATCCTTGGTCAGATAATCGCCGCGCGCCGCTTTCTGGATCCTGAAGAGGCGCTCACCAATTACGTGTTCATGGGGATGGGCGAGCCGCTGGCGAACTATCCGCGCCTGGCGCGCGCGCTGACGGCGATGACCGCGGAGTGGGGGATGGGAATTTCGCCACGGCGCATCACCGTTTCGACCGTCGGGCTGATTCCCGGCATGGAGCGCCTGCTGGCCGATTTCGACGTCAATCTGGCGGTTTCGCTGCACGCCACCACCGACGAGGTGCGCGACCGGATCGCGCCGATAAACCGGCGGTTTCCGCTTGCCGATCTGATCGCGGCGTGCGCGAATCTGCCGCTTAAGCGCCGGCGCCGGATCACCTTCGAGTACGTGATGCTCGACGGCGTCAACGACTCCGACGCCGACGCGCGGCGGCTGGCGCGGATGCTGGCGGCGCTGCGCGCGAAGGTCAATCTGATCATCTTCAATCCCTTCGCGGGCGCGCCGTTTCAGCCGTCGCCGCGCGCGCGGGTGGAGGGCTTTCAAGCGATCCTCCATCAGGGTAACTGACCGCAACTATCCGCGAGAGCCCGGACGCGATATCGCTGCCGCCTGCGGCCAGCTTTACGCGGAACGGCGCGCGGAAGAGGCAGACGGGCGGCGCGCACGCGCATGAAAGTTCAGGCATGGCGAAGACGGTACTGGGCATAATCGGCGGCAGCGGCTTTTATCAGATCGAAGGTCTCGAGCGCGTCGAGCGAATCGAACTGGATACCCCCTTCGGCGCGCCGTCCGACGCCTACTATCGCGGCGAAGCCGGCGGGGTGGAGATCATCTTTCTGTCGCGCCACGGCGCCGGCCATCGGATTTTGCCCTCGGAACTGAACTACCGCGCGAATGTCTGGGGGATGAAAAAGCTCGGCGCCGAGCATCTGGTGTCGGTCAGCAGCGCCGGCAGCATGAAGGAAAATATCGCGCCCGGCGACCTGGTCGCGCCCGATCAATTTATCGATCACACTTACGCCCGCCGGCCGACGTTTTTCGGCGACGGCATCGTAGGCCACGTTTCGCTCGCCGATCCGGTATGCGCCGACCTGCGGCGCGATCTGGCGAATGCGGCGGAAACGGCCGGCGCCAAAATCCACGATGGCGGCGTTTATTTTTGTATCGAGGGCCCGCAGTTCTCGACCCGCGCCGAGTCTAATCTCTACCGGAGTTGGGGCGTGGACGTGATCAGCATGACCGCGATGCAGGAGGCGCGGCTCGCGCGCGAGGCCGAGCTATGCTACGCGGTGCTCGCGCTGGTCACCGATTTCGACTGCTGGCATCAGAGCGTCGCCGCGGTCGATATCGGCGAGATTCTGCGCGTGATGCGCCTTAACGTCGCGCTCGCGCAGCGCGCCGTGCTCAATCTTGCGGCGGCGCTGGGGCGGCGGGAGCGGCGATGCGCCTGCGCGAGTTCGCTGAAGGACGCGATTATCACCGACCGCGCCGCGATTCCCGCGTCGGCCGCGGCGCGGCTCGCGCCGATCGCGGGAAAATATCTCAAGTAGCGGCGCGCGGCGCGGGCCGGATCGCATATCGAATCCCATTCAATGGCGGCTGATTATTGGCAATGAGCATCCTGGCGGTAGGCACTATCGGATACGACACGGTCGAGACGCGCAACGGCTCGGTCGAAGCGGCGCTTGGCGGATCGGTCAGCTATTTCGCGCTGGCGGCGCGTTACTTCGCGCCGGTCAGCGTGGTCGCAGCGGTCGGCACGGATTTCCGTGAAGGCGATCGCAAGCTGTTCGCCGAGCGCGCGATCGACGTGCGTGGGATGGTCACGCGGGACGGCCCGACTTTCCGCTGGCATGGCCGCTATCATGAAGATATGAACGTGCGCGACACGGTCAGCCTCGCGCTCAACGTGTTCGCGGACTTCTCGCCAGAACTGCTGCCCGACCAGCGCCGCTCGGATTTCGTTTTTCTCGCGAATATTTCGCCCGATCTGCAGCAACACGTGCTCGGCCAGGTGGCGAGTCCGAAGGTGGTCGCGGCCGACACGATGAATCACTGGATCGCGAACGACCGCGCCGCGCTGCTCCGCCTGTTGCCGCGCATCGATATCCTGACGCTCAACGACGAAGAAGCGCGGATGCTGAGCGGCGAGCATAATCTCGTCAAAGCCGGCCGCGCGATTCTCAAGATGGGTCCGGACACTGTGCTGGTCAAGCGCGGCGAATACGGCGTGCTTCAGTTCAGCCGCGAAGGCCTGTTTGCGACGCCCGCCTATCCGCTCGAAGAGGTGGTAGATCCGACCGGGGCGGGTGACACGTTCGCCGGCGCCTTCATGGGCTATATCGCGCGCAAGGGCGGCGTCAGCGAATCGGCGCTGCGCACCGGCGTCGTTTACGGATGCGTGCTCGGCTCGTTCGTGGTCGAAGAATTCTCGGTCAACCGTCTGGCGATGCTGACCTGGGACGATATCGAACGGCGCTACCGCAGCTTCCTTGAGCTCACGGATTCGCATCATTCCCGATGGACCTCTCAATAGTTGTTCCGCTCTATAACGAGCGGGACAATCTCGCGCCCCTACACGATGAATTGAATCGCGCGCTGGGCGCGCTTGGGCGCGAGTACGAATTAATTTTCGTCGACGACGGGAGCGACGACGGCGGCGACAAGGTCTTGCGCGAAATCAGGGCGGCCGACGCGCGCGTGCGCGTGATCCGCCTTGCGCGCAACTCCGGCCAGACGGCGGCGCTCGCCTGCGGCCTCCAGCATTCGCGCGGCGCGGTGGTGGTCGCGATCGACGCGGACGGCGAAAACGATCCCGCCGACATCCCGCGCCTGCTCGCGCGGCTGGAGGAGGGTTACGATTTGATCAGCGGCTGGCGCACCGAGCGCTGGCGCGGCGCGGCGGTGACGCGCCGGATGCCCTCGATCGCCGCCAACGCGCTGATTTCGCGCATCACCGGCGTCGCCCTGCACGACTACGGATGCACGCTGAAGGCCTATCGGGGGGATTTGGCGCGCCGCCTGATGCTCTACGGCGAGATGCATCGTTTCGTACCCGCGATCGCGGCCGAGCAGGGCGCCAGAATCGCCGAGCTACCGGTGAATTTCCGGCCGCGCCGCAGCGGCCAGTCGAAATATGGTCCGGGCCGGGTCATCCGCACTGTGCTGGATCTGCTCACGGTGCGGTTCCTTTCGGGATATTCGACCCGCCCGATCCAGGTTTTTGGCGCGATCGGCGTGCTGCTGGGCGTGCTCGGCGCGTTATGGACGGGCGTGCTGGTATTCGAAAAAATCGTTCTCGGCTATTCGTTGGGCAACCGGCCGGCGCTCTTGCTGGCGGTGCTGCTGGTGGTGGTGGGCGTGCAGTTCGTGAGCCTTGGCCTGATCGGCGAGATGATCGCGCGCACCTATCACGAATCGCAGGGCAAACCGATATACGTGATCAAGGAGGAGTTCTGAACCCGCGATGAATATCGCCGTCGTCGGAATCGGCTACGTCGGCCTGGTAAGCGGCACCTGCTTCGCCGAGAGCGGCAACGAGGTGATCTGCGTCGATATCGACCGGGAACGGATCGAAGCGCTTCAGAACGGCCATGTGCCAATTTACGAGCCCGGCCTCGAAGAGCTGGTGCGGCGAAACCTGAAGGAACGGCGCTTGAGCTTCACCACCGAGCTTGAAGCGGCGGTTGGACAATCGATGGTCTCGTTTATCGCCGTGGGCACGCCGATGAGCGCGGACGGCGCCGCCGATCTGACAGGCGTACTGGCGGCGGCCACGGGCGTCGCGCGGGCCGCGACCGGCTATCATATTATCGCGATTAAAAGCACCGTGCCGGTCGGAACCAACGATCGCGTGCGCGAGCTCATCGCGCAATCGTCGCGTCATCGGATAGACGTCTGTTCGGTGCCGGAATTCCTCAAGGAAGGCTCGGCGATCGAGGACTTCATGCGGCCCGACCGCGTCGTGATCGGCAGCACGTCCGAGCAGGCGACGGCGATTCTGCGCGAAATTCATTCGCCCTTCCTGCGCACCGACAATCCCGTCCTGGTGATGGATCCGCGCTCGAATCTGGCGTCAACCCAAAGATCGCCTTGTCCATCGCTTCGTGACCAATTCGCGCAACCAGATGGCTAACCTCTGCGAGGCGGTGGGCGCGGAGATTAACGACGTGCGGCGCGGGATGGGCAGCGACAAGCGGATCGGTTCGCAGTTCCTGTTTCCGGGCGTGGGCTACGGCGGCTCGTGTTTTCCCAAAGACGTGCAGGCGCTGATTCACAGCGCGGCGGCCAGAAATATCGATTTCACGATTCTGCGCGCCACCGACGAGGTCAATACGCGGCAGAAACGGTTGCTGGTCGATCGCGTGCGCGAGCATTTCGGCGGCGACGTGAAAGGCCGCACCTTCGCAATCTGGGGACTGGCTTTCAAGCCGCGCACCGACGATATGCGCGAAGCGCCCTCGCTGGTGGTGATCGAGGAGCTGCTGCGGATGGGCGCGAAAATCAGCGCTCACGATCCCGAAGCGCTTGGCTCGGCGCGAAACATCTTCGGCGATCGAGTGGCGCTGCACGAAACCAATTACGACGCGCTGGCGGGCGCCGACGCGCTGATCATCCTCACCGAGTGGAACGAGTTTCGTCATCCGAATTTCCATCGGATTAAAGCGCTGCTCAAAAGTCCGGTGATTTTCGACGGGCGCAATCTGTACGATCCGGCGCTGATGAAGGCGCTGGAGTTCCGTTATTACTCGATTGGCCGCCGGCCGGTCTGACCGGGCGCGGCGGAAGGTTTCGCGATGCGGATACTTGTGACCGGCGGCGCCGGCTTTATCGGATCGCATACCGTCGACGCGCTGGTCGCCGCCGGAGCGCATCAGGTGGCCGTGATCGACAACCTCACGGCAGGCACGCGGGACAACCTGAACCCCGGGGCGCGATTTTACGAAGCCGACCTGCGCGACGCTGAGCGCGTGCGCGAGATCGCCGCGGCGCATCGGCCCGAAGCGATCGTCCATTTCGCGGCGCAGATGGATGTGCGGCGATCGGTCGCCGACCCCGCTTTCGACGCGCAGGTGAACCTGGTTGGCTTTCTCAATTTAATCGAGGCGGCGCGGCCGCACGGTCTGAGGCGCGTGGTTTTCGCCTCGACCGGCGGAGCGATCTACGGAGAGCAGGACTTTTTCCCCGCCGACGAGAGCCATCCGTGCCGTCCGGTCAGTCCATACGGCGTGGCGAAACTGGCCACCGAGTCTTATCTCCATTTTTATAAGGTCCAATACGGTATCGAATACGCCGCGATGCGTTACGCGAACGTTTATGGGCCGCGGCAAGACCCGCATGGGGAGGCCGGGGTGGTCGCGATCTTCTGCGCGCGGCTGCTCGAAGGCCGCCCGGCGACGATTTTCGGCGACGGCGAGCAGACCCGCGACTACGTTTATGTAGGCGACGTCGTGCGCGCGAATGTCGCGGCGCTGACGGCGGCGGCCGGCGGCCCAATTAATATCGGAACGGGCATCGAGACCAGCGTGAATCGGCTCTACCGGCGGCTCGCGGACATCGCGGGCGTGTCCGGGACGCCGGTGTATGCCGCGGCGCGTCCGGGCGAGCAGATGCGCTCGGCGATATCCGCGGCGCGCGCGAGCCGGGAACTCGGATGGCGTCCGGAGATCGCGCTCGACGACGGCCTTCGGCGCACCTATGCATACTTCCATGAGCGCTTCGCGCGCGCCCGCTGACGCCGTGCTATCATTGATGATTCGGAGCGCCGAGCGCGCCCGCTTTATCGCATTTTCATGACGCCTCGCGAGCTAATCCGCAATTTTTCGATAATTGCGCATATCGACCACGGCAAATCGACGCTGGCCGACCGGCTGCTCGAACATACGGGCGCGCTCTCGAAACGGGAACTCAAGGAACAGTTCCTTGATTCCATGGATCTCGAGCGTGAGCGCGGCATCACGATCAAAGCGCGGTCAGTACGCCTGAATTATGCCGCCCGCGACGGCAAGACCTATATTCTCAACCTTATCGACACTCCCGGCCATGTCGATTTCGCGTACGAGGTGTCGCGCAGCCTCGCCGCGTGCGAAGGCGCGTTGCTGGTGGTTGACGCCAGCCAGGGCGTCGAAGCGCAAACTTTGGCTAATGTTTATATGGCGCTCGACCATGGCCTCGAAATCGTGCCGGTTATCAACAAGATCGATCTGCCGGGCGCCGACGTCGAGCATACGCGCAGCGAAATCGAGCAGATTATCGGACTCGACGCGACTGACGCGATCCTGACCTCGGCCAAGGAAGGAATCGGTATCGAGGAGACGCTCGAGGCGGTCGTGCGGCGGATCCCGCCGCCGCCAGCGGGCGAGGGCAAACCCTTGCGCGCCCTTATTTTTGATAGCTGGTACGACGCTTACGAGGGTGTAATCGGCTTGGTTCGCGTGATCGATGGCGAATTGCGGCGCGGAATGAAAGTCCGCCTGATGGCGACCGGCAAGACCGGCGAAGTGATGCGTCTGGGATGGTTCACGCCGCACGAGCAAGCCGCCGAGGCGATCGGTCCGGGCGAGGTCGGGTTTGTCGTCGCTGGAATCAAAACGGTCGCCGATATGCGCGTCGGCGATACGGTTACCGACGCCGACCGGCCGGCCAACGAACCGCTCGCGGGCTTTAAGGAATTGAAGCCGATGGTCTTTGCCGGCCTCTATCCGACCGAGGCGAATCAATACGGCGAACTTCGCGATGCGATAGAGAAACTAAGGCTCAACGACGCGAGTATCGCGGTTGAGCCGGAAACCTCGCAGGCGCTCGGCTTCGGCTTTCGCGCCGGATTTCTCGGCCTGCTGCACATGGAAATCGCGCAAGAACGGCTTGAGCGCGAATTCGGTCTCAATCTTGTCGTCACCGCGCCGACAGTGGCTTATCGCGTACGGACCTCGGCTGGCGAGACGACGATGGTCGATAATCCGGCGCTGTTGCCCGACGAAAGCGCGATCGAAGCGATTGAGGAGCCGTTTATCCTCGCGTCGATTCACGTTCCGGAAGAGTTCCTTGGCGCCGTGATGCATCTGTGCGAGGAACGCCGGGGCGTGAAGCGCGATCTTAAATTTTCCGGCCATCAAAGAGCGATTCTGCAGTACGAAATGCCGCTGGCGGAAATCGTTTTTGATTTCTATGACCGGCTTAAATCAGCTACACGAGGTTATGCGTCGCTTGATTATGAGTTTCTAGACTTTCGCCCCGAGCATCTGGTTAAATTGGATATCCGCATTAATGGCGAAGTTGTTGACGCGCTCTCGATAATCGTTCATCGGGACAAGGCCTATGAGCGTGGCCGCGCGCTATGCGAAAAGATGCGCGAGCTGATTCCGCGGCAGATGTTCGAGGTGGCGATTCAGGCGGCCATTGGCGCCAAAATAATCGCAAGAGAATCGGTCAAGGCGCTGCGCAAAAACGTTACCGCCAAGTGTTACGGCGGAGATATCACACGCAAACGCAAGCTGCTGGAAAAACAGAAAGAAGGGAAACGCAGGATGAAACAGGTCGGTCGCGTCGAGATACCCCAGGAGGCGTTTCTGGCTCTCCTCAAGGTTGGAGACTAGGCGTCCG
>JADBKU010000011.1 GCA_014896235.1 bacterium | reverse complement strand
CCGCGTGCCGGTCACGGCCGGCGCGCTTTATACCGCGTCGGCGCAGGGCGTCTATCAATTGGCAAGGGCGTCGGGCGCGCCGGCGCTGCGCGCGGTGAATCTTTCCGACCTGGGCGTTTCCGATCTGCAGAACGTGCCGCCGATCGCGATCGCGCCGGCGCCGCAGGCCGCCGCGCCGGGCGGATCGGCCGTCCGCCAGCCGCTTACGCCCTATTTGATCGCCGCGATTCTTGGCCTGATCGTGTTCGAGTCGCTGTTCGTTTACCGGCGCCGGCAGGCGGCGGCATAGCCATGGACACGACCGCCTTCGCCCACGCGCTGCGCCTGCCGCTCGGCGCTCTCACGCTCGGCAGGCCGCAGGCGCTCCATCTGCTGCCAGTCGTCGCGGCGCTGCTCGGATGGTGGCTGTGGCGTGCGCAGACGCCGCTGCGCATGCTGGCGCCGGTGGTGCGCGCGATCGTGCTGGCGCTTTTCGTGATCGCGCTGGCCGATCCGCGCAGCGTGATGCGCCATGAGGGCGCGGCGCGCCCGGTGATAATCGACGCCTCCGCGAGCATCACGCCATCGATGCGCGAGTGGACGATAGGCGTATTGCGCGATCAATTGAAATTGCGCGGGGGCGATCCCGCGATGCTCTTCGCCGGCGCGCCGGTGGCGGCGAACCTTGGCGACGCCGAGGCGATGCTGGCGGCAAAATCGGGATGCGCCGAGTGCGCGCCGGAGGCGACCAACCTGCAGGCCGCGCTCGAGCGGATCGCGTCCGACGCCGCCGCGCGCGGCGGACCGGTCGTGCTGGTGACCGACGGCTGGCAGAACCGCGGCGACGCGGCCGCAGCGCTGAATACGCTCCGCGCCGCGGGAATCACGCTCGATATCTTCACGCCGCCCGGCGCGGGCGCGACGCCCAACGTGGCGCTGACCGAGATGCTGCTGCCGCCGGCGCTGGCCAAAGCCGAGCCGTTCGCGCTGGGCGTGTCGCTGCTCAATATGAACGCGGAAACGGCGGCGGGAACGGTCGAGATTTATCGCAACGGCGCCTTGATCGATCGCCGGCAGGTCGCGCTTCCGCCTGGCCATAGCCGAATCGACTTTCCGGTGCATGCAGAGACCAGCGGTCTCGCCTCGTATCGCGCCGTCTTCAAACCCGCGGATCCGGCGCAGGACATCTACCCCGAAGACGATTCGTTGCAGGGCTGGGTGGGAATCGGCGCGCAGCGCAAAGTGCTGATCCTGACGGATTCGACGCGCGACGCGAGCTACCTCGATCAAGTGGTGCGGCGGCTTGGGATGGAGCCCGCGACGCAGGTCGTCGGCGGCGCGTGGGACGGGAGCCTGCAAGGCTACGACACCGTGATTCTGAACAACGTTTCGCGCGATCGAATCGCGCCCGCCGCGCAGAACGCGCTGGCGCAATACGTCGGCGCGGGCGGCGCGCTGGCGATGGTGGGCGGCGATCGCAGCTTCGGACTGGGAGGATGGCAGGACAGTCCGGTCGCGCGCGTGATGCCGGTCGTGATGCGCCCGCCGGAGCATCATGAGCGCACCCGCGCGCTGGTGCTGATTATCGACAAGTCGGGCTCGATGGGCCGCGACCAGAAGCTCGAATACGCCAAAGCGGCCGCGCTGACGGTCACCAAAACGCTCAAGGACAGCGACCTGTTAAGCGTGATCGGCTTCGACTCGCAGCCTTTTGTCGTGATTCCGCTCGAACCGCTCAGCCAGAGCCGGCCCTATTTCAACGAGCTGGTGAATCGGCTGAAGGCGCGCGGCACGACCTATCTGGCGCCCGCCCTGCAGGAGGCGGGCCGGATGCTCGCGGGCAGCCGCGCCGCGATCAAGCACGTCGTGATCCTGACCGACGGCGAAACCGGCGGCACCGCCGCGATGTACTACGACCTCGTCTCGAGCATGCATCGCGACGGCGGCGTGACTATTTCGACGGTCGCGATCGGGCGCGAGGCCAATCTCGCGTTGTTGCAGGCTATCAGCCGCTACGGCGGCGGCGGTTTCTACCAGACCGACAGCGCCCAGAACCTGCCTCAGCTCTTCCTC
>JADBKU010000010.1 GCA_014896235.1 bacterium | reverse complement strand
ACGTTCCCCATGCGCCGGAAACGGCGCCGCCGCAAGGGCTAAATACCACGTTCGCGGCAAAAGCGTAGCGGCGGACGCGCGCTGCAGTTTCGTTTCGCGCTTTTTGTATCCAAAGTGCGTGAAAATTATCCCGTTGACGCAGCCGGCAAGCGTGGCGCAGTCTCAATAAGGAGCCTGCGCGGGACGCGCCACCGATGCGATCGATCGGCCATGACGTGATCGCTTTGAAAGCCGAATCGGCGTTAGTAGCCGCGCCGCGGCGCCCTCGATCGCGCTGGCGGCTGGCGCTCATGCTGTTCCTGACGGAACTCGCGACAGCCGGCCTGCGCGGATGCGCCGCGGTCAAAACTCCACCTCCAAAACCCGCCGTGGAATTGTCGGGCGTATGGCGCGGCGAGTCGCTGCTGACGCCGTGCGGATGGGCCGCGCATTCGGAGAGCGTCTG
This sequence comes from bacterium, assembly GCA_014896235.1. Taxonomy (GTDB): domain Bacteria; phylum Desulfobacterota; class Binatia; order Binatales; family Binataceae; genus JADMIL01. The sequence continues at coordinate 105,895 of JADBKU010000010.1, read as the reverse complement.
CAACGCGATGAACGTCATCACGTTCACGCTGATTCAGTCGGGCTCGCAACTCAGCGGCCAATATGCCTGCGCCTATGGAAATTACATCTGCCGCCATGACGGAATGGACGAAGCCGGATACATCGCGTCCGGGCTGGTGAGCGGCCGTCGGCTGACGATGCGCGTGATGATTCCCGCCGACTTATCAAGCTGCATGTTTTACGGAACTGCCGCCGAACGGCGGATAGTCGGACGCTATATCTGCTACGAAGGCGGCGGCATCGCCGAAGAGGGCGATTGGCGCGTCGGTCGAATCTATTGAGCAAGCCCGCCTTGCCGGGCACGGTTCAGCCAAACCCGCGGCTTGTCAGAGCGATTCCAATTGATCGATAATTAAAGCTGACGTGGACTGCCACTTGCGCCTGAACCTCTTTCGCGCGCGCAATTGCGACCGATGTCCCTTCGCAGCCACCTGACCAATCCAGCCCTCGTACGCAGCGGGACCATCATAACTCCCGCAACCCATCCGCCCCGCGTCCGGCTGAATCGGCGGCGCTGGTGGAGCGCGCTGAGCCGTGGATGCCGCCACGGTCAAGCCCGCGGTCTTATGACGGCATGGCTGCGATGGGAACGTATTTCGCGCCAGCTCTGGCCGCTTCAGCCAATCGCCGCCGCGCCACACGGATTATTGCGAATCGCGCCGAAGCGTTATCGTGGTCCCCGGTTGCGCCTGCCCGACGGCGACACGCTCGAACGCGGCGACTGGATTGCCGAGCTGCATTGCGAAAACGTCGCCATCGTCGCCTGCGTGAATCGTCGCCTGATCAACCGCTATCGCGCCTGCCGCGAAGACCTGGCGGCGCTGGCGCGGTGGCTCCGCGATTCGCCGGATGGCGCGCGCATAAAAGGGGTCTGCGGAGTGACCTTGCTATGGCCGGCGGCGCATCGGCTCGGGTTCGTTGTGGCCGAACGGAGCGGGCGGCTGCGGAACCATCTCGACCGCATCTATATGGGCGGATTGCTGCTGATCTATTCGTCCGACGGTCCGACCCGCGCACAATTGGGACGAACGCTCGATCGCTACCCGCGGATGGTATGGCTTTCCCGGAGCGACTTGATCCGTCTATATGCGCCCAGCGCTGCCTGTCGCAATCCATAAAACGAGCGCTCGCTGGGGCGTTGGACAATCGCCGCGCTCCTTTTGTAACATCGCCGCGCCAGATGGGGCGTTTACCAGGTTTCCGTTGGTTGCGCGGCGGGCAGTCACCTAATCCACGGAGTTCATGTTCGTTCGTCACGGTCCGATCCGAATAGGACCGGATGCTGAAGAGCGACCCACTGCGCCAACGTAATTTGAAGGAGGACGTCGTGAGGCCATGATTGTTGGGGTCCCGAAAGAGCTCTATCCGGGCGAACGGCGCGTGGCGCTCGTGCCGGCCGTAATCCCGACCTTCACCAAGGCGGGATGCGAGGTGTTGGTGGAAGCCGGCGCTGGCGCGGCGGCCGGATTCCTCGACGCCGACTATGTCGAAAAAGGGGCCAGGATAATCGCCGACCGCGCCGAATTGTTCCGTTCGGCAGGCATGATCGTCCAGGTGCTGTGTCACGGCGCCAACGACAAGAATGGATCCGCCGACCTCGCCCTGCTCCGTCCCGGCCAAATCCTGATTGGTTTCATGCGGCCGCTCGGCTCAGTCGAAACGCTCAAGCAAATCGCAGCCACCGGCGCGATCGCGTTCGCCGTCGAAATGATGCCGCGAATCACGCGCAGCCAGAGCATGGACGCGCTTTCGGCGATGGCGACCGTGTGCGGCTACAAAGCGGTGATTATCGCCTCCGACCTGCTGCCGCGGTTCTTCCCGATGCTGACCACCGCGGCGGGAACAATTACGCCCGCGCGCGTGCTGGTGCTCGGCGCCGGCGTGGCCGGCCTGCAGGCGATAGCGACCTCGCGGCGGCTTGGCGCCGTGGTTTCGGGCTACGACGTGAGGCCGGCCGCCAAGGAGCAGATCCAGAGCGTCGGCGGACGCGTCGTGGAACTGCCGTTGGAGGTCGCGAACGCCGAAGACGCGCGCGGTTACGCGCAGGCCCAGGACGAATCGTTCTACCGCCGCCAGCGCGAGGTGCTGGGCCGCGTCGTCAGCGAAAGCGACGTCGTGATTTCGACCGCCGTCGTGCCCGGAAAGCGCGCGCCGGTGCTGATCACGGCCGAGATGGTCAAGGCGATGGCGCCGGGATCGGTGATTGTCGATCTGGCGGCCGAACGCGGCGGCAATTGCGAACTGACGCATCCGAATCAGACCGCGGTCGAGCATGGCGTGACGATCGTCGGCGCTTTCAACCTCGCCGGCACGGTGCCTTATCACGCGAGCCAGATGTACGCGCGCAACCTTGCGGCCTATGTGCCGCATCTGCTGAAGGACGGCGCGCTGCATATCGACCCCGAGGATCAGATTGCCAGAGACACGCTGGTCACGCGCGACGGCGAAATCGTCCACAAGCTCGTGCGCGAGGCGCTGGCTCCGGCGGCCGAGCCGGCGCGGAGCGCCAACTCGTGAAGCGCCGTCGAACGCGCGGTCCCGCTGCCGGAGCGTTTTCCCAAACCGCGCAACCTTAGTCATTCCAAGGAGCAATCCGTGCCTACCGGATTTATAACCAACCTCTACGTTTTCGTGCTGGCGGGATTCGTCGGCTTTGAAGTTATCCGCCGGGTTTCGCCGCTGCTGCATACGCCCCTGATGGCGCTGACCAACGCGCTCGACGCGATCGTCGTGGTCGCCGCGATCATCATCGCCGGCCGCCAGGGAACCGCGCTCTCCGCCACGCTTGGCGCGATCGCGGTCGCGGCGGCGTTCAGCAACATGGTCGGCGGCTTTCTGATCACCGACCGGATGGTGCGGATGTTCAAACTGAGCGGACGGGAAAGGAAGCAGTCGTGACCACAGCCCAATATCTGCCGGACTTCGTCTATATCGCGGCGATTGCGCTGTTCATCCTGTCGCTACGCTGGCTAAGCTCGCCCGCGACCGCGCGGCGCGGCGTCCTGGCGGGCGAAATCGGCGCGGCCCTCGCCGTCGTCACGACGCTCTTCAATCCCGAACTGGTTCAATACCGCTGGATTATCATCGCGCTGGCCGGCGGCGCCGCAATCGGCATTCCGCTCGGGATGGTGCCGATGACGGCGGTGCCGCAGCGGACCGCGATGAGCCACGCGTTTGGCGCGCTGGCGGCCGCGCTGATCGGAATCTCCGAGTACTACATGCGGCTTCCGAACATCAACAGGTTCGAGATGACGGAAATCGCGCTCGAAGTGATCATCGGCTCGCTGAGCTTCACCGGCAGCTTGATCGCGGCCGGCAAACTGCAGGAAATCCTGCCGCAACGCCCGATCGTTTACAAAGGACAGAACTACGTCAGCCTTTCGGTGCTGGGCGCCGCGATTATCCTCGCGCTGATTCTCATCTTCAATCCGGTCCATACCGCGGTTTTCCCGCTGATGGTCGTCATTTCGCTGTTTTTCGGCTTCCTGCTGGTCATGCCGATCGGCGGCGCGGACATGCCGACTGTCATCTCGCTGCTCAACTCGTACGTCGGCTTCACCGCCGCTCTGCTCGGCTTCGTGCTCAACACCAAGGTGCTGGTGGTCGCGGGCGCGCTCGACGGCGCTTCGGGCTTCATCCTGTCGGTAATCATGTGCCGCGCGATGAACCGGTCATTCACGAACGTGATGTTTGGCGCGTTCGGCCAGCTCCAGACGTCCGCCGCCGGAGCCGTCGAAGAACGCAGCGTCCGCACCGCGACGCCCGAGGACGCGGCCGCGATTCTCGAAGCGGCGAATTACGTGATGGTCGTGCCGGGCTACGGCATGGCGGTGGCGCAGGCGCAACACAAGGTGCGCGAATTTTACGATGCGCTCACCAAACGCGGCATCGAGGTGAAGTTCGCAATCCATCCGGTCGCCGGCCGGATGCCCGGCCACATGAACGTCCTGCTGGCCGAGGCCGACGTGCCTTACGACAAGCTGATCGAGATGGAGGACGCCAACACCGAATTTCCGCAAGTCGATGTCGCGCTGGTGATCGGGGCGAATGACGTGACCAACCCGGCGGCCCGCACCGACAAGAGCAGTCCGATCTACGGCATGCCGATCCTTGAAGTCGAAAAAGCGCGCACCGTGATGGTAATCAAGCGCGGCATGAGTCCGGGCTTCGCCGGCATCGACAACCAGCTCTACTACCTGGACAAGACCTTGATGCTGTTCGGCGACGCCAAGAACTTCGTCGGCAATATCGTGCGCGAACTGACCGGCGGCGGCCATTGAGAGCGCGGCGCGCCGCACGCAACGCCCGACTGATATTGGCTAACAAACGGCCGGAGCTGGCGCTCCGGCCGTTTTAGATTCCGCAACCCAAAAATTCGGACTTAGGCGCCGGGCGGCACGATCGCGATTTTGCCGCCGACCGCGTTCGTTTCCATCAGGTCCTGCGCTTCGCCGAGATCCTTCAGCTCCATGATTTTGCCGACCACCGGCTTGATCTGGCCCGACTCGACGAACCGCATCGCGTCGAGCAGTTCGCCTTTGTTGCCGAGATGCGAACCGAGGTAGTTCTGCTGCTTGTTCCAGAGCAGGCGGATGTCCATGTGCGCGTCGAAGCCCGAAGTGGCGCCGCAGGTCACGATCGTGCCGCCCCATTTCAGGCACTGCATCGAGATCGGCCACGTATCGGCGCCAGTATGCTCGAATACGATATCGGCGCGCCGGCCGTCGGTGATGCGGCGCACTTCCTGGAAAATGTCGTGTTTCTTGCGATTGAGCACGAATTCGGCCCCGAGGTTGCGGCACAGTTCGAGCTTGTCGTCCGATGACGCGACCGCGATCGCGCGCGCGTTGAAGAGCTTTGCGACCTGAATCGCCATCACGCCCAAGCCGCCCGCCGCGCCCCAGACGAGCACGAAATCGCCGGCTTGGATGCGCGCTCGCGTCACCAGCATCCGCCATACGGTGACCAGCACCAGCGGAATCGTCGCGGCCTCGGCGAAGCTCAGGTTCGACGGCTTGGGAAGAGTGTTGACCGCCGGCACCTTGCAGTATTCGCCATGCCCGCCATCGAGCGGCCCGGTCTGAAAGCCCCAGATCTTGAAATCCGGGCAGAAATATTCTTCGCCGCGCGTGCAGTAATAGCACTGGCGGCACGAGATGCCGCAGTGGACGACGACTTCGTCGCCGACCTTGACGTTGCGCACTTCGCTGCCGGTTTCGACCACGATCCCGGCGACGTCGGACCCTGAAATATGCGGAAGAATGATTTTCATGCCGGGCAGTCCGCGCCGCGCCCAGATATCATTGAAATTGCACGCCGACGCCTTGACCTTGATCACCACGTCGTTGGGACCCGCCTTGGGCTGCGGAGTATCGCGATACTGCAGCACCTCGCGGCCGCCATGACCCTCGAATACTATCGCCTTCATGTAGAACCCTTTTGTCGCGCCGCGCTCCGCCGGATTCGCGGAGACGCGCAGGAGTGCGAAAAGGTTATAGGTTGCCGGGAGCCTTGACAACTCATGATCAGGCAACGCAAACAGACGATTGCTTTTGTTGCTTGACGCGACTATCAGAGTCGGCTAGGAAGAACCCCGCGATTCGGTTTCGCCATCCGCACGCCGGCACGCCATGCGCCACGCTGGCCGTGCGCCGCCTTGACTCGCTAATATCGCCGTGGCGACATTCGTCCGCCGCTTCCGCTGCGGGCCGCATTTCGCAAGATTTGACCAACGGAGAAATTTCAAACCCATGTTCGTGTTGGAAAACGGCAATCGCATCGTCATCCCGCGCACCGAGATGACCTATCCGGGCCACAGCCTGAAGTTGCACCAGAACGCCGCCGATCCGGTGAAGTCGCCGGTCGATCACGTGATGGCGGATTTCGAAGACGCCTGCCCTTACGAGTTCAAAGGCGAAAAGAGCCGCAAGGTGATGGTCGAGGCGCTCAACACGCTCGACTTCGGCAAAAAAGTCGTCACCGTCCGCCCGAACAATATTCATTCGCCGTTTTTCAAAGGCGATATGGAAGCGATCGTGCTGGGCGCGCCGAACCGCTTTCACGGCATCATCCTGCCCAAAACGCGCGGCCCCGAGGAAATCAAAACGGTCGCGAAGCTGCTTGACGATCTCGAAAAGCGAGCCGGATGGAAATACAAGATCCAGATTGAGTCGTTGATCGAAACGCCGCACGCCCTGATCAATGCGTACGCGATTGCGACCGCGTCGGACCGGATGGCCGGCCTGATTTTCGGCATCGCCGACTATGCCGCCAATCTTGGCATCCGCGAGATCGTCGAGAACCAGAACCAAAATTTCCACTACTCGAAGCAGGCCGTGGTGGTCGCGGCCAAAGCCGCGGGTCTGCATGCGGTGGACAATGTCTATCTGCGCCTGTGGCGAAAAGAGGATTCGCCCGAACGGATCGCGGAACTGCAGCGCGGCCTGCGCGAAAAGAACGAGGGCGCGGCAAATCTCGGAATGGACGGCACATGGGTGATCCATCCGCAGCAGGCGCCGATTTGCAACGCCTGCTTCACGCCCAGCCAAGACCAGGTGGACGAGGCGCGCCGCGTAATCAAGCTCTACCACGAAAAGGGCGGCGGCTCGATGGCCGATCCCAAGACCGGCGAGATGATCGACGAAGCGACGATCAAAATCGGGCTGATGGACCTCGCCAAAGGCGCCCAGGCTGGGATGGTTAGCGCCGCGGAACTCAGCGAATGGTCGCAAAAGAGCAAAGCGATCACGGGCTACGATATTCTTGAGCTGATGCGCCGCACGGCCTGATCTGCCGTTCCGCGGCGCTCCCCGAAGCGGGACTGCGCGAACCAACCTGTCATACCGAAAGGCGGGAGCCACGGAGTTCCCGCCTTTCTGTTATAGCCGCTTAAAGACGCTTTTTAGCGGCTAATGATTCACCGCTCAAAATATTGTCATTGATTATCGCCAAAGCGTTGACATAGCCTTGGCGCTTGTCATATTTCTTTATCGCCTTAAATCAGGAAATTACTCTAGTGAAATATAAATATGATCTCTATTATCTCGACAGAGATTAATATGTTCTATTAGCAATTCAAAGAAGGAGATGTTTGCATGAAGAAGTATGTGGGGATGCTTGCCGCGGGGATGCTTGTCTTCACAAGCGTAGGAATCGCGCGCGCCGCTAGCGGCCCGGCAACCAAAGCCGTCACCGCTATCGTCAGGGGAACTGGCGCGGTAGCCAACCCTAATCAGGCATGCAACGAGACGGCATGGGTCGATGTCTGCCCGAGCGGCAACTGTTCCTGCCTCACGTTGGACTCGCCGGTGGTGGTCGGAAACCGCAAAATGGTGGTCTCAAACGTCTTTTTCACGATCGACAACGGCGTCAATCCCGCCACGGAGCCGGCGGTCGATAACGGACCGAGTCCGAAGTGCAACTTCGCTTTGGGCACGATCGATTTGGCCGCGAGCGACGGCTCTTTCAGCGAGACGGTCAACATCATCGGCACAACCTGCAAGCATGTGATCGGAATATCCGCGAAAAATCCGCAAGGAATCCACGACAGCGACCTGCTCAACGGTGGATGGGGAATTTCGGCCGACCCGGCGCCCTCGCCGCTCCAATCCGGATGGGGCACGATGACCGGAACGGCCGTCAACAAAACTTCCTTGGTCACGTTGAAATTTTCCGGCTGGACCAGCCATTAACTTCGGATGCTCGAACATCGGGAGCTGTTGAAGCGGCCCTCGATCGTCAACTTTGAAGCGGCGGGAGGCTGGCGGCAGCCTCCCGCCGCTTTTTTCAGCATTAAAAATTAGAATTTTCTTCCATCAGGCGTTGCGACAAGCCGGCCTGAATTTGGATGAATAATCTTAATACCGCTAATTAAAGTTTTTCCGGCAAGACGGCGTCGATTAAAAGCAGATTTCTGCAAACATGGCCTAGTAACAGCCAGAATCGAAATGTTTTCCGTAAAATCGACGCAGCAAGTTCGCGCTTGCAAAGGATGAATAAAATAAGACATGCAAGGTTAACGCTTGACTGCTTACCGACACCAGTGATAATTCCTGACCAAGCTCGACGCTTGGCGGCTTCCACAACACGGCATTGCCGTTAGGGCGTCGATTCGACGGTTAGGGAGAGAAGACTCCGTTTCCCCGTTGCGGTTGAAGAAGAACCGGCGGTATGTCGCAAATAAAGCGCGTACGCGGTTCCGCCGACACGGGCTAGCGGACGCATTCCCGGCGGCAATAAGTCCGGCGCGCAGGCAGTGAGGTGCTAAAGCTAATGAAACGCAAGATTTCGAGGGTCTTCACGATTTTCGTTTCGATTGGATTCGTTGCGTCACAAGCGATGGCCGCCACGGTCTGCGGAGTTGCGCAAAACCCGCAGGGATCGCCGCTTGCCGGAGCGACTGTGACCGTCAAGGATCCATCGGGAAAAGTTCTCGGCTCCGCGGTGACTGACGGCAAGGGCAACTATTCGATCGATAACGTTTCGAACGGAACGGTCGATCTTTTCCTCGATACCGGCAGCACTGCACTCAAGAACGGCTCGGGCGTGTTAAATCTTTCCGGCGCGACCCAAGCCGTCAATTGGGAAGTTTCCAGCAACGCCAACGCGATCGCGACGCAGGGCGGCTCCTGCGTGGATCCGCCGGGCCCGCTGACTCCGGCGGAATGGGCGTCGATCGGAGTTCTTGGACTCGGCGTGGCGGCTGGTGGAGCGGCGATCGGATGGGCCGAAAGCGGCAATCGCAGCGACCATCATCCGCATCCTCCGATGACGAGTCAGCAGTAAGCTCAAACGATTGTTTCGCGATTGGCGGCCAGGCTGCATCCGCTTGGCCGCCAATCGCGACGTAAACTGCGCCCGTCATTTGGCGGCGCTGCCAATCTTGACAGACGCTATCACAGAAAGCTTGCGCTCGCGCGCCGCTTCATGCTCCGCCGCCGCGTTGGGTTTGAAGCTTGTCTTCGGCGTGCTGCTCGCGGTCGCCCTGACGATCGCCGGATGCGGCAGCAGCGACCCGATGCATGTGGACAAAGCGGATCTGACCGCAAGCGCCGCCGCCGCCACTCAGGACTCACCCCAACCTGACGATCCTGAGTTGGACAAGCTCTGGAACGAGCGCACCGCTCAAATTTCCTCCAACGACGACTATCCGATCGGCCCCGGGGACGTTTTAACAATTACCGTTCCGCAAGTTCCCGAAATCCAAGATGCGAAAGTTCGCGTCACTACCGCCGGAACAATCGAATTGCCGCTAATCGGCGCGGTGCAGGCGGGAGGACTCACGGAAGAACAGCTGGAAGCCGCGCTCGATCAAAAACTCAGCGCGATCATGTACAGTCCGCAAGCTTCGGTCTTCGTCAACGAGTACCATAATCGCGAAGTCGCGGTGATTGGCGCGGTCAACCGTCCCGGTCTGGTGACGCTCGAAAGTCCGGACGAGACCATTCTTGACGCTCTTACGCAAGCCGGCGGTTTGGTCTCGTCGGCGGCGGACGAGTTGATCCTGATTCCGGCGCAAGCCGGAACGGGACTGAACATGGCCAAACAGGTCTCGATGGTCGCGTACAATGCGGCGCCCGGCGCTGGCGAAGCGTTGCCTTCGGCTGCGGGCGCCGGCAGCGACGCTCCGCCGCCCGCCGGAGAGATCGCGCCGCATCACGCGGGCCGTGAAATTCCCGGCGGCAATGCCTCCTTGAACGCCCATGCCCAGCGCATTCAAGCCGAGCAGCACGCGTCGCTCGAACCGGATATCGCGGCCAACGCGCTCCGGCTGTTGCCGCCGAACGCGCATCCGCTGACCATTAAGATCCACAGCACTTCGCTCTCGGGCGCGGGAAAATATATCAACATGCCGCTCAGGCCCGGCGACGTTATCGTGGTGCCGGGGGGCGGCAACGTGATGGTCGTCGGCTGGGTGCAGACGCCGGGCTACTTTTCGGTTGGTTCCGGCCTGACGGTGATGGGCGCGATCGGCGCGGCCGGCGGTCCGATGTATGCCGCGGACACCTCCGACATTACCCTGATCCGCACTGCCAAAGATGGCTCCAAGAAAACCATCGCGATCAATCTGGCCAAGATCACCAACGGCAAGGAACCCGATATTCCCGTCAAAGCGAATGACGTAATCGACGTACCCTACTCCAATGTCAGGATCGGTCCCTACATTTTCTACCAAATCCTGTCGCGGATGGGCGTCATGGGACCAGCGGTGCCGTTCTGATGGAACCTTCGCGCTATTATATCCGGCGTTCCGGCGACCTGCCGGCCGAAGCGCCGATCGAAACCGAAGCGTCGCCGGTGTTCGTCGATCCGGGCCAGCCCCTCATCGACATCAGCCAATACTGGCGAATCGTTCTCAAGCGCTACCGCATGATCGTGGCGATCCTGGTCGGCGTCGTGATGCTCGTGATGATCAAGACGATGACTGAAACGCCGATCTACACCGCGGAAACCACGATCATGATTCAGCCGGCCGGCGTCGGCGACGGCTCCAACACGCTGGAAAATCTCGTCCAGATTGAGGCGGCGGCGAACGACACGGACCTTTATTACAAAACCCAGTGCGCGATTCTCCAAAGCCGCGCCCTCGCCGCCTCCGTGATCAAATCGCTCGACTTGCAGCAAGACCCCGCGTTCGTAGGCTCTCCAGTCAAACCAGGCGTGTTCGATCGGGTGATCAAACGCATCTTCGGCGGCGCGCACGCGGCTGCGCATCCCACGAAAAAAGTCCGCATCGGCGCGGACCTCGACAATGATCTCGGCGTGCCGGCCGGCCTCGTCCACGCCTACCAGGGGGCGCTCTCGGTCAAGCCCCTGCCGGATACGGACCTCATCAAAATCTCTTTCAGCTGGTCCGATCCCGCGCTCGCCGCGCGTATCGCCAACGCCCACGTCCTTGCCTACGAACGACGGGACACCGAGATGCACGGCCAGGCCAACGAGGAGGCCGAGCGCTACCTGCAGAACAAGTTAATCGAGGTCAAGGACCATCTGGAAAAGTCCGAAGCGGCGCTTAACGACTATCGCCGCGAAAAGGGCATCATTCCCGGCCTGATTTCGCTCGACGGCAAAGACGCCGTGATCCTCGACCGGTTGAGCGCGCTGAGCGCTGACCTGACCAAAGCGCAGGTCGCGCGAATCGGTCTTGAGGCGCAGATCGCGCTGATCCACAAACACGATTACAACTCGCTGGCCGCGGTGCTCGAGGATCCGGAAATTCAATCGGCCAACAAGCAACTCGACGCCCTGTACACACAGCGGGCGGCGCTGGCGAACCAATTCAAGGACAGCTATCCGCCGCTGGCCAAGCTCGACGCGCAAATCCGCGAAATGCAGGCGCGCATCGCGCTCACCGTGCAAAAGAAAGTCACCGCGATTCAATCGCAATACGATGAGGCGGTCGAAAAGGAAAAAGACCTGCAGGCGGAGATGGAACTGCAGCGGCAGGAAACCCTGAAGCTGAACGACGCCGCCGCCCAATATGCGATCCTGCAGCGCGACGTCGACACCAACCGCGAGCTCTACAACGCCATTCTCAAGCGGGTCAAAGACGTCGAGGTGTCCGGCGACACGCGCAACAACGACGTTTCGATAATCAACTCGGCCGAAATTCCGGGCGCGCCCACCAGCCCCAACAAATCGCGGAATTTCGCGCTCTCGATTTTCGGCGGGCTCGGGCTCGGTCTTGCCGCGGCGTTCATGCTCGAGATGCTCGACAACACGCTCAAAAATCCCGAGGAAGCGGAACAATATCTGCGCCTGCCCAACCTCGGCGTGGTTCCCGAATTTTCGAGCATCAACGGTAAAAGCGCGTATGCTCCGCGCGAGCTGCCGCAAGGCTTCGGCGCCGGCGGGACCGCCGCCGTGCTGCCGCCCGGACGCGAGCTGGTCACGACGCACGGCACCTATTCGCGCGTCGGCGAGGCCTATCGCAATCTGCGCACGGCGCTCCTGATGTCGCGCGCGGGCGGCCCGCCCAAGGTAATGCTCTTCACCAGCGCCACCAGCCGCGAGGGCAAGACCGTCACGTCGGTGAACATGGCGGTGATGCTCGCGCAACTGGGCGGCCCGGTGCTGCTGATCGACGCCGACTTGCGGCGCGCCCGATGCCATCGCGTGCTCGCCGTGGACAACCATCTCGGACTGACCGAAGTGCTGACCGGCGCGCGCGAGCCGCAAGAGATGATTCGGGCGACGGAAATCGAAAATCTTCACTTCCTGGGCTCGGGATCGGTTCCGCCCAATCCAACGGAATTGCTCAACTCGAAGCGGATGATCGAGCTAATCGGCCAGTTTCGCGAAACTTACGAATACATCGTCATCGATTGCGCGCCGGTGCTGCCGGTGAGCGACGCGATGGTGCTCGCGAAGCTGACCGACGGCGTCGTGGTCGTGGCGAACGGTTCCGCCACTCCGCGCCAGCAGGTCAGGACGGCTTGCGCGCGGCTCGAGTACGCCCGCGCCAAGATCCTTGGCGTCGTGCTCAACAAGATCAAGCTGCACAGCCACGATTATCACTACTACTATCATCAGGACTACTACGCTTACGGCGCCGACGGACGCGCCGATGAAGACGAATACGCCTGAGTAGACTCGAACAATTCGCCGGCCGCTCCGGCTCCTCTTCGCGCTTTGGCCGCGACGCCTTTATTTCCGGCGACGCGGCCAACTTGCGCTGGCGCGACACGCTCATGGTGGCGGGCGTTCTCGCGCTCGCCGCGTTTTCCGCGCTGGCTCTCGGCGCCGTCCACAAATGGGCCTACACGACGGTCGAAATCTGGGCCTTCGCGCTGCTGATCTTCTGGATAGTTCAGGTCTGGCGCGAGGGCGCCACGCCCGCGCGCATCAGCATCTCCCGCCCGGATCTGCGCGCGATCGCCATTCCCGCCCTCGCCTTCGCCGGATTGATCGCGATTCAAACCGCGCCGCTTCCGCCCTCGATCCTGAAAGCCATCTCGCCCGCCACCTGGAAGCTCTACTCGATAAGTTTCCCCGGATGGCCGGCGGAGTCGCCGTTCGCAGCCCTGCGCTCCGCATGGAACGTCAAGCCAAATCCTCACGCGCCAGTAATCCGCGTGATATTGCCGCCGGTTGACAGTTCGCCCAGCCGGCGCGCGGAGGCCGCCGCGCCGGAAAACGCCGCCGCCGCCCGTCCCGTGCCGATCGACAAGCTCGGCGTCAAGCCGCTCCGCGGCCTGGGCGCATGGCGCTGGAAGTCGCTTGCGATCGCTCCCGGCGTGACGCTCGCAAGCTTGATCGAGCTGCTCGCCTGCGGCGCAATCTTTTTTATCGTCCTGGCTTTTCCGGCCGGATTCCCCGGCGCCGAACGCGAGGCCAACGCTCGTTTTATCAACTCGATCGTCACCGGCGTGATCGCGATCGCCACGGCGCTGGCGCTGCTCGCGATCGCCGAACGCGCATCGTGGAACGGCAAAATCCTCTGGACGTTCGTCCCGCACGACTGGGGCGTTCCGCAATTGGAAAACGTGCGCGCCAGCGGTCCCTTCGTCAACCCGGACCATTTCGCGGATTTGCTGGCGATGGCGCTGCCGCTCGCCGTAGTCGGATCGATTTTTCCGCTCTACTCGCTCCGCGGCCGGCGCGATCGCCGGATGGAGTGCATGATCGCCGCGTTCGTGATCGGCGCGGCCCTGGTGCTGAGCCTGTCGCGCGCCGGATGGACCGCCGCCGTTATCGGGATCACGGTGGGGCTGGGAATCAGCTTCAGGCGCGCTCCCGATCGCGCGCCGCGCTTGCTGCAACTCCATCGCCGGCGCGCCGTGCCGATCATGGTCGGCGCGATGGGCGCGGGATTCGCGCTGCTCCTGTTCGTAATCGGCCCCGCAGCGCGCAACGCCGCGAGCGCCCGGCTTGCGACCGTGGCAGGAATTTCCGGCCAGTTTGCAACCAAGGAAATCGCCTGGCGCGACACGATTCCGATGATCCTGAATTTTCCTCTATTCGGCGTCGGACTCGGATGCTGGCCGGAACTGTTCCCCCATTTTCACGAACCGCCATGGCTCGAATTTTTCTACCGCCAACCCGAAAACGACTATATCCAGTTGCTGGCCGAAACCGGCCTGGCCGGCGCCGTGCTGGCCCTGTCATTCGCCGCCGTCCTCGCGATGCGGATGCGTTCGGCGGCGCGCGGGTTGAGCGAACGCCATTGGCCGATGACGGCCGGACTCGCCGGCGGCGTCGCGGCCGTGCTCTTTCACGAAATCTTCGATTTCAGCCTCCACACCACCGCCAACGCGGTGTTCTTTTCGATCATTCTGGCGGTCTTCGCCCGGCTCGTGCTGACCCATCGCGACGACGCGTCGCGAAAGCTGCGGACCGTCGCCGAACCCAGCTTAATGACCTGGATCGGCTCGGGCGCGCTGGCGGCGTTCGCGGCGGTGATGATCGCCGCCGCGATTTTCCAGGCGCCCGCCAATTATCCCTACGATATCGGCCGCCCGCGCACCTTCGGCGCCGCCGAACGCATCGTCGCGGCGCATCCCGCCGTCGCCAGCGCCCATCTCGCGCTCGCCGCCCTGATGCCCGAGGGCGCGCCGCTCGCGCAGCGCGAATCGCAATTGCGCGCCGCAGTCTGGCTCGATCCCAACGATCCGCTCGCGCGCGACCTGTACGCGCGAAGCCTTTTGCTGAGCGGCGATAAAGCGAAGGCGCTGCATGAAATCACGCTGTCGGTCGCCGATTCTCCGGCCGTCGACACCCACTTCTACCTGGCTTCGCGCATGATCCCATGGCTGCTTCCCGAGGAGCAAAAGGCGATCGCGGCAGGTTATCGCCGGGCGATCGCGTCGGGATACGGCGACGCCGTGCCGGCGCTCGCGACCTTTTACGGAGCGCTTGGCCGCTACGCCGAAGCCGGCCGTCTCGCCGAACAGGCGGCGCGCGCGGCGGCCGACGACACCGAGCGCCAGAACGATTTGGTCGAAGCCGGCCGCGACTACGCGCACGCCCTCGACTACCGCGAAGCCGCCAACGACATTCGCGCGGCGATCGCGATCGATCCGGCGCAGACCGATCCTTATCGCGCGATGATCGAAGCCGTGATGGGACCTCAAGGCGACATCAAAGGGGCGCGCGCGCTGATCAACGCGGCCGAAAACGCCGGGGCCGATCCGGTTTCGCTCGATTACGCCCTTGCCGACGCGACGAATCAGGCCGGAGATAAGGCCGCGGCCGAAGAGGCGCTCTCCGCCGCGGTCAAGGCGGACCCCAGTTTCGGACCGACTATGCGGCTAGGGGGATTTTATATGGATGAGCGCAAATTCGATCAGGCGACGCTCGCCTATCAGCGCGCCGTGAACATAAATCCCGCTTCAGCCGAGGCTTATTTCATGCTTGCCCAGGCCGAAGAAAGCGATTTCGATTACGCATCCGCCGACCGCGACTTCGCGCACGCGATCGCGCTGGCGCCGGCCAACGCCGGATATCGCGCGGCCTATCGCGATTTTCAAACTCATACCGCTGAAGCGGCCCGCGAGTCGCCGGCTGCCGCGCCCACTCCGCCAGCCGGCCCCGCATCCGGCGCCGCGGCCGATGAATCTGCTGTTCCTTAATCCCGCTGGCAGTCCCGGCGGCGCCGAACGCGCCCTGCTCGACGTGATGGCCAGCCTTGCCGCCGCGCGTCCCGGATGGCGCCTGGGCCTGATCGCCGCCGCCGATGGCGTATTGGTCGAAGAGGCGCGCGCGATGGGCGTGGACGCCGCAGTCGTGAAATTTCCGCGCGCGGTTTCGCTGCTGGGCGACGCCGCGGCCGGCGGGCCGGCGGGCGATCATACCAATCCGCTCGCTGTCGCCGGTCGAGTCGCCGCGGCGGCTCCCGCGATCGCCAGCTACACGCGCGCGCTGCGGCGCGCGATCGCCGAACGCGCCCCCGACGCGATCCATACCAACGGTTTCAAGATGCACGTGCTGGGCGCGTGGGCGGCGCCGCGCGCGACGCCGCTCATCTGGCATCTGCATGATTACGTGCGCGCCCGCCCCATGATGTCGCGCTTGTTGCGGGCGCACGCCGGCCGGACCGCCGCGATCATCGCGAATTCGCACAGCGTCGCCGACGACGCGCGCCGCCTTTTTGGCGGTCGCGCGAACGTTCTAGCGGTGCACAACGCGGTCGATCTCGAACGATTTTCGCCCGCCGGGCACGCGCTCGACCTCGATCGTCTGGCGGGATTGCCGCCGCTCGGCGAAGGCGGCGTGCGCGTGGGCCTGATGGCCACGCTTGCGCGCTGGAAAGGCCATCGCACCTTTCTGCGCGCGCTCGCCGATCTGCCGGCGCATTCGCCGGTGCGCGGCTACGTGATTGGCGGCCCGCTTTACGAAACCGCAGGCAGCCAGCATGCGCTTGAAGATTTGCGCGGCTATGCCGGCGCGCTCGGGCTGGATGGCCGGGCCGGTTTTACCGGGTTTGTCGCCGACGCGCCTGCGGCGCTGCGCGCGCTCGACATCGTCGTGCACGCAAGCACGGAACCGGAGCCGTTCGGACTGGTGATCGCCGAAGCGATGGCGTGCGGAAAACCGGTCATCGCCAGCGCGGCGGGCGGCGCGGGGGAACTCTTCGCCGACGGTTCCGAAGCCTTAAGCCATAAGCCCGGCGACGCGGCCGAGCTGGCTCGCGCGATCGCGCGCCTTGCCGCCGACCGCGCCTTGCGCCTGCGCCTCGGCGCGGCCGCCGCAGCCGCCGCGCGCCACCGCTTCACGCGCGCGCGCCTCGCCGCCGAACTGATTCCAATCTACGAACGCGCGGTCGGCGCAAAGCGCACCCGTCCGGCGGCCTGAATCCTTCGCGCTCGACTCGCTTGCGGATCCTCCACGTTCATAGCGGGAACCTGTTCGGCGGCGTCGAAACCGCGCTTTTGTCGCTGGTGCGGGAACAGGCCCGCGCCCCGCGCATCGAACCGGTATTCGCGCTCTGCTTCGAGGGCCGCTTCGCCCGCGACCTGCGCGCGCTGGGCGCGCCGGTCAGGATGCTGGAGCCGGTCCGGGCGCGGAATCCGCTGAGCGTGATGCGTGCGCGGCGGCGGCTGGCCGGGATTATCGCCGCCGAACGAATCGACGCCGTGATTTGCCACATGGCGTGGGCGCACGCGATCTTCGCGCCCGCCGTGCGCCGCTCCGGACGGCCGCTGGTCTTCTGGATGCACAGCGCGGCGAATGGACGCCATTGGGTCGAGCGCTGGGCCGCGCGCACGGCGCCCGACCTCGCCATCTGCAACAGCCGTTTCACCGCTTCGACGATGGTGAAACTTTTCACCCCTGCGCGAAGCGAAATATTGTGCTTTCCTGTCGCAACCGGCGGACCGCGCCTGCCGCCGTCCGAGCGCGACGCCTTGCGCGCGAAATTGGGCGCGCCAACGGGCGGCGCCGCGATTTTACAGGCCAGCCGGATGGAGCCGCTGAAAGGACATGAATCGCATTTGCGAGCTTTGGGAATTTTGCGCGACCGCCGGGATTGGGTCTGCTGGATGGCGGGCGGCGCTGAACGGCCGCATGAACGCGCATATCTCGAACGGCTCGCGGCCCTCGCGCGCGAACTCGGCATCGACGGGCGGGTCAAATTCCTTGGCCATCGCGGCGACGTTCGCCAATTGATGCTCGCCGCCGACATCTTTTGCCAGCCGAACGCCGCGCCCGACGCATTCGGCCTGGTTTTCGTGGAAGCGCTTGGCGCGGGACTGCCGGTGGTGACGACGGCGATGGGCGGCGCGTGCGAAATCGTCGATGAACGTTGTGGAATCCTCACGCCGCCGTGCGACGTTCCGGCGCTCGCGCAGGCGCTGTCGAAGCTGATCGCGAATCCGGCCGAACGGCTGCGTTTGGGAAGCGCGGGACCGGCGCGGGCGGCGACGCTCTGCGATCCGGCGGCGCGGATGGCCCAGTTCGAAGAAATCCTGCTCAGCCTGCGCGGCCCCGCCTGCGCCGCGCAAAAGACCGCAGCGGGTAGCCATCGATGACTCCGGACGACGCCAATATCGCGCGCGAAAGTCCGGCCTCAACCGCACGTTCCGGCGTGAGCGTAGTGATTGCGACGTACAACGGCGCGAAGCGCGTGCCGGAGGTTTTAGCGGCGCTTGCCGCGCAGACCGCTCCGGCTGGTTCCTTTGAGGTGATTGTCGTTGACAACAACTCCACCGACGGCACGGCGGCTGCGGTCGAGAGCGATCCGGCCACGGCCGCGTTGCGCGCGCGCGGCGTTGAAGTTCGCGTCGTCTCCGAGCCTCGGCAGGGGGTTCTTTTCGCAAGGTTAAAAGGCGTTCGAGAAGCGTCGGCCGAATTAGTGACCTTTCTGGACGACGATAATCTCCCGGATCCGGATTATCTGTCATTTGGAATGCGACAATTTGACGATTCCACTTTGGCGATGATTAATTCTAAGGTCGAAGCCGCGTGGGAAACCTCTCCGCCTCCAAGCGTACTTCGACGGAGGCATCTGTTCGCCGTCAACGATTATTTAGGCGACTCGCCACGTGATTTCGGGGCGAACGGGTCGTTCGCTCCGACCGTCACTGCCGGAATGTGGGTTCGGCGAGAAGTTTTTCTTGCGGCCGTACCATGGCGCGAACCAAAGAATTTACTATCGGGCCGAGTGGGAAAATATCTCATTTCAGGCGAGGATATTGAATTCGGTGTTCTCGTCGGTATGGCTGGGTATCGCCGGATCTATAATCCCGATCTTCGCGTAAAGCATCGGATTCCAGAGTCGCGTCTTCAAACCGCATACGTTCGGCGACTGATTGAAGGTATCGTACGCAGCGAATTGACATTAAAGGAGAAATATCTTCGAGAACGTGCCGGGCTGCTCGCGAAGCTGATAGCTTTCGCCCAGTTAGCCGCAGCTCCCGTCATCGGGCTGTATCGCGGCGACGCCAAACGCGAGACGGCGTTTATCGCGGCAGCAGCGATTGCTCGCCTCAAGGGACCGTTCCGGAGAGCAAAATGATACGCCTGCGAGATTTAATGACCCGTTCAAGCAGAGCGAAATACCTGCTTTGGCGGACAGGACTGCTTGGCGACGCAGTCGCAGTTCGGTTTTTGGGCGGTGAAGCGATCGTGCTTGAGAGATCACTGTTCCACGGACTCGGAATTGCCTATGAAATTTTTGTTTCAAATGTCTACCAATCGCCTCGATCGATTGACAGAGACTCGGTTAAGCGAATAGTTGACGTCGGCGCGAACGTCGGCTTTAGCGTCGCCTATTGGGCTGCACGGTATCCGGGCGCTCGGATCGACGCGTTCGAACCTCATCCCAAGCATCTAGCGACACTCAGAAGAACGATCTCGTTAAACCGACTCGATGAACGCGTATTTGTTTATCCAGCGGCAGCGGGCGTCTCAGATGGTTCGAGCAATCTGTTAAGCGCTGGAGTATGCTCAAGGATTGACACTCAACAGGAAAATCGAGAAGTAGCCAGAGGTTTGGAGACGATCGAGGTTCCAGTAGTTGATTTCTTTTCAGCAATTGGCTCCGATCAGATCGATTTATTAAAAATTGACTGCGAAGGCGCCGAATACGATCTTCTGATGGACCGTCGTTTCGCTGAAATTGACGCTCGCGCTATCGTAATGGAATGGCACACAACTTCGTCTCATCCTGAGGCGAATCATGAGCTGGCCGAAAGACTTCGGAGCCTGAATTGGGATATATGCGAAATTCCCGGCGAGACTCTATCGCCAATCGATGAGTTAGGAATCTTGCGGGCCGGAGTATTTTGGGCCTACCGGCAAACGCCAGCGCGCGCAGGCGTTCCGCATCCGCGGTCTAGCAGCGCGTAGTGTTATGATTTCTGCGGCGCTCTGCCTCATTGCGTTTATCGCAAGCTTCTTCGCGGGGCGGCGTTCGCTCGCGGCCGGTCTGATCGCCACCTCGGTAATCGGTTACTTCTACGGCATCGTGCGCGCGAATCTGCCCGAAACCGCGTCGCACTTCATCTTCGACGCCGCCTCGATCGGCTTCGTCCTGTCCCTTTTCACCCGCACGCTCACCCCCGCCGAGCGGATGAAATTGCGGCCCGTGATGCCGTGGATCATCGCCCTGTTCGCATGGCCGACGCTGCTGCTGCTGCTGCCGCTCCAGAATATCCTGATCGAGCTGGTCGGCTGGCGCGGGCAGGTCTTCTTTCTTCCTTATATCGCGATCGGCGCGATGGCCGACGCTCAAACGGTGCGGCGCTTCGCGATCGGCCTCGGATGGCTGGCGTTCGCCGAACTCGGTTTCGCGCTCGCGGAAATCCACTGGGGCGTGCCGCGCTTCTATCCGCGCAACGCCGTGACCGAGATCATCTACCGGAGCATGGACGTCGCCGTCGGATCGAAAATGGCCTACCGCCTGCCCGGAACATTCGTGCAGGCCGCCGCGTTCGGCGGGCAGGCGGCTTCGGTGATTCCGCTGCTGCTCGGCGCGATGGTGCAGGAGCCGCGCGGCTCCCGCACCCGGACGATGCTGCTCGCGGCGCTCGGCGCATCCGCCGTGTGCGTCTTTCTATCCGCTTCGCGCACCGACGCGGTCATGTTGTTCGTGCTCGGACTGGCGGCGACCTTCTCCGGCCGCGTGCGTAATTTTCCGTGGTTCGGATGGGTGGCGCTCGTCGCGGTCATCAGCGTGCTGATCACGGTCTCGCCGCGGATGCGCCGCTTTCTTACGCTGGAAAACACGAAGTACGTCAAAACGCGCATCAGCGGCAGCATCAACGAGAGTTTTCTGACTCTCGCGTTCGAATATCCGATGGGCAACGGGCTGGGCGGCGGCGGCACGAGCATCCCCTTTTTCCTGCAGCCGCTGTTGAAAAACCCGGTCGAAATAGAAAACGAGTACGGCCGGATCATGCTCGAACAAGGCCTGCCCGGACTTGCGCTTTGGCTCGCCTTCATCGTGTGGGTGCTGACGCGCCCGCTGGCGAGCGAGCGCGATCCGTGGCAACTGGGCAAGTGGCTCGGCCGCATCATGCTTGGCTTTTCGTTCATGATCGCGCAAACGGGGATGGGTCTGCTGACCGCGATTCCAGGCACCGCGCTGGTGCTCTTTTATGCGGGATGGATTTCGGCGCCGCATGTCCGCGCCGCGCCGCTCGTCCAGCGCCGATCCGCGCCCGCCGCCGTACCGGTCGGCCATACCGCATGAACGCCCCAACGCCCGCGAATCATCACGCGCCGCCGTGGACGATCGTCTGCGGCGGATTCCATCGCGACGGCGGGATGGATCGCGCCAACGGCGAACTCGCGCGTTATCTGGCCGAATCCGGCGCGCAGGTGCATCTGGCGGCGTATCGCGTTGACGAGGAATTCGCGGCGCTGCCGAATGTTCATGTTTATCTGGCTGGGCGTCCCGCCAGTTCATTTTTTCTGGCGCGGCGGCGGCTGGCGCGGCTTGGCCGGTCGGTGGCCCGCCGCGTGCTGGCCGAAACGCCCGCGGCGCGCGTCGTCGTCAACGGCACGAATTGCCCCTGGCGCGACATCAACTGGATTCATTACGTCCACGGAGCGTGGCGCGGCGGCGCGGCAGGTCCGCGATGGTTCCGAATCAAAAGTCGAATCAGCCGCGCCCGCGACGTCTGGCTTGAACGCCGGTTGCTGCCGCGATCGCGCATTTTGATCGCGAATTCGGAACGCACGCGCCGCGATTTGATCGCAAGCTGTGGCGTGGAGCCCGAGCGCGTTCGCACCGTCTATCTTGGCTGCGGGCCTGAGTGGCGCGCGGTGAGCGCCGAGCGGCGCGCGGCGGCGCGCGCGGCGTTGCATGCGCCGATCGAGGGCGACGTGGTCGCGTTCGTCGGCGCTTTCGGCCACGACCAGCGCAAAGGTTTCGATACGCTGTGGGCCGCATGGCGCGAACTGGCGCGCGATCCGTCATGGAATGCGACGCTGCTCGCGGCGGGCGGCGGGCGCGGCCTCGAGCGCTGGCGCGCCGCCGTCGCCCAGGCCGGCCTGGCGGATCGCGTGCGAATTCTGGGATTCACGCGCGAGGTCCCGGAAGTGATCGCCGCCGCCGACCTATTGGTAAGTCCGGTGCGCTACGAATCCTACGGCCTGAATGTTCATGAAGCGCTATGCTCGGGCGTGCCGGCGATCGTCAGCCGCGCGGCCGGAGTCGCCGAGCGCTATCCGGCTGAACTCGAAGACCTGCTGTTGCCCGATCCGGAAAATTCACGTGACCTCGCGGCGCGCCTGCTGCGCTGGCGGGCGCGGCGGGAAACCGTCGCCCGGCAGGTCGCGGCGCTCGGCGCGCGCTTGCGCGCATATACCTGGCGCGACATGGCCGCGGCGTTGGTCGCCGCGGTCACGACCGCGCCCGCCGATGCGATTGGATCGGAATCGGCGATCCGCTTTGATAGAGCTTCGACGTTATGAAGGCGCTGCGCCGCGAAAATATGAAAAGCCCGCCGCCGACGGAGGAAAATCCGCTGAACGCCGAGGCGCCGCCGCACTCCGCGGCTGCCGCCGCCGCCGGCGCGATCAGCGCGCCGCGCGTTCCCACGCTGGTCATAGAAGGCGGAAAAGGTCTTGGCGGTCTCGATTTTCGCGATCTCTGGGCGCATCGCGACCTGCTCTATTTCCTCGCCTGGCGCGACGTGAAAGTGCGCTACAAGCAGACCGCGATGGGCGTGGCGTGGGTGATCCTGCAGCCGCTTTTGACCATGGCGATTTTCACTGTGCTCTTCGGGCGCCTCGCCAAGGTGCCGTCCGACGGCGAGCCGTATCCGATTTTCGTTTTCGCCGGATTGCTGCCGTGGACCTATTTCAACCAGGCCGTGACCACCGCCAGCAACAGCCTGGTCGGCAACGCCGCCCTGATCACCAAGGTCTATTTTCCGCGCCTGGTGATTCCGGCCGCGGCCGTATGCGCCGGCCTGATCGATTTCGCGATCGCGGCGTCGATCATGTTCGTTATGGCGTTCCATTACGGCATGCCGTTCGGCGCGAGTCTGCTGCTGATTCCGCCGCTGATGGCGCTGACCGCCCTATTCGCCTTGTGCGTGGGAATGTGGATGTCCGCGTTGAACGTCAAGTATCGCGACGTGCGCTACGCCCTGCCCTTCCTGCTGCAAATCTGGATGTACCTGACGCCGATTATCTATCCGCTTAATTTCATTCCGGAACGTTGGCGCTGGCTGCTCGCGCTGAATCCGTTGAGCGGGATGATCCAGGCGTTCCGCGCCGCGGTCTTCGGCCGCGCCATCGACTGGAGCGGGCTTGGGCTGGCGTGCGCCATGACCGCGGTTTTTCTGGTCGCGGCCGGATGGTCGTTCCGGCGGATGGAGCGGCAGTTCGCCGATATCGTCTAGCGGCCATGCGCTACGCCTCGGCCAGCCTTCCCGAACCCCAACTGTTTCGCGATGCGTGCCGGCGCGGCCTTTCGGTCGTGCGACCGCTCGCCGACGCGGCGCGCGACAGCGACGCCGGCGGATGGAACTTCGGCCGCGCATGGCCGCCATCGTATGAAGCTTACGGGCGCATGCGCGCGCTCACGACGCTGAAGCTGGCGGCTTCGCTGAAGCCGCAGCGCCTGCTTGAAGTAGCCGCGGGCGACGCGGCGTTGAGCGCGTCGATCGTGCGCGACGGCGCGGCAGCATACGCAAACGACCTGCGCGGAGACGAATTGCGCTCGGCGCTGGCGCGCTTTCGCAACGGTTCGCTGATCGAGGTTTTGCCCGGCAATGTCTTCGATCTCGATCCGGCGCAAACCGGGCTGTTCGATTTGATCGCGGCCTGCGAGGTTATCGAACACGTCGCGCATCCGGTTGAATTCTTGATCCATCTGAAGCGTTTTCTTGAACCGGGCGGCAGAATTATGCTGACGACGCCCAACGGCGCTTATTTTCGCAACCCTCTGCCTACCTATTCCGAGATTGAAAGCGAAACGGATCTGGAAGCGCGGCAATTCCGCCCCGACGCCGACGGCCATCTGTTCTTGATCACGCCCGCCGAACTTTCCGCAATGGCGGCGAAAGCCGCGCTTGAGATCGAGCGTATCGAACTATGCGCGACGCCGTTCATCACAGGACACTGCAGGTTCGCTTCGATGCGAAGCGAGTTCGGAGCCGGCGCGTTTTATATGATGGAACAACTGTGCCAGCGGCTGCCGGCCGCCGTCAAAGAAAAAATCTGCTATTCGATGATCGCGATTCTGCGATGACGAGTCCGGCCGCCATCACGAAATACGATCGATCCGGCGTCATCTTGGCCGTTTCCCGATGCAGCCGATAATCCGCGTCGAAAAACTGGGCAAGCGCTACGCGATTGGCCGCCGTGAAAACCTTGTGACGATTCGCGAGGCGATAACCGGCGCCATGCTCGCGCCAATTCGCGCGCTGCGGCGGCTCAACGGCCGCACGGCGGACCGAAGCGCCGAACATTTCTGGGCGCTCAAAGATGTGAGTTTCGAAGTCGCGCCCGGCGAGGTCTTGGGCGTGATCGGCCGCAACGGCGCCGGCAAATCGACGCTGCTGAAAATTCTTTCGCGCATCACTGAGCCGACCGCCGGCCGCGTCGAGCTGCACGGACGGGTCGGCAGCCTGCTCGAGGTCGGCACCGGTTTTCATCAGGAACTGACCGGACGCGAGAACATTTTTTTGAGCGGCGCGATCATGGGGATGCGCCGGGCGGAAATCATCCGCAAGTTCGACGAGATTGTCGCCTTCGCCGAAATCGACGATTTCATCGACACTCCCGTCAAACGCTATTCGAGCGGGATGTACGTGCGGCTCGCCTTCGCCGTCGCGGCCCATTTGGAGCCGGAAATTCTGCTCGTCGATGAAGTGCTCGCGGTCGGCGACGTCGGGTTTCAGAAGAAATGCCTTGGCAAAATGGGCGAGGTGGCGCACGGCGGCAGGACCGTGCTCTTCGTGAGCCACAACATGGCCGCGGTCGAGGCGCTCTGCAAACGCTGCCTGATGCTGAGCGGCGGGACGCTTGCGGCGAACGGCGATCCGATGACGGTGATGGCGCGCTACGTGGCCGAAAGCGCCCCGCCTGATTCGGGCGCGGCCGATCTGACCGTTCATCCCGGGCGCCGGCACGGCGACACGCCGACGATGACGCGGGTCGAACTGGGAGATGGCGCGGGGCCGGCGCGCGGCGCGATACGGATCGGCGATCCGATGGAGATTCGCGTCTCCTATCGCGCCGCGCGCCCGCTGCGCCCCGTGCTCGGCTCGGTGATCAAAACCAGCTACGGCGCGCCGGTCTTTTGCGTCAGCGATCGCTTTTGCGCGCAGCTCGCCCAATGCGAGCCGCGCGCCGAAGCGACTATCGTTTGCCGAATCGAACGACTGATGCTGATACCGGGCAACTATTCGATCGATCTTTGGCTGGGCGACGCCCGCGGCGATTTTGACGTAGTTTACGACGCGATCGGCTTCGAAGTATTGCCGGCCGATCTGACCGGCACCGGCCGCCTGCCGCCGCCGAATATCGGAGCGGTCTTTTGCGAAGCGGCATGGAGTCTCACAGACTCATGAGCGAGAATCGAATATCTGAAATCCGGGTTTCGACGATAATCCCCGTTTACAACGGCGCGGCGACGATAGCGCGCGCGATCGACAGCGCGCTGGCGCAGGATTTCGACGGCCAGGAAATCATCGTCGTGAACGACGGCTCGACCGACGACACTGCGGGAGAGCTGGCTAGATACGGCGACAGGATCCGCGTCATCAACAAACCGAACGGCGGCGCAGCCTCCGCCCGCAACGCGGGCGTCTCGGTCGCGAGCGCCGACTACATAGCATTTCTTGACGCGGACGACACGTGGCTGCCCGAAAAGCTTTCGAAAGTCGTTCCGGCATTGGAGAGAAGTCAGCAGGCTGTTCTCGTCTTCTCCGATTATCTCACGACCGAAAGCGGCGGCCTTGTTCGCACGGCTGCTTCCCCCGCTGGACGAGGTCCCGAGTTTGAAGAGCTTTTCGACCCGGGATGGAAAATCGTACCGACCATGGTGGTGATGAGGAAGTCGGTGTTCGATTCGTGCGGAGGGTTCTGTGAGGAATTTATCCGCTGCGGCGGAGAAGATCCGTACTTATGGCTGCTCGCACGTGAGCGCGGACCCTTCGAATACGTAGCCGAGGCGCTCGTCACTTATCATGATCCGGATATCGCGGATTTCGCGGATAAATATGGACCAAACGCGGCGATATTCGAAAGGCTGGTCAGAAAACGATACGGCCGTCGAGCAAAACGAATGATTAGATCAACGCGAACATATATCGCCCATGGATTGCTCGCCAAAGCTCTGCGAGAAATCGATCGCGGAGAATATGGAAATTCGTTCCACACGTTTGGCCGGTTAATCGCCTATCGTCCGCAGTTCCTGCTGAGGCCATACTTCTTTTCCAGAATATTCAGCGCGCACAGTCTGAAACGGCTTTCCGCGATTCTAAAATCGAAAACTTGACTTCGACAATGCTTAATCTCGGGTGCGGGCGCAAGCGTATCGACGGCGCGACGAATGTCGATCGGGCGGCGATCGTGAAGCCGGACGTGGTTCACGATCTCGATTTGCTGCCCTGGTCGTTTACGGAAAACCAATTCACCGAAATACACGCCTACGACGTGATCGAGCATTGCGCCGATCTGGTCGCGACGATGAACGAGATTCATCGGATTTCGGCCAATGGCGCGGTCTTGCATATCACGACGCCGCATTTTTCCTCGGCGAATTCGTATGTCGATCCTACCCATAAGCATCATTTGAGCTATTTCAGTTTCGATTATTTCACCGGCGACGACGAATTTGGCTTTTATACGGACCGGCGCTTTCGCAAGCGGCGCGCGCAAATCGTTTTTTATCCAAGCATGGCGAACAAACCGATCTGGCGCATCGCGAACCGGTTTCCGCGCGCCTACGAACAGCGCTGGGCGCGACTCTTTCCCGCATGGTTCTGAGCGTGGATCTCGAAGTCGTAAAGTAGCTTGCATGGCGAAGCGGTTCCGATGCGGGTGGCGCATATAACGCCGGCGACGTTCGGCGAAGACGGCGTATGGGGCGGCGGCGAACGCTACGCCCTCGAACTAGCCCGCCATATGGCCGACAAAGTTGAAACCGTCCTGATCGCGTTCGGCGCGCGCGACCGCCGCGAACGGATCGGCAATCTGGAAATCCGCGTGATCGGCAATCCGTGGCATGTCCGCGGCGAACGGGCGAATCCGATCGCGCTCGGGATGCTCCCCGCTTTGCGCGGCGCCGACGTTGTGCACTGCCATCAGCGTTATCTGCTCGCGGCAAGCGTGGCGGCGCTGGCGTCGCGGATGGCCGGGCGGCGGGTGTTCGTCTCCGACCTCGGCGGCGGCGGATGGGACATCTCGGCGTGGATGCGAACCGACCGCTGGTTCCACGGCCATCTGCATATCAGCGATTTCAGCCGGCGGCTGAGCGGGCACGACGGCGAACCCTTCGCACACGTTATCTTCGGCGGCGTCGATGCGGAAAAATTCTCGCCCGACGCCGCGATCGCGCGCGGCCGCGCCGCGCTGTACGCGGGGCGGATACTGCCGCACAAGGGCGTCGATTACCTGATCGAGGCGGCCGGCGCCGATGATGAAATCTGGATCGCGGGCCGGGTCGCGGATGAAGCCTATTTGACCGACCTGCGCCGCCTCGCGGCCGGAAAGCGCGTGGTTTTCCATCGCGATCTCGACGACGCCGGACTGATCGCGGCCTACCGCCGCGCGCTGTGCGTCGTCCTGCCGAGCGTCTATCGCGACCGCTACGGCAACGAATCGCGCGCGCCGGAGCTGCTCGGACAAACCCTGCTGGAAGGCATGGCCTGCGGCGCGCCCGCGATCTGCACCAGCGTCGCGAGCCTGCCCGAAATCGTCGAGGATGGCGCGACCGGCTTCGTCGTTCCGCCCAACGATGCGACCGCCTTGGGCGAGCGAATCGCGTGGCTGCGATCGCATCCCGGGGAGGCCGCAGCGATGGGCGCCGCAGGGCGGCGGCGCGTGCTCGAGAAATTCACCTGGCCGCGCGTGGTTGAGCAATGCCTGCGGATTTACGAAATGGCCATCGAGGGGCGGATCGGGAAGTGAACGAAGCGGCGGCGACGGATCGTCCGATCGTTTGGCAAATCGTCACGGGCGAGTATCCGCCGGCGCGCGGCGGCGTCGGAGATTACACGCGGATCGTGGCGAAGGGACTGGCGGCGCACGGCGATGAGGTCGAAGTGTGGACGCCCGAAAATGGCGAAGCCGCGCCGGCGGACGGGGGCGTGACGGTGCGCCGCCTGTCCGGACATTTCGGTCCGCGCGCGCTGGCTTGGATGAGCCGCGAATTGCGGGCCGCGGACGGCGCGCGAGTTCTGGTTCAGTACGCGCCTCATGCGTTCGGCATGAAGGCGATGAATTTGCCGTTTTGCTTCTGGCTGCGCCGCCAGGCGGCGCGCGGCGTGAAACTCGACGTGATGTTTCACGAGGCTTATTTCCCGTTTCTTCCGGGCCAACCGCAGCGCTATCGGGCGCTCGCCGCGGCGACCTCGGTAATGGCGCGATTGGCGGCAGAGGCAGCGCGGCGCGTATTTATCGCCACGCCGGCGTGGGCGCCGCATCTAAAACCCTGGATGCGGCCGGGCGGAGAAATCATCTGGACGCCGGTGCCGAGCAACATCGAAGTGTGCCAGAACCGCGAGAAAATCGCGGCGGCGCGCCGCCGATACGCGCACGGCGAAAATTTGATCGCGGGCCATTTCGGAACTTGCGGCGGCGAAATCGGGCGGGCGCTCGATCGCGTGATGCCGTTTCTCTTGAGCAGCCGCGCCGGCGTATCGGTTCTGATGATCGGAGGCGATGGCGTGAAGTGGCGCGACGCTTTCATCGCAAAATATCCCGAATTCGCGGAAAGGGTCGTCGCGACGGGCGTACTCGGGGCGGCGGAAACGTCATGCGCGATTTCGGCGTGCGACGTGATGATTCAGCCGTATCCTGACGGCGTGACGACGCGGCGCGGCAGTCTGATAGCCACACTCGCGCACGGCCGCGCCATCGTGACAACGGCCGGCGCGTTGACGGAACCGCTGTGGAACGAGAGCCGGGCGGTCGACATGACGCCAGTTGCGGATATCGACGCGCTTGGAGCCGCGGCTGGCGCGCTCCTTGACGACGCCGGCCGGCGCGAGCGGATGGGACAGGCGGCGGCCGCGCTCTATCGCGACAGGTTCGATTTGCGGCACACGATCGCGGCGCTGCGAGCGTTTTGATGCGGATCGCGATACTCAACTCGAACGCGCGCGTGGTTGGCGGAATCGAAAGCTATCTCGACCGGATCATGCGAGCGTTGGTTGCGCGCGGCGACGAGGTCGCGCTGCTATGCGATTACGACCAGCCGCATGACCGGCCGGAAATCGCGGCGGAAACGAAAATCCCGCGATGGTCAACGAGCGCGTTCGGCTCAAGCCGGGCGATCGATGAATTACGCCGATGGCGTCCCGACGTGGTTTTCGCGCATGGCCTAGCGAGTTCCGGCGATCTGGCGGCGGCGGCGGAAATCGCGCCGGCGGCGTACTTCGCACACGACTATCGCGCGACGTGCATCAGCGGCTTCAAGCGATTCGCGGCGCCGGTGGAAAAGCCCTGCGCGCGGCGCTTCGGACTCGGATGTCTGCCGCGATTTTTTCCTTTGCGATGCGGCGGTTTGAACCCATCGACGATGCTTTCCGATTACCGGCGCGCCACGGCGAGCCTTGCGGTCATCAGGCGCTATCGCGCTGTTCTGACGGCCTCCGGTCACATGCGCGCGGAATTGCTGAAGCATGGATTCACTGCGGAGAAGGTCCATTGCACCAGCCTGCCCATCGCGGAACGGCCGATCGAATCGCAAGAAGTCGGCGAGAGTCCGCACGCGGCGCCGTCGCGAATGCTGTTCGCGGCGCGCATGGAATCGGTCAAAGGAGGCCATCTGCTGATTGGCGCGGCGGCGCGCGCGGTTGCGCTGCTCGACCGACCACTCACGATTGCGATGATCGGCGACGGCCGTGATCGGCCGCGACTGGAATTTTTGGCGCGATTGGCGATGGCGCGCGAATCGAGGCTGAAAATCAATTTTGAAGGCTGGCTCGACGGCGACGTTCTCGCCGCGCGGTTGCGCGAAACCGATCTCATCGTAATCCCGAGCATCTGGCCCGAACCGTTCGGGATGACCGGACTCGAAGCAGGAATTCTCGGGATTCCGGCGTGCGCGTTCGCGGTTGGGGGTATTGCGGAATGGCTGGAAGACGGCGTCAACGGGCATCTCGCGCACGCCGACCCTCCCAGCCCGGAATCGCTCGCCATGGCGATTGTGAAATGTCTGGCTGACAGCGAGCACTATTTACGGATGCGTAAAGCGGCGCGGGCGATCGCGCTGAACTACTCGATGTCGGCTCACCTCCGAGCGCTCGACGCGGTTTTCGCAAATCTTCGGAATTCCACGCGCCACGAGAGCCTGGGCAATCCCGCTTGAACGGATTTCCAACGCGTAACGGCCGCGCCTGCCGCGTAGCGATCGTCGCCGACTATCTGGAAGAAGGTTGGCCGAGCATGGACCTGGTCGCCGAGATGATAACGGAATGCCTCAAAGTCGAAGCGGCGGGCGAATTGGAACCTGAATTGATTCGCCCGCCGATGATATTTCGCTTTTCAAAACGCGGCGACGGCAAACATCCGCTCGCGCGAAAACTCTTCAACGCCGACCGCGTGATGAATCGGTTTTTCGACTACCCTCGATTTTTGCGCCAGGTCAGGAACCGATTCGATCTTTATCATGTCGTGGATCACAGCTACGCGCATCTCGCTCACGCTCTCGCCCCCCACCGCACAGTGATCACATGCCACGATCTCGACGCGTTTCAATCAGTGCTGGACCCGGCGCGGATGCGACGATCGATCGGCTTTCGGATGATGACGCGGCGCATCCTGAGTGGATTTCGCACGGCGGCTAAAATCGGATGCGACAGCAAGGCGACGCATTCAGAGATCCTGCGCCAACGGCTTTGCCGTCCCGAGAGTTCACGCGTCATTCCGATCGGCGTCGCGTCCGAGTTTTCGCCGCACCCGAACGAACGCGCCGATCGGGCGGCGTCAATGATCGCCGGATCGCAACCCGCGCAATCAATCGAACTATTGCATGTCAGCAGCACGATTCCGCGCAAACGGATCGACGTGCTGCTCAAGGTTTTCGCGGCTGTTCGACGCGAGGTTCCGGCCGCGCGCCTGATTCGCGTCGGTGGTCAGTTCACCGAAGCTCAGAGCGAATTGGCGCGCGCGCTCGGCGTCGAAAGCGCCATCGTGCATGCGCCCTTTGTCGAACGAACGACGCTCGCCGCGCTATACCGCCGCGCCGCAATCGTGATGGCGCCGTCGGAAAGCGAGGGCTTCGGGCTGCCCGTGCTGGAAGCGATGGCGTGTGGAGCGCCGGTATTGGCGAGCGATATCGCGGCGCTGCGCGAGGTGGGCGGGAGCGTCGCCGAATACGCTCCTGCCGGCGACGTCGACGCCTGGACGGCCGCCGCGCTGCGTATGCTGGGCGAACGCGACGCGGCCATCGCGGCCGACCGGCGCGCGGCGGCGTTGGCGCGCGCCGCGGGTTTCACATGGAACGCAACGGCTCGGCGGTACGCGGCGCTCTATCGGGAATTGCTCGTGTAATCCAAGCGTGGTTCGCCCGGCCATTCGCGCCGCGCGAACGCGATCGGAGTGGATTAAATTGAACGATTTCAGGCCTAAAATCTTCAGCGTGAGCGGAAAGAAATCGCTCGCTTTCACGTTCTCGCGCCCGCCGGAATCGAGTGAAACAAGCGGCGGCCACGCCTCGCCGCGGGTACTGCATGTCGGGAAATACTATCCGCCGTATCGCGGCGGAATGGAAAGTCATCTGCAAACGCTATGCGGCGAACTGCGTAAATCGATCGGCGTGAGCGCTCTTGTCGCCAATGAGACGCGACAGCGGATGGAATCGGAAATCGACGGCGTTCCAGTGCGACGGCTGCCGCGATGGTTCCAGCTGCGGTCGATGCCAGTTTGCCCGGCGCTGGCGCGCGAGATTCGCCGCGCGAACGCGGACATCGTTCATCTGCATTTGCCGAACCCGCTGGCCTCTTTGTCTTACCTTTTGAGCGGCGACCGATCGCGCCTAGTAATCACCTGGCACAGCGACATAGTACGCCAGCGGGCGCTCGCGCGCCTGGCGCAACCGATCGAAGACGCGCTGCTCGAACGCGCGGCGATGATTATCGCGACATCGCCCAACTACGTGGACAGCTCCCCCGTGCTTTCGCGCAACCGTTCCCGGTGCAGGGTGATTCCGTTTGGCGTCCATCCCGACACGCTCAGGCCGCGCGACGCCGAAACCGTCGCCAAAATTCGCGCCCGCTATGGACCAAACATCCTGCTCGCGGTCGGCCGACTGGTTTATTACAAGGGCTTCGACTATCTGATTCGCGCGATGTCGCAGATTAAAGGACGTTTGCTGCTGGTCGGCGAGGGTCCGCTGCGGCAGAAGCTGGAACGCGCCGCGCTGGCTTTGGGCGCGGCCGATCGAATTACATTTTTGGGCCGGGTCTCACAGGAAGAAGTCGCCGCTTATTTTCATGCCGCCGACGTTTTCGTGATGCCTTCAACGGAACGCAGCGAGGCCTTCGGTATCGCTCAGTTGGAAGCGATGGCATGCGGCAAGCCGGTGGTGAATACCAGAATCGATTCTGGCGTCCCGTTTGTTTCGCTCGATGGCGTGACGGGTATCACCGTTCCGCCCGCTGATTCAGGCGCGCTCGCCGATGCGGTCAATCGCCTGTTTGCGGACAAAGAGCTGGCGGCAAGGTACGGAGCGGCCGGAAAGCGCCGCGTCGAAGAGGAGTTCAGCGTCGCTCTGATGGCGCGCCGCACGCTCGAACTTTATCGCGAAGTCCTCGGCGTGGAAGCGCTCGCGGCCGCATCATGACTCGTCGCGACTTCGCAGCCCGGGCAATCTCCCGAAGCAATCATCTGGCAAAGCTTGTCGGCGATCAGACCCCCGGCTTGAGCATGGCCGACGGCGTTCCAATGGCCGAAACCCATCGGCGTGTTTTTGAATCCGTGCAGAAAAACATGGTGTTCGTCGGCGAATTTCTGCAATGGCTCGGCCAGCGTCAGGACCGCGAATCCGTCGCGCTGACCGAGCGCCGCGATACGCCGGTCTGGATAAAAAAGATCGCTCACCCCCAGCTTCTTTTCGAACGCGCGCCGAACCCGGGGATCCGGCCAAACCTGGATGCCGGTGTCCTCGGTCACCGCAAGAAACATTGCGTGACGCCGAGCGACCTCGCGATAGGTCTCCTCGATCAGGGCTTCGGTGACCGCCCAGGCTTTCCGCCATGATTCCTCTTTCGGCGGGGCGTAAATGCTGTAATTGATCGCGCGTTCCACCGGATGCGCCGCGGTCGGCGCGGAAGAACCGTGGAGCAAAATGTCCCATGAATTCGTGAACAGATCGAGCAACCGCAGGTCCCGGTAATCGAACCGCGCCATGCACCAGAGCTTGAACGACGGCGAATCGACAAACGGTCCGGTCAGCGCGAGCGAACCGTTTATGTAATTATAAAAGGGCCGGCACAAATCTCCTTCGAGCACCGGCGAATTGTTGCGGATGTCGTTGCCCAGAAATACCGCGAGCACGACGATGTCGGGAGAATAACTCCACACCTTCCGCCGCAGCGTGATCAGTTCCTGCGCGGTGCCGTATCCATCAACGCCGAAATTCATCGCCTCGACCTTCTTGCCCGCCAGCGCAGGGCAATCCTTAAGACGCCGGCCAATCACCGACGTGAAGGTCTGATCTTCCGCAACCTGAATCGCCTCGACGTATGAATCTCCGATAACGGCGATCCGCACCGTACCGGGCGGCTTCGCCTTTGGGTAATCGGGACCGCGAAATCCGTCGCGATTGATCCGAACCCATGAGACTCCCTCGCGCCGATACCATCCGTGCGCGCCGGGTTCGAGCCCCCATCCGCGGAATTGATCGTAGCAATAAAAATATGGGTACCAGTGGTTGGCGATCCGTATGCCGATGTCGGCAAGGCCAAGCGCTATCGCGAAGCCAACCATGATCAGCGCAATCGCGCCAATAAATTTCTTCATCAATGGTTTACATCACAGAAGGCGGCGGCAGCTGATGAACC
Organism: bacterium; assembly: GCA_014896235.1. GTDB lineage: Bacteria > Desulfobacterota > Binatia > Binatales > Binataceae > JADMIL01. The sequence goes on along the minus strand of JADBKU010000010.1, from coordinate 71,748 downwards.
GCCGCCTCATAGCCGCACGGCATGAACCTTGCGCAGTTTTATCGACGGCCTTTCCGCTGTCAACCAGGGCCGGCTGTTAACGGCTCGACTGGCCGAATCCGGCGCACGCGCGCCGCACGCTATTTAACGGCCAAAATCGGAATTTCGGCCAGATCGATGACGCGCCGCGTGACGCTTCCCGTCAGGGCGCGGCGGAGTCCGCGCCGTCCTGTCTTGCCCATCACCATAAGGTCTCTGTTCTCCCTCTCCGCAATCCTCAGCAAGACTTCGTGAGGCGCGCCGTATTCAATCCGCCCCACCGCGGCGACGGAATTTTGATTCGCGATATTTTGGACTTCGGCAAGATACCTCTCGGCCTTCTCGCACATGATTTTCCGCGCATCCTTCTCATCCCTGGCGAGCGCGCGGGAAATCTCCTTCACCACTTCGTCATCGACGACGTGGGCCACCAGCAGGTCCGGTCCCAGACGCATGGCGAGCGTCACGGCTGCGCGCGCGGCCTTGAGCGAAACGTCAGAGCCATCGGTCGCCACCATTATGCGGCGGAAGGTTTCCATCCTGATCCTCCGCTTTGCCGTTCCCGCATCCGCTTGAGCTGAAACATATCCTCGCGTTCCCGCTCCTCGAGGCTTCCCTCCATGTACGCCGCGGTCTCGCGATATTGCGGAATCATCAGATTCTGCAGCGCGTTGACCCGTTTCTGGGTTTTGCGAGGCTCGACCGCGAGCCGCTGAAAAGCCACTTCACGCTCCGCAAGCTGCACCAGCCGGCGCGTCGCGGCGAGAAAACTTCGCCGCGCGATATCAAGTTCGATCGAAGTGCCGAGCAAGCCCCAGTACCCTTGGGTCTCGGGCGCATCCCAATCAAGCAGCGGCAACACCACGCCAAACAGGCTGCGTTCATGCATCGCGACCTCGGGCGGCGCCGGCGCCGCCAGCGCCGCGCGCGCGACCTGATCGCGGCCTAACCCGATGTACATCTCGGCCAGGGCGCGATAGGCGTGCGCTAGCAGGTCGGCTGCTTCTCCGCGCGTTTGGCGCATTTCGTCCATATGACTGAACAATTCGCGGAGTATAACGTCGCGCTTTTCCGCAAGAAGCTGTCGCCCCTCCTGCGCCAGCGCCAAATTCGCCTTCACGCGCAATAGATTTGTTTTGGTCGTCGGAAGCGGCAAACGTTGCATGATTACATCACATGCCGCGAAATTTCCTCGGCGCTGACCCTGGTCAAATCAGCCGCCGGAAGCTCGCGCAGCAGCAACCATCCGCGGTCGAGGGTTTGTTCAATCGTGCGATTCTCATCGATCGCCTGCGCAATAAATTCTCTCTCGAATCGCCGTCCAAAATCGAGATATTTGCGATCGCGCTCGGCCAACTCCTCGTCGCCGACGATCGCGGCGAGCATCCTGATTCGCCGCGCGTACGCATAGGCGCTGTAAAGCTGGCTCGACAGGTGCGCATGATCCGGGCGCGTCCGGTCCGCGCCGATTCCGTCGCTCATCAATCGCGAGAGCGAGGGCGGAACGTTGATCGGCGGATAAATTCCCGCGCGGTCGAGTTCGCGTTCGAGGACTATTTGACCTTCGGTTATATAGCCGCTCAGGTCGGGAATTGGATGGGTAATGTCATCATTGGGCATGGTCAGGATGGGCACTTGCGTAATCGAGCCCGTTTTATTCTGGATTCTGCCGGCGCGCTCGAACAGCGGCGCCAAATCGCTGTACAGATAGCCCGGATAGCCTTTTCGGTTCGGCGCCCCGCCTTTCGCAGACGCGACCTCACGCAGCGCCTCGCAATATTGCGTAATGTCAGTCATCACGACCAGCGCGCGGCCCAATTGCAACTGATGCCTGGCCTCGACCATCTCGTTGATCAGGCCGGCGGCGGTGGCGAAGCGCACCCGGCGCTTTTGCCGGCAGGCGGCGACCGCCAATCCAGTGAGCAGATGGGTCTTGCCGGCGCGCGTGACCCGTTCAGCGGACTTACACCAGCTCGCGCAAGGTCAGCGTCATTAGCAGGCGAGTGGGATGCAGTTGTATGTTTGATATACGTTCGATAAGGCTGGATCTTACAATATCGCAACTTTAATCCGCTTTTTTAGCAGCTTGTTTGCCATGAGTGTCACGCAAAAAGAGAAATGAGAACCGTAACGGATATTCTCATTGATGTGCTTCAGCCCAAGCGGAGCGAGTGGCCAAAGGTGGTGTGGCACTATACCTCATGCCAGACGCTTCTTAGCATTCTCGATAGCGAATCCATTTGGGCAACCCACATCTCCTGTCTCAACGACACATCCGAATGTCGCCATCTTTTCGATCTGTTTTTCGAGCGGTTTGCACAAGTCGCCGGCAACAATGCCAACCTGTCCGCGCTCTATAACTACGTCGTAGCGCAAAAAGGCAAGAACCACGGCTGGGAGAGTGATTGGTTCGTCACCAGCTTTTGCGCTGAGGGCGACGATCTTAACCTTTGGCGGGCATACGCCGGTGCTGACGGCGGTGTGTCGATTGGCTTCAACAGCTATGAGCTGCTCTACCGAGCGCAGCGTCGGGAACGAAAGGAACGTGAAGGCAGCCTTGGCCTGCCCGAGACCTACTTGCTTCCCGTGGTTTACGAGGACACGAAGAAGCAGGATTTGGTCAAAAAGCTTGTGTCGAGCTTGAACAATCTTTTCTTACGAGGCCTGGGAGGACGGAATTCAACGGCCTGGGCAAAGCAATTATGGGCGTCATGGGAAGACCAGCTTCTCGTTGTCGCGCCGCTCCTCAAGCACCGTGGGTTCGAGTCCGAAAAGGAGTGGCGCCTGATCAAGAAAGTGCCCGCCTCGCTGCACTCGCTGCAATCATCCCTGAAATACTTGGCCCGCGCTAATACTATCACACGTCACTTCCCTTTGGCGGTGTTAGCGTTAGCGGGAGATAGCCCACCTGTTCTCCCAATCGTCGAAATCAAGGTTGGCCCTGGCCGTCATCAGGAACTCACCAAAGTCAACGTAGAGAAGTGCCTCCGTTCGAAGGGCTACGATGGGAAGGTGCGCGTTAGTTGCTCAGACATCCCCTTCCGTCCCTTGTAGGAATCCTCTTCGGAGAAATTGGCTCTGCGAAGCGTGTCAGAACATCCCGGTTCCGGTTATTTCTGGAGCACGTCTAGAACTCGGATGCGCGGAACGGTCACGATCACGCCTAGGACGCTGGTATTGGCCTGCACCCCGCCAGCCCGACAGGTTTGAGGTAGAGTCCGTCACGAAAAGGAGACGGACGGATGAAGGGCAGCCGGTTCAACGAGGAGCAAATCATTGGGATCCTGCGCGAGCAGGAAGCGGGAGCGAAGACCCAGGAGGTGTGTCGGCGCCACGGGATCTCGGACGCGACCTTCTACAAATGGAAGGCTAAGTACGGCGGGCTCGAGGTGTCGGAGGCGCGCCGGCTGAAGTCGCTGGAGGACGAGAACCGGCGGCTGAAGAAGCTGTTGGCCGAGGCCATGCTCGACAACGCTGCGCTCAAGGACCTGCTCGGAAAAAACGCTTAGCGCCTGCGGCGCGACGGGCAGCCGCGGCACAGCTCATCGAGCAGTATCGCTTGAGCCGGGTGCGCGCCTGCAGGCTGGTGGGACTCAATCGGTCGAGCCTGAGCTACAGGGCCCGACGGCCCGATGATTCGACCGTACGGGAACGACTGCGCGAGCTGGCGGCGGAGCGGCGCCGTTTCGGCTATCGGCGGCTGGGCTGGCTGCTGGCGCGGGAAGGTCATGTGATGAATCGCAAGAAGCTCTATCGCATCTATCGCGAGGAAAGGCTCATGGTGCGCCGGCGCGGACGGCGCAAGCGTGCGATCGGCACGCGCGCTCCGCTCGCTCTGCCCGACGCGATCAATCGACGCTGGTCGCTCGACTTCGTCTCGGACGCGCTGGGCGACGGCCGGCGCTTCCGCATCCTGTGCGTGGTCGACGACTTCAGCCGCGAATGCCTGGCCTGCGTGGTCGATACCTCCATCGGCGGCGTGCGCGTGGTGCGCGAACTGGAGCGCCTGGCGCTGGAGCGTGGCCTACCAGGAGTGATCGTCAGCGATAACGGCTGCGAGCTGACCAGCACGGCGGTGCTGCGCTGGTCGCTCGGCCGACTCGACTGGCGCTACATCGCGCCGGGCAAGCCCGTGCAAAATGCCTTCGTCGAATCCTTCAACAGCCGCTTGCGCGATGAATGCCTTAACGAGCATGTATTCCTGAGCCTGGCCGAGGCGCGGGCGACCATCGCAGCCTGGCGCGACGATTACAACCATTGCCGCCCGCATTCGAGCCTCGGCGCGCTGACGCCATTCGAGTTCGCGCGGCTCAAAACGGAGAGACAGATTCCGCCCCCTGCGGGGGAAAATGAACCAGGACTCTACTTATGAACTGATGGGCATCGGGGAGCAGGCCAGTATAGCTATAGGCTCCTTCGCCAATTGCCAGCAGGTTACCAATTCCAATTGCCCGCAGGTGAAGCACCTCCGTGCTGGGCGACCTCGTAAAATCAACCAGAGCAAGATGACGGGGTGAGATAAATGCGGTGTTCATTACGTCCATTAACGCATGTCTTGGGCCGAGCCACTGGACCACACGCGCGACGACTTGGTAGCATTTACCAGTCGTCTTATAGGGGTTCCTGAACGTCGCTAATCCCCACCATTCGACGCGTCCATGGCACGCGGTGCGGATCAACTTTTGTCTACGCTCGTAGGGGCCGACCTCGCTGGGATTTAAGAGGCCAGCCTTAACATAAGCAATCGCATGCTTGAGGTCATATCCCGCCTTAACAAACTTCGGGATCAGTGCGAGTTCTAAATACGACGAATCTTTGATATTCAGACCCTCCGCCTGCCACTTTCTAAGTATGGCCGGCGTCAAGCCCACTTGCTGAAACTGTTGAGCTTCAGTCGGACCAATGTCCAGAGCCAGCCACGAGGCTGCGACGTCCGGGGAGGTGATCCCGGCATGGAGCCAATTGCCCATCTCTAATCGTTCGTCGCCAGGTGGTATGGCTAATCGTGCGTCGTCAGCCTGGCATTGGAACCCATGTGCCGCCCACTTCTTGTACGTGTCGTAGCTGTACCCATGACATAAGCACGCCTCTGCCGTTTCGGCCGGGACCCCTGCATACGCGAATCTCGCCGCCTCTGTATAGGCAGATACTACGGCCGATCCCTCCGCCGTGTCATGGCGCGTACAACTCTCGTAGTGATAGGTGTCAAGAGTGAGGACCAATTGATTGGCCCGGGCAACGGTGATGTCGGGAAATAGCTTTCGCAGTGTTAGGTAACTGTTATTTGAAAAGATGGCATAACTTGAAGTAGCGGGACATTCCTTAATCGCCGCTATTTCGGATTGTGAAAGGGCGCTCAGCGTCACGCCGTTGATCCGGGCTAAGTTACCGCATTTCGTCTGATTTCCGGGCGGTTTAACTATTCCGACCATTGGGGCACAGGAGAGACAGCCCAAGGCTACTAACCAGAACAACTGCCAACGGAATACGCTAAAGATAAGAGACTGCGAACTGAGGCGCCGGTGGTGGGTCAGGGCATAGGCAAGTCCATCCTCGAACATGCAGAGCTGTCCTTGGTTATCAGAATAGAAAATCGGCTTGCACATGGTGCAAACTCCTCTCGTTCACTCCAGCTCGCGCAAGGTCAGCGCCGTCAGCAAGCGCGTGGCCGCGTGGGAGAGATGGTCCTGCCGCTGGTCGCCAGCGCGCAGGCCGTTGACTATGTTCAATACCAATCCAACGCTGATTAGCGTAGCGCCGAAGAAAAGCGCCACCTCGATCGACGTGGATACATTCCGCATCGGATTGAACCATATTGGCCGAATCAACCGTTCCGATCCAAAAACGCTTCCGTAAAGCAGGCCGAAGATCGCCGAAGCCACGCCGCACTCGACCAGCAGGACGCCGATGTCAGTGTAACGGTAGGAAGTGCGAAACAGCGCGTAACCGATAATCGCCAGCACAGCCCCCTGCCCGGCGTCTCCAAACATGACGCCGAACATGATCAGAAAACTCACCGCCAAAAATGCCGTTGGTTCGACCTCCCGATATTGCGGAATTCCGTATGCGGCCGTGATTTTCTCAAACGGCTTGAGCAGCAACGGATTATTGAACAGCACCGGTATCATCGAAAATCCGCGCCCGGCGCGCCGCAGTTCGGAAGGGTCGGCGACCTCGACGTATGCCGCGCCGGCGGCCTCTTCCTGCACCACCCGCCTGATTTCGTCGAGCCGGTCCTTCGGCGCCCATCCGGAAACGACCATCGTATGGCCGACGGCTGCGAAGCTGCGGCTGGCGCGAATCAGGCCGCCTCCGATCTCGGCCTTGCGCCTGATCGCCGCAAGCGACTGACTCGCTTGCGCGGCGGCGCGGCGCAGCGTCTCGCGCACCGTTTGCAGTTCTGCGGAAATTTCGGCGGCGCGACGGTTCGCCTCCAAAGCGGCATCGGAAATCCGCCGACTCGGGATCGCCATCTCCTCGAACCGCGCCTCGCGGAGCGCCTCGGCCATCCGTTCGCCCTCGGAGGCCAGGGTCGCGGCGACGATCGCCGTGGCGCCGTCGATTTCGCCAATCCGCTGAAACAGATTCGGAATCGCCGAGAGTTTGTTCTGGAAAATCGCGGCCTCTTCGGCGGGCAAGATCCCGCCTTTGATCGCCAAACGTCCGGACTTCGCGAGTTCGGATAAATCGATCCGCGCCGCGGCCATAAGCCGCAGGAATTTAGCCTGCCGCGACGTTTGCGCGCTGGCTTTCTCAAGGTTACGGCAGCGATCGGCAAGCTCGGTCAGCGTGCGTTCATAGTTCTCCAGTTGCCGCTCGAGCGCGACCGACGCTTCTTCGTCCGCAACGACTTCCACGTCCAGCGCCAGCGGATCGTAGCCAAGCCCCAGCGATTCCATCAGGCGCTTGGCGCGGTCAGCGACCTCCGCAAACCGGCGTTCAGCCTGATCCAAATGAGCCGAATCGCCCGCCGCCATTCGGTCGCGCGGCGCCGACGCGTGAACATCCACCAGATGAATCAACCGGAGCCGGGCAAGCGCCCATGTCACGCGCGATACGTGCGTCTTCAGGACGAAAATATCGACCCTGGCCAGTTCGACAGGCTTAAACACCGGACTCACCAATATCGTCGCCCGCAGGTACGCGAATCAGGCGATCGCCAACCTCGTTGCGCGCGAGTCCCCAGCGCTTGGCTTCCTGGATCGCGATCAGGTCGGAAGCCTCATGGTCGGACATGATCGTGAATGCGAATAGCAGCCCCGCGTGAAACGGAATCGTGAACAGCAATCGACGGGCTTCGGCGTTCAAGACCCTCAGCAGCAAAACTCTGAGCGCGCATGGACTCGCGCCTGTATCGCCCCCATATGGCGCCGGCCGCTCGCCGTTCCACGCCAGCAGCGCCCGCCGCCGCGATGCGTCCAGCCGCGCGCCAAAAGGGATCAGAAACGGCGCTACGCTTTCGGGCGAAAGCCGAAAGATTTTCTTCAGCCGCTCGACGGCAAGCAGGTTCTCGGCGTCGGCCATCAGGCCAACCATCCGTTCAATCATCGCTCGCTCACCGCCCGAAAATCGGCCGGCCGCCGTTATCAGACGCGCAAAATATCCTCGATCGAGGGCCGTCTCGATTGCGGAAGGCAAGCTCGTTGCGCGAGCGGGGGGTTGCGCGGCTGACGCCTCGATTCCTGCGGCGATCGCCTCGTGATACGGCGTTCCCTTCAACGCCGCCGTCGCCTGCTCAAGGTCCGCGGCCGCGACAACCGCGCCCAGCGGTATCGACGACGCGGCGGGCAGGGGCGGCAGCAGCGCGAGCAGCCGCCGCCGCTCCATTCCGGCGGCGATCCCGCGCAGCAACGTCTTTACCGCTTCAAGTTCAAGCCTGGCCAGATACGCCAGACACAAGCCTTGCGCCGCGCCGGGCGCGCGCGCCGAGATCTTTTCGACGTTTTTGCGCCAGCGATCCCGGATTGCATAGTCGAACCTTCGTCCCGGCTCGTTGACCGCCGCCGCATATGAAGTCGTACGCAGCGCGGCCAGCAACTCGCCGACATCGGCCGCGTTCAGCAGCAATGAATACTCGCGAGCGCCGAGCAGATCGCCGCACAGCGTGCGCGTTAATGCGCTCGGACCGGCGTATCGAACAGCGCGCCGAATCACGAGACGCCAAACAAAAGTTCGAGAATCGCGCGCGCCGCTTCGTCCAGACGCTGCTCGGCGGTCGCGCGCATCCATTCGATATGCCTGCGCTCCGCGTCCCGCAGCGCCGCGATCTGTTTCCCCACGGCCTCGCGCGCGCGCTCCGCCGGCGCATCGCTTTGATTCGCCGGACTTGCGGCCAGGATTGCTTGCGCGCGCGCCTTGGCGTCCGCGACAATCCCGGCAGCTTCTTTTCGAGCCTGCGCGACGATTTGTTCGGCTTGGCGTTCGGTCTCGAGCAGGCTCGCGACCGCCGCCGCTGGTCGTAAATCAGGCGTATCGACGCCGCCTTTTGGATCGTCTGGCAATCCGGTTCGCCTTTCCGTCACGCCGCGCGCGCGCCGGGCTCCGTTATGCGGCGGTCGTCAACTGTTCGCCTCGGCCGTCGCCGAGACCATCGAATCACAGTCGCAAGATAACACGGCGTGCGGTGGAAATACTGCGATTTAGCGGGATTGTCGGGGAAATCGTCTCGACAGGAACGCGGGGCGTCCCAACGATTCGCTGGCGAAATTGACGATGTGCCGGAGCTTACTGGAGCGGGTGATCGGTTTCGAACCGACGACCTCGTGCTTGGCAAGCACGCGCTCTACCAACTGAGCTACACCCGCCCGGACCAATCACGCTGCCGCAATCTTCCGGCTTTGTCAACGATCGTCGGAATTGCGCGGTTTTACCGCAACACTCGCGCGCTCCGGTCACATCGCCGCGCGCCGCGCGAGCGACGGCCGCGACCGCGGCGCGATCACGTCCCATTGCCGGCAAAAATAGTCGATTCCCGACCACACGGTAACGATCATCGCAATCCACAGCACAAACATCCCGGCCGCGAAAAAATCGACATGCAGCCAGACGTAATGAATCAGCAACCCGTGGATCGCCACCGATTGCAGCGCCATCTTGTATTTTCCCAACTCTTCCGCCGCCAGAATCCGGCCCCGGCCGGCCGCAACCGCGCGCAGTCCGGTCACCATTATTTCCCGCGACACCATCACCACGACGATCCAGGCCGGCACCCGCGGCTCGCGCGGAATCGCCGCCAGCATGATTAGCGCCGCCGCGACCAGCAGCTTGTCCGCGAGCGGGTCGAGAATTTTGCCCAGATTGCTGCCCGATCCATAACTGCGGGCGATATAGCCGTCGAGGAAATCCGTCACCGTCGCAAGGAAAAACACCCCGGCCGCGGCGAGCGACGGCAGCGGCTGCGGCAACGTCAGCAGATAGACCAGCAGCGGGATTGCGGCGATCCGCGCGAAGGTCAAAAGATTGGGCGTGGTGAAAGTCATGCCGACGACTCATCCCCGAACAGCTCGGGATCGGTCCGCAAGCGGCGCGTCAGTGGTTCTCTTTCGACTGTAGGCGATGGGCGGGGTTCGAGCAAATACGAAACCTGAACGCCGCCTCGACGCGGTCGCCAATCCTGTCGTTTGACTGTGACGGGTGCATTAAATTACCGTCAATTCAGGCGGGACACGTCGCAAGCGCCGCCAGCGCTGAGGAATTCGATTTCTCATTTACCCCCCGCCCTGTCCGTTCTTTCCAATCATGGGCAATTCCAGCATCGACACTGATTTTCTCGTCATCGGCGGCGGCATCGCCGGCCTCATTTTCGCGATCAAGGCCGCCGAGACGGGAACGGTGACCGTCCTCACCAAAGCCGCCAGCGACGAAGCCAACACCGCGTATGCGCAAGGCGGAATCGCCAGCGTCTGGAGCGTGGACGACACCTTCGAGTCGCACATTGAGGACACGCTTCGCGCTGGCGCCGGATTATGCGATCGCGCCGCCGTTGAAGCGATCGTGCGCGACGGGCCGGAGGCGGTTCGCGACTTGATCGCGCTCGGCGCCAATTTCACGCGGATCGAAGGCGGCGGCGAGGACGAATACGACCTCGGCCGCGAGGGCGGCCACAGCCATCGCCGGGTGCTCCATGCGCAGGACCTGACCGGGCGCGAGATCATGCGCGCGCTGGGCGAGGCGGCGCGCGGCCGCGCGAATCTCCGCGTGCTTGAAAATCATGTGGCCGTCGATCTTCTGATCGAGCGCGGCGCAAATGGCGAGGCCGCCCAATGTTGGGGCGCTTACGCGCTTGATAAGGCGTCGCGATCCGTCCAAAAAATCGTCGCCCGCACGACCCTGCTTGCGACCGGCGGCGCCGGCAAAGTCTATCTTTACACCACCAATCCCGACATCGCCTCGGGCGACGGCGTCGCGATCGCCTATCGCGCGGGCGCGCCGATCGCCAACATGGAGTTTTACCAGTTCCATCCGACCTGCCTGTATCATCCCGCCGCCAAATCGTTTCTGATTTCCGAGGCGCTGCGCGGCGAAGGCGCGATTCTGCGGCTGCCCGACGGCGCGCCGTTCATGAAGCACTACCATCCCGACGCCGAACTCGCACCGCGCGACATTGTCGCCCGCGCGATCGACTCGGAGATGAAACGCCTCGGCCTCGATTGCGTCTATCTCGACATCAGCCATCGCGATCCCGCCTACATCCGCACGCGCTTTCCCAATATCTACCAGCGCTGCCTCGGCTATGGTTTCGATTTGACCGCCGCTCCTATTCCGGTGGTCCCGGCGGCTCATTACATGTGCGGCGGCGTGATGACCGATCTCAGCGCGCGCACTCCAATCGCGCGGCTCTACGCCGCCGGCGAGGTCGCGATGACGGGGCTGCACGGCGCGAACCGCCTCGCCTCCAACTCGCTGCTCGAAGCGGCCGTGATGGGCCGGCGGGCGTTCGCCGACGCCCGCGCCCGGCTCGCGCACGACGAAGGCGCGCCGCCCGCGTTTCCCGAATGGGATCCCGGCGCCGCGATCCAGAGCGAGCAGCGCGTGCTGATCACTCAAAGCTGGGACGAAATCCGCCGCTTGATGTGGAACTATGTAGGTATCGTGCGCAGCGATCGCCGCCTCGAACGCGCCTTACGGCGCATCCAGATGCTGCGCGAGGAGATTCATAGTTACTATTGGGATCATCTGCTCGATTCCGACCTGATTGAGCTGCGCAATCTCGCTATCGTCGCCGAATTGGTGGTGCGCTGCGCGATGGCGCGCAAGGAATCGCGCGGACTGCACTACACTATCGACTATCCCGATCGCGACGACGCGCACTGGCTGCGCAACACCGTCCTGCGCCGGGACAATTGACTTGACTCGCGGACTTGATTGGCCGCCGTGGCGGCGGCTTCACGCCGAAACCGCGGACGCGGCGCCCGCGGTTTCGTAATCGAAGGCCAGCTTGTCGCCGTCGAGATCGACCCTGACCTTGCCGCCCTTCGCCAGCCGGCCGAACAGCAATTCGTCCGCGAGCGGCCGCGCGATTTCGTTTTCGATCAGCCGATGCAGCGGGCGGGCGCCGAAGCGCGTGTCGTAGCCCTTCTCCGCCAGCCATTTGCGCGCCGCCGGCGACACCTCGATCGTCACCCGGTTGGCGGCCAGCCGCTCCGCAAGCTCGCCGACGAATTTGTCGACCACGCGCTCGATCACCGGCGGCGGCAGCGGCGCGAACTCGATTATCGCGGAAAGCCGGTTGCGGAATTCCGGCGCGAACATCCGATCGATCACCGCGCGCGGCGATCCCGTCGCCACGTCCGTGCCGAAGCCGATCATCGCGCGCGACAATTCCTGCGCCCCGGCGTTGGTCGTCATCACGATCACCACGTTGCGAAAGTCCGCCTTGCGCCCATTGTTGTCGGTCAAGGTGGCGTGGTCCATCACCTGCAGCAGGATATTGAACAGATCCGGATGCGCCTTTTCGATTTCGTCCAGCAGCAGCACGCAATGCGGCGTTTTGTTGATCGCGTCGGTCAACAATCCGCCCTGGTCGAACCCGACATATCCCGGCGGCGCGCCGATCAGCCGCGACACCGTATGCCGCTCCATGTACTCGCTCATGTCGAAGCGGATGAATTCGACGCCCATCGTCTTCGCGAGCTGGCGCGCGACCTCGGTCTTGCCCACGCCGGTCGGTCCCGCGAAAAGAAAAGCGCCGACCGGACGATCGGGATGCGCCAGTCCCGAGCGCGCGAGCTTGATCGCCCGGCATACGGCCGCGATCGCCGCGTCCTGCCCGAACACCGCCTCCTTGAGGTCGGTTTCCAGATTTTGCAGGCGCGCGCGATCGGACGACGACACAGTCCGTTCCGGAATTTTCGCCATCCGCGCAACCGTGCGTTCCGCGTCGCGCGCGCCGACCGTGATCGTTTCGCCGTGTTTGGCGCGCAGATGGGCGGCGACGCCGGCTTCGTCCATCACGTCGATCGCCTTGTCCGGCAAATAGCGATCGTTGATATAGCGCGCCGAAAGCTCCACCGCCGCGCGGATCGCGGGCGCGGTGTAGCGCACGTTATGATGCTTTTCGTATTGCGCCTTGAGGCCGTTAAGAATCTGCACGGCCTCTTCGCGCGTCGGCTCCTGCACGTCGATCCGCTGAAATCGCCGCGCCAGCGCCTTGTCGCGGTCGAACGAGCGCTTGTATTCCTGGTAGGTGGTCGAGCCGATACAACGCAGGTCGCCCGACGCCAGCGCCGGCTTGAGCAGGTTCGACGCGTCCATCGTCGAACCCGACGCCGATCCGGCGCCCACGATCGTGTGGATCTCGTCGATAAACAGCACGATCCGCGGATTGCCGCTGGCGGCCTTGATGACGGCCTTGAGCCGCTGCTCAAAGTCTCCCCGAAACCGGGTGCCGGCCAGCAGCGCGCCCATGTCGAGCGCGAAAATCTCCACCTCTTTCAGCGCGGGCGGCACGCGCCCCTCGTGAATCGCCAGCGCCAATCCTTCGGCCAGGGCGGTTTTGCCCACGCCCGCTTCGCCCACGAACACGGGATTGTTCTTGCGCCGCCGCAACAGGACGTGAATCGCGCGTTCGATTTCGCGCTCGCGACCAATCAGCGGATCGATCTTTCCCTCGCGCGCCCGCGCGTTGAGATTGACCGCGTAGGTCTTGAGCGCCTTCGCCGGCGACAGCTTGGGCGCGCCTTCGTCGCCTTCCGCGCCGGCTTCAGCGTCGCCGTCATGATCGTGATCTTCCTCTTCGCCCGCGCCGCGCACTTCGCGATCTTCGTCCGCGCCCGCTTTCGAGACGCCGTGCGAAATGAAATTGATCGCGTCGAAACGGGTCACGCCCTGCTCTTCCAGCAGCCGGATCGCGTGCGATTCGGTCTCATGAAACATTGCGACCAGCACCTGCGACCCGTTGATTTCGGTTTTGCCCGCCGATTGCGCATGCAGCGCCGCCCGCTGCAGCGCGCGCTGCACACCGGACGCGTAATGCGGCTGCAGGTTTTCGCCGCGCGGCAGCCGCTCCAGCTCGTCGTCGAGGTACGCCTGCAATTGTTTGCGCAGCGCCTCCAGGTTGGCGCCGCAATGCTTGAGCACGTTGCTCGTCGTCACGTCATGCAGCATCGCGTACAGCAGATGCTCCAGGCATACGTATTCGTGGCGCCGGTTGAGCGCCTCGGTCATCGCAAGCTGCAGCGTTATCTGCAGTTCGCGGCTGATCATCACGCCTGATGATGGCATCGCGGCCTCATTGGTCGCGTCCGCTCCGCCCGCGCCGGCTTGCCGGGGCGCGGCGGGCGGCGCGATTCACTCCTTCTCCATCACGCACTTGAGCGGAAACTGGTTTTCGCGCGCCAGCTCTTCAACGGTCTTGATTTTCGTCTCGGCGATTTCGTACGGATAAATCCCCGCCACGCCCATCCCGTTCTGATGCACGTGCAGCATGATCCGCGTCGCTTCGGCGTGCGGCTTGTGGAATATCGATTTCAGGATTTCGACGACGAACTCCATCGGCGTGTAATCGTCGTTGAGCAGGATGCATTTATAGAGCGGCGGACGCTTCGTGCGCGTTTGCTCGCGCGTGCGCCGCTCGGTCACAATCCCGCCCTGGTCGCCGCCGCCGTTCGACCCCGCGCCGTCGCGCATGCGCGCCGCAGGGTTCAGGATTTTCGCGTCGTCATCCATCCGCTCGCCGCTCGCTTTCGATCCTCGCCTCTATTTTACCAGAAAACGCATTCGTCAAGCACGGCGATCCTGCGCGTTCGGACCGGACGCGAATTCCAGCGAACCTCGCCGAACACGCGCTTCGGCTTTAACTCGCCGCGGCGCCGTTCTACGATTCGCTGCGAGGTGTCTCGCGATGGCCCGCAACAGGATTCTCGTCGCCGGAGCGACCGGTCTCGTCGGTTACGCCGCTGTGCGTCATTTTTCGTCGCTGCCGGATTGGGAGGTAATCGGCGTTTCGCGGCGAATTCCCGCCGACGTGCCGAACGCGCGCTTTGTGTCGGTCGATTTGACTGACGCCGCCCGCTGCGCCGAGGTCTTCGGCGCGATGCACGACGTGACGCATCTCGCTTACGCCGCGCTCTACGAAAAGCCCAATTTGATTCAAGGATGGCGCGATCGCGATCAGATGGAAACCAACCGCACGATGCTGCGGAACCTGTTCGAGCCGCTCAGCGCCGCCGCCAAAAATCTGCGTCACGTTACCCTGCTGCAGGGCACCAAGGCCTACGGCGCTCATCTCGGTCCGATACCGATTCCGGCTCGCGAGCGCAACCCCCGCCATCAGCACGAAAATTTCTACTGGCTGCAGGAGGACTACTTGCGCGCCAAACAGGCCGGCCAGCGCTGGAACTGGACGATCCTGCGCCCGCAACTCGTCGTCGGAGAAGCGATCGGCGGCAATCTCAATGTGATTCCGGCGATCGGGGTATATGCCGCCTTGCTTAAGGAGGCCGGACAGCCGCTCGCCTTTCCCGGCGGAAAACCGTTCGTCTTCGAGGCGGTTGACGCCGACTTGCTGGCGCGCGCGATGCAATGGGCGGCGACGGAACCGCGCTGCGCCAACGAAATCTTCAACATCGCCAACGGCGACGTCTTCGTGTGGAAAGATGTGTGGCCCGCGATCGCCGATGCGCTCGGAATGAAGCCGGGTCCGGACATCCCGATGCGGTTGCAGGTCGAAATGCCGAAGCGGGCGGCCGAATGGGCGGCGATCGTCGCGAAATACCGCCTCGCGGCGCCCGCGGACATGAATGCGTTCGTGGGCGAATCGTTCGAATTCGCCGACTCGGTCTTCGCCTTCGGCGCCGACGCCGCGCCCGTGATCGTCAGCACGATTAAGGCCCGCCAGTACGGTTTTCACGACTGCATCGACACCGAGGACATGTTCCATAAGTGGTTCGCGCGGATGCAGGAAAAGCGCTTGCTGCCGCCCCGATGATCGCCGGAACGGCCCTGCGAACTGCGCGCTTTGCTCAGCGCGGCGCGCCGACTAAGCTCGATTGCACCGGCGCCGACGCGTCCGCGAAATGACGTCGAAAAGCGACAAAGCCAAATCGCCGGCGGCGAACGAAGTCGAAATTTCGGTCCACGACCGTCTGACCGATATTCCTCGCGACGACTGGAACGGCCTGCTCGCGCCCGACGACTCGCCCTTCCTCGACTGGGATTGGCTCGCGGCGATGGAAGAGTCGAAGAGCGCGGTGCGCGCCACCGGATGGGCGCCTTGCCATCTGGTTTTGCGGCTCGGCCCGCAACGGCGCATCGCCGGCGCGTGCCCGCTTTATCTGAAGAGCCACAGCCAGGGCGAATTTGTCTTCGATCACGGATGGGCCGACGCGGCCGAGCGGTCCGGGCTGAAATATTATCCGAAGCTGCTCGCGGGCGTCCCCTTCACGCCCCATACCGGACGGCGCTTTCTAGCCGCGCCGGGCGCCGATCGGCCGACGATCGTGCGCGCGCTCGGCCGCGCGTTGATCAGGCTCTGCGACGACAACCGGCTCTCGTCTGTCCATGTCAATTTCTGCGCGCCGGATGAAGCCCAGACGCTCGGCGAACTCGGCTTCATGGAACGCCTCGGCTATCAGTACCACTGGCAAAATGGCGGCTACGCATCTTTCGACGATTACCTTGCGCAGCTCAAAAGCAAGCGCCGGTACGCCGTGCGCCACGAACGGGCGGCGCTGGCGGAACAGGGCATCGAGATTCGCGCGCTCCGCGACGGCGAAATTCCCGACGCCGCCTTTGCCGCGATGTTCAAGATCTACCTATCGACGATCGAAAAGCTGTACTGGGGCCGGCAGTACCTGACGCGCCAGTTTTTCGACCTGATGCGCGAGAACTTTCGCCGCCATCTGTGTTTCGTTTGCGCCTACCGCGGCGGCGAATTGATTGCCGGCACCTTCAACGTCGAAAAAGCGGGCGTCCTCTACGGCCGCTACTGGGGCGCGTTCGAGGAAGTGCGCTTTCTGCATTTCAATGTCTGCTATTACGCCGCGATCGAGCACTGCATCGCGCGCGGCAACGCGCGTTTCGAGCCGGGCGCCGGCGGCGAATACAAATGGCTGCGCGGTTTCGATCCGGCCTTCACGCGCAGCATGCACTACGTCGCGCATCCGGGCCTGAAGCGCGCGGTAGCGAATTTCCTGGTTCACGAACGGCGCGAAGTCGAGGCATGGATCGCCGAGGGCCGCGAGCGCAGCCAGCTCAAACCGCCCGCCCCCTCGAACGTCGAAACGGAGTAGAGTCGCGCGTCAATCCTCTTCGCCGCTTGCAGGCCCTTCAAGTTCAGGAACCGGTTCGCCAGTAAGATCGGTCACGCGCCGACGATACCTCCCCAGATGGTCGCGCGCCTTGCCATAGGCGTCCTGCGCTTTGCCCAACGACTTTCCAATATCTTCGAATCGCTGCTCGAAATAGCCGAATGACTTTTGCGCACGCGCGAGTTCTTGCGTCGCCTTTTCGAAATTCTTGGCGAACTCATACATCTTGAAAACCATTTGGATCGATTGAAGCGTAACGATCAACGTATTGGGCGAAACCGGGAAAATCTTCTGACTGTTGAGCCATTCGCTGAGTTCGCTGTTCAGCACCGCCTCCATGTAGAGCGTTTCGCTCGGCAGGTACATCAACGCCATGTCAGTAGTGCCGTTTTCAGGATGGATATAGCCCGCGATGCGGCGTGCCTGCTCCTTGATTACACGGGCAAACTGCTCGCGCGCGGCGGCCAGTTGTGAAGGATCGGCGCTTTCGAAGAGCGGCAATACCTGCTCGCGCGGAAATTTCGCGTCAATCGGAAGGTTGCGTTCGGGAAACTTGATTATCGCGTCGGCGCGCCCCTGTCCGTTTTCGCCCGCCGGAGCCTGTAATTCATACATATGCGCCGGCAGGAAATCTTCGAGCAACCGCTCCAAACTCGCCTCGCCGAAACGGCCACGCAGATGCGGCAGTTTCAGCAGATTGTTCAAATCGTTGATTGAAGAGCCGATCGTATTGACGTTGCGCAGCTGCTCCTCCGCCGCCTTCAGATGCTCCTGCACTTTCTCGAATTGCTTGAAGCCCTCTTTAATATTCTCTTCGAGCTTCGCCGATACCTGTCCGCTGATTTCGGCGAGCTTTCCGTCGACCACCCCGCGAATCACCTCGAGCCTTTTTTCAGTCTGCTCGGAAACCGATATCAATTGCTGTCGCAGGGATTTCTCGTTTTTCGCGAGCGCGTCGCTCAACTCGCGGCGCGCCTCGCCCAGCGACCCAGCCTGCTTGTCCGCGAAACCTTCGAGCCGCTCTTCAGTCGCGCGCCGGAGGTCGTTAACGCGACCCTCCAGTTGGCCAAGCGCATCCTTGAGCGTCGCCGATTGCTCGGAACGACCCTCCTTCAACTGCCCTTCAACCGCCTCCCGCATGTCGGAGAATGCGCGCGCGAGCCGGTCGGCGATTTCCTGCCTGAGATCGCCCTTGGCGTTTTCAAGGCGCTGCGCCATATCCGCCTGAACGCCGGCAAAGCGTTCGAGCAGCGTCTCCTCAACCTTGCCAATCCTGCCTTCAATCCGCTCCCCGACAATCAACGGATCGGCTCCAGTGCGCGCCCGGAAGGCGAACACCAGCACCACAACAACAGCGGTCAGAGTCAGGTTTGCGGCAAGTAATACAGGCAATAACATTGGCGCCAAGCCCACTTATCATTTTACTTGCTAAGCCTGCGCGCCGTAACCCGCGGCGATCCGGTTTTCCACAAGAAAATTGCAGGCAACATGAATGCTTGAGGCGGCGCGCGATGCTATCGTTGCGCACGGACGCGAGTTCGAGGTTTCGTGAAGCAACTGTTCAGCAAGGGCGCGACGCTTGTGATGCTCGGCACGGGCGGAGTCGGCAAAACGACTATCGCCGCGGCGCTCGCGCTGGCCGCCGCCGAATCCGGCCTCGACACCGGCGTGATCACCGTCGATCCCGCGCGGCGGCTGCGCGACGCGCTGGGCCTGGAACGGCTGAGCGCGCGCCCGACCAGGCTCGACGCGCGCCGCCTGCGCCGCGCCGGTCTTGCGCCGGACCTGCGGCTCTCCGCGATGGTGCTGGACGTCAAAGGCGCCTGGGACGGCCTGATCGAGCGCTTCGTCAAATCGCCGGAAACGCGCCGACGGGTGCTCGAAAACTCCTTCTACCGCGCTCTGACCGAACAATTTGCGGGCGCCGAAGCCTACGCCGCGCTGGAACAACTTTACGATCTCCACGCGAGCGGACGTTTCGACCTCGAAGTCGTCGATACTCCGCCCGCCGCGCACGCATTCGAGTTCCTCGAGGCCCCCGCCCATCTCGTGCGATTGCTGGATTCGCAGGGCGTGCGATGGCTGGTTGCGCCGTCAGCGGCGGCCGGCCGCGGCCTGCTCGGACTGGCGGGCCGCGCCGCTCAGTTCGTCGCGAGCCAGCTCGAACGCTTCGCCGGCGCCGGCGCGCTCGCTGCGATTGGCGAATTTTTCGCGGCGCTCGCGGGCGCCGCCGGCTCGATCGGCGACCAGTTCCGCAAGGTCGAAGGGATGCTCCATGCGCCGACGACGAATTTCGTGCTCGTGACCACTCCCGAAGCCGACCGGCTGATCGAGGCCCGCGCGCTGGTCGAGCGGATGGCGCGCGAAGGCTTTCGTCTGCGCGCGATCGTGATTAACCGGTTTCTCGACGAACGAACGTATCGGGCGCTGGCCGAGGCGCCGCGGCGCGAGCCGCCGCATCTGCGGAAAATCGCAACGCTACGCGCGGCGCTCGGTCCGGACGGCGCGGATGACAGCCGCGTCGCGGACCTGGCCGCTTATCTTGAAGATTATCGCGCGGATCAACGCGCGATTATCGAACGCGTAAGCGCCTTCGCCCGGACCCTGCCGGCGCGGGTCGAGCTGGTGCTGGCGCCGGAGCTTGAAGCGGGAGTGCGCGACTTGGGCGCGCTCGGCAGAATCGCCGCGATGCTCGCCGACGGCATAGCGGGCCGCCGCTTTCTGGCTGACGCGAAGATCGCGGCGGCGGGTGGCGACACGTCGGGCCGCAAACGCCTCGCCGCGCGCCGCGCCTAGCCGCAAATCCCGAATCATGGGAAAACCGGAGCGGGCCTGTAAGCCGGGTTCTGTGCCCTCGCGGGCGGCGACCATTCATCTGCGCCGCGCGATTGCTCGGCGGCTCCAGCGACCATACCCGAGGGATTGAGAGCGGGCCGCTCTCCCTCCTATTTGGTCTTGCACCGGGTGGGGTTTGGCGTGCGCGCGCGATCGCTCGCGCGCCGGTGGGCTCTTACCCCGCCTTTTCACCCTTACCCATGCGGGCGGTATGTTTTCTGTGCCACTTTCCGCGGATCGCTCCGCGCCGCCGTTAGCGGCCACCCTGCCCTGTGGAGCCCGGACTTTCCTCCCCGTTTTCACGAGGCGGTCGCCCGGCCCGCTCCGGTGCCGCCGATTATAGCAGGAAAAGGCGGCCGGCGCCCCGCGCGCTACTCCCGCGTCGCCGCGTCGAAGTAGAGAATCCGCTGGCAGTTCGGACAGAAATGAATCTGCAGATGCTTCTGGATTTCGTTGAAAAGCTGCGGCGGCAACTTCATCCGGCAGCCCTGACACGCTCCGTCGCGCGCCTCGGACACGGCGATACCGGCGCGGCGGCTGAAAATCATCTCGTAGCGCTGCAGCAGCGGCGGCGCGATCTCGCGCGACATGAGGTCGCGATCGACCTTTTGCTTGGCGATCGACACCTTCAGGTCCTCGACTTGCGCGGCGATATCCTTTTCGGCGGCCGAAAGTTCGGCGGCCTTCGCCTCTATCAGCGCGCCCAATTCCTGAATCCGCGCCGTGCGCGGATCCGCCGCTTCCATCAGCGCGAGCAACTCGCTTTCGAGCCGCTGATTGTTTTCGCGCAGCGCGTCGAGCTCGTGGCTGACTGCCAGCGACTCCTTGTCGCTGCGCACCTGGTTCATGCGCATCCGCTTGTTGCGCATGCGCGCTTCGCCCTCGGCGATTTCCTTTTCGAGACGGCGGCGTTCGATCGCACTGTGCTGTTCTTCTTCGGTCAGGCGAGTTAGTTCGGTGCGATAGGATTCGGTCTCCTGGCGCAGGGAATCGACTTTTCCGGCGATCGACGACAAGGTCTGCTCGAGCTCCCGCAGTTCGCGATCGATGGACTGCAGGCTCATCAGCCGGGCTATCTCTTCACGCAAAGCATCCTCCGCTGGAAACGCGCTTCGCTTTGGCGCCGCTCGGGCGCGCCGAAGCGTCCGCGGTTGATCCGCCGCGCGCTGCGGCCGTCTCCGGCCGCGATTTGTTGCGATTGACTATAAGGTATGGGCCCACCAGGATTTGAACCTGGGACCAGCCGGTTATGAGCCGGCAGCTCTGAACCGTGCTGAGCTATGGGCCCGAACAAGCGCATCCGAGTGAGAACCAATCTTATCAACTTTGGCGGCCCAGTTTAAGTACTCCTTATGCACACGCACGCCCGGCCCGCGGCCGGCGCCGGTTCAGCCGCCATGATGTGCCTGGCGGCGCAGCGCGATAAGCTCCTGCGCGGCCGCCGCCGCGTCCGCGCCGCCCGATTGCGCCGCCACCCGCCGCAACTGCTCGACTTCACGCCGGCGCCGGCCGCGCTCCAGCGCGCTCGCGTATTCGGCAACCAGTCGGCGCGCGCTCTCGACCTCGGCCGGCATCGGTCCAACCATCATCGCGCTCACCCGATCGCGCTGCGCTTCGTCGAGCGCGGCCATTATCGAAACCTCAAGCGATGCTTTAGATTTTTGCGAAAGCGCGGTTTCCTCAAGCAGCGCCCCCAGTAGCGCGTCGCGAAACTCCGCCGGCCGCGCCGCGTCGGCGATCTCCGCGCGCAACTCCGGATAGGCCATCGCGATCGCCAACAGGCCCAGTTCGGCCTGCGCGATCGCGTCGGCGCGATTCGCCGGCTCAAATGGCTTCGCCGCCGCACGACGGTCCGCAGCGCTCGACGGACGCGCGGGCGTGGCGGCGCGGCGCGCCTCGCGCCGCAGCAGATCCTCGCTCACGCCCAGCATTCCGGCCGCTTTGCGCGCCAGCAGGTCGAACTCGAACGGATTCGCCGCCATCCGCAGCACCTCGGCGACCCGCGCCGCCGCCTGCGCCCGCACCGCCATCGAGCCGCCCGCGGCGGCGGCCTGCTCGCGCAGAAAATAATCGGCCAGCAGTTCGGCGCCGTCGATCAATTCGGCGAAGGCTTGCGCGCCCCGATCGCGCACAAGCGTGTCCGGATCGTGCCCCGCCGGAAGAAACGCGCCGCGCCCGAGCAGCCCCGCCGCCAGGAAGACTTCGAGCGCGCGCAGCGACGCCTTACGGCCGGCGGCGTCGCCATCGAAGCAGGCGATCACGTTCTTGCTGTAGCGCGCCGCAAGGCGCAGTTGCTCGACCGTGAGCGCGGTGCCGAGGCTTGCGATGGTCTCTTTGAACCCGGCCTGCCAGAGGATGATCGCGTCCAGATAGCCCTCGACGACGATCGCGCGGTCGGCCTGTCCGATCGCCTGGCGCGCCTCGAACAATCCATAGAGCGTGCGCGCTTTCGAGTAGATCGGCGATTCCGGCGAATTGATATATTTCGGCAGGCGCTGATCGAGCACGCGGCCGCCGAACGCCAGGGTGCGCCCGGCGACGTCGCGAATCGGAAAAATCAGCCGCGCGCGGAACATGTCGTGGGGCGGCTGCGCGCCGTCGCGCCGGACGAGTCCGGCGCGAACCGCCGCGTCAAGCATCCCGCGTTTCGCCATCACGGCCGCGAGATTCGCCGGCCGCGCCGGCGCGAAGCCAAGATTGAACGCGCGCGCCGTCTCGACCGTTACGCCGCGCGACTTCAGATAGTCGCGCGCCAGCGCGCCGTCATGCGTGTTCCACAGCACGTGCGCGAAGAAATCCGCCGCGATCTGATTCGCCGCCGCCAGCGCTTCGCGGTCGCCTGACGCAACGCCGCCGCCGGCCCCCCGCTCGGGCAACTCGACGCCGTAACGCCGCGCGAGCGAGCGCAGCGCTTCGCCGAAATTAAGCCCTTCGATCCGCATCACGAAGTCGAACACCGAACCCCCGGCGCCGCATCCGAAACAATGGAAAAACCCGCGCTCGGGATTGACCGAAAACGACGGCGTTTTTTCGTTGTGGAACGGGCAGAGGCCGACGAAGTTGCGTCCCGCCCGTTTGAGCCGCACGTGCGCGCCGATTATCTCGAGGATATCGGCTCGCGCGCGCACCTCTTCGATTTTGTCGCCGCCCTCGCGCGTCATTCCCAAGCTCCGATCAACGCCTGCAGCCGCTCCGGGTAGTTGGTCATGACGCCGTCCACGCCGAACGCGATCATCCGGCGCATCTCGCCGGCGTCGTCAACGGTCCAGACGTAAACGTTCAGATTGCGTTCGTGCGCGGCGATACACAAGTCTTCGGTAACGAGATCGGCGCGCGGATTGATCGCCGCCGCGCCCATCTCGGTCGCCGCGCCGAGCAGCCGCGCCGGCCATCGGCTGGCGAGCGGCGCGAGCCGCACGCGCGGCTCCAGATGGCGCATCACCTCGAGCGCCGGCCAATCGAAACTCGAAACCAGCGCGGTTCCCAGCGCGCGATGGGCGCGGAGCGCCGCGCACAACGCCGGTTCCACGCCGCCGGCCTTGATTTCGATATTGAGCGCGCAGCGCTCGCCGGCGAAATCCAGCACTTCGTCGAGCGTTGGGATCCGCTCGCCCGCGAAGCCGGCGCCAAAGCGCACGCCGGCGTCGAGCCGCTTCAGTTCCGCGAGCGTCAGGTCGCGCACCGCGCCGCTGCCATCGGTTGTGCGGTCAACGGTATCGTCATGCATCACGACCAGCGCGCCGTCGCGCGAAAGCTGCACGTCCAGCTCGCACATCCGCGCCCCGGCCGCGATCGCCGCGCCGAACGCCGCCAGCGTATTTTCAGGGAATCGGCCGCTCGCGCCGCGATGCGCAATGTTAAGCACGCGCGCTCCCACCGCCTCCGCCGCGCGGTCCGCAGGACCGCTTTGCGAACTGATGCATCAATCTTCAATCCCGATGAAATCACGCCCCTGCGCCTGTGGCAATTAACCGCCGCGCTTTCCTTCAACAGGAAATCCACCGCCGGCCGAATGTGAACGCCGAACGGCCAATCAGACGGCGTGATGCAATGACATACGCATATCGCCTATCCTAGACGACGCAACGCGCGCGCCGGAATGATTGGGCGCGATACGACACCACGATGAGCCGAGCGCAAACGCTGAAGCATCCGAAACTGCCCGCCGCGCCAAATCGCGCGCGCTCCCGCTTCGTCCGCCTGACCTTTGAACTGCCCGCGGCGCGCGCCGACGAGGCGGCCGCGATCGTCGTCGCGCACGGCGGACTCGGATGTGAAACCGCGTCCGCGCCGCGGCGCGCGGACGCGCCCAAACGCGCCCCGCGCCGCGCTCTGCTCAAATGTTATTTCGATCATCTTTCCGCGCGCGAGATCGCGCGCTTGCGCGGCGCGCTCGTAGCCGCCGGCGCGATCGCGCCGGACGCGCAGTTCGAGACCGAAGCGATTTCCGACCCCGGCTGGGCGACCGCGTGGATGGATCGCTTCGAGCCGTTCACAGTCGGCCGCTTCCTGATCGTGCCGCCGTGGAACCGCGTTCATCGCGAAGGCTTCGTTCGCATCATTATTCAACCCGCGCAAGGCTTCGGCACCGGCCATCACGCGACGACCGCGGGAGTGCTGCGCGCGCTCGACGGGCTTTGGCGCAAGCGCGGTTTCGCCCGCGCGCTCGACGTCGGCACGGGTTCGGGAATATTGGCGATCGCGATGCGCCTGCTGGGGGCCGAAGAGGTGGTCGCGCTCGACATCGACCCAATCGCGCTCGAGAATGCGCGCGAGAACGCGAACCTCAACGGCGTCGGACGGGACGTGCGCTTTTCGATCGTGCCGCTTTCCTCGCTGCGCCATCATTTCGATCTGATCACCGCCAACATCCTTTCCGGCACACTGATCGAGATGGCGCCGCGGCTGATCAAATTGCTGGCGCCGGAAGGCCGCCTGGTGCTTTCCGGAATCCTTGAGCGCGAGGCGCGACGCGTGATCGCCGCCTATCGTCCGGCGCTGCGATGCCTCAGCCGGCGCACGGAGCGGGGCTGGACGACGCTGGTGATGGGCCGATGAAGCGCGCGCCCCGTTTCGCGATCGACGCCGCGGATTTTGACGGCGATATCGCGCGCGTGCGCGGCGCGGAATTGCATCATCTGCGCGACGTGATGCGGCTCGGCCGCGGCGCCGAAGTGGCGCTCTGGGACGGCCGCGGCCGCGAATATGTCGGGCGCATAGCGCGGATAGAACGCGACGCCGCAGTGATCGAAATCACCGGCGCCGCTCCCGCAGCTCGCGAGAATTGCCCGATTACGCTCGCCGCGGCGATTATCAAGGGGCCGAGGATGGATTTCCTGATCGAAAAAGCGGCGGAACTCGGCGTGCGTGCGCTCAGGCCGCTCGCATGCGCGCGCTCGGTCGTCCGCGATCCCAGATCGTCGCGCATCGAACGATGGCGGCGGCTGGCGAGCGCGGCGGCCAAGCAGAGCCTCGGCAGGTTGCCGATGGAAATCGAACCGCCAGCGACGGTTGCCGCAGCCGTGGCCGCGATGGCAAAAGATACCTTCGCCGTGGCCTGCGAAGCCGGCGCGGCGCCGCTCGGCGCGTTGATCCGGCGCCGCAAGCCGCGCGCGCTTTTGATCGCCTGCGGCCCCGAGGGCGGCTTTGACGACGACGAAACGGCCGCGATGCGCGCGGCGGGGTTTGTCGCCGCGGGCCTCGGCCCGAACCGGATGCGCAGCGAGACCGCGGCGCTGGCGGCGGCGGCGATCGCAGCGGATGCGCTCGGCGAAATCGAACAAGGAAGTTGAGCCGTGGGACACAGGTTCGCGTTTGTGATGGATCCGCTGGAGGCCGTTCTGCCCGACAAGGACACGACCTTCGTTTTCATGCTCGAAGCGCTGGCGCGCGGACACGAGCTTTACCATCTCGGCTTGAAGGGTTTGCACGCCGAGGGCCATCGCGGTTTCGCTTTCGCCCGGCGCTGCGAGGTGGCGCGGACGACGCCGCATTACCGTTTTCTCGACGACGGCGCGCTATATCCGCTCGAAGCGTTCGACGCGATCTTCATGCGCAAGGACCCGCCCGCCGACGCGCCCTATATTTACGCCACGATGATCCTCAGCCTCGCCGATCGCTCGCGCACTTTCGTGCTCAACGAGCCCGCCGGCCTGCGCGAGGCGAACGAAAAGCTCTACGCCTTGAATTTTCCCGGCGCGATTCCGCCCACGATCGTCACCTACGAGATCGCGCGGCTCAAGCGCTTCATGACGGACCAGGGCGGCGAAATGATCGTCAAGCCGCTCGACGGGCACGGCGGCGAAAGCATCTTTCTGGCGCGGATGGGCGACCGGAACCTTAACGCGATTCTGGAAGCCGTAACGCACTTCGAAAGCCGACCGATCATGGGCCAGCGCTATATTCCCGAGATTCGCAACGGCGACAAGCGGCTGATCGTGCTGGGCGGCGAGCCGCTTGGATGCACCTTGAGAGTGCCGCGCGACGACGAAAATCGCGGCAATATCCACGTTGGCGGCAATTGCGTGAAGGCCGACATCACGCCGCGCGATCGGGAGATCTGCCGGATGCTGCGGCCGCGGCTGGAACGCGACGGCCTCTATTTCGTCGGCCTCGACATCATCGGCGACTACCTGACCGAGGTGAACGTCACCAGTCCGACCGGGATCCAAGAGATCGACCGCCTCAACGGCGTCAACCTGGAAGCGCGCGTGATCGATTTCGTCGAGGCGCGCATCGCCGCATTGCGCTAGCGCCGCCGCGTCCAGCGCGCGGCCGAGCCGTGGATCGAGAACGGCGCGGGGGATAGCGCCGGAGGGATCGCCTTGCAACGGCGTGGCGGGATCGGTACGAATATTGTTTCGCGCCGGCCTCCGCGGCCGGCGCCAGCCGCCGTCAGGCGCGGTGGGCAGGTAGCTCAGTCGGTAGAGCAGAAGACTGAAAATCTTCGTGTCGAGTGTTCGATTCACTCCCTGCCCACCAAAAATTTTGACAGAAGATAGATGGCGCTCTCGGCCTACGAGTGGCTGGAGGGCGTTTCATCCACGCAGCAGGTCTGGATTTCCGAATTGGCTTTGTCGGCGTCGATCGGATTCAGATGCGGATGGCCGCTCAGCAGGCCCCACACAAACTCTTCGCGGATGTAATAGACGTGGGTGTGCGGATCGATCGCGATCTCGTCCGATGATTCCGCGCCCTGCACGCTGCAACTGATCTCGCCAGAATTCGCGGGCACGACAAAGGCGTAGTAGCCGCCCGGACCGATGCGCGCGCTGTCGTCGCCGCAGGTCACCGCCGGCCGCAGCAGCGACGAACCGTAATGATACGGCCGGTAAACGTAGATCACGACATTGTCCGGCGGCGCGGACGCTTTCTCGAAAGGCGTTCCCTGCACGGCGCATCCTGAAACGAATATGCCCACGACGGCAACAATCGCGGCGCGGCGGCTAATCATCTGGCGGCGTCCGTGTGAGGGTCCAACGCATTCGCCGACGCATCAGGGTCCGGCGCCTGACTCTCGGCTGGTGCGGCCGAAACCTCCTGCGCCAGCCGCGCCGCGTCGCGATAAAGCTTCTGATCGATTTTGTCGCGGACGGCGGCGCGCGCCGCCTCTTCGACTTCCTTGTGGGTCGGTTCGTTATAAATCGTGTAGGACTTCGACACCCGCACCTTGGCCGTGTAGTCGCCAAGCACGCGATCGCCGTCGGTTATCGCAAGCGAGGCGAACGCCGTCACTCCGATATCGCCCACCGGCGCGCCGATATACGTGACCGGATCGAACGCCGTAAAGGCCAGCGGCTCGTGATAATCGTCGTGGGACAACTCGTCACGGTAGATGAAGGCGACCGGTGAATCTTTCGCCAGAGACATCGCAACCGCGGGCGGAAGCTCATTCGGATCGCCCGAGAGCAGGCGACCCTTGAAGGGTAATGGGTGCGCCTTTGCGACCGTTGGCGGCGCCGGCGGCGGGGTCGCCTGCTGAATCGCGCATCCCGCGGCGCCGATCGCGATCGCCAGAATCAGCGCTCGAACGAAGGACGTTCTCATCGCCAAACCGATCGCGATTATACGCCGAATCCATCGGCGGCGTGCTTGAGCGGCGGGCGCGATGCGAACTTGCGTCGCAATTTATTTCCAGCCGCGGGCGAGCGCCTGCAAATCCAGCGCGAGCAGGTCGTTGATCCGTTCGATCGTCACGTCGGGCGCGGGGTATTTCGCGACTTCGTCGCGGTCGAGCGCGTAATGGCCCTGGCGGGGAAACACGGTCGTAACTTTAGCGCCCCAGGTTTTCTTGATCGCGGTCAGAATCCGCACCTTGTCGTCGATAAATACATAATGGTCGGCCGGATAGCGCGCGGCGATATCGTCAAGCTCCTGTTCCTTGTGGATATAAATGAGCACATTGCCGTTGAACGCCTCGTAAAGCCCCGACCGATGGACCTTCAGCGGCTGGAAGACGACGTCGCCGTCCGAGACGATCGCGAGATCGCCGAATTCGCGGCATGCTTCGATTACGTCGAGAGAAGCGGGATAAAGCCGGTTGGCGAAAGGATAGTTTATAAGAAAATCGCTTACCGCCAGAATGCGGAAGTCGCGCGGATTGCGCACTCGATAACGCTGCAGCGCGCCGAGGTAATCGGCATACCCCAGCTCCGACCGTAATTCCTCGAAAATTTTCCAATACTGTCGGTTGGATTCGGCGCCGACGTCGCGCTCCAGATGGCGCATCAAGTCGGCCTGCACGCGATCGTTGTCGATCAGCGTATTGTCAACATCGAACAGGAATGCGGTTTTTGCGGTCGCCATCGATCGTAACTCCCGGAGCGGCGCGGAATCGCAGCGAGATGATTATCGGCGGATGCCGCGCGCCAGTAAACGAGCGCCTCCATCCAAAGCCGTTTGTCGCCTGCGCGTGGTTCTTGGTAGCGTTCCGATCGAACGAATTCGCGGCCGGTTTACGGCCTTCGGCAGGACACGGCCATGCTCGAAAGCATCTTTCACATCAACGTCAACGTTACCGATTTTGAGCGATCGCTCGCTTTTTATCAGTTGCTCGGCTTCAAAGTTATTCGCGATCTTAAAGAAGGCGGCAACCAAAAACTCAGTACGGGCCTGCGCATTCCAGATTGCCGCGGACGCGCCGTGTTGATGATCCTCGGCGATAATCCGCGGGCGACCCGCCTTGATTTGATCGAATGGAAAAATCCGCCCACCGACGGCAAGTCCTACCCGCATCTGTGGCATGCCGGGATGTGCCGAATCGCCCTGCGGACGCGCGAATTGCGCAAGGATTACGAGGAACTGAAGGCCAAAGGCGTCGAATTCTGGTCGGAGCCGCAGATGTTCGGCGGAAAAGAGGGGCGCGAGGAGGGCTTTGTATGCTGTACCGATCCGGACGGCACGGTGATCGAGCTAATCCAGGTTTAAGCCTTTCCGCCCGCGCATAATCATCGAGGAGCGAAAATCATGGCCGAAGAAATCGGACTGTTCGAGGCGATTCATACGATGCGCGCGATGCGCCGGTTGAAGCCCGATCCGGTTCCGGACGCGCTTGTCCGCCGGATAATCGAGGCCGGGCTATGCGCGCCTTCGGGCGGCGACGTTCAGCATTGGCGATTCGTGGTCGTCAAAGATCCGGAGATCAAACGCAAAATCCAGATTCCGTACCGCCGCGCCCTCGACAAGCTGCTTCCGCGCTATCGCGCCGCGCCGCCGCCGCCCGGCAAAACCGAAGCGCAAAAACTGCGGATGCTCGCCGCGGTCGAATACCTGACCAACCATCTGCACGAGGCGCCCGTGCTGATCGTCTGCTGCTTGGTCGGCGATTTCGCCAAATCGGTCGGGCTTGAAAAGATGTCGGGCGCGTCGATCTACCCCGCCGTGCAGAACATGCTGCTGGCCGCCCGCGCGCTCGGTTTGGGCGCGACGCTCACCACCCGCCATCTGCTCTACGAAAAAGAGGTCAACGAAGCGCTTGGGATGCCTGAGAACGCCGAATCGTTCGCTGTCATTCCGATCGGCTATCCGCTAGGCCGGTTCGGGCCGGTCACGCGCGAACCGGTCGCCAGGGTGACTTTCCTCGATCGCTGGAATAATCGCTGGGAATAGCGGCGCGGTCGGCGCGACAATCGCGTGATGGCGAAGCATCGAACCAGCGGCGCCGAGGCGCGCGACCATTGCGACGTCGCGATTATCGGCGCCGGCGTAATCGGCAGCGCGGTCGCGATGGCGCTCGGCGAACGCGGCTTGAGCGCCGCTTTGATCGATCTCGACCTGAGCGGCCGGCTGAGTTCGAGCGAACGCAACGCGGGCGGAGTTCGCGCGACCTGGTGGCAGCCGGTCAATATCGCGCTGAGCCGCGAATCGATTCGCCACTACGAGTCGATTCGCGCCGAAATCGGCTTCCGCCAGAAGGGTTATTTGATCCTGTACGACGGCGCGCGATGGGCCGAAGCGCTCCGGATGATGCCGATCCAACGCGACCTCGACCATCCGATCGAAGCGCTGACGCCGCGCGAGGTCGCGGCGCGGGTTCCCGAAATCGATCGGCTCGACGGTATCGCGGGCGCGACATTTTCCGCCGGCGACGGCCTGATCAATTCTAATCTGCTCAAGGCCCACTATCGCGAGAAGGCGCGGGCGTCTCGCGTTCGTTTGATCGACCGCGTCTTTGTTCACGGAATTGAGGCCGGACAGAGCGAAGCGTGCTTGTTCGGCTGGCAGGCCAGCTCCGCGATGAACGACGCGCAGGTCGCGCGGCTGCTCGCGCAGGACGACGACGGCGCGCCTGCCTTCGGACGTCCGATCGAAATCCGCGCCGGCGCGATCGTGATCGCCGCCGGCGCATGGGCGCCGAACGTCCTTAAACTTATCGGCCTCGACAGCCCGACGGCGGCCGTTCGTCGCCAACTCTGCGTCGTCGACAGCCGTTCAGTCACGCTCGAAAATTACGGGATGATTTTCGATACCTCAGGCGTCTATTTTCACAACGACGGGCCGCATATTCTCGCCGGCTACTCTCCGCCCGCGGAACCGCCGGGCTACAGCTTCAAATTCGACGGCGAGGATTTTTTCAATCGCGAAATCTGGCCGCGGATGTACGCACGAGCGAGCTGTTTCGAACGCTTGCGATTCATCTCCGGATGGGCCGGGCTGTACGAGATGACGCCCGACCGCAGCGGCATCCTCGGTCAAGCCGCGCCGCGCATCTTTGAAGCGCACTCGTTCAGCGCGCATGGCGTGATGCAATCCTATGCGGTGGGACAGGAACTTGCGGAACTGATCGTCAACGGCCGCTTTCGCAATCCCGAGGTTCGCGGCCTTGGGCGCGAACGGTTCGCTACGGGCAAGCTCCTGTACGAGGAGCTGCACTGGTGATCGCGCCGCGCCCGCGCGCAAAGCCGGCGAATCGTGACGCCGCTTCCGGCCGGCCGACGCAAATCAGTTCAGGCGATAGACTCGCGCCGCCGTGTCGTGGACGATCTTGCGCCGCTGTTCGTCGGGAAGCGCGCCGAACCGCTTCGCCACGATCTCCTGCGAGCGCGGAAACGTCGCCGCGGTGTGCGGATAGTCCGACGACCACATCACATTGTCCGCCCCGTAACGCGCGAGCGAATCGACGAAAACCGGATCGGCGATAAAGGTCGCGTAAACCTGCCGCTTGATATAGTCGCTCGCGCGCATCGGCAGCTTCATCCCGCCCACCGCGCCGAGCCGGTTCTGCACGGTGTCGAGCCGATACATGAAATACGGCATCCAGCCGACGTCGTTTTCCGCCGAGACGATCCGCAGGCCGGGAAATTTTTCGAGCACGCCGCCATAAACCAAAACCGACAGCGAACGTTCAATCTGGTGATGCAGGTTCGCGAGCGCGAGCAAAAAGCCGCGGCCCGCGCCCGGATTCGCTCCCGTGCCCTGCCGCGCGGTCAGGATATGCAGCGAGAGCGGCATATCGTTGGCCTGCGCCGCAGCCCAAAACGGCTCGTAATCCGGATGGTCGTACGGACGGTCGGCGGGAGCCTCGGCCCAAATCATCGCGCCGCGCATCCCCAGCTTCGCGATCCGCTCCAGTTCCGCGACCGCTTGCGGAATATCTTCGAGCGTGATCAAGCCGAGCGGCACGAGCCGCTTCAGGTCGTAGCTGCAATATTCCGCCGCCCAATCGTTGAAGGCGCGAAAGCAGGCCGCGCGCAATTCAGCGTCGTCGAGTCCGAACAGCGGCATCCCCATCGACGTGTAAATCACTTCCGCCGCCACCCCGTCGCGATCCTGGTCCTTGATTCGATAAGCCGCGTCCCAGACGCTCTTCGGCGCCGCGTCGAAGCCGCGCTTGTTATGCTCCGGCAACTCCGCCGACGGCACGCCCGCGCCGAAGAATCCCGCGACGGCCATCGGCGTGATATTCTCGCAGACGAAAAATTCGCCTTCGCGGCCCTTGAGGTTCTTCACCGTACGCGGCGCGCGATCGCGAAAGCGCCGTTCGATCCGTTCGGCCCACATCGTGGGCGGCTCGACGAAATGGGAATCGGCTGAAATCAAGCGATAGTCCGACATCTGCGGCCCTCCTCGGAAAGTTCGCGCGCGACGCGCGCGTCGCGACCCGCGGCGGCGACCGGAATCCCCGCCTCACGCTTCGCGACTATTAGCGCTCGATGGTCTGACGCGCAAACGAATCTGAAGCCGGGCGAGTTTCAATCCGGACATGAAGCGGGCACTTGAGGCTTCCCGACCGTGAGCGCGAACCACGCATTCTTTCCGCAGACGTCGTTGACGTCGAAAACGTCGTAGGTAGCGTTTCCCTGCGCGGTGATATTCGAGAAGCGGTTCGAAATATCGCCAAGATCGGCCGCGACGCCATAGCCCGCTTGTCCGGACGAATTATACGACGAAACGCCTTTGAAAATCGCATTGAACATGCTTTTCGGCGAAGATGGCCTGCAGGATCCGTCCGGTCCGTTTTTCGAGCATCCGAGATAGATTCCCGCGTCGTAATCGTGAAACCCGAAATCGAGTTGTGGCTTGATCCGAGCAGCCAGACCCCGAAGCGGTTTACATGGCTCGCGCTGAACGACGCGATCGAATTTTGCGCGGCGCCGACCAGCCGCACACCGTCCAATTCGCCGTCGCCGCCGGCGCCATTCGTGGCGAAATTCGCGACCGTCGCGAGGCGCGCATGGTTCAGCAACACGCCCGCGTCCAAATTGTCGGCGGCGACGAAATTTTCCACCGTCGCGCCAACGCCGTCTATTTCAATTCCGTCCATGAAATCCGCGATCGTCGCGCCGCCGCCTTCGATATAGGCCTGCGCGCCGGTTGGCATCACATGCACGCCCGACCCGGCGTTGACACCGGTAATCGCCTGCCCGTTCAGGTTCAACGAGACGTTCGCGGCGCTGATCTGGATACAATCGGCCGGGTCGGAACCCGCCGTCAGCGGACTATCGACTTCGTAGTAGCCAGGATGCGTGATGCGTCCGCATGCGGTAATCGATGTCGAGACGATCAGCGGCAGCGGCGGAGGCTTGCGCACAAAACCGCCGGCGGGAAAAGCGCTCGCAATCAGCAATGCGATCGCGCCGGCCAGTCCCGCGGCGCCGAATAGGCCTCGTTTCAATCGCACTCGCATGCTTGTTGAACCGCCGTCGCAAGGAGCGCGCCAGGCGCAATCGGCGCTCCCAGCTTTTGGGCAACGCAATTAGCATAAAATGATGAATTGCCGCCAGAGAAACCGCTCGGCTACCGTTAGAAGCCTATATCGGCTTATATCCGCCAAATACGGCAAACATCCCGTCCTTGAACGCGCAATCCACGTTCGCGAAACCCGCTTCCGCAAGCCATCGCAACTGCGCCGCCACGGTCGCGGGCCGATCGAATTTCATCCGGTCGATCGCGGCCGCAAGATCGTCCTCGGCGACCCCGAGCGCACGCGCGCGCGCGACCCATTCGTCCTTGTTGCGGCGTTCGCGCGCTGGCGTCGCGCCGGCCACCTGATCGGCGTTTACGAAAATTCCTCCCGGCTTGAGCGCGTCGAAAATGCGCCGGAAGAGATCGCGCTTGTCGGGGTCCTCCAGATGATGGATCGACAAGGCCGAAACGATCGCGTCGAAGGGGCCGCCGAGCGGCGTCTGGGCGTAATCGGCCTCGACTATCCGGATCCGATCGATCACCGGCGCGAGCCGCGCTTGCGCCCGCGCCAGCATCGCCGGCGCGACATCGATAAGCGTGATCCGGGCGGCCGGAAACGCGGACGCGACAAATCCCGCCATCAGCCCGGTCCCCGCGCCGAGGTCGAGCGCGTCGATCGCCGCCTCGCGCGGAAAATCCAGCGCCTCGACGGCGGCGCGATAGAATCCGTCGAAGCAGGGAACGAGTTGCCGGCGCGCGCGATCGTACTCGGTCGCGGTCAGGTCGAAAGCGGAACGAACGGTGGAGTGCGCGGCGCTCATTGGCGGTTTCAGGAACGGCGTCAACCGGCCGAGTTAAATATTATGTCGGCGGGAATCATTCGCCAAACGCGCGCGCCGCTTCACAGCAGCGCGCCGCGCCGGACGCGCCCCAGATGTGCGTAGGCGCGCGGCGTCGCGACCCGGCCGCGCGCGGTGCGCGCGACGAAGCCTTCCTGCAACAGGTAGGGTTCGTAAACTTCGCCGATCGTGTCGGCCTCCTCGCCGACCGCGGCCGCAAGGCTTTCCACGCCGACCGGGCCGCCGTCGAACTTGTCGATAATCGCGGCGAGAATCGCGCGATCCATGCGGTCGAAGCCGCAGGCGTCGATCTCAAGCAGTTCGAGCGCGTCCAGCGCGATATCTCTCGCGATCGCCGCGGCGCCATTGACCTGCGCGTAATCGCGCACCCGCCTGAGCAGGCGGTTCGCGATTCGCGGGGTGCCACGCGAGCGGCGGGCGATTTCGTCGGCGCCGTCGTCAGTCAGGCGCACCTTGAGCAGGCTCGCGGACCGGCTCACGATTTCAGTCAAATCTTCGCGGCGATAGAAATCGAGATGGTAATGCTGGCCGAAACGATCGCGCAGCGGCGCGCTCAACAGTCCCGAGCGCGTGGTCGCGCCGACCAGCGTGAACGGTTTTACCGCCAGCCGCATCGAGCGCGCCCCCGGCCCTTTGCCGACGACGATATTGAGCTCGAAATCCTCCATCGCGGGATAGAGCACCTCCTCGACCGGCCGGGCGAGGCGATGGATCTCGTCGATAAACAGCACGTCGCCGCCGTCAAGGTCGTTGACGATCGCGGCGAGGTCGCCGGCTCGTTCGATCGCGGGGCCGGAAGTCGCGCGCAGGTTCACGCCCAGTTCGCGCGCGATAATATGCGCGAGCGATGTCTTGCCAAGCCCCGGCGGCCCGGAGAACAGCACATGGTCGAGCACTTCGCCGCGCTGGCGCGCCGCCTCGATCGACATCCCGAGCACGCGCTTGAGCCGCTCCTGGCCAACGAAGTCGCCCAGCGTGCGCGGACGCAGCGAGAGGTCGAAGGCGCGTTCGCCCTCGTCCTCGTGCGACGACGCCGGCCGCGTCTCGACCGCTTCCGGTCGTTCGGCGCCGTCGCCGTCGGCGAATTCTTCGGGCGGCGGAGCCAAATTCTCATTCGGGCGTTTATTTTTCACCGAGCAGCACCGCCAGCGCTTTTCTAATCAATCCTTCGATTCCGTCGGCGGCCGAATCGGACGCGACACGGTCGAGCGCGCGCCGCGCCTCGACCGGTTTGTAGCCGAGATTGACCAGCGCCGACAGCGCGTCGTCCACGATTCCGTTGGCGTGAACGGCCGTGCGGTCCGCCGCGGGAAGTTCGGCCGCATGCAGCGCCAAAACGTCAATTTTGTCGCGCAATTCGCGCACCACCCGCTCCGCGACTTTCGGCCCGACGCCGGGAACCGCGTCGATTCGCTCGACGTCGCCGTCGGCGACCGCTCCCGCCAGTTCGTCCGGCGCGAGCACCGACAATATCGCCAGCGCCAGGCGCGGGCCGACGTGCTGCACGCCCAGCAGCAGATCGAACGCCTGCTTTTCCGCCGGAGTCGCGAACCCGTACAGCGTGATCGCGTCTTCGCGCACCACCTGGCGAATCTCGAGCTCGGCCGCCGCGCCGACGCCGGGAATACGGTAATAGGTCGCCAAGGGCACAAAGATTTCGTAGCCGACGCCGGCCGCTTCAAGCACAATTCGGCCCGCTTCGCGGTTGCGCACGCGGCCCGCGATCGACGCGATCATGGCGCGGCCAGCGCATTCGCGCGCGGGATCGGCCGCACGCGGCGCGGCGGCTCGGGCTTGGGCGCGCGGGCGCGAAAGGCATGGCAGAGCGCGATTGCGAGCGCGTCGGAAGCATCGTCGGCCAGCGCGACGCCCGCATCCAGACCAAGCGTGCGGCGCACCATGTCTTTGACCTGAAGTTTATCGGCGCGGCCGAAGCCGGCGATCGTGAGCTTCACGTCGGTGGGATTGTATTCGAACAGCGCCAGTCCGCGCTCCGCCGCCGCCAGCATCGCCATCGCGCGCGCCTCGCCGAGCTTGAATGCGCTCTGCACGTTGAGCGCGGCGAAACTGCGCTCGAGGCTGACCGCGTCGGGCCGATAGCGGTCGAGCAGCTCAAGCAATCGGTCGTGAATTTCCTTGAGCCGCGCCGGGCCGCGCATCGTGGCGCGCGGCCGGATCGTACCCGCCGCCAAAAATCGCGGCGCTCCCGCGCGCTCGATCAAACCCCATCCGCAAACCGCATTTCCGGGATCGATTCCCAGCACCCGCATCCTCATCCCCCGGCCGCCGCCCGGCGTGTCCGCCGGAAAATTCTATGCGGCGGAGAGCCGCGCCATCTCGTCGTTGTCCATCTCGAAGTTAGCAGCGACGCCCTGCACGTCGTCGTGATCTTCGAGTTCTTCCATCAGTTTAAGCACCTGCTCGGCGGCGTTGCCCGAAACCTTGACGGTGTTCTCCGGCAATTTGGCGATCTCGGCGCTGGCGATCGGGATTCCCGCCTTTTCGATCGCATCGCGCACCGCAGTGAAGTTTTCCGGCGTGGTCAGGACTTGAAAGCCGTCTTCTTCGCTAACGACGTCGTCGGCGCCGGCCTCGAGCGCAAGTTCGAGCAGCTTGTCCTCGTCAGCGGCGCCTTTGTCGATCGCAATCACGCCGCGCTTTTTGAACATCCATGCGACGCATCCCGATTCGCCCAGGTTCCCGCCGTGCCGCGAGAACATGTGGCGCAGCTCGGCGACCACGCGATTGCGATTGTCGGTGAAGACGTCGGCGATAATCGCGACGCCGCCCGGCCCGTAGCCTTCGTAGGTGATCTCTTCAAGCGCGCCCCCGCCCAACTCGCCGGTGCCCTTTTTGATCGCGCGATCGATATTGTCGTTGGGCATCGATTGGGCCTTGGCGGCCGCAATCGCCGTGCGCAGGCGCGGATTCGCTCCCGGATCGCCGCCGCCGAGCCGCGCGGCGATGGTAATTTCCTTGATCAGCTTGGTGAAGATTTTGCCGCGCTTGGCGTCGCGCGCCGCCTTCTTATGCTTGATTGAGCTCCACTTGGAATGACCAGACATCGCTTACGCCTCCGGAGCGCGCACCAGCCGCGTCCCTGAATCAATGCGAGGTTAGCACATCGGGCGCGGGCGGTGGGAGTCGTCCGAACGCTCAGGAACGGTCAAAAGCGCGGCTTTGACGCCCTATTCTGCTATAATTCGACGTTGCGTGAGTAAATTCCGAATCGCCATGGCGTTCAGCTTCGCGCTGGCGGCGAGCGGATGTTTCTATCCGCCGACGGCCGCGCCACCGCCGGCGTCCGATCGTCAGGCGCAAATACCGATACCCTTCGATCTGGCGTGGGACGCTGTCCATTCCGTGATTACCCGCAATAATTTCAGAATCATCGCCGAAGATCCGAACAATGGCGTGATCGAGAGCGAGGCGCCCGGCCGGTTCAGCCTCAAGCAGGCCGATTGCGGCAAACTGCGCACAGTGGCGGCTAAATACAGCGCCGAGCCCAATGACGACGCGACCGCAGTTTACAATTTCACGGTCAAACCTGCCGGCGACGAAGCCAGCTCGGTGGCCATTCAGGCTATTTATACGTCGCAATTGCACGTGCCGATCAGGCCGCTGACGGCCGAGCGATGCGTTTCGCGCGGCGTCGCCGAGGCGGCTTTGCTCAAACAGATCGAGAAGCAGGCGAAGCTCGAACATCGTCCGAGCTTCAAACCTTCCGCCGATTAGCGCTTGTTCGCCCGGACGCAGCCGGAGCGGGAATCGTGCGGCGGAAAATCGTCCATCCCCAGATTCCCATCAGCGCGAACGCCAGATAGGCGGCGGCGAGCGACCACGGCCGTCCGATCGGGCCGGTGACTTCCGCGCGCCGGATCGCGTCGAGGTCGTAGACAGGCGTCGCGCCGGGCGGCGGCGCCGCGATCCGCTCGACTCGCGCGTCGCGGAAAAACGCCTTGCCGCGCGTGAGATTCATATAGCCGCCGAACCGCAGCGCGAAATCGACGTCCGCGCCGTGCGGACCGACCTTCAAATAAAAGCCGATTCGCCGCCAGTCGGTGGTTTCGCGCAAATCAGGCGACATGATCCCGTCTTCCATCGCGCTAATCGTCGCGCCGGTGAAATATCTGGAGGCGTCTTCGGTGCGCGCCTCGACGCTCGCGTAATACCATCCCGGCCCCAACGGCACGGTCTGCAGCCAGCGCGCGTCGTTATCGCGATGGGTATCGATTTCGAGTTCCGCCGGCTTGCCGTTTTGCGGCGCGATCCAGACGTAAGTGGTGGCCGCCGGATCGAGAATCCATGCGTCGGTGCGCCAGCCGTCGCAGGTGGCTCCGGAGCCGCGCCGGAAGTCGCCGTTGGCGAGGAGATTGCGCGCCCTGGCGCGCGCGCTTGCGGACGCGCAAGCGAGCGCCGCGGCGATAATCGCCATCGCGGCGACGTTGCGGATGATGCTGCCGCGAATCAAATCCAGTTTCTCAGCCCCGGCCCCTGGAACCACATCCGCGCGTAATAGCCGGCGCGCGTGATCGGAGTGCCGAGCCATACCGGCATGAAATAGACGGTCGCCGCCGCCGCGCAGCTCAAATACGCGATACAAGTCAGCCGGCCGCACGCTTTGCGATTGCGTACCGTGGCCGCCCATCCGAGCGCGAGCGCAATCCAAATCGGAACGCCGGCCATCAACCGATAGCGTACCGGAATGAACGCGGGTTGCATCACCGACGCGATATGGCCGAGCCCAATCACGATCGGCGCGAACAGCGCGAACAGGAAAGCGATCGTCTCCCACCACTCCGCGTCGCCGCGCCAGCAGTCGGTCATGGTTCCCGCCAGCGCCAGATAGCCGAAATATACCGACGGCATGTAATGGTAGAGGAACAATATCCGGCCGATTGGAATCCAGATGACCCAAAACGCGAAATAACCCACGACGACAAATGCGCGGACGATATCGGGCCGCTCGAGCACGCGAATCAGCGCGATAGTGATCGCGGGAATCACGCCCCACCACAGCACCGGATTCCCCGCGCCCCAGATGGTCGCGACGATGTTTCCGTGGGCGGGAAAGTTCTGCCAGTACGCGACCGGCCGCAGCATCAATGGCCAACTCCACCACGGCGAGGCGTACGGATGAGTCGCCGTGGAGACGCTCTTCTCGTACCACATCACGTCTTTGTAGTAGTGGAACAGGTCGCTAATCCCGCCCCACCATCCGAGCGTGTAATGCGGAATAAAGCAGGCCAGGTAGAAAATTCCGCCGAGCGAGCCAAGGATGAACGCGGCGCCGATCGCCCGCCGGTTGCGCGTGGCCGGATCGAGCGCGGGCGCGCCGGGACCATCCGGGCGCATCACGGCGAAAAGCGCAAAGCCGCCGGTCAGCAGAAAGACTATTCCGGGCACGTACAGCTTCGATCCCAGACAAAGGCCGAGCGCGACCCCCATAAAAAGCAGGTTGCGGAGGCGTCGATTCGGCTCCGGATCCTGCATCAAGCGAAACAAGAACAAATAGGAAAGTGCGGCGAAAGTCAGATAAACGATATCGATTACCGCAATCCGCGAATCGACGATAAAAAAGCCGTCTAGCGCGATGAAACTGGCGGCGAGGACCGCCGCCAGCCGCGACTTGAACATTCGCCGCGCCAGCAAGTAGGTGACGCCGACCATCGCCGTGCCCAGCGTCGCCGTGCCGAGCCGCCACGCCCACGAATGATCGCCGAACATCAGGATTCCAAACGCGGTAAGCAGCTTCGCGAGCGGCGGATGGGGATCCAGAAAGCGCTCATGGTGCAGGTAATGGCGCGCCTGGCCGACAAAATGCACTTCGTCGAACACCAGTTCCTGCGGATGACTGAGATGCCAGAAACGCAGCAGACCTGCGCCGCCGACCAGCACAGACAAAAGCAATGAATCGAGCGTGCGCCACGCGAATGGCGCCAAAAATTCCTTTGTCGGCGGCGGAAAATCGAGGCCGCGTTTGAGCCAGCCGAAGCGCGCATCGAGCCACTCTTCGGCGCCGCTGGCGCCTCCCGGATCGACCGGCGCGGCGCCGCCCCGCGCCAGCGCACTCGCTTCGGCCCGTCGGCGATGGCGGCGCGAGTCATAGACGATCGCAGCGCTAAAAATCGCCACGTTCGCCACGGCGACGGTCATCGCGACGGCATCCCTGGGACTCATAAAAACCACGGTATTCAAGATATGCAGGACATAGGCGAGATTTACGAAGCAGGTAACCGTCAGCAGTCCGAAGATCGCCAGCATCGCCGGTTCCGCTATCGCCAGCGGCGCGGCAAAGGCGAGCGCCGCATACTGATACCGTTCGTGCATCCGCGGCGCCAGCACGAAACATCCGAAGATGATCATAAAGCTGGCGAAGAGCAGATTCCGCTGATTTGGCGAACGCCAAATAATCCAGACGGCGTAAAGATAAAGAGGCGCCAGCAGCGCCATCCCCAGCGTGAAGCACGACACGCCGAACACGAGCGTCGAATCCGGCCGCCGCACGCCGCCCAGCAGCGCCATCAGATTGAAGGCGTTTACCGAAGTCTCATGATAATAGGCGGCGCCGGATAGATAGAGTTGCGGCAGCAAATCCCATCCATGGCCGAATTGGAACGGCGCCACGCTGATTATGACAACCGCTCCGAAAGCCAGCGCCGCCCGCCACCATCGCCGCACGTCGAAATGCAGCAGCGTCCAGATTCCCAGCACCGGCAGCAACATCAGCCCCTGCGGCTTCATCAACGCCGCCAGCGCCGCGACGCCCCATCCCATTTCAAATTCGCCGTCCGCCATTAGCGCCGCGCTGAGAAACATCGCCAGCGCCAACGGAGCGTCGTTCTCGCCCCATACGACTGAATCGAACAGAAACGCCGGGTTGAGCGCGACCAGAAGCATCGCGGCCCACGCCGAGCGCGGCCGGTTCATCCGGCGCACGAAAAGAAAGACAGCCAAAGCCAGCAGCAGGTCGCCGACCAGCGGCGGCGTCTCGATCCAGACCTTGAGCCACGCGCCATCGGTCGCGCCAAACGCTCGCGCCGCCGCGCCCGCCGCCCACAACCAATAGAGATAGCCGGGCGGATAATCGAGGAAATAGCCTTGCGAATAGGCGTGGGCGGGACCCAGCGTCGCGATTCTGAGCGCCCATGACTCGAACGTGCCGATATCGGTCGCAAAACCGTGCGTAAGAAACAGCATCGGCGCCTTGATCGCGAACAACGCGGCCAGCACCGCCAGCGCCCGGTACGGTCCGCGATCGTCAGCCCGAAGCAGCGGAACGGCCAGCAGCCATAATCCGTAAAGAATCAGCGCGGCCAGGATTAGCCCGGCGGCGACCCCGGCGCTCTTGCCCGTGATGCCATCAGCATCGCCCGCGTCCGCGAGCGCGCTCGCCGTTGACGCGACGATTCCGCCAACGATTAAGAGACCCACCCGCGCCGATCGCCGCGCCAATCGATCCTGTATGAACACCGATGAAATTTTCTTCCGGCTCACGCCGCCTTCCGCACCCCAACGCCGCATGCTTCGGGCAGGCTAGCGCACCAGCCGGCGGAGATGAACGCCGGAGGCCGGACGGCGTGACGATTAACGATCGTTTCGCTGGCGGATCTGTCCGGGCCGGGTCTAAGATGCGCTCCCGGAGGCTTCTTCCGATGAAACTTGTCCACTGCGCCTACGAGCCCGCGGGGAGCGGGCCTTTTCCGACAATTTTCGCGATGCATGGATGGGGCTCCAACGCGATGGACTTGCAGGGACTCGCGCCGTTCATCGCCGGCGGGAGCTTCCTGGTAATCTGCCCGCAGGGAGAAGTGGAAGTCGAGATCGGCGCGGTCAACGGCTACGGATGGTATTCGATGCGGCCCGGTTCGCAACCCGATCCCGAAAAAGTCGACGCCGCCGTCGCCACATTGAGCGAGTTTATCGACGAAGCGTGCGCGCGCTACCCCGTCGATCGCGCCCGCGTCGTCGCCGCCGGTTTCAGTCAGGGCGGAATGATGGCTTACAATCTCGCCCTGCGCTGGCCGGAACGGTTCGCGGCGCTGGTCGGGATCTCGACCGCCTTCCCGGAACGGCTTGCCGGACTGGCCGGCGACCGCGACGCGCTGGGCCGGATGCCGGCGCTGGTGCAGCACGGACGCGCCGATCAGGCGATCGAAATCGCGCGCGCGCGCAAATCGGTCGAGGCGCTGCGCGGCCTGGGCATCGACGTGACCGCGCGCGAATATGATTGCGGTCACGAAGTTTCCGCCGACGGCATCCGCGACCTTTCGCGTTTTCTTGAAGAACGCGTGATGCGCCGCGGCGCTTAGGCGGAGCTTCTTCGCCTTGCCCGCCATGCTATTTTGCAGCTATGGCCGACGCTGCTGACGACGCCGCCGCGCGGGAATTTTCTCGTCTTTTCGGCATAATCCGCGAGCTGCGCCGCCGCTGCCCGTGGGATCGCGAACAGACCATCGCAAGCCTTGGCCGCCATCTGGTCGAAGAGGCTTACGAATGCCTCGACGCGGTCGAACGCGATTCCACGCCGGCGATCGTTGACGAACTCGGCGACGTAATCGCGCAGGCGCTGGCGATCGGCGCGATCGCTGAAGAGGGCGCGCGCTTCATGATCGCGCAGGTGATGCGCGCGGCGGCGGACAAGCTCGTCCGGCGCCATCCGCACGTTTACGCCGACGCGCAAGCCGCGACGTCATCCGAAGTCGTCGCGAATTGGGAGCGGATCAAACAGGCCGAACGCGCCGCCGCAGGCGCCAAATCCGCCCTCGACGGCGTCGCCCGATCGCTGCCATCCCTCACCCGCGCCGAAAAACTGGGGGCGCGGGCGCGCGAAGCCGGAATGGATTGGCGGGATATCCATGCGGTGCTCGCGAAGGTGCGCGAGGAGATGGATGAGGTCGAAGGCGCCCTTGCCGCCGACGATCTGGCCGGCGCGGCGGCCGAGATCGGCGACATGATGCTCGCGCTGGCGAACGCGCCCCGGTTCATCGGCTATCGCGCCGAAGAGACGCTGCGCCGTGCGTGCGACAAGTTCGTCGCCCGCTTCGGCCGGGTCGAACGCATCGCGGCGGCGCGCGGACTCGATTTGCGTACGCTCCCGCCCGAGCGGCTCGACGCGCTCTGGTGCGAAGCGAAACGCGCCGAAACCGAAGATTAGCAGCCGTTCCGCCCCCGTTGACCGGGCGCGAACCGGCTGTTAGTTAATTCTAGTTATGCCGCATATTCCAGACCATCCGTCGGCTCGCAAGCGCCATCGCCAGAACCTCAAGCGCCAGGCGCGCAACCGTGCAATCAAAACGCGCGTGCGCACGGCCGCCAAGAACGCTCAGGAAGCGATCGCGGGAAGCGACGCGCAGGCCGCCGAGACCGCCCTGCGCCAGGCGATGAAAGCGCTCAATAAAGCCGCGACCAAGGGCGCGCTGCCGAAAAACACCGCCTCGCGTAAAATCGCGCGGCTTTCCCGCCAGCTTCACAAAGCGCATCACGCCGCTCCGGCGGCGCAACCGAGCGCCTGAAACATTTCCGTCATTGATTTTCGCGACGCGCGCGTCGTCCGGACGGAGGATTGCGCGCGCCGCTTATGCGCCCAGTTCGAGCAACAAGCCGCCGATCGCCGCCTCCCGCTCCCGCAGCGTTCCGTTCTTGAAGCCGGCGTCGAGCTGACAGGCGCGGCGATGCGCCGCGAACAGACGCATCGCGCCGAAACGGCGAGCGCCGTCGATCGCGCGCGTCACCAGCGGACTCGACGGCGGCAAACCCAGGACATGGGCGACTTCGGCGGCATTCTTGCGCTGTTCGAGAAGCGACGCCGCCGCCAGCATCCGCCGCATCGTGG
Source organism: bacterium (assembly GCA_014896235.1). Lineage (GTDB taxonomy): Bacteria > Desulfobacterota > Binatia > Binatales > Binataceae > JADMIL01. The sequence continues at coordinate 27,829 of JADBKU010000010.1, read as the reverse complement.
GAATAATCTCGACGCCCAACAATTCGATCGGATCGCGGCCCGACGCCACCGCCCGATCGAAAATCGCGACCGCTTCGGCGCCGCGGCCGCGCGCGATGCTCTCGGCAAGTTCGAACGGTTCCGGCGTGCGGCGGCCCGCGGCTTCGCCCAGCGCCGATCTGTCGATCCGTCCGCCCTTTTCCGCATGAATCGCGGCGCGCGCAAGCGCGTTGGCGATTCCGGAGAGATCGGCGCCGTGCCGTCCGACCAGCACGTCGATCGCGTCCGGCGCGAGCCTCAGCCCAAGCCGCCGCGCGAACAACTCTGCATATTGGCCGAGCTGATTGTCGAACGGCCGCGGACAATTGATCGTCAGCCCCACCTTCTCAACCACGCGCTTGAGCTTCGCCGGCATCGTGTCGCGTTCATAGAGAAGCGCCGCGCGCACGCTGGCGGAAAGCCGTTCGAGCGCGGCGCCGAGCGCGGCCTCGCCGCCGGCGCGCCCCGCCCGGCCGCCTGGCGATTCTGACGCTTCATCGCCGTCGCTTGCGCGCTCCCGATATGCGCGCATCACCCGGCCCACGACGAAGCGGCGCGGCGCGAACAGGTCGGCGCCTTCGAGCTCCGCGACCGCCGCGCCGAAGCCGTCGGCGCCCGCGATTTGAAATGAGCGCAAGCCGAAGCCGTCGCGTGCCGCGCGTTCACGCAGCAGGTCAAGCACATACTCGCGCAGGAATTCCTGCGGACCGGCGATCAAAACCACCGCCGGCGCTGCGCGCTCGGCGGCACGCAGAAAACCCAGCGCATTTTCGGAAGCCATCGGTCGTCGGCAACGCGGTGATTTAGAGGCGTCGCGTTAAGCAACGCGGCCTAAAAACCTTCACTCATCGAGTCGTACAGGTTTTGCGCCAGAAACTGCATCTCCTGACTTTGTGCGGTCGCCTCCTGAGTCTGCGCCACCTGGATGTCGGGCATCTGCGCGATATCCTGGGAGCGCAGGTTTTGCTGCAGAAAGTACGGCGAGGTCGTAACCGCGGCGCCCGCGACCACCGGGAAATTTTGCGACGCGCTGATTCCGCGCGAACTCCAGAGCACTTTGTGCGTATGCTCGTCGATCAGCGCGGCCGCGGCGCTAATCGAACCGGTGTACAGCGTCGGTTCGGCGGCGGCGTTGAAAGCGACCGGCAGCGAATCGTCGAAAGTTATGTCGCCGGTCAGCATCAGATCGGCATCCTGTGGACTGTCGACGATTTGCAGCCGCTTGTGATTGGAGATTTCGTCCTTGAGGTAACGCATGAAAACGTCGTTGACGCCGGTTACGCGGGTGCGATTGCCAAAGCGTTCGACGTAAATAGTCCTTGCGCCCGATGGCAGGGCGCTGCCCTGAGCCGCGAAATGATAACCGCATCCCGCAAGCGCGATCGCAAGCGCCGAGACGACCGCGCCGAAAGCGCGGCGCGCGGCGCGCTCAGACCGCGCCGAGCTTTGCCGGATTGCTCTCTTCACCTTTGTCCTTGAGTTTGAGGCGGGCGGCCAAATGGTCGAGCACCCCGTTGACGAAGCGGCCCGAGTCGCGATCGCCGTAGGTCTTGGCCAGTTCGATCGCCTCGTCGATCGACACCCGCGCCGGCACGTCGTCCAGGTGGAGCAGTTCGTAGAGCGCAAGCCGCAGGATATTGTGATCGATCCGCGAGAGCCTGCCGATCGACCAGTGTTCAAGGGCGGCGGCGATTTCCCGGTCGAGCGCCGCGCTGTGCGCGCGCACGCCATCGACCAATTCGCGGGCGAATCTGCGCGCCCCGTCGTCGCCGGCGAAGGCCTCGAAAAAAAGCGCCAGATCGTCGTTCGACGCGCCGCCGCGCAGGTCGATCTGATAAAGCGCCTGCAGCGCGATTTGACGTCCGCTATGCCGCGCGCCCATGACGATTCAAGGTCCTCGCTCCGGAAATCTTCAGTTGCCGCGCTCGCGCTGAATCAGCGCCGCCAATCCTTCGTCTTCGCCGGCCGCTCCAGCCCAAAACACCGCTTTCAGCATTGGATCGTACTCGACGCCATAGGCCGCGAGCACTTCATTGAAATCGCGTTCGTCCTCGTCGGTCATCCGCCGGTACAACAGCGCCGGCGCCCGATGCGTCCGATCCCATGCGCGCAACGCGCAAATTGCGCCGAGCGTCGCAATCTCGTCGAGCAATTCGGTTCGCACACCTTCATCCAATTCGACAAGCTTCATGATTCCGGGCCCTGCCTTTCGCGCCGCGCCGCGAACCGGCGCCGCCGCGCACCCCTCAGGTAACGACCTTGAGCTGGGTGAACAGATGGCCGAGTTTTTCCTTCTTGGTTCTGAGATATTCGATATTGCCCCGATGCGCCGGCACTTCGAGCGGTTCGCGCGCGACCGTCACGCCGTAACGCTGGAGACTCTCGATTTTGTGCGGATTGTTGGTCAGCAAGCGGACTTCGCCGACGCCTAGGTCGCGCAGGATCTGCGCCCCGATGCCGTAGTCGCGCAGATCCTCCTTGAATCCCAGCTCGAGATTCGCCTCGACCGTGTCGAGTCCCTGATCCTGCAGCGCGTACGCGCGAATCTTGTTGCCGAGCCCGATGCCGCGCCCTTCCTGATGCAAATAAATTATCACTCCGGCCTCGGCGGCCAGAATGCGCCGAATCGATTCCGCAAGCTGCGCGCCGCAGTCGCATCGGTTCGATCCGAACACGTCTCCCGTCAGGCATTCCGAATGGATTCGCACGAGCGCCGGACGCCCGTTGCCGACGGCGCCCTTGACCAGCGCCAGATGCTCGCGGCCGTCCACCACGTTGCGAAAAACGATCGCCTGCAGCTCGCCGCCCGCGAGCGCGAAGGGGCTTTCGCCGACGCGCTGCACAAGAATCTCGTGCTTGAGCCGGTATGACACCAGATCGCGGATAAAGCAGATCGGCAAATCGTGCGTCGCGGCGAATTCGCGCAATTCCGCCATCCGCGCCGCCTCGCCGTCCTCGCGCAGAATCGCGCAGCTGGCGGCGACCGGCCGCATCCCGGCGGCGCGCGCCAGATCGACCGCGCCTTCGGCCCGCCCGATCCGCATCATCACGCCGCCGCTCAACGCCATCAGCGGCAGCACGTGGCCGGGCATCACGAGGTCTTCCGGACCCGATTTGTCCGACGCCAGCACCTGGATCGTGCGCGCCCGATCGTTGGCCGAAATTCCGGTGGTCACGCCCTCGCGCGCTTCCACCAACGCGCCGGCCGGCTCAGCGAAATCGTCGCCCTGGCTCGACGGCACCAGCGGAATGCCAAGCTCGCGCATCCGCTTTTCCGGCAGCGCGACCGAAACCACCCCGCGCCCGTGAATCACCATGAAGTTGACGTGCGCGGGCGTGACCTTTTCCGCCGCCATCACCAGATCGCCTTCGCCGTTTTCGCTGTCGTCCGAGACCATGACGACCATCTTGCCCGCGCGAATTTGGCGGAATGCGTCTTCCAGAGAATTACCGGCCACCGTGTCCATGCTCCGCAAGAAATAGTACCATCGCGCCCGCCCTCCGCAAAATTGTTTGCGGGGCGAGATGGCCGCCGCCGCTCCCGGTTCAGCGCCCGCGCCGGCCTTTGCGCGGCGCGACTTCCGCTTCGATCAGCAGGTCTCCGGCGACCGGCGTGGCGCGCAAATTGGCGAGAGCGTAAGCGTCGGCTACGCGTCGAAAATCCAGTCCGGCGACGGCCGGCGCGCCTGAGCCGAGAATTTTCGGCGCGACGAAAAACGCCACGCGATCGACCACTTGCGCCGCCAGCGCCGCGCCGGCCAGATGCGCGCCGCCCTCGAGCAGCGCCCGAGCGTATCCGCGACGCCCCAGTTCGCGCATCAGCGCCGCCAAATCGATCCGTCCGCCCGCCGCGGGCAGGCCAATAAAATCCAGCTCCGGTCCGGCGGCGCCAGCCCGATAACGCCGGCGCGCCCGCGCCAGATTCGCGGCCGTGGTGGCGAGGATCGTCGGGGCCGCCGAGCGGAGCTGAAAAATATTCGCCGCCGGCGAAACCCGCAAACGGCCATCGACGACCACCCGCGCCGGATCGCGGCCGCCCTCGATTCGGCAATTCAGGCGCGGATTATCCGCCGCGACGGTCGCTGCGCCGACTATCACGACGTCCGCCTCGCGCCGCCATTGATGGACGATCGCGCGCGATTCCTCCGCACTAATCCAGCGCGAGTCCCCGCCGGCCGCCGCGATTCTTCCATCGAGCGTCATCGCGAGCTTGAGCGTCACGAACGGCCGGCCGCGCGTGACGCGCGTGATGAAGCCTTCGTTGAGGCGGCGGCATTCGTCTTCGCATACGCCCGCCACGACCTCGATTCCGGCGCGGCGCAGAATCGCCAGGCCGCGGCCGCGCACGGGCGGATAGGGATCGAGGCATCCGGCGGCCACCCGCGCGACGCCCGCGGCCACGAGGGCTTTCGCGCAAGACGGAGTTTGACCGCGATGGGCGCACGGTTCGAGCGAGACATAGGCGGTGGCGCCGCGTGCACGGGCACCGGCTTGCGCGAGCGCGAGCGCTTCCGCGTGCGGCCGTCCGCCCGCCGCCGTCGCGCCACGGCCCACGACGCGGCCAGCGCGGACGATTACGCATCCGACGGCCGGATTCGGCGTGGTCAGGCCAAGTTGCGCCCGCGCCAGGTCAAGCGCCATCCGCATGTAACGTTCGTCGTTCGGCGTCGCGCCCGACGCGCGACCGGGCGCGCGCTCGCGCCGGCGGCTCCGGGGCTCCATGTCAGGCTGAAGACTCGCTCTTTTTTTCGCGCGGACGGATCGAACCCGGCGCGGCGGCCGAGCCCTCGCGCTGGCGAATCAATTCCTCAAGCTCCTGCATGAATTCGCCGATATCTTTGAAGGACCGATAGACCGAGGCGAAACGCACGTACGCCACCTGATCGGTTTCCTGAAGCGCATTCATCACGGCGGCGCCGATAAACGAACTCGGCGTCTCTTTTCCGCCGAGGTCGGCGGCGGCGGCCTCGATCCGGTCGGCGATCTTTTCGATCGTTTCCATCGACACGGGCCGTTTTTCGCAGGCGCGCTTGATGCCCGCGATTACCTTCTGCCGATCGAACGGTTCGCGCCGGCCGTCTTTCTTCACCACCACGGGCGCCGCTTCCTCGACCCGCTCGTAGGTGGTGAAGCGGCGCTTGCAGGCCGCGCACACCCGCCGCCGTCGAATCGTGCCGCCGTCTCCGGAAAGGCGGGAATCGACCACGCGGTTGCCCCGATTACGGCAGAACGGGCAGCGCATCGCTCACCCCTCGGCCATTCGCGGCCGGATGGCCCGATTAAAAGACGGCCCGCCGAACCTGAATTCGACGGGCCATGCAGCAAATTCGCAATCGCGCGCGCCAGCGGCGCCCGGCCGAATCGCCACGGCCGCCGCTTCGCGAGATAGGCGATCAGCTCTTGTGCGCTTCGATATAACCGACGACATCCTTGACGGTTCGAATCTTCTCGGCGTCCTCGTCCGAGATTTCGATTCCATACTCCTCTTCGAGCGCCATCACCAGTTCGACGATATCGAGCGAGTCGGCGCCGAGGTCTTCGATAAACGACGCCTCGGGCGTCACTTCGTCAGCCGACACGCCCAGTTGCTCGCTGATGATCTCGCGAACTTTGGATTCGACGTCTCCAGCCATATTCCTTAGGTCCCTCCTGCCAGCCCGGGCATCATTTGCCGTTGCCGGAATTCATCGCGGGCGCGGGATGCGTCTGCCGGAATTCGCCACGCACGATCTTAAGTTCGCGCCGATGCCCAAGCCGAAATCAGGATCGCGTCCCGCAGCCTATCGCGAAGCTTAGGGACTTGGGCGCGTCTAGGCAAGTTGCCAAGCGGCGGATTTATCAGCAGGCGCAAAATGAATTCGCCGCGCACCGAGTTTTCAAATAGTTCCAGGAAACGCGCGCGCTGTCAGGCGCCGGCCGCCGCCAGGGCCGCGATCGCGGCGCGCAACGACGCGGCGTCCTCCGCGGCGCGCACCTTAACATTGCGATCGATTCGGCGCATCAGGCCAGCCAATACCCGGCCCGCGCCAAGCTCGACGGTTTCGGTAATCCCGGCCGCCGCGAGCAAACGCATCGATTCCTATCGCACGGAACCGGTGATCTGATCGAGCAGCAGCGGCGCCACCCTTGCCGGGTCGCGATTTTCCTGCGCCGTCACGTTCGCGATCACGCCGAATTCGAGCGGATTTATCGTGAGCCGCGTCAGCACCGGCTCCATTCCATCGCGCGCCGGCCGCATCAGCGGACAATGGAAGGGCGCGCTCACTTTCAGCTCGACCGAACTCCCCGCGCCTTTGTCCCTCGCCAAGTCGAGCGCGCGGCGTACCGCTCCCGCATGGCCGGATATCACGATTTGGCCGGGCGCGTTGAGATTCGCCGCGACGACGATTTCGCCGTTGATGGAAGCCTCGGCGCAAAGCGCGTTGACGGCGTCGAGATCGAGCCCAATCAGCGCGGCCATCGATCCCTGGCCCGGCGGACAGGCCTCCTGCATCAATCGTCCGCGTTCGCGCACCGCGCGCACCGCGTCGGCAAGGCTGAGCGCTCCGGCGGCGACCAGCGCGCTGTATTCGCCAAGGCTGTGGCCGGCGGCCAGCACGGGACGAATCGGACATTCCGATTCAAAAGCGCGCAGCGCCGCGATCGAAGTTGCAAGCGTGGCCGGCTGAGTATTCGCGGTGAGGCGCAAATCATCTTCCGGCCCCTCGAAACAGAGCCGCGACAAGGCGAAACCCAGCGCCTCATCGGCCTCTTCGAAAACGCGGCGGGCGGCCGGAAACTCGCGCGCCAAATCCGCCCCCATTCCGACTTTCTGCGATCCCTGACCGGGAAACAGGAAGCCCACCTTTATCGCCATGCGCTCTCCAGGGTTTGAAGTATCTGTGGCAGACAAAGAGCCGCCTCAATGCGGCCCTTTTTTCTCTTCGTGCGGGGAATCGACGATTAAACCGTTCGCCAGCGGCGGCTTCGTTCCGTACACATCGTGGTCGCTCGGCCGCGCCACGGCCGCTTCGCCTGCCGATCCGGCGAGACGCTCGGCGGGACCGCCCTGATGGCCGTTGGCCGACATGGCGCGCGGACTCGCCGGCCCACGCTCCGCGCTCTCGGCTCCCGCCTTGCGCGCATCGGCCGGCTCCGGCGCCGCAGCCGCTTCGCCGCGCTCGCCCTTTTCCGCCCGGTTCGGTCTATCGCCGGTTTCCGATGAACCTGGAACGGACGCCGGCGGCGTAGCGGCGGTTGGCGCGGCCTCGGCGGTGGAAGATTTTTCGCCAACCGAAGCTTTTTCGGGAGCCGCTGGACGTAAACTGCCGGTTTTTGCCGCCGACGGCGCACCCGCTTCCGACCGAGCGGATTTCTCTGTTTTTTCGCTTTTGTCGGCCGCCAGCGGCGGCTTTTCGCCTTTTGCGGGCTTCTCGGACTTGCGCTCAGGATGGCCCTCGCGATGCAGGTGCAGCCGCTCGCGCATCCGCACAAATAATCCGCGAATCCCTTTGCCCGACGGTTTGACTGTCATTCCATCAGGGCTGTGCGAGAGAATTTCGACGATTTCCGTGTTGACGTGGCGCACCAGCGCCTCGTTTGCCGCCGCCCGCACGGCATTGCGGATAGCCCGCGCATTTGACGATCCATGCGCGATAATCGTCACGCCATTGACGCCCAGCAGCGGCGCGCCGCCATACTCGGAAGGATCCAGCCGTTCGCGCAACGCGCCGAGCTTCCGCCGGATCATCAGGTATGCGAGCCGGCCGCCGACGCCGCTGGTAAGAACGTCGCGCAGATTGCCGAGCATGAAGGAGGCGAACCCCTCCATCGTTTTCAGCGCGACATTACCGGTGAAGCCGTCCGTCACCACGACGTCGGCGCGAGCGCGATTTATATCGCGCCCTTCAACGTAGCCGACGTAGTTCACATAGGCATCCATCTGCGCCAATACGGCGGCCGCGGCGCGCGTAAGGTCCGTACCCTTCGACGCTTCCTCGCCGTTCGACAAAATCCCGACGCGGGGCCGGCCGGTGTTGTACACATGATGCCAATAGACGCTGCCCATCACGGCGAATTGCACCAGATGGATTGGTTTCACTTCGGTATTGGCGCCGGCGTCGATCAGCAGCGCAACGCCCGCCGTCGTTGGCACCAGCGACGCGATCGCAGGCCGATCGACGCTCGGCAGCGTCTCCAGAATCGCCATCGCCGCAGCCATCACCGCGCCGGAATTGCCGGCGCTGACGAAGCCGTCAGCGCGCCCCTGCTTGACCATCTCGAGCCCGACGTGAATAGACGATTCGGGCTTGGTCAGGACGGAATCGAGCGGAGAATCGTCCATCGCGACCACTTCGGCCGCATGTTCGATTTCGAGCGTCAAACCGCGCGTACGATGCTCGGCAAGCTCGCGCGCGATAATGTCGCGATTGCCGACCAGCACGATCTCGACGCCGAGGTCGCGCGCGGCCAGGATGGCGCCTTCGATAACGGCGCGCGGGGCCAGATCGCCCCCCATCGCGTCAAGCGCGATCTTCATCGCCAAACCGTGTGATTATTCCCGCGCCGCCGCCATCTCGCGTCCACGATACGTGCCGCAGTGGCGGCATACGCGATGTGGCAGCGTCGGTTCGCCGCAATTGGAACAAGAAACGGGATTTACCGGCGTCAGAGCGTCATGCGCCCGCCGTTTGTTGCGCTTGGAGCGGGAGGTACGCCGCTTAGGTGCTTGCATGGTCTATTTCTCTCTTGCAACAGCAATACGTTGGTAGTCGAAAACGGGTTTCACGCCATCCTAATTGGGCCGGCGGACTTTCAGGCTCCGCAACACCGCCAGTCGCGGATCGCCAGCTTCAGTCCGGCAACCGCAGATCGTCTCATTCAGGTTCACGCCACATCGCGGGCACAATCCCCGGCAGTCCTCGCGGCACACCGGCAGCGTCGAATAAGCCAACAGAGTCTGCTCGCGAATCAACGGCGAAAGATCGACCTCGTCGCCGTCGTAAAGCGTAAATTCCAGATCCTCCGAGCGCATCGCCGCCACGGCGTCGTCGCCGATCGACCGGGGCGCCAGCACGTAACGAAACGGCCGCATTCTCGGCGCGTCGAACTCCTCGGCGCAACGCGCGCACGACCCACGCGCCACAGCCGAGATTTCGCCCTGAAGGAACAGCTCGGTTCCCGCCCTGTAATAGGTCAAAGTGACTTTTACCGGCCCCTCCAGACTGTAATCCCGCACCGCGCCCACGCCCAGCATCCGGTTGATTTCGCTCTCCGGCTCGGGAAACGCCAGTTCCCGCGCTTCGGCGGTGATATCGTCGACCCGCAGCCTCATGTTACCGGCAAGCGTCCCAGGTTCCGGACGCAACGGGCAATTATGACATTTAGATGATCCCCGTCCAAGCTCGTCCCGGACCGCCCTCCAATTGACGATTCGACGCCCCGCGGAGCCGTAATCTTCACGCCGGCCGCAGCTTCAGTTTTCTGGCGGCGCAGAAAAATGCGGGCGGCCGCCATCGGCAAGCCGCCCGCATGAACAGGATTATCGTTAAATCGCCAGCGTTAGCGTGCTCCGCGGCCAAAAAGCATCACTTTGAATGTCTGGAGCATAATCTGAATTTCAAAAGCCAGCGACCAGTTTTTAATATAATAAAGGTCGTAGCACAGTTTTTCGGCCGCGTCCTCGACCGTCGCGCCGTACGGGAAACAGATTTGCGCCCATCCGGTAAGACCGGGCCGGACCACGTGCCGGACGTGATAATACGGAATCCGTTGGTCCAGCTCCGCGACGATCGCAGGCCGCTCCGGACGCGGACCGACCAAGCTCATCTCGCCCTTGATCACGTTGTAGAGTTGCGGCAATTCGTCGATCCGCAGCCGCCGGATAATCCGGCCGACGCGCGTGACGCGCGGATCCCGCGCCGCCGCCCAGACCGCCGACCCGTCCGCCTCCGCGTCAACGCGCATCGAGCGGAACTTGTAAACGGAAAAGACCGCGCCATCGAGGCCGACCCGCTCCTGCGCGTACAGCGCCGGTCCTGGAGAATCGAGCCGGACCGCCAAGGCCGTGAGCGCCGCGATCGGCGCCGCGACGATTCCGATCGCCGCCGCCGCGCAAATATCCACAGCGCGCTTGAGCGCGCGGCGCCACTGGGTCGCCGTGAATCCCGGCGCGAGCAGCAGCCATGCGCCGCGCATACAGGGGGCCGGCAATTTACCCGCGAGCCGTTCATAGAACGTTTCAAAATCGAGCAGCCGCGTGCCGCGCATCCGGCAGCGCATCAGTTCTTGCGTCTCCTCCGGTCCGGCGAAGCTGTCGAGCACCACCAGCGTATCGACGCGGCATCGCCGCGTCAGTTCGCAAAGCGAATTCGAGCCGTCGACCGCCGCGCCTGAAGGCGTCGCGGCGCCATCGAGCGCGGCGAAGCCGAGGAACTGGTATCCCAGATGGCGCCGCCGTTCGATCTCCTGGATCATCAGCGGCGCCGCCTCGTCGAACCCCAGCGCCATCACGCGCACGTTCAGCCGCTCCAGCAGCACTCGATTCGCGGCGGTCCGCCATCCGATCACGCAGATAGACGCGACCAAGACGTACACGATCAGAAACGTACGGCCCACCGCCAGCGCCGGCGCGGCGACTTCGACGATTCCGACGATCACGGTGAGTTTCGCCGCGACAATCAGCAGCGCCGCCGTCGTCCATGAATCGGCGCGCGGTTCGTCGAAACGATACAAATCCTGAAGGTAGATCGCGCCGAGATGAACCGCGGCCATCATCGCGGCAAGTTCGCCGAAACCAACCGGCGAGGCGAGCGCGAAGGGCGGATTCGACGTCGCGCGCATCGCCAGCAGCGAGGAAAAAACCGAGCAGCCCGCGTCGCCGGCGATCAGTATCGTCCAGCGCCGCGCCAATCCCTTGGGCGATAGCATAATGCACCCCGTCTCCGGCGCGCGCCGTCGCAGGCCGCCGGCGTCAGCACGCGAGCGCCGCGCGGATCTCCCGTTCAACGTCGTTCAAAAACCGCTCGATTCCGTAATGGCCGCGAATTCTCGCGCGGGCATTCGCGCCGAAGCTCTGCCGCAGCCCGTCGTCGCCGAGCAGACGCGCGATCGCCGCGGCCAGCGCCGCGCTGTCCCGCGCCGGCACGGTCAGTCCGGTCTCGCCGTCAACACTCACTTCCGGCACGGCGGTAGGCAGCGCCGTGTTCACCACGGGCTTGCCGCACGCCATCGCCTCCATCTGCACCAATCCGAACGCTTCGGAGGCGGCGATCGACGGCAGCACAAAAACGTCGCAGGCCAGGTAATACGGAATCAGATCGGCGGCCGGCGGAAGAATCCGCACGCGATCCGCGACGCCGATCCGCTCCGCGAGCGCGAGCAGCTCGCGCTCCAGCGGCCCTGCGCCAACAATCAACAGAACCGCGCTGACGCGGCGCATCGCGGCAATCAGATATTCGTAGCCCTTGTAGTAAATCAGCCGGCCCACCGCGAGCAGCAGCGGCGCGCCATAGCGCGCGCGGATTTCAGCCGCGGCGGCAAGGCGTTCGGGCGACGGCGCATAACGGCGCAAATCGACGCCAAACGGCGTCACCACCGCTTTCGCCCGATAGCGCCGCAGCAGCGCCGAACTCGCCAGCAGCCGCTGGCTCGAAACAAAAATCCGCCGCGCCGCGCCCAGCATCCCTGTCCACAGCGGCGCGAGCAGCGCGCCGCTGACCCGTTGGCGAACGATATCGGAGTGATACCAGACCAGGCACGGGCGGTCGCGCGCGAAGAGCCGCGCGGCGGCGAAACCGAGGGGAAACGGATGATGCAACAGGACGGCGTCGGCCCGCGCCGCCATCCGGCGAAAGCGCCGAAAGAAATCCACCGAGACCGGCATGCTGAGCATCCGCGCCACCGTCGCCGCGCGCTCCACCCGCACGCCGTTGATCAATTCCGTACGGGCGCGGCCGCCGTCGGCGCAGGCCAGCACTTCAACTTCCATTCCGTTGCGCCCATTAAGCCCTTCCGCGACCTGGCCAACGATGCTTTCGACGCCGCCTAGATGGGGAAAATAGGCCTTGTTGACCTGCAACAACCGCATTTTGACTCAATGGCGTGGCGCCGGACCTCAGAATCCCGGAACAAGCTTCGACGCGCGGCCAGACGCGCGGACCGCCGCCGGACCAATCAATTCCTCGACCGCGTCGGCCACCGCCGCCGGCGCGATCGCGCCGAGGCAGCGGTTGTCGCGGCACGGCGCATAAGTCCGGCCGTCGTAGCAGGGACGACAGGCCAGTCCGGCGCCGCCATGCAGCACCCGGATTTTTTCGCTGCGCGGAACCTTCTCCGACGGCAGCGTGGGGCCGAACAACGCGACCGTCGGAGCGCCGGCGAGTATCGCCAGATGCATCGGGCCGGAATCATGCGTGACGACCGCGCCGCACTCCCGATAAACCGCGATCAAATCGACCAGCGCGGTCTTGCCGATCAAATCGACGACGGGAATTTTTTCAAAGGCGGCGCGCGTCCAGCCGTCCGACGCCGCGCCGGTCAGCGCAATCCGCCATCCCCGCCGCGCCAGTTCGGCGGCGAGCCGCGCGTACGAAGCCAGCGGCCAGCGCCGGAGCGGCGAATCGCCGAGCGCGTTGCGCGCGCCGCCGGGCGCGAGCGCGATCACGCCGCGGCCGAGCCCGGCGAGCGTCGCACGCAGCCCGGGCGACGGCGCGACGTCGATTTGTGGCAATTCGGCCAGGCCGGCCTCGGGACCATCGCGATTCAGGAACAGCCTGACGTATTCGTCGCCATGATAGCGGCCGGGCGTCGGCCACCAGCGCCCGCCGCCGCGATCGAAGGCGCGCCGTTCGCGCGCCCGCGCGGCGAGACTGAGCAGGCGGTAGCGCCGGTCGGAATAACCGGTGATTATCAAATCGAAGCGCCGGCCCAAAAGCCGCCGCCACGCCGCGCATACGGCGCGGATTTTCCGCACGGTCGAAGCGCCGAGCAGCGCGGTCTCGCTCACCACCAGCGGTTCGACGCGGTCGAGCGCCGCGACCAGCGGAGCGGCCGCCTCGCCGCACATCCAGACGATTTCCGCGTGCGGGTCGCGCCGCCGAATCGCGCCGACCAGCGGCGTCGCCATGATTACGTCGCCAATCGCGCCGAGCTTGACGATCAGTACTTTCATCGGCAGGCGGAACGAAGCCGCGCGCGAGTCGAAGCGCCGCCGCGCTCAGGCGACGCGGCGAAACACGACGTTCCAGAGATTCCGGCTTTCAGCCACGGCGGCGAATTTCATCCCGGTCGCGGCGACAAATTCGCGAAAGGCGCGGAATTCGTGGCTGGGATCGGAAAATTCGTCGAAGTAGAGCCACGCGCCGACGCGAATCAGGGGCGCGATCCGTTCGAGCACGAAACGGGTCGATGCGTACAGATCGGCGTCGAGATTCACCACCAGGGCGTCGTGCGCGGGCGCGGCGTAATCCGGCAGCGTCCGCTCGAACCATCCTTTGAAAAACTCCGCGCGCGGATCGCCGATTTCGGGAATCGCGCCGCCGGTCGAGAAATGACCGCGCGCGTGATCCGCGCTCCAGCGCTCGGGCAAGCCTTCGAAGGAATCGAAGCCGTGCAGCCGCGCCGCCGGATTCTTCAACAGGCGGCTCCAGTAGCGCATCGATTCTCCGCGATAGACGCCAAACTCAAGGTAGAGCGTGCGCGCCTGGGCGACTTCCGCGCCAATCAGATCGAAGAGCTGTTCGCGGGCCGCCATCCGCCGCGGCCGGCCGACGCATTCGCTGCGCAGCCAGCGCCCGATTTCAAGCCATCCGGAAAACTTCCGCGCCGCGGCCACGAACGGCTCCGGCGCGATTCCGCCGGCGGCGAGCGCCGAGCGCTTAAGCAGGCCGCGCGTCCGCGCCCCGATTGCGGCCATCGCTACAACGCCTCGCCGGCGCCGCGTTCTCGCAACACGTGTCCGAGCGCGAGCGCCGAGATGAGATACGGATAGTAGAAGGTGATCGGCGTGCCGAAGAGCTCGGCGAAAAACTGGAACGCGCACAGCGCAAGCGCGAACTCGCCGCGTTCGCCGCGCCGATGCGCAATCCGCACCGGCGTCCAGACCACGAACATCAGGTAACCGAGCAGCGGCAGTCCCAATTCTGCGGCATAGCCGAAGAAGCCCAGCCCCGGCTCGTCCCATCCGGGCGCCGGGGGCAAATCGCCGGTGTAGAGGGGGCTATTGCGCAATTCGGAATAATTGCCGAGGCCGACGCCGGCCAGCGGATGGCGCACGATCATCGCCGGGGCGACGTAAAGCGCCGCGAGCCGTCCTTCGACGGTCGAACCGTCGAAAGGATTTTGCTCCGCCTTCAGCTTCAGAGCCTGATAATTGTCTAGATAGGCTCCGATGCCCTTAATCGTCCGCGTGGCATAGACCAGCGGCACGAGCAGCGCGGCCGCGCCGAGCGCGGCCGCGCCCTTGCGCGCCACGCCGCTATGCCCCCACATGATCAGACCGCACACGCCGAGCGCGACGAGCGTGCAGAGGCCCGCCTTGGAACGCGAAATGCCCAAGCCGGCCGCAAGCGCCGCGAGCGTAATCCAGAACGAACCGCGCGCGATCCGCCGCGTCACGCGATAACGAAACAGGAGCAGGACGATCGCGCTCGCGAGATAGACGCCGAACGGACCGCCCTCGACGAAGCATCCGCGCGCGTGAATCACGCCCCATCGCGTTTGCGCGCCGTACCAATTCAATTCGGGCGTGGCTGCGGCGGCGCCGCTGCGCCAGATCGCCACCCAGCAGGCAGCGCCATAGACGACCTGGACAAGCGCGATCGCGATATACAGGCGCGCCAGAAAATCCGCGAGCGGCGCTGAACGCGCCGCGGCCGACGCGACCGCGATCAGCGCCGCGACCGCGATCGCGACCTGCAGGATCCGCACGAACGAGATAATCGGCGGCGTCTTGAGCCACGAGACTCCGGGCGGAGGATAAAAATCAAAACGCCACGCCAGCGCCGCAAGAATCGTCGCCGCCGCCAGAAATCCCCCGTAGAGCCGCGCGATATCGAACAGATCGCGCGGAACCGCGAGCGGGCGGCCGCGCCGCCAACTGAACACGGCGCCGAGCGGCAGCGCCGCGAGCAGGTAGAATTCGACCGGCTCGATCTCCGCCACGCGCAGATTCGCGAGCGGCGCCAGCGCAAACAGGACGGCGAGAAAAACCTTCGTCATGCGCGCAAAGGATCGCGCGCGATGCGATCCGCTTCCGAGCCGTTCAAAATCCGCAAGAGCGCGGCGGCGACCCGCTCCACCGGAATCTCCCGCACGCACTCCATCGCGGAGCATCCGCGGAAACACGGCGAGCACGGCGCCGGAGAGACGAGCGAGACGGTTTTCCCGCTCATCGGACGCCAGAATTCCGGATCGATTCCCGGCGTTATCACGACCGCGGCTGGCGCCGCGGCCGCCGGATAGTCTGCCGCCGATGAACCGGCGCGACATCGCGGGCGCGTCCGACGCGCCGCCAGCGCGCCGGTAACCGAACGTCGCAACACCGGTGCAACCCGGCGCTGCCGCGGCGATTTGCGCGATCGTGCGCCGATCGTCCGCGCCCCGGCCGGCGAGCGCCACGCGAATCCCGAGCGCCGTCAGCCGGCGCGCCAGCGCGCTCCATTTGGCGGCCGGCCACGCTTTGCGCGGATCGCCGCATCCGACGTGCATCAGCACGAATTCGCCCGCGATCCCCCGCGCCGCCAGTTCTGCTTCCGCGCGGAGCGCGGCGGCCGGAGACGGCGCGGCGATCAGCGGGCGCATCGCGGCGATCCGCTTTTCGTCAACGCCGAGAATCCGCAACAGGTCCGCGTGATACTCGGCGATATGGCGGCCGCGGCGATACCGGAATTCGATCGGATGCGTATAAAGCGCGCCGAACCCGCCGCACGTGTAGCCGATCCGCACCGGGATGCCGCCCGCCCGGAGCACGTCCGCGGCGTTGGGATAAAAAGAATAGAGATCGATTGCGGCGTCGTAACCGGCCGCGCGAATCTCGGCGATCGCCCGCCGCCGGGTGCGCAAATAACGCGCGATCTTGCGCGTCAGCGGCGCGTCCGTGCGGTTCTGCAGCCAATGGTCGAGCGTATGAACGCGGCTGAGCAGCGGATGATCCTCCAGCAGCGGCCGGCTCCATCCGCCGCATAGAAATCCGAGCTCCGCGTCAGGATATGCGGCGCGCAGCGCGGGCAGCGCGGCCGACGCCAGAATCACGTCGCCCAGATGGGCGGTGTTGGCGACCAGAATCCGCCGCCATCGGCGGCCCTCCCCGATCGCGGCGCCGGACGCCGCATTACACCGCGGCGCTAGCCGCGACAGCGCCGCGTCGCACGCGCTCAAATAGGCGTGAAGCAGCGGATTCCAGGCCCGGTAGCCGCGTTTCAGCGGCGATTGCGGCTTGTCAGCAAGCGGCATCATGACGGCGCCAGCGGACGGTCGGGACTCGATCCAGCTTGGCGGAAACGGCGCGGAAAGACGGCGATCATCGCCAGGCGGCGACGATCGCGGCGCTTCCTTCTTCTTTCGGAATAAATGCGAAATTGTTCACGTAAAGCGAGGATTCCGGGGAATCGAGCAAAGCTAACTGATGTCTGGCCAGATCGAATTGACTAAGCGACATCAACTTCTTCTGATAAGGAAAGAGACCCTCATAGCCCATCGATTCGATAGCTGCGAAAACCTCGTGAATCGCGCAGTTGAGATGGCGCTGCTCGATTTCGATCCACAGCCGCGGCCGGAAGCGCGCGAGAGTGCGCGCCGCGCCGCGAAGCACCGCGGCTTCGTGGCCTTCCACGTCAATCTTGATGAAGCCGACCGGGCGATGCTCGAGCGCGTCGAGCGGTTTCGCAATCAGCGCCACCTTGCGGCAATCGTCGCCGAAACGACGCTCCAGACTCGCCTCGAGCGGACGTTCGCGGCCGCCGCGATCGCGCGGAATACGCAGTTCCATCGCGCCCTCGCGGTCCGAAATCGCGTATGGGAACAAACTGATATTGCGGCCGCGCAGGCCGCTTAAGATCGCGAAAAAATCCGGATTCGGCTCGTATGCGTAAAGATGGCGGCAGAGCCGCGCGAGCAGCCATGCGTAAAGTCCGTCCGCGGCGCCGATTTCGATCGCCGCACGCTCGCGATCCACCAGCAGTCCGATCAATCGCAACTCATCCGGATGGCCGCGCCAGTAACGCCGCGCCCGGATTCCCACTGCCATCCAATACGGCAGCGCGGCTTTGGCGAGCGATCGCATCGAACGCGCGGCAAGCGCGGCGCCAAGCGAACGATTTCTAGTCGTAATCATTTACGCGTACTTGGGCTTGCGGAGAATTCGTCGCAACTCGCCGGTCAGCCGGCGGCGCTCATCATGCGAAATCGCCCAGGCGGCAAATGCCGCCGCCAGCGCCGCCGCCAGCACGCATCCGAGGGACGCGCGCGCCACGGTCGCGCCAGCGTCCAGCTTCGCGCCGAGCAGCAACGCCGCCATTCCGGCCGCGCCGGCAAGCGCCAGCGCGCGCGTCATTTCGCGCGCCAGGCGCGCCAGGGCGATATCCAGAACGCCAATCGCGGCCACGAACAGATACCAGGCGCTGGTCGCGCCGCGCGCCGCCACGGTGCCCGCGATCACGCCCGCGACGCCCCATCGGCGCACCCACCACAGCGAAAGCGCCAGGTTGAGGGCGCTGTCGAGCCAATGGATCAAGGCGGCGCCGTAATGCCGGGTGGTCGCGACCAGAATCGCGTGCGGCGTTTCCAGCATGACCTGGATCACAAAGAGCGCGACCTGCAGCGCATACGCCGCCGCGCCGGGATAAACCCCGTCGCCAGCCCAGAGCCGCAGCAGACCCGGCCCGGCGAGCAGAAATACGATCGCGCCCGCACTGGCAAAGAGCAGCCCCAGCCGCATCGACAGGAAAAATGCGCCGCGCAGGCCGGCGTGATCGCGCCGGGCGTGTTTGGCCGCGATGGTTGGGACGAGCGCGGCCTGAAAAGTCGCGAACACCCCTTCAACGCCCATGATCAGCAAATAAGGCACCGCGTAGCGCGTGACCATTTCCGCGCCAAGCGCGTGGCCGATCACCAGGTTGTCGATACCGAAGCCGATAATTCCAGCAATCTGCAGCGCAAGAAAACCGAGGCTGGGCCGAATCAAGCCGCGTAGGATTCGCGCCGAAAACGCTCTCAGGCGCGGTATAGCCATGCGATTCAAAGCGCAGGCCCGGCGCGCCGTCACGAGTCCTCGGCCGACCGCCGCGAGTCCTTGCGCAACCGCGAGTCCGCTCAGGCCGTATCCGCCGATCGCCGCCGCGCCAAGTCCAAGCGCGCCGCTGAAACTCGACCATGCCGCGGCCCCGCGCTCGCGATCGACCCGTTCCAGGCCGCGCAAAGCCATCGCGAATGCGTTGCATGGCAGCGCCAGACAATACAGCAGGCCCGCGATAAGCAAAGGCCGCACGAGGTCGGCCGGCGATTCGGGCAAGACCAGCCTGGCCAGAACGCCCGTTCCCATCCATAACAGCCACGCCGCGCACGCCGCGCAGGCGCAGTAGGCGACGAACGCCGTCGAGATCAGCCCGTTTATCCGATCGCGCCGGCCGGCCGCCGCGGCTTGCGCGATCCGGTTGGAGAGGGTCTGGTCGATTCCCATCCCGGCCAGCGCCAGACAGGGCAAGACGCTCGCGATCACCAGCCATTCGCCATAGCGGCGCAGCCCAAGCCAGCGCGTCAAGATTGGCGTCAGAGCGAGAAACGCGCCCAGGTTGACCGCCCGCGCCAGATAGCTGGCGGCGATATTGCGGCCGACCTGGGCCGCCGGCGCCGCGCGATCGGAGCTAATCGAAGCGGAATTTTCGCGAGAGAGCGGCGTCTTCATATTCGTTTCGAGCTCGAGACGCCACGCGCCTGCCCGCGCACAGCGCCCGCGCCGGTGTCGCGCAGCAGAATCGCGACCGCGACGATGAACAGCGTGACCGCTCCGGCCAGCAACGCATCGAGCGTCACCAGCGGCCGGTACGGACGGTCGGATGCGGTCGGCGGGACCAGCACCTTGAAAGCGAAATCGGCCTGCACCTGCGCGAGCTTTTCCTGCTGAATCTGCCGCGCGAGCAGCTCAGACAGTTGCGTCTGCAACAGATTGTCGGCGGTTTCGCGCACCTCGTCGCGCAGCGAGTCGATCGCCTCCGCCGCGTCGTGAATCTGCTCGCGCCGCAGCCGTTCGCGCAGATCCGAGATATAGAAAGCGAGGATTTTCCGCGCCATCGCGGGGTCAGGATCTATGTAGGAAAGCGTCAGATTGCCGGTAAGGAGCGAAAATTCGCAATCGAACCGCCGCTGCATCAACCGAAACCGCGCCCATTGCGGATCGGCGGCGCGTTCAGCCCACGGCGCCCAGCCGCGGATCGGCAATTCCGGGGCCAGGCCGTGGCGCGCGATCAGATTTGTGGTGAAATCGAAGCTGCGCAGGACCGGCATATATTCGCTCGCCGGATTCGCCGCTTCGCCCGCGAAGGGACTGAGCGAAGCGCCGGCCAGGCCGCCGAAGCCGCCGACTCCGCCGAGCAATCCCGACAGCCGCCCCTGCACCATCGACGCATTGATCGGCCGGATTATCGCTTCCGCCCGGTAATAACGGGTCATCGCGAACCGCGCGAACAACCCCGCCGCAGCCATCGCGCCGATCGTCGCCGCCGCGAGCAGGCGCCAGCGCCGCGCCAGCGGCGCGAGGTATTCGCGCAGATCGACGAATTCCCCGGCGGTTTCGCGATGCGCCGAAAATTGCGCCGGCGGTTCGAAGGCTGTCGCGATACGGTTTTCGCGCGCGCCGATCGGTTCCATCAGCGGCTCCATCCCACGGTTGTGCGCGCGCCCGGCGCCGGCGCGCTGCGGCGGATTCGCGCTACCATGTCCATCCCGTCCATCCCGGCGTGAACGAAAGCGAACACATCAGCAGGAACCTCACCGAACTCGCGCCCGCCTGATAGTTCAGGGCGCGCACGTATTCGACCGCGCCGCGAGCGCGCAGCGTCGCGAGGCCGCCGTCCAGTTTTCGCATCGGCGCCGGCAGCCGCAGGAAATCGAAGGCCACTCCGCCGCTATGCTCCTTGCCAAGCGGATAGGGATAAAACTCGTAGGGATAGGCCACGGCGGTGGCGTATCCGGGCGCCTGTTCGGTATAGAAAACGTCCGCGCTCAGCTTGTCGCGCAGGTCGAGCCAGCGGCCGGCCTGAATATCCACTTCGGTCGCATTCGGCCCCATCGCGTCGCCCATCAGCTGGCTCTCGTAGGTCCAATAGAGCGAATCGCCGTGGGTCGAATAATTAGGCTCGAGCAGGGCGTACTCGAAACGCAGATCGGTCATGCCGTCTCTGGTCAGGCGGGGCAGGTAGAATCCGCCCTGGTACGAAACCGCGAGAAAGGGCAGGAAACGTCCGATTGGCGGCAATTCCTTGGTCAGATTGTCCTCGCCGAGAATCTCCTGATAGACCTCGAGATTGCGCAGCGACGGAAAGTAGAATTTCAGATATATGCCGGCGCGCGAGTTGGTGTTGGCGCCTACCGGATTGCCAGTCGCGAGCGCGCTCGCGCGCCCGAGAAATCCCATGAAGTTGTAATTATTGTTGTGCAGGCCGCCGAACATGATCGCGTGGGTGAAGCCGAATTCGAAGGTCGGCAGCGGCTTGAAGCTGAATATCTGGCCGTCGATCCACGGATGCGCGAAATAGCGTTCGCCGTCGAGCTGCCCGAAGAAAAGCTGGTAACGAAACTGGCCGAGATAGCGGAAAATCCACGGCAGCAGCAACGGATGGATACTCTGGACGCGCACCGCCGGAAACGGCGACGAGTTGTCGCTTTGCGAGAGCGCGTCGAAATGCCCGGTCCCCCACCACATCTCTTCCGTGCCGACCGAAAGCGCCAGGTTGCCGAAACTCGCGACCACGCCGGTGCCTAGCAATTGCAAACGTTCGACTCCTTTGATCGAACGGGTCATCGGCCCGGCGATCGAACCTTCGCCATAACCGGCAAGAAAGCCGCTCACGCCGCCCCATCCCGACCAGCGCACAATCTCGTTGCTGCCGGGCGCGGTCGGAAGCCCGTCGTTGCTGGGCAGCAGCGGCGTCGCTTCGGTCGCGTTGATGCCGCTGTCGTTCGGAGTATTGGTCGCGCTGGTGCGCCACTGGCGCGGATCGCCGCGGGAGAACAGGTATTGCGCCTCGATTCTCTGCACCGGACGGAACATCGTCGGCGGGTTGTCTTCCTGATCGTTTTCCAGCCATCCGACTTCGACGCTCAGTTGATCGCGCAGGGTGCGGATCAGGCTGCGCGCGAGCGGATCGGAACGGCGCGATTGCTCGAGGTTGCGCCCGGCTTCAAGCGTCAGGCGCGCCGCTTCCACCCGGCTAATCGGCTTGATTTCGTCCAGATAGGTCTGGAGATAACCGAGGCCGTTCAAGGTCTCGAGTTCGTTGTAGATTGAACTGTCGAGCGGGATATAAACGGCGTAGGTCGAGGCGCCGGCGGCGCCGCTCAGTGCGAAGATCAGCACGCCGCACAACAATCCGGCCATCAGCGCGCGTCCGCGACCCTGCCGCATCAATCCGCGCTCCGCTCGCGCCGCGCCAGCGCGCGCGCCCGGCGGATACGGCCGAGCTGCGCCAGCAGATCGTCGTCGCCGACCGGCGGTGACGCAGGCGCGCTGATCCGGGCCGCGCCTCGCGATTCGCGGAAACCCGGCGCGCGCGGCGCGGCCGCCGCGCGCCCGGCGCCAGCCGCGGGCGCGTTCAACAGGAAACGCTCGATTACCACGTGGACATAGCGTTTGGTCTCCGGATAAGGCGGGATGCCGTGGTAGCGATCGACCGCTCCTAGGCCCGCGTTGTAGGCCGCGAGCAGATCCGGCAGCGCGCGCGCCGCATCGTCGTTGCGGCGGCGCAAATCGTCAAGCATCCGGGCCGCGCCGAGCGCGCTTTCGACCGGATCGAAGGGATCGTCCACGCGATAGCGGCGCGCGGTCGCCGGCATCAACTGCATCAGGCCTTCGGCGCCTTTGGGCGAGATCGCGTCCGGGCGTCCGTCCGATTCCGCCGCGGCGATCGCCGCCAGCAGGTCCGGATCGATCGCGTACATCCGGCCCACCGCGGCGAACATCGCGCGCAGGTCGAAACGCCCCGGCGCCGCCGGCGGCTCCTGCGCCGCCAGCCGTGCCGGTGCGCAGGCGAGCGCCGCGCACGCCGCGATTATCGCCGCGCCGCGCAAGCTCATCGCCGGGCGCTCAGATACTCGTGCCAAGGATTCCGATCACCGCCAGCGCCATCGCGCTGTTCGCGATAATCTGGGTGATGTCGGTCGCGTATTGCAGGCCGCTTACGTAGACGAGCTGCTCGGGCACATAGATCGTGTCGCCCGGACCGAGCCGCGCGCCCATCAGGCCGCCGCCGATCGCCGGCAGCAGTGGAAAGAGCGCGTTGGTGCGGCGCTCCCTGATCCCTTCGTCGGTGAGCACGGCGCCGTCGGCGGCGATCACGAAGATATGGTCCTTGTCGGCGCCGTCGGTCGGCCCGCCGGCTCTCGCCAGATAGTCGCGGACGGTCAGACCCGGCTGATAGACGATCGCGGTCGGATTGTAGACCTGGCCGAGAACATTGACCGACGCCGGCATCCGCGGAATCACGATATGATCGCGATTTTCGAGCGCCAGATCGTCGGGCGTGCCGGACAAGGCCTGTAAGGTCGTGAGGTGCAGCACGATGCGGCCGACCGCCTGACTGCTGTCGGCGCTGGCGAGCGCCTGTTGCATCGCGGCCAGCGCGGCGGCGTTGTTGGCGTTCGGCCCCTGTCCGGGCGCGGGAGGGGTCAGGCCGAGACGCGCAATTTCCTCTTTGAGGCGCGCGCGGCTCTGGTCAAGACGCTCCTGTTCGATCTGCCGCACCGATTGGCGCACGAACACGGTGGCGGGCAGATAGGCGTCGGGACGGAGTCCGCCCGCGCGTTCGATCAGGGACGCGAGCCGTTCGCCGGCGCGGATCACGTAGGGACCGGGACGGGCAACTTCGCCGTCGATCGTGACCTCGTACGGCTGATGCCAGTCGGAGGCCTGCGCGACGAAGAGTTCGTCGCCGCGCGCGAGCCGCACATCGCCGGGGCCGCCCGCGAGCGCGTCGCGCAGATCGACGGAAATATAGCTGAAGCCGGCGCGCGCGCCGTTGACCAGCCGCGTGCGCGCGATCTCGGCCCGCTGGCGGTACGCGTCATCGCGCAATCCCCCCGCCTCGTAAATCAGATCGCTGACCCGCATCGAGTCGGTCAGCGGATAGACGCCGGGGTTGCGGACTTCGCCGCGCACCGTGATCGTCGGCGTTTCGTGCAACTCGCTTTCGCTGTAAATCGTGAGCGAATCGCCGGGGCGCAAAAGCAGGTTGGCGCGCGGATCGCCGCGCAGCGCGCCGCCGAGATCGACCGGAACAAATTCGGTTGTGCGCGTGGCCCCGGCGACGCGGCGCAACCGCGCGTAGCCGAAGAAAGTATGATCGCCGACGCCCTGCCCTTCCCGGACCAGATCGGCGACTTCCATCCCCGGATACCACTGGTACGAGCCGGGGCGGCTGACGTTGCCGGTCAGCCGGACCACATTCCGTTCATCCGGCAACACCGGAAAGACCTTGATCAGGTCGCCGTCCGCGACCCGGACCTCGCGCGAGCGCGGATCGCCAAGGTCGAGATCCAGCGCAATCCGCCGTTCATGGTCCTCAATCCGCTCGACCTGAACCCGCTGGCCGTAGCCGAAGGCGCTCACTCCGCCCGCCATCCGCAACGCGCCGGCGAGAGTCTGCGGCCCTCTCAGCTCGTAGATCGCGGGATTTTTCACATCGCCGGCGATTCCGACCACCGGTCCGATCACCGGGACGAAAAGCACGTCGCGCGACTCGAGGCGGACGTCGGCGGAAGCGTCGCCGTGCAGCAGCAGATCGTAAAGATCGATCACTTCGAGCGTGCGGCCGTTGCGGCGCAATTCGATCTTGCGCAGGCTGCCCACCTTGCTCACGCCTCCGGCCGCGACCAGCGCGTTCGAGACGTGCGAAAGCGCGCTAATCAGATAGAGGCCGGGATGATTGACCTTGCCGACGACGAAAACCTCGATCGTGCGGATCTGCCCCATCGTGACCGCGACATGCACGCCGGTGATCTGGTCGGCGCGGCGCTCGATCAACTGCTTGGCCTGGCCGAAGGTCAGCCCGGCGACGCCGAGCGGGCCGATTTCCGGCATCAGGATGTCGCCGTCGCGCTGCACCTGGAGCGCGATCGTGCGGTTGATCCGACCCCAGACCAGCACGTTCAGACCGTCGCCGGGGCCGAGCACATAGTCGTCGCCGATCGGCACGTCGGCGACCGGAGCGAAGGTCGAGACCGGAGACGAAAAGAGCGCGTAGCCGAATTGCTTCAAGGCCGACAGGCGCGGCCCGGAAAGGAACTGATAGGGAGTGGCCAACTGATGAAATCGATCTTCGATCAGCGACGCCGGCTGCGACTGCCGCGGCGGAGGTTGCAGAGCGGCGCCCGCGGGAGCTGGCGGCGCAGACGCGGCGGCGCCGGCCGCGCCCTGCGCGCATTGTTGCAATTTGGCGATTTGCCCGGCGGACAGGCCGATCGCGGCGCCCATCGCCTGAATTTCGCCGGGGCCGAGATGCTTGGCGGCGGCGGTAGCGCAGGCCTGCTGCAACTGCACGCCGTTGAGTCCGCCCTGCGCGACCTGGCTCTCGATTTGCCCGGCCTGCTGCGGCGAAATGCCAAGCTGCTGGGCGGCCTGGGCCACGCTCGCGGGATTCGCCGCGACACCCTGTCCGGCCGCGGGAATCGCGCCGAACGCGATCGCGGCGTAGACGCCCGCCGCCCATATCGCCAGACCGCGGCGGCCTCGGGTTAACCGATCGATGCTCATTTTTCGCCTGACTCCGCGAGGCGCGCGCCCAACGAACGGAAAGATCCCGTCACAGCGCGGCTATCACTCGCCAATCTGAAATGGTTGATCCTGTCCGGCGCCGGAAGCGGCCGACCGCGGATATTGCGAGGCCGGATCGGCCCGGATCACATAGGCGTTATCCGCGGCGCCGAGACATTGGCAGGACGGACTGGTGGTAAGGCTTTGCAGAGAATAATGCGGCGGTATCGGTTGTTGCGCGCAGATAATCATGGTGTCGCCGTGCACGGATGCGAACTGCCGGGCGCGGCACGCGCCGCCGCAAATCGACGAGGTTCCGGTGGCGACGATCGCGGCGCCGTACGGCGGCAAATCGCCAGCGCAGATCAGTTGCGCCGCCGCCGGACGCGCGGCCAGCGCCAAGCCCGCGAGGATCAGAACCGCGCCGGCGCGGCGCGCATTATGATGGATGAATTTCGATTTCATTCCTGCTTCCCGGGCGATGCGGACAGGCTTCCGCCGTTCCCACTGCGGCTTGCGCCGGCGCGCGATCGGTAACAACGCATTTCTCAACGGCCGGCGGCTTTCGCCCCGCGGAGCGGGCGAAAGCCGCGCATGGCGGCGCTGGCGCTTCAGCCCGCCGCCGCGACCATCTTCGCCGGCATCACGACCCGCGCCGCGGCGCCGAGCGCTGACATCAGCAGGCTCACGCGTTCGGCGCTGGAGAGGTAGCGGTCGAAAACGCCTTCCAATCCCAGCAGCGGCCCCTCGATCACACGCACGCGTTCGCCGGCGCGAAGCTGGCGGCGCGGCAATTCGATCGGTCCGCCGGCGCAGCGGCGCTTAAGGTCGGCGACCATAAAATCCGGCGCCAGCGCCGGTTCGGCGCCAAAGCGCACGAGATCGCGCACGCCGCGCGCGTAGCGCACGCGCGCCAGATCGCGGCCGAGGCTCATGCGCACGAACAAGTAACAGGGAAAAAGCGGCGCGGTCGATTCAACCATCCGGCCCCAGCGCCGCACCCGCACTTTGAGCATCGGCAAGAGGACTTCCACGGCGGCCAGCGCCAGACGGTCGCGCACGGCGCGCTCCTCGCCGGCTTTGGTCCAGAGCAGACGCCACGCGAGATCGTTCGGCTCGTGTGGTTCCCCGGCGTCCGCGGCGAAATTCGATGCGGCGATATCCATACGCGTTTGACCCGAATATCCAAACGCCATGCCATCCGTTTTTCATGTGGAAAATCGGTCCCGGCCGCGCCTGCCGACACGCGCGACAGCGTCAGGCAATCAAGATGACCGGAATAGCCAAGCTCGGCGGAATTTGGCTGACGGAATCGCCCGCCCAGCCGGACGCGCGGGTGGAGAATTGACGTATCGAGGATTGCCGCTGTCAGTTTTGCAGCGGCATTTTTTTGGCGATCGCGACCAATCTATTCACCGAGTCCGCATCGTTCGGCGCGGAGAGGCGCGCATCTGGCGGACTCGTCCGCGCGGAAACCCGGCCTGCGGAACAAGGCGTTCCGACGATGGTCCGTTGCGTTGAGCCGGCCGCGGCTATTTGACTTTGGGCATATCGAAACCGCCAGCTTCCATCTCATGACCGTAAACGTCTTCGGTATAATATTCCGACTGATGGGTCGCCGCGCGTGCGCCCCAACCGTATTCGAAAATCCATCCTGACGGATTGCGGAAATAGAACGAATACATGTGGTCGTTGGAGTGTTTTCCGGGCGCGATCGTGATCGGAATTCCGCTTGCCCGAACCAAATCGTAGGTCATCCCGACGTCGTCGAGGTTATCGACCTCAAGCATCACGTGATTGATCCGGCGATCCTGGCCGCCGACGCCGAAGGCGATCGTATGGTCGCGATCGTTGCAATGCATGAAGATCGGTTCGAGCGTCCGCTTGCCCATCCGGATCTTGTATTCGACCCCGCCGCGCATCCCAAGCTGGGTATAAAAGCGGCAGGCCGCGGCCGGATCGGATTGGCGGATGATGCAATGCCCCAGGCCGCCGGTCCCGGTGCGGAAGCGGCCGTGCATCCGGCGTCCCGGATGGAACGGTTTGCTGAACTGAACGTATGGGCCGTGAAAAATCTCAAGCGGATTGCCGCCCGGATCTTCGAGCTTCAAGATTTCTAGCACGCGCCGCTCCGCCGCCTCGTCCGCGGTTCCCTCGCGAAACTTGATTCCGGCGTTCGCGAGCTGACCCTTCATCGCGTCGAATTCCTGCGGGCCGGCGACGCGCAAGCCAAGGTACATAAGATCGTCGCTGGCGTCCTGATGCAGCACAATCCGATGATGCCAGTAATCCATGCGCAGGTAGCATCGATCAGACTCGCCGTCATCGGCGACCTCCATCCCGAGAATTCGAGCGGCGTAGTCTTTCCATTCGTCGAGACGTTTTACGCCAAATCCCGCGTATCCGAGTTCGGTAACTTGCACCATGGTTCGCGCCCTCCACGCCGCTCGATCGCCAGCAGCTCTGGGAAGCCTTACCGGACCATATCCGATTATCAGGCCTGAGCGTTAGCTATCCCGCTCCGGCCAAAGCGCGCCGGGCGGCGCTCACGCCCGCCGCTTCAATACGACCGCGGCATGCCCAGCAGATGCTCGCCGACGAAACTCAGCACGAGATTGTTTGCAATCGGCGCGGTGCGGTACAACCGCGCCTCGCGCCATTTGCGCTCGACATGATATTCCTTGGTGAAGCCATAGCCGCCGAGCGCGTTCATCGCCGCTTCGCCAGCCTCCCAGGCCGCCTCCGACGCCATGTATTTGGTCATGTTCGCCTCCGCGCCGCAGGGCAAGCCGGCGTCGAATAGCGTCGCCGCCTTGAACCGCATCAGGCTCGCGGCCTCCACCGCGACATGAGCCTTGGCGATCGGGAACT
>JADBKU010000001.1 GCA_014896235.1 bacterium | reverse complement strand
CCGTGATCGGCGCAACATTCCAGCGCGCGTTTCATCCACGGCTCGAGCTGATGGTCGGCGGATTCGAAGGCGAGCACCAGCACGGCGGCCTCGCCCTGATTCGCGCCCGCGTTGGCGGCTTCGCCGGGATCGAGCAGGCGGCAATTGGCGGGATAAAGGCCGGCCTGGGAGATCGCGCGGACGGCCGTCGCGCCAGTCTCGAAATCGGGAAACGACACCGAGGCTCCGGCGCGGAATGTCGGCCGGTCCTGCAAACGCATCCAGGCCTCGGTGATGATTCCGAGCGTGCCTTCCGAACCGATAAACATGCGGTCGGGACTCGGGCCGGCGCCGGAGCCGGGCAGGCGGCGCGACTCGATCGTCCCGGCGGGCGTGATCACGCGCAGCGACTCGACGAAATCGTCGATATGGGTGTAAAGCGTCGCGAAATGGCCGCCGGAACGCGTCGCGATCCATCCGCCGAGCGATGAAAATTCGAACGATTGGGGAAAATGGCGCAGCGTCAGGCCGTGCGGCCGCAGTTGATTTTCGAGCGCCGGGCCGAGCACGCCGGCCTGAATTCGCGCGGCGCGCGACGCGCGATCGATTTCGAGCACGCGATCGAGCCGGCCGAGATCGATCGACACCGCGCCGCGATAATCGCCCTGCGCCGGCGGCTCGACTCCGCCCACCACGCTGGAGCCGCCGCCATACGGCGACGCCGCAAGCCGCTCGCGATCGCACCATTCCAGCACCGCGATCAGCTCGCGTTCATCGCGCGGGAAGGCGACGACGTCGAAGGGATTGCGATAGTCGCGGCGAAACGCGCGCACGATATCGCTGAAGCTCTTGCCATAGCTGTGCGCGGCGCGATCGTAGGCGCTCGACGAGCAGATCGCCGCCAGCGCATCGGGCGGTTTGACTCGCGGCGCGCGCAGGTTCAATTCGGCCTCGGTCGGCGCGGGCGTGATCTCGAAGCCGCCGAGGTCGAACCGCTTCGCCATCCGTTCCGCCAGATGCCGCTGCTGTTCGGGATTCGGACCTTGATCCTCGTAACCCCATCCCCAGAATTTTCGCCTGCGCTCAGCCATTCCGATTCGCTCCTTGCGGCGCGTCCGCGGCGACCGCCGCGTCGCAATTGTGCGCCGCGCGCGGCGCAATCGGCAAGCGGCGCGCGCCCGCGGCGCGCTTGCCAGCGCGCGCCCGACGCCGTATCAATCTTTGAGCCGCATCGCCGGGAGTTGTCATCATGGCCGAGCAAACGATATCCGCCGCCGATCCGCATCCGCGCAAACGCGTCCTTTCGCACGGAGTCGAAATGGCCTACGTCGATGTTGGCGCGGGCGATCCGATCGTCTTTCTGCACGGCAATCCGACCTCGTCGTATCTCTGGCGCAATATCATTCCGCATCTTGCGGATCAGGGCCGGTGCCTCGCGCCGGATCTGGCCGGGATGGGCGATTCCGGCAGGACGCCCGACGGTTCGTATCGCCTCGTCGATCACGCGCGCTATCTCGACGGATGGTTCGACGCGCTCGGACTCGATCGCAACGTGACGCTGGTCGTGCATGATTGGGGATCGGCGCTGGGCTTCCACTGGGCCTTTCGGCATCAGGAGGCGATCAAGGGAATCGCCTACATGGAGGCGATCGTCCGGCCGCTGACGCTCGCGGAATGGCCCGACGCCGCGCGCCAGATCTTCTCCGCGATGCGCAGTCCGGCGGGCGAAGCGATGATCCTCGAGAAAAACGTATTTATCGAGCGGATACTCCCTGGCAGTATCCTCAGAAAAATCACGGCGGAAGAGATGGAGCGTTACCGGCGGCCCTTTCTCGAACCGGGCGAGGGACGGCGGCCGATGCTCACATGGCCGCGCCAGATACCGATCGACGGCGATCCGGCCGACGTGACCGCGATCGTCACGGAATACGGAAACTGGCTCGCCAAATCGAATGTGCCGAAATTGTTCGTCAATGCGGAGCCGGGCGCGATTCTGATTGGCGGCCAGCGGGAATATTGCCGCCGATGGCCGAACCAGCGCGAGGTGACGGTGCGCGGCTCGCATTTTATCCAGGAAGATTCGCCGCACGAAATCGGCGCGGCGATCGCGCAATGGCGGCGCGAACTCTGACGCCCGCGCGCGCCATCCGATCAATCGAGGTTATCCAATCATGCCCAGCTTCAATCGCCTGAAATTTGAAATCGCCGACAACGTCGCGCACATCACGCTCAACCGTCCCGAGGCCGCCAACGCGCTGAATCTCGAACTGGCGCGCGAGCTCGAAGAGGTTTCGCTCGCATGCGACGAAAATTCCGCCGTGCGCGCCGTCCTGCTCGACGCGGCAGGCAAGCTTTTTTGCGGCGGCGGCGATCTCAAGTCCTTCGCCGCACAGGGCGAAGCCGAACTGCCGGGCCATCTGAAGCGCGTGACGTTCTATCTGCACAAGGCGCTCCATCGGTTCGCCCGGATGCGCGCGCCGGTCGTAATCGCGGTCAACGGCAACGCCGGCGGCGCCGGCATGAGTCTCGCGCTTTCTGGCGATCTGGTGCTGGCGGCGGAATCCGCCCGCTTCACCCTCGCTTACTCGCGCGTCGGCCTGACGCCGGACGGCTCCTCGACTTACTACCTGCCGCGCATCGTCGGCGTGCGGCGCGCGCTCGAACTCGCGCTGACGAACCGCACGCTCTCGGCGCGCGAGGCGGAAGCGATGGGCATCGTCACGCGCGTCGTGCCCGACGCCGAATTGAACGGTGAAGCGCAAAAGCTGGCGCGCGAGCTGGCTCAGGGGGCGACCAACGCCTACGGCGGAATCAAGCGTCTGATGTATGCGGCGGCCAACGCCACGCTCGACGAGCAGATGGAGCTGGAAACCGAATATATTGCCGATTGCGCGCGCACGGCCGACGCGCGCGAGGGCATCGCGGCGTTTCTCGCCAAGCGCGCGCCGAAATTCACCGGCCGCTGATCGGGAAGTTCGCGCGAATCAATATCCGGTCGCGCGATCGACCAGGTTCAGCAGCGGCTGCGCCGCGCGGAAACGGCGGAGGTTGTCGCTGAAAAGCCGGCACGCCGCGGTGTTGTAATCCTTGAACGCGCCCGACATGTGCGGCGTCAGGATCACGTTTTCCATCGCCCATAGCGGACTGTCGGCCTCCAGCGGCTCCCGCTCGAAAACGTCAAGTCCGGCGCCGCCGATGCGCTTTTCGTCGAGCGCGCGAATCAGCGCCGCCTGATCGATCACCGATCCGCGGCCGATATTGACGATGTAGGCGCCCGGGCGCATCGCGGCGATCTCGCGCGCGCCGATGAAGCCGCGGGTATGCGGCGTTCCCGGCAGAGTCACCGTGATGTAGTCGCTTTCGGCGAGCATCGCGGCGCATTCGCCAGGCCCGTACCAGCGGCGCGGAAGTCGTCCTTCCGGGTCGCCGACGCCCGGCGGATTCCATCCGAAGTCTTGCCGCTCCGCCGGATTGCGCTTGAGCGCCAGCACCTCCATACCGAGCGCCGCGCCGATTCGCGCCGTCTCCCGGCCGATCGAACCGTAGCCGACCACTCCCAGCGTTTTGCCGCGCAACGAATCGACGTCGTCCATGAAGCCGCCGCCGCGGCGCCATTCGCCGCGCATCTGCGCCCGCATCAGGCGATGAAACCCGTGCGCGTACGCCAGCATCGACGCAATCGTGTATTCCGCGATCGGAGTGGCGTGAATTCCGCTCGCCGTGGTGAGCGCGATCGCGGAATTCTCCGCCAGCGCGCCCTTCAGCGCATGGTCGGCGCCGGCGCTCAGCAATTGAATCCACTTGAGACCGACGATTTTGCGGACAAAATCGTCGGGCACACGGAGGCCGAACAGGATGTCGCAGCCGCCGTTCACGGCCGCCAGCATCTCTTCGGCGGAACGGCACTGCCGATCGACGATTTCCGCTCCGCCGGCCGCGCTTTCGATTATGGCCCGCTGCGCCGGCGTGAGGCCTACCGTGGAAAAGATTTTCATCGCCGCATGCCCGCCTGGGAGAATTTGGCCCACTGTCGCATGACCGCCGCGACGCCATCAAGCCGAGGCCGCCCGCGTCGCGCGGCGCCGTTTCGCTTGCGGCGCATGCTCATTAAAATTGCGGCAGTGAGACGGTACCGTCGAGAGTTCGCGGCCCTGGCCGCAGCGCTTGCGCTCGCGGTCGCAGCTCCGCGCCGCGGAATCGCGCAATCGTCCGACCAGACGCTGGAAATCGCGCCGCGTTACGCGCCGCCGGCGCCGTCTGAACCGGCCGCGCCGCCCGCAAACGCCAACGCGCCGGACACGACCGTTCCCGCGACGGAAGAAAATCCCGACGCCACGCCCACTACCGCCGCCGCGAATCGCGACCGGCCCTATCTCGGAATGACCGTGCAGGCGATCTACGCCAACGATCAGCCGGGCAAATTGATCACCGGCTTGGAAGTCGTGAGCGTCGATCCCGGCGGACCGGCCGCGCGCGCGGGTTTGCAGGGCCGCACAAAGATGAGTTCGCTGGGCGAAACCGGCGCGACCGCCAGCGCGTTATTGCCGCCGCTCGACATCGTGATGATGCCGTTGCTCAAGCGGGCCGGATCGCTGGGCCGTGGCGGGGATTTGATTATCGCGATAGACGGCAAGCGCGTGCGCGACAACCTCGACCTGCAAACCGCGCTTGCCAGTCTCAAGCCCGGCGACACGATCTACTTCACGATCGTGCGGACAATGCCGGATCATTCCCGGAAAACCTTGCAACTACCGGTCAAACTCGGCGCTGCGGCGGAGGCGACGGCCGCCGCCAACAGCGCTCAATAGCCGTTGCCGCAAAGCTCCAATCGCGCGCGTAGTTCGAGCGGGCGCGACCCTTTGCTATAATTTGTCACCTCCGCCCCGCGGCTTGCGGGAGTGGATTTGTGCGTTTTTGGCAAGGGAAGCGGTTCGGCGGACGGTGGAACGAAGTCTTCGAGAAGCGGCAAGCGAGTTGCGGTCCCGGTTGGAGAGCGGCGCGGAACGGCGTTTTCCGATCATGGGGCTGAAAGGGGCGGCGAACGCCCTGATGTTGCGCGAGGCGGCGTTTGCGCTCGAACGCCCGATCCTCGTCGTAACCTCGCTGGCGAGCGAAGCCGAGGCGCTGGCGAGCGAGGCTGCATTTTTTCTCGATCAGCCCGCTACCGCGGACGCGGCGTCTGCCCGCGTCCATCTGATGCCCGCGTGGGAAACGCGTCCTTTCGCGCATCTCTCGCCGCCGCCCGACGTGCAGGCGGCGCAATTCGGCGCGCTCTTCGCGCTATTGCGCCAGGGCGCGCCGCTGCTTGTCGCTTCGGTCGAAGCGCTGATGACGCGCACGCTGCCGCGCGCCATCTTTCAGCAATCGATCACGCGCGTCGCCGCCGCTGACGCGATCGATCTGGACGCGCTGCTGGAAACGCTCGCGTCCGCGGGATATCAGCGCGTGCCGCAAACCGAGGAGCCGGGCGATTTCAGCGTCCGCGGCGGCATCGTCGACGTCTTCTCGCCCTTGCACCATTTGCCGGTTCGCATCGAACTCGAGGACGACATCGTCACCTCGATTCGACGCTTCGATCCGGCCAGCCAGCGGTCGCTCGGCGAGATTGACGAAGCCACGATTATCCGGACCCGCCAGGTTCCGGCCGGCGTGCTGCGCGAATCGCGCCTGATCGACCGGGTGGCGCTCAGATGCGCGGAAATCGGGATGGTGCGCAAAGAGGCCGCCGAACTGACCGAAACGCTCGAGAACGGACTCTTGTTCCCCGGCGTCGAGCTGCTCACGCCGATGCTCCACGACGGCGGATTGCAGACCGTATTCGATTATTTGCCGGCCAACACGCTCGCCTGGCTGGTCGATCCGGGCAGGATAGTCGGGGAAGCACAACGCTTCGCCGAGCGCGTCGCGGCGGAGGCCGAAGCCGCCCAGCAAAAGCCGGCTTTCTATCCTGTTCCCGAATCGCTGTTCATGGACGTGCCCGAATTCGAGCGCGCGCTGTCCGCGCTCAGCGCGGTCGAAGTTGGATCGCTGATAACGGTCGCGGCGCCGCGTGAAGGCTGGGCGCCGCCGATCGAAATCCGTGCGCAGGCGAGCCTGCGGCTGAGCGCGTCGGAAGGCGCGGGCGGCCGCGCCGGTCCCTCGTTCGAGCCGCTCGCGCTTGAATTGGCCGAAGTCAGCCGCGGCCAGGGACGCGCGCTGATGGTGGTCGAGGGGCCCAATCGCGCCGCGAGTCTTCGCCGCCATCTCGAAGCTTTCGACATCGCTGTGAATACCGAGTGCCGCAGTTTCGCGGAAATGCTCGACCTTCACGACTTTCGCCCGGTGATTATGGAAGGCGAGATCGCGGCGGGCGTGGTGCTGCAACGCGACGGCCTCTACATCTATTCCGAAGAGGATTTGTTCGGCGAGCCGCGCGCGCGCCGGCGGACGCGCCGCGTCGGCAAAGGCGCGATCCTCAATCTGGAAGAACTCAGGCCGGACGATCTGGTCGTCCATATCGACCATGGAATAGGCCGCTACCGCGGCCTGAAGCATCTCAAGGTCGCCGACACCGAGGGCGATTTTCTCTCGCTGGAATACGCGGGCAACGACACGATGTACGTCCCGGTCGAGCGCGTTAACCTGGTCCAGCGCTATATCGGCGGTCAGGACAACGCCGAGCCGCGGCTCGACCGCCTTGGCGGCGGCTCATGGGATCGCGTCAAGCAGCGGACGCGGCAGGCGGTGCTCGCGATGGCGTCGGAACTGCTCGACATCTACGCCGCGCGGGAGGTGGTCGAAGGCCACTCGTTCCAGCATCCCGGAGCGGCTTACGACGAATTCGCGGCGGGTTTCGAATTCGAGGAAACGCCGGACCAGCAGGCGGCGATCGACGAAGTGATTCGCGACATGTCGCGACCCAAACCGATGGATCGGCTGATTTGCGGCGACGCCGGCTTTGGCAAGACCGAAGTCGCGCTGCGCGCCGCGTTCATCTGCGTCATGGACGGCAGGCAGGTGGCGCTGCTCGCGCCCACGACGATTCTCGCCGAGCAGCACTGGAGCAATTTCAGCAAGCGTTTCAAGGATTATCCGGTGCGGGTCGAGATGGTGTCGCGATTCCGCACGCCCAAGGAAAACAAGCGCGTGATCGAAGACGTCCGGCGCGGTCTGGTCGATATCGTCATCGGCACCCATCGCCTGCTCCAACCCGACGTGGAATTCCCCCGGCTCGGCCTGCTGATCATCGACGAGGAGCATCGATTCGGCGTCGCCGACAAGGAGCGGATCAAGCGGATGCGCAAGCTGGTCGAGGCCCTCACGCTGACGGCGACGCCGATTCCGCGCACGCTCCATATGGCGATGCTCGGCATCCGCGATCTTTCGGTGATTCAGACGCCGCCGCCGGCGCGGCAGGTGGTGCGGACTTTCGTCGCCCATTTCGACGACGGACTCATCCGCGACGTGATTCTGCGCGAGCTGAACCGCGGCGGGCAGGTGTTCTTCGTCCATAATCGCGTCGAGAACATCGAGTACATGGCCCGGCACATTCAGAACCTCGTGCCTGAAGCGAAACTGGCGATCGCGCACGGCCAGATGAAGGAGCACGAACTCGAGAAGGTGATGCGCGACTTCATCGAGAACCGCGTCAACGTGCTGGTCTGCTCGGCGATTATCGAATCCGGCCTCGATATACCCAACGCCAATACGATGATCATCAATCGGGCCGACCATTTCGGGCTGGCGCAGCTCTATCAGTTGCGCGGCCGGGTCGGGCGTTCGAAACGCAGGGCCTATGCCTACCTGCTGATTCCCGGCGAACACATCATCACGCGCGACGCCAAAAAACGCATCGAAGCGCTGCGCGAACTGGTCGAGGCGGAAAGCGGGAGCGGGTTCAAGCTGGCGATGCGCGACCTTGAGCATCGCGGCGCCGGCAACCTGTTAGGCCGCGAACAATCCGGCGAGATCGCGGCCGTGGGTTTCGAGCTGTACACCGAGATGATGGAGCAGGCGATTCGCGAGCTCCGCGGACAACCGCCGCAGCCTGATTTCGAACCCGAACTGAAACTCGGCATTCCGGCCTACATTCCCGACAGCTTCGTGCCCGACGAGAACGAACGTCTGGCGCTGTACCGGCGGATGGCGCGGGCGGCGACGACGGCCGACCTCGACGAGATGCGCGACGAACTGCGCGATCGCTTCGGCCCCGTGCCAACTCTGATCGAGAACCTGATCGCCGCGATGAACCTGCGCCGCACGATGAAGGAAATGATGGTGCTGAGCGCGGCTGTCAAAGGCGGCCAGCTCGAAGTCAAGTTCCATCCCGAGGCGCCGCTCGACACCGAAAAGCTGGTGGCGCTGGCGCGGGCGAATCCGAATACGATGCGGCTCACGCCGTCATATCTCGTGATCGTCCAGATCAAGCCGGGCGAATACGAGCAAACCTTCGCTCAGATTGCCGGTGTATTGCAGGCCTTGGCGGCCTGTGAAAGGTTGGAGGCGCGCGAACAGAAGCCGGCGGAAACGCTCCTGAATTAAATGGCCGGCATAGTCAGCGGCGATGAAGCATCCAGCGTTTAAAATGGCGGCGCCGGTCGGACTGGCCGCACTGGCGATCTTGCTGGCGGCGGGATGTTCGACGATGCGTTCGCTCAATCCCTTCGCCCACAAAACAGCGGCGCCCGCGGCGCAACCCGCGCCCACGCCCGATCCCGCCGCGGACGCATACACTCCGCCAGCGCCGCCTGAAGTTCCCGGCAAACCCATCGACACCGTGGTTGCGAGCGTGGATGGCCAACCCGTCACCACCGAAGACATCCAGAAATACGGCGACAAGGCGACGACGCCGGGAATGGGCCCGCAGTTCCAAACCAATTCCAACGATCCCAACGCCATCCTGAAAGCGATTATCACGCAGAAGATGCTCGAGAACGAGGCGGGGAAATTCGCCGACAAGGTCGACGACGGAGAGGTCGACCGCTATATCGCCAACGTCGAGAACGAAGCGCATATCAACGACGCGCAATTGCGCCAGCAACTGCAACAGCAGGGCATGAGCTACGACGATTTTCGCGCCAAGGTTCGCCGGCAGGTCGAAGCGATGACCATGATCGATCAGGAGGTGCGCCAGAAAATCGTAATTCCCGATAGCGAGATTGCCGCCTATTACAAATCGCATCCCGCGGATTTCACCGTTTCAAAGGAACAATTTCAGTTGGCGCAAATTCTCGTCGCCGTACCCAAAGGCGCTTCGCCCGACCAGGTCGCGGCCGCGCGTAAGAAGGCGGACAAGATTCATAAGCTGCTGGTTAACGGCGGCGACTTCGCGGCGCTGGCCATGAAATATTCCGACGACGACTCGAAGACCAAGGGTGGCGAACTCGGCGATTTCGCTCCCGACGACATCAACGACCAGATCCTCGCCGGCATTCGCAATCTTAATGATGGGCAGATTTCACCGGTAATCCAGACCAAGTACGGCTTTCACATCATCAAGGTTGAAGAGCATCAGCGACCCGGAGAAAAACCGCTCAACGAGGTCCGCAACCAGATTCGCGACAAACTGATGTCGGAGCGCGCCAAGGAAGAATTCCAGAAGTGGGTCGATACGGACCTGATCAAAAACCACTACGTGGAAACGGTGCAGTAATCGCGCCGCCGAGAAACGAAGCGCCGCTGATCGCGATCAGCATGGGCG
This sequence comes from bacterium, assembly GCA_014896235.1. Classification (GTDB taxonomy): domain Bacteria; phylum Desulfobacterota; class Binatia; order Binatales; family Binataceae; genus JADMIL01. Next base: position 143,527 of record JADBKU010000001.1, on the reverse strand, counting down.
ACCCGGCTGGAATCGGTCCGGAAGTTGTACTGAAAGCGGCGGGCCGATTGGCCCGGACGGCGCGGCGGCCACGACTGCTCGTGATAGGCGATATCGGCGTGATGAAGGCCGTCGCCGCACAGCTTGGACCAACATGCCCGGAGCCGTACAAATGGACGCCCGGGGCGCCGCATAACGCCCGATCGGCCGTCGGCGGCGCCCTTCGCATGGCCGCGTCTGGACGATTCAGGCTGCCCGTTTTGAGCATTGGACGCCTGCCGGCGCGCGCTTACCGACCCGGCCGCCCGACCGTCGCCGGCGCCGACGCGGCCTATCGCTATATCGTGAGCGGCGCCCGGATGGCCATGGCGGGAACGGTCGACGCGCTGGTCACCGCGCCAATCAGCAAAGAATGGCTAAACCGAGCCGGTCATAACTTCAACGGCCATTCCGACCTGCTGGCCGACCTTGCGGGCGCCCCGGAGTGGCGCATGATGTTCGCCGGCGACCAACTCAGGCTCGCGCTGGTCACTGTCCACATGCCCCTCGCCGGCGTCTCCGCAGAGCTTTCCGCCGACCGCGTCTTCGGCACGATTCGCCTTCTCGCGGCGCACCTGCGCGACCGATTCGGCCTCGCGCAGCCGCGTATCGGCGTGCTCGGCTTCAATCCGCACGCCGGCGAGAATGGACTGTTCGGCGACGAGGAACGCCGCGCGGTCACGCCCGCGATCAAGCGCGCCCGCCGCGCCGGCCTCGACGCTTTCGGTCCGCTTGCGCCCGATACCGCGTTTATCCGCCAAAACGGCGCCTTCGGCTTCGACGCCGCGGTCGCGATGTATCACGACCAGGGACTGATCGCGCTCAAGACGCTGGAGTTCGATCGAGCGGTCAATATCACGCTTGGCCTGCCGTTTATCCGCACTTCGCCGGACCATGGAACCGCGTTTGGAATCGCCGGGCGCGGCGCGGCCGACCCGTCCAGCATGATCGCGGCGATTCGCTACGCCGCGCGCGCGGCCGGCGACGGAACCTCCCGCGCTGTGAATTCAAAGGCTTCGTGACCGTGCACGGACGCTTGTCCCGACCGCGCGCGGCAAGGCACGATTGAACGGGACCACGCCGCGATGGATCAAATCGTCATCAAGGGCGCCCGCGAGCATAATCTCAAGAACCTCGATATCGAGATTCCGCGCGGGCGGCTAGTCGTAATCACCGGCCTTTCCGGTTCGGGAAAATCCTCGCTCGCCTTCGACACGATTTACGCCGAGGGCCAGCGCCGCTACGTCGAGTCGCTGTCGGCCTACGCCAGGCAATTTCTCGAGCAGATGGAGAAGCCGGACGTCGATTCGATCGAAGGGCTTTCGCCCGCGATTTCGATCGAGCAGAAAACCACCTCGCGCAACCCGCGCTCAACGGTCGCGACAATCACCGAAATCTACGACTATCTGCGCCTGCTGTTCGCGCGGGTGGGCCACGCCTATTGCTACAACTGCGGCCGCGAAATCACCCAGCAGAGCGTCCAACAAATCGTCGATCGGATCATGACGTGGCCCGAAGGCGCGCGAATCCACGTGCTTGCGCCGATCGTCCGAGACCGCAAGGGCGAATATCGCAAGGAGCTTTCCGACCTGCGGCGGGCGGGCTTTGTGCGCGCGAAGATCGACGGCAAGCTGGTCGAACTGGGCGAGGAGATCAATCTCAACAAGAATCAGCGCCACGCCATCGACGTCGTCGTGGACCGTTTGGCGATTCGCCCCGGAATCGAACGCCGCCTCGCCGAGTCGCTGGAGGTCGCCTTCAAATACGGGCAGGACCTGCTCAAGGTCGAGCGGCTGGAGACGCCGGCCAAAAACGGCGGCGGCGAAATCTATTTCAGCCAGCGTTTCGCCTGCGTCGAGTGCGGAATCTCCTATCCGGAAATCACGCCGCGCATGTTCTCGTTCAACAGTCCGCACGGCGCCTGCACGGAATGTTCGGGAATCGGTTCGATCCTGTATTTCGATCCGGAGCTGGTCGCGCCGAACGAGGATTTGAGCGTCGCCGACGGCGCAATCGCGCCATGGGCCACGCTGGCGCATATGCAGCCGGTGCTGGAGGCGCTCGCCGCCCATTACGGATTTTCGCTCGACCAGCCGTGGAAAACGATTCCGGCGAAAGTGCGCAAAGCGATTCTTTACGGCTCCGGCGCCGAGGAAATCGAATTCAGCCATCAGCGCGGCAGCCATCGCCACGGCTACGCGCGCGCGTTCGAAGGCGTGCTGACCTGGCTGGACCGCCGCTACAAGGAAACCGAGTCCGAGGGTATCCGAGAAGTCCTCGAAGCGTACATGAACATGCGGCCCTGCCCGGCATGCGGCGGCGCGCGGCTGAAGAAAGAGAGCCTCTTCGTCCGCTTCAACGACAAGTCGATCAGCGAAGTGACCGCGATGTCGATCAAGCAGGCGGCGGCTTTTTTCGCCAATCCGAAGCTTTCGCCGCAGGAGGCTGAAATCGCGCGGCTGATTCTCAAGGAAATCCGCGAGCGGCTCGGCTTTCTCGCGGATGTGGGTCTCGACTACCTGACGCTGGATCGCGCTTCCGGCAGCCTCTCGGGCGGCGAGGGCCAGCGGATCCGGCTCGCGACGCAGATCGGATCGAGCCTTGTGGGCGTGCTCTACATTCTCGACGAGCCGTCGATCGGACTCCATCAGCGCGACAACCACCGGCTGCTCGCGACGCTCAAGCGGCTGCGCGAGCTGGGAAATTCCGTGCTGGTGGTCGAGCACGATCGCGACACGATGCTCGAGGCGGACCATATCGTCGATATGGGTCCGGGCGCCGGAATCCACGGCGGCCATATTGTCGCGCAGGGCACGCCGGCCGAGGTAATGGCGAATCCCAATTCGCTCACCGGCAAATATCTTTCCGGCGAGCTTGAAATCCCAACGCCAACGCGCCGGCGGCCGCTCGGCAATCGATGGCTCACGATCCGCGGCGCGCGCGAGAACAACCTGCGCGACCTGACGGTCGGCTTTCCCCTCGGCGTGATGATCTGCGTGACCGGCGTTTCCGGCTCCGGCAAATCGACGCTGGTGCTCGACACGCTCCATCGCGCGCTCGCGCAGAAGCTGATGGGCAGCAGGGAGCGCGCGGGCGCCTACAAGAGCCTCGACGGCGTCGAGCACCTCGACAAGGTGATTCACGTCGATCAAAGCCCGATCGGCCGCACACCGCGCTCGAATCCCGCGACCTACACGGGCCTGTTCACCCATATCCGCGAGCTGTTCACACAACTGCCGGAGGCGCGGATGCGCGGCTACGGTCCGGGACGGTTTTCCTTCAACGTCAAGGGCGGCCGCTGCGAAGCGTGCCAGGGCGACGGCATCATCCGCATCGAGATGCATTTCCTGCCGGACGTTTACGTGACGTGCGAGGTATGCGGCGGCAAGCGCTACAACCGCGACACGCTGGAGATTCAATACAAAGGCCGCAGCATCGCGGAAGTTTTGAATATGACGGTGCTCGACGCGATCGATTTCATGGGTTCGGTCCCGCCGATCCGCCAGAAGCTGGAAACGCTGCGCGACGTCGGCCTCGATTACATCCATTTGGGCCAGTCCGCCACGACGCTCTCGGGCGGCGAAGCGCAGCGCATCAAGCTCGCCCGCGAACTGGCGCGGCGCGCCACCGGCCGGACGCTCTATATCTCTCGACGAGCCGACCACGGGATTGCACTTCGACGACATCCGCAAGCTGCTGACCGTGCTGGGACGGCTCGCCGACGGCGGCAATACGATTATCGTGATCGAACACAATCTCGACGTCATCAAGACCGCCGATTACGTGATCGATCTCGGTCCGGAAGGCGGCGACCGCGGCGGCCAAATCGTCGCGTGTGGCACGCGAGAGATCGCCGCCGCGCCGGGATCGCATACCGGACATTTCCTGCGCCAGGGCATTAGGCGCCCGCGCCGCCGCTCGACGGGAGCGAGCGGAGCGTGGACTAGCGTGGCGCCTCGCAAATAACTTCACGAGGTGGATTGCCGGGTCTGGGCCCGGCAATGACGAGCAAGGCCGTCATGCCCGGACTTGATCGGGCATCCAGGCAGCGCCCAGCCGAGCTGCGATGTATAAACTTATTTTCGGGACGTCACACTAGAAGCCGAGCGCGGACAGGCCCGGATGGTCCGCTGGACGCGGCCCGGGCGCGGGCCAATGATATTTCCGCTCCGTCTCTTTGATCGGCAGGTCGTTGATCGAGGCGTGGCGCATGCGCATCAGGCCGTGCTCCTCGAACTCCCAATTCTCGTTGCCGTAGGAGCGAAACCAGTTGCCCGCATCGTCATGCCATTCGTAGGCGAAGCGGACCGCGATGCGGTTGTCGCGAAACGCCCATAGCTCTTTGATCAGGCGGTAATCGAGTTCCTTGTTCCATTTGCGGATCAGAAACGCGACGATCGCGTCGCGTCCCACGATAAACTCCGCGCGATTCCGCCAGCGGCTGTCCTCGGTGTAGGCCTGGGCCACGCGATGCGGGTCGCGGGTGTTCCATGCGTCTTCGGCCATCCTAACCTTTTGCGCGGCGCTGGCGGCGTCGAACGGCGGGATTGGCGGACGAGTTGTCATTCGCGTTCACCTCTCCATTCAGTCTAATCCCAAATCCGGTTTCGAGGTTCACCGCGCCGCCATTTCCGCGCGATGTGCTATAAGCGGGTCGGAACGGCCGAATCTGCGGCCGTCGTTTGATTTCGCGAGGAGGCAATCCGCGATGGCAGAGCATCCGCAGGCTTCGGCCAATGAAGCCGCCAGTTACGACTGGAACCAGATCGTTGACGACCTGAATCGTTTGCTGCGGCTTAAAACCACGCCGATCGGCATGAAATTGTTCAAGACGGTCGCGGAGATGGAGGCGGTTCCCAAAATCCGCCGGCCTAAATCGATTCACACGACCGATCAGATCGTCGCGCAGGCGGCGCGGCTCGGCTTCACCATCGGCATCACGCAGAAAGACCTGGTCGGCGCGCAATGCGGCGCGGTGATCGGACTCCATCCGCGCGACGAAGACTGGCTGTCGGGCCGCAACATGGCCGGCGTCTGGTACGAAACGATCAAGGACTCGTCGGCCCATCAGCACGCGATGGACACGGCGCCATACGGCGTCAACGAGGCGATGGCGGTGTCGCCGCTCGCGAGCGGGCGGCTCAATCCGCCCGACATCTGCCTGATCTACGCGTCGCCCGGCCAGATGATCATCTTCATCAACGGCCTGCAGTGGTCGGGCTATAAAAAATTCGAATGGAGCGTCGTCGGCGAGTCGGCCTGCGCGGATTCATGGGGCCGCGCGCTCAAGACCGGCGAGCCCAGCCTGTCGATTCCGTGTTTCGCCGAACGGCGCTACGGCGGCGTGCTTGACGACGAAATGCTGATGGCGCTGCCGCCGCGTTTTCTGCCGAAGGCGATCGAGGGGATGAAACGGCTCGCGGCCAACGGTTTGCGCTATCCGATACCGCAATACGGAATTCAGTCGGATGCGCGCGCCGGACTTGCCGTCAGCTACGGATCGCCGAAAAAGGAATGACGCGCCGCCCGGCGGCGTAAAATCGCTCGCGCACATCGCCGCCCGCGCATCGATTTCGCGCGGGCGGCGCCAATTCACTTGTAAAAATTCCTTGCGGACGCGATATTGCGGTCGCCACGGCGCGCCGCATCGCCACGCGCGTCGCGTCCGCCGGGCCGACCTTTCGGAAATTTGCGGAGGCGAAGGATGAGGATGTTCAAATCGCGCTTATTGCCAGCAATCGTCATGATTTCCACGGTCGCCGCGGCCGGCGGTTTCGCTCAAGCGGCGCCCGCTGGCGGCGCGGACCCGGCGTCGATTCCGCCCGGAACGCAAATTACGATGCAGAACTGGCAAAACTACCGCCAGTTCATGCCCGAAGGAATGCAGTCCCTGTTCGAGGGCAAATACCACTGGAAAATGCCGTCCGACGTGCAAATTAATGTCGGGCCGACAATCGTTCATCCGTTGCCGAAGAATTACGTGGCGGCGACCGAGAAATTCTCGCCGCAAGTGAGAATTGCCAACCTTCCAGACGGCGGAATGACTATTGAGAACTATCAGGGCGGTCTGCCGTTTCCCACTCCCGCCGAACCGCATCGCGCCTGGAAGGTAATGACCGACGTATGGTATCGCTACCTGCCGCACACCTGGGTCGACACCTACGGCCTCGGCTGCACCGAAAATGGCTACGGCAGCATCAGTTGTTCGGCCGATGAAATCGTCGCCAAGCAGTTGAGTTTCAACACCGACCCGGGAATTCCCGCGACGATTCCCGGCGCGGGCGACAAATTCTACACCGAATGGATAATGACGCTGGAGCCGGAGAACCAGCGCTACACTGCGAGCCTGGTGATTTCATACGCCGATCCGCGCAAAGCGCAGGACGTCTATGTCTTCCTTCCGGCGCTGCGCCGCTCGCAACGCGTGTCGGCGGCGGCGCGATGCACGCCATTCACGGGCACCGACGCAACTTCGGACGACTACCGTTTCGGCTTCAACGCTAACATCACCGAGATGCAGGCGGCCGATCTCGGCGACCGGAAAATCCTCGCGCTGGTCGACGCGACTCCTCCGCCCACCCGCTTTCCCGACGGCTTTGACATGCCGCTCGGATGGCCCAAGCCGTCGTGGGGCAAATGGCAGGTGCGCGACGTTTACACGATCGACGCGCGCAAAATTCCGGCGCTCGCGGAGGGCTATTGTTACGGCCGGCGCGTGATGTACGTCGACAAGGCTTCGTTCGCGCCGCTGTGGGAAGACATGTACGACGCGAAACTCAAGCCATGGAAATTCTACGCGGTCTTCCTGAGCACGATCGACGTGCCCGGCGTCGGTCCGGTCAACAGCAACGGCTCAGCCGTCGAAGGCTTTTGGGATATCCAAAACAACCACTCGACGTTTTTCTCCGATCCCGGCCAGGGACATCCTTTCTACGTGAACGAACAGGCGCCGGCGGAATATCAGGATCTGACAAGATATTCGACCGCGAGCGGCCTCGACATGATCATGCGCTAGCGTGAGCGCGATTCACGGAGCGGGCCAGGAGGTTTGATGGAGGCGGCGATCGGATTCGAACCGATGCATGGAGGTTTTGCAGACCTCTCCCTTAACCACTTGGGTACGCCGCCCCGATTCGATGGTGGTTTCTCCCGCAAGGGATGGTCAGGCTAGCACGGCCCTCCGGCGCCATCAATTATGCGCGCCGGCGGCGTCTTTCACGACCATCTTGAGCGCGCATCCGCCGGGCGTTTCGCCGTAGCACAAATCGCGCACCACGCCCGGAACGAATTGCGGGTTTTCTTTGGCTCGCGCAGCGCAAATCCAATGATCGCCCTCGCGGTACATCCCGACCGCGTACCACTGCCCCGGTTGGAGCGAACCGCTGTCGGACCCGCGGATCACGCGCGTGTCGTAAACGGTGAAACCGTCGTGCCCGCCGTCGAGATCGAAACGCATGAAGAGCATCGCCCAGCGCCCGCCGCCGCGATTCGTCGCCGTCCATGTCATCGGCTGGCTCGACGAAAAGACCGGCTTGTCGCGGCACAGCCACGGCCGCGGCTCGGTCGCGCCGGCCTGCGTCGCGGCGGCCGCGAGCATAATCGCCGCGCCGAACGCTGATACGAGCGGCCATCCGCAGCGCCGAATCGGTTTCAAACTTCGCGTATTCAACATCCGAATTTCCGCTTCCGGCGATCTCGCGCCGCTCAAACCGGCGCGCTCTCGCCGATTTCGATAATCCGGCCGACGATCGCGCCGAGGCTTCCGTCCTTGGGCGAGAAGACGGCGCGCACGCCGAGCGCGCGCAGCTTTTCGCGATCGTCCTCCGGAATAATTCCGCCCATCACGACTTTAACGTCGTCCGCGCCGCGCTCACGCAGCAGGTCCATCGTCTCGCGCGCAATCTCCAGATGGGCGCCGGCGAGACTCGAAATCGCGAGCACGTCCGCGTCTTCCTGCAGCGCGGTTTCGACCAGTTGCGCGGGCGTTTGCTTGAAACCCGCAAGGATCACTTCCATTCCCGCCTGCATGCACGCCTGCGCGAGCAGCTTGACCGCGTTGATATGGCCGTCGAGGCCGGCTTTGCCCAGCGCGACGCGGAGTTTGCGCGGCGCGGCGGGAACGTCGAACCGGGCGGCGGGTGCGGCGCGATCAAAAATCGGCGGCGTGTAGCGCCCGCGCGTCGCGCGTTCGATCGCGCCGGTCCATTCGCCGACCGTGCCGCCGGCGCGCGCGAGATCGAGCGTCGCCGGCATAATCGGCGCGCCCCGCGCAGCGGCTTCGCCAAGCGCCTCGAGCGCGTTCGCCACGGCGGTTTGATCGCGCGCCGCGCGCCATTCGCGCAATTCGGCGATTCTCTCGCGTTCGAGCGACGCGTAGTCGGGATGGTCGATCGCGGCGGCGGGCGGAGCGAGACCGATTTGGCCGGTGAAGGCGTTAACGCCGACCTGCACGATTTCGCCCGCTTCGAGCCGGCGCTGGCGTTCGGCGAGCGCGCGCGTCAATTCCGCGCTGATGAGGCCGATCGCTTTGGCGTAGCCGGCCTCGCGCAGGCGCATCGCGATTTCGCGCGCCCGCGCGGCGGTTTCGGCGGTCAGCGCCTCGATCACCTTGCTGCCCTCGAAGATGTCGCCGTAGTCGGCGATTCCGGTCTCGTGCATCAGCACCTGCTGCGTGCGCAATCCGATTAGCTGCTCGGCCTGATCGGGCAGCGCAAGCGCCTCGCGAAAGCCGGGCAGTTGCAGCGCGTTGACGCGCGCGTTGGCCGAAAGCACGACCGGCAACGCCTCGTATGCGATCCGGATGATGTTGACTTCCGGCTGCTGCTCGGTGAGCGTCAGCGAGCGCACCTGGCATCCGGCGCGAAAGGCGACATCCGCGATGCCGTACTCGCTCGCGCACAACTCGCGCCACAGCTTGAAGTAGGCGCGGATTTTCGCAATTTCGGGCGCTAGCTCGATGCCGCTGTTGATGAAGAACGAAATTCGCCTGACCGTCCGCTCGAAGTCGTCGGCGCCGAGCGACGGGCGAATCGCGTCAAGAATCATCAGCGCGTTGCCGAAGGCGTAGCCGATCTCCTCGGCGGGTCCGGCGCCGCTTTCCATGTAGTGGTAGCCGCAGCAGTTGATCGGGTTCCAATTCGGCGCCTGTTCGACCGCGAACTTGATCAGCTCGGCCGAAACCCGCAGGGAAACTTCGGGCTGGAAAATCGAGGTTCCGCGCGCGACGTATTCCTTGAGCAGGTCGTTTTGCGTGGTGCCACGCAGTTCCGTCCACGGCACGCCCTGCCGTTCGGCGACCACGAGGTAGAGCGCGAGCAGGAACGGCGCGGTCGCGTTGATCGTCATCGAGGTGTTGATCTGGCCGAGCGGAATGCCTTCGAGCAGCCGCTCCATGTCGCGCCAATGACAGATCGAAACGCCGGCCTTGCCCACTTCGCCGCGGGCGACTTCGGCGTCGGGGTCATAGCCGTTCTGGGTCGGCAAATCGAAAGCGATCGATAGGCCGCGCTGGCCCTCGCGCAGATTATTGAGGAAACGGCGATTGGCCTGCCGGGCGTCGCCGAACCCGGCATAAGTGCGGATAATCCACGGTTCGCGCGGCTTCTTCGCGCTGTTTTCAGGTTTGCGCTTGTTCTCGGCCATTCGCTCCTCCGGCGGCGGCGTTATACACGGCGCGTATCGGATCGATAAAAAGGGTAATTGCGCCGGCGATCCAATGCCAGACGGACACGGGACACAGCCATTGGCGTTGGTCAACCGGGCGCGGCCGTCCCGAGACCGTCTTCCGGCGGAAGTTCAGCGGCAAGCCGCCGCGCAAGACTGTCGTAAAGTTCGATTCCGGCCGCTCCGCGCCGCTCGGCGACCTCGACAATGCCGCAATCGAGGCGCCGGCGCAGCAATTCGAGGGCGCGGCGGTCGCGGGTGCGGCGGCGCAGCGCGCCGCGCGCGATTTCGGCCAGATCGTCAACGCCGCCGAGCGCCGCGTCGCGGTCCGCCAGCCGCGCGACTCGCGCGATATCTGCGGCGGTGAAGCGGGCGTCGCTAGCGCGATTGAAAAAGGCGGCTGCGAGCCTGATCTTAAGCGCTTCGACGGCGTGGCCGAGCTCAAGCGTCTCGGCGACCGCGAGCGGTTCCGCGGTCGTCACCGCGACGATCCCGCACCGTGCGAAATCGCCAAGCAACGCCGCGATGTTGCGCGCCTCGCGTCCGGCGACGCTGTCGCCAAAGGCGCCGCTGGCGGCGAACGGCGTGCGAATCATGCTAAGCGCCTGTCCGCTCGCGGGCGCATCGAAGATCACTAGGTCCCACGGCTTGAGCGGGGCCTTGCGCCGCTCGATTTCGTGGAAGACCTTGCCCATCATCGTCAATTCGCGCACTGCGGGCGCGGCATGCACGAAATATTGGTAGATCCGGCTTCTGAAGACCGCACGCAGGACGGCGCGGGGAGCGACGAAGCTCAAATATTGCTCGAGTGATTCCTGGCCGCCGAGCATCATGGCGCTCAGGTTTGGCGCGAGTTCCAGCGGTTCAAAACTGGGGCGGCCGCCCCATGCACTGGCGATCGGCGCGCGCGGGTCGGCCTCGATCACGAGTGTGCGCCGGCCGCGGCGGGACGCAAGCAGCGCGATCGCCGCCGTCACGGAGCTGCGGCCAACGCCGCCCTTGCCCAGCATCACGAGCAACCGCCGGCGCATCAGGTCCGCGATCATGGCGCCATTCGCAGTAGTCAATTATGACGGCCGGGCGCGCCGCGCCAATCCTGCCGTGCGGCGGCTACCAGCGAATCAGATTGGCGCCCCAGGTCAATCCGCCGCCGCATGCGTTCAGCAACACCAAATCGTTGTCGTGAATCCGGCCCGATTCGATCGCTTCGTCGAGCGCGATCGGCACGGACGCCGCCGAAGTGTTGCCGTACCGATCGACGTTCGTGAAGACCTTTTCAGGTTTGATTCCGAGTCGCTCGCCGACCGCGTTGATAATCCGCAGGTTCGCCTGATGCGGAATGATCAGCGAAATGTCATCAAGCGTAACGCCGGCGCGCTCGATCACCCTGCGGGTAATGTCTTCGAGGCTCTTGACGGCGATCTTGAACAGCTCGGGACCCTTCATTTTGATCGCGTCGTTCTGGTTCGTCCGCGCCTCGGCGTCAATCGGCGACTGGATGCCGCGATTGCGCACGGACAGCAAATCCCAGTGCTGACCCGCCGACCGCAGTATGCTGCCGAGCACGCCGCGCTGGCCGGGTTCGCTGACCATCACCGCCGCGCCCGCGCCGTCGCCAAACAGCACGGCGGTGGAGCGATCGTTCCAATCGACCATGGTCGAGAGCGCGTCGGCGCCGATCAGCAGCACCCGGCTCCACTCGCCCGCGCGCATCGTCGCGTCCGCCACGCTCAGCGCGTAAATAAAGCCCGAGCAGGCCGCGGCGACGTCGAACGCGGGAATCGAAGTCAGGCCGAGCCGATGCTGCAACTGGCAGGCGAAGGAGGGAAAGCCGAAATCCGAGGATACCGTGCCGACGATAATCGCTTCGAGGTCCTCAGGCTTCATCCCGGCGCGCGCGAGCGCCTCGCGGCTGGCGCGTTCCGCCACTTCGACCAGCGATTCGCCGGTGCAAAGCGTGTAGCGCTGGGAGATGCCGGTGCGCGTGCGGATCCATTCGTCCGAGGTGTCCATCCGGCGCTCAAGTTCGTGGTTGGTGATGACCGTGCGGGGAGTGGCGCGCCCGGTGGCGACAATTCTCGAACCCATGCTGGCGACCGCTATTTTCCATCCGCGGGCCGGAAGGCCAACGTGGTGTTGGTCCCGCCGAAACCGAACGAATTGTTGAGAGCGACCCGGATCCGCCTGGCGCGCGCGTGATTCGGCACGTAATCGAGATCACATTCCGGATCGGGGTATTCGTAGTTAATCGTCGGCGGCATCATGCCATTCACGATCGTCAGCACCGTGAAAACCGACTCGATCGCGCCGGCCGCGCCGAGCGCGTGACCGGTCATCGATTTCGTCGAGCTGACCGCAAGCCGCGCCGCATGCTCGCCGAAAACGTGCTTGATCGCCTGCGTCTCCGCGATATCGCCTTGAGGCGTCGAAGTGCCGTGGGCGTTGATATAGTCGACCTCGGACGGATCGATGCCGCCGTCTTCGAGACACCGGCGCATGCAGCGCGCGGCGCCCTGCCCGTCCGGCGACGGCGAAGTTATATGGTAGGCATCGGCGTTCGCGAAATAGCCCACCACTTCAGCCAGGATTTTCGCGCCGCGCTTGAGCGCCGACTCGCGCTCTTCAAGAATCAGGCTTGCGGAACCCTCCGCCATCACGAATCCGTCGCGCTCGCGGTCGAAAGGGCGGCTCGCCGCGGTTGGATTGTCGTTGCGCGTCGAAAGCGCACGCATCGCGACGAAACCACCGATGCCCAGCGGCGTAATCGCGGCCTCGGCGCCGCCGGTAATCGCAGCGTCCAGATAGCCCGCGCGGATCATCCGGAACGCCTCGCCGATCGCATGACTACCCGATGCGCAAGCGCTCGTGGTGGAGAAGTTGGCGCCGCGGGCGCCGTAACGGATCGAAATTTGGCCGGGCGCGAGGTTCGAAATCAGCTTGGGGATAAAGAACGGCGTAAGCCGCTTAAGCCGGCTGTCGAGAAAAATAAGATGATTTTCCTCGATCGTCAGCAATCCGCCGATTCCTACGCCGACCAGCACGCCGACGTTGTCGGCGTTGTCCTCCGTGATTTGCAGGCCCGACTGACGCATCGCCTGCTCGGTTGCGCCCATCGCGTACTGGATAAAGAGGTCCATCTTGCGGACGTCTTTTTTCTCGATCCAATCGAGCGGATTGAAATCCCTCACTTCGCCCGCGATCCGGGTGGGGAAATCTTCAAGCTCGAAGCGATCGATCGGTCCGATACCGGACCGGCCGGACATCAGCGCTTCCCAATTCTTCTCGACGCCGGTGCCCAGAGGCGTCACGAGGCCCACCCCGGTCACGACTACTCGGCGGTCAAAGTTGCGTGTCATAGCTGGCGCGCGTCTTCCTCCATGAGCGCATGTCAAGTCAATTTATCAGACTGGCATAGCGAAAACACGTCGGTTCCGGCCGGTAATGCACAGCTTTTGGCGACGGCGCCGCCGATGTTTTAACGGGCATAGGCATGCTTGTTGATAGCTACGACAGCGGCGTCATTTGGACGCAAGCGCCGTCTTGACGATTTCGCTCGCCATCTTGCCGTCGAGCGCCGCGCCGAAACGATCGCGCAGAGCCTTCATCAGCGGACCAATTTGATTGACGCCGGCGCCAATCCGCTCGGCGACGAACGCGCGAACCTCGTCGGCGCCGATCGCGGCGGGTAGATAGTTGTCGAGAATCTTCGCCTCGCCTTCGTATTGCTCGACCAGATCGGCACGGCCGCCTTTGCGCGCGAATTCGAGCGATTCGTCGCGCCGGGCCCGCTCACGCTTGATAATCTGAATGATCTCGGCCTCGTTGGCCTCGCGCCGGACGTCTTTTTCAAGCCGGGTAATCTCGGCGAGCACGCCGCGCACCGTCATCAGGCGCAGCTTGTCGCCGCTTTTCATCGCGGCTTTCAGATCGTCCTGCAATTTAGCTTTCACTCGCTTTTACCTGTCTTGCAATGCTCGGCATGGCCGCCGATCGCAGTTTACAACGGATTTGCGTCAAGTTTATCCGGACGAACCGTCCGCGCAAAATCCTCAGGCCCGATAACAACCGCGGCGACGTACCCGGCTGCCACTTCCCGATCAACCCAGACCTCCCGCCGCAAGGTCGAAAGCCCAGCAGGATTGCGATTAAATGCTTCCACCCTCGCCTATTCTGTTATAATTTAACGCGGCCCTCGGAACCGAGGATCGAGATCGCCAAGGAGAAGCCCTATGAAATTCACGTGGTTCCACCTGATGCCGTACCGCTATCTGCCCGAAGGCTTCAAGGACAAATATCGCAGCGTCTGGGTGGATATTCCACGCAATCTCTACGACCCCAAAATTGGGCATCGACTGTACAACGACTACCTCGACCAGCTCGAATTGGCGGACCGCCTAGGCTTCGACGGTCTCGGCGTCAACGAACATCATCAGAACGGCTACGGCCTGATGCCGTCGCCGAATATCATGGCGGCCGCGATGGCGCGCCGCACGCGCAACGCCGCGCTGGTGGTGCTTGGCAACTCGATCGCGCTGTACAATCCGCCTGTCCGCGTGGCCGAAGAATTCGCGATGCTCGACGTGATCAGCGGCGGGCGGCTGGTCGCGGGCTTTCCGGTCGGCACCTCGATGGACGTGAACTTCTGCTATGGCGAAGTGCCGGCCACGATACGCGAGAAGTACTACGAGGCGCACGATCTGATTCTGCGCGCCTGGACGGAGCCGGACGTCTTCTCCTTCAACGGCAAATACACCAAGCTGCGCTACGTCAACCTGTGGCCGAAGCCGCTCCAGCAGCCCCATCCCCCGATCTGGATTCCCGGCGGCGGCTCGATCGAAACGTGGGACTTCTGCGCCGACCACGGCCATCAGTACAGCTTCCTTTCCTACTTCGGCTACAAGGCCGGCAAGAAAGTCGCCGACGGCTACTGGAAGGTGATGGCGAAAAAGGGCAAGGAGCTGAATCCTTACAGCCTCGGCTTCGCGCAGGTAATCGCCGTCGCTAACACCGACCAAGAGGCCGAAGAGCTTTACGCGCCCCACATGGATTACTTCTACAACCGCTGCCTGCACGTTTATAACGGCTTCGCCGACGCGCCGGGCTATCGCACGCCGAGCACGATCCGGGCCGGAATCGTGGCGCAGGTCGGCAAGGAAGCGTCGCTCCGTCGCGAGGGCCTGACCTGGAAGGATTTCGTCAACGATGGCTATATCATCGCCGGCTCGCCAAAGACCGTCCGCGAACGGCTGACCGAGGCGATGAAGAGCCTCAACTGCGGCCATCTGATGATGCTGCAGCAGATCGGCTCGATGCCGCCCGAGCTGGTGCGCCTGAACATGGAACTGTTCGCCCGCGAGGTCATGCCGCACATGCGCGGACTGTGGTCGAATTTCGAAGACAAATGGTCGCCGAAGCCGCTGCCGGATGCGGAGCGCGCGATGCCCGCGCCGCTCGATTTCCGGCGCGTCGAGACCAACGGCAAGACCGTACACGCGGCAAGCCCGGCCGCCCATGAAAGCCGGAGCGCGAAGTAAGCATGAAGACGACTCACAAAATCCGCGACGGCAAGTTTTCCGTCGAAACCTGGGAATTCGGCTCCGGCGAGCCGCTGCTCTATATCCACGGCGCGGGCGGCCTGACGGGATTCGACCCGTTTCTTGAAGAACTGGGCAAGGACTTTCGCGTAATCGCCCCGCATCTGCCCGGCTTCGGCGAGACCACTGGCGGCGAGTTGATCGAAGACGTGGTGGATGCGGCTCTGTTCTACCATCAGTTGATGGACGAACTGGGCATCCCGAGCGCGCACATCGTCGGCCATTCGATGGGCGGGATGCTGGCGGCGGAAACGGCGGCGCTGGACGTCCATCGCGCGAAAAAGCTGGTGCTGGTCGGTTCGGCCGGCTTCTGGCTCGACGAACATCCGATACCCGATTTCTTCGCGCTCGACCTGAGCGAACTGGGCAGCTACCTGTTCCACGATCCGAAATCGCCGATTGCGCAGCTTTTCCTGGCGATTCCGGACGATCAGGAACAGTTGGTCGAGATGTACGTCGAGCGGACCAAGCGGCTCGCGATGGCGTCGAAGTTCCTGTGGCCGATTCCCGATCGCGGCCTGAAGAAGCGGGCGCACCGGATCGCCGCGCCGACCCTGCTCCTGTGGGGCGAGTCGGATCGGCTGGTGCCACCGATTTATGCGGGCGAATTCGCCAAACGGATCAAGAATACGAAGACCGAGACGATCAAGGCGGCGGGCCATCTGCCGATGTACGAACAGCCCGAAGCGTTCATCCAGGCGGTGCGCGGCTTTTTGAAGAGCTAGCCGTCTAATCTTACGACCGAACTACAACGGCGGCGGAGCCTCAACGGCCCCGCCGCCTTTTTTTAATGATACAAAGCGCCGCCCGACAACGGCATACGACCAGAAGAGCGAAGCGACTAATCCGCCACCGGCAGGGTAAGACAAAACGATAACAGACGATATACCCGCAAAGAGCATCGATGCGATCAGATAGCGGATCGATCTGACCAAAAAACGACTGAACGAATCAGACGCGGCGATATCCGGTTCGCAGATTTAGGCCTGGAATCCTTGGAAGAAGCACCCAAGAGCCTTCAAAATACGCTACGCGACATCGGAAACTAGCTGACTATTAACTTGATATACAGTCTCTTTATTGCCGTCTTCGCAATGAGCATTTACTTAGGGGAAAAAACCTTCGGAGTCATCGCTAAAGAAGTCAATTTCCGAGAACGAAGCTATCGCGATGAGACGGACATCGCGGAGGATTGCGAGAGGGGGACTTTGTAGCCCGGAGGATAGAGGCGGTAGCAGAGCAGATAGACGACCACCCCTGTAATCGACACGTACATCCAGATCGGCCAGGTCCAGCGCGCAATCTTGCGATGGCGCGCGAAGTTGCCGCGCAGCGCCCGCCACAGCGTAATCAGCGCCAGCGGCACGATCGCCGTGGCGAGAATGATGTGCGAAATCAGGATGCTGAAATAGACTGGACGGATCGCGCCCCGTCCCTGAAAGCGCACGTCGCCGACGTGATAATGATAGGTCGCGTAGGAGATGAAGAACAGCGCCGAGACCGTGAAGGCGCTCAGCATGCAGGCGCGATGCGCCCGAATCCAGCGCATCCGGATAAATACGAAACCGGCCAGCAACAGGACCGCGGCGATGCTGTTCAGGACCGAATTGAGCGGGGCGAGGGAATAGTACGAAAACGTCATCGTGAGTAAGGGCGCGGCGGACCGCTATGGAACGATTTTACGCGGATGGAGCGCCGGGGCAAAAAAGAATCGGCGGACCGCGATTGCGGCCCGCCGATTTCATTTGCGGATTACGCCCGGCGCCGGATATCAGGCCGAGGCGCGGCCGTTGCGCAGCAGCCGGCCCGGCAGCGGCCCGTCGGCCGCCACCATGTCGCGACCCTCGCGGCGCAGGAGCGAACCGTTGACGATCACCGCGTCGATTCCCGCCGCTTCGGAAACCAGCCGGTCGGCGCCCTTCGGCAGGTCGTGCACGCGGCGGAGCCGCCCCGCGGAAATTTTGTCGGGATCGAAAATCACTACGTCGCCCGCCAGTCCGGTTTCGAGCCGGCCGCGATCGCTGATATTGAAAACGCTCGCCGGCCGCGCCGTGAGCATCCAGATCGCCCTTTCGAGCGGCAGCGCGTTGCGCTCGCGCACCCAGTGGCCGAGCAGATAGGTCGAGTAGCAGGCGTCGCATAGCTGGCTGGCGTGCGCGCCGGCGTCCGACAGGCCGATTACGGTGCTGGGCGATTTGAGCAGGTCCAAGACCTCCTGCTCTTCGTAATTGAAAATCGCGAAGCGGAAACGCGCTTCGAGCTTGTTTTCGATCGACAGGTCGAGCACGAAATCGATCGGATCGGCGTTGCGCTCGCGCGCGACCTCGGCGACGTTGCGCTCCTCCAGCGACGGATCGCTCGGGCAATGCGAAATCCACGCGCGCTCCCAGCGGTCGTGATATTTCACATCGGCGCCAGAACCGGCCTTGGCCTTGAACTTGGCGCGGAATTCGGGGTCGCGGTAGATGCGGATTTTGCTCTCGATATCGCGCGCGGCGGAAACCGGTGCGAACACCGAGGTCATGCCCTCGAAGATAAACGGCTCCTTGAAGGTCAGCTCGAAATTGAGCGGACGGCACGCCACCTGCGGCGTAATCGGCAAGCCCTGGCGCGCCATCTCCTCGGATTGCGCGAGCATCCGGCGATGGCCGTCGTTGCTGCCGGTCATCCCGGCGAGCAGCGCGGTCCAGGTGATCGGCACGCCGGTTTCCTTCGCGATTTCAGCCATCTCGCCGAGGAAAAGTTCGCGGCCCACCGCGGTCTGCACGACGCCGCTGCCGGCCTCGCGCAGGGCGCCGATAAGCGTCTTGATTTCGTCGAGCGTGGCCTTGCGGCTGGCCACCGGCTTGCCGCCGTAGCCAACATGCGTGACGGCCTTCGAGGTCGCGAAGCCGACGGCGCCGGCCTTGATCGCGTTTTTGACGATCGCGCGCATCTTCGCGATTTCGTCGTCGGTGGCTGCGCGCTCGGTCGCCTCCTCGCCCATCACGTACATGCGCAGGGCGGTATGGCCGATCTGCGCGGCGCAGTTGATCGCCGTGCCGCGCTGCTCTATGGCGTCGAGATATTGCTCGAAGGTCTCGAAAGGCCAATCGTAGCCGAGGCCGCCTTCGAGCGCCTCAAGGCTCATCCCTTCGACCTTCTCCAGCGTGCGCATGATCAGCCCGCGATGCTCGGGACGGGTCGGCGCGACGGTGAAGCCGCAGTTGCCCATCACGACCGTGGTCACGCCGTGCCACGGCGAGATGGTCATCATGCGGTCCCACAGCAACTGGGCGTCGTAATGGGTGTGAATATCGACGAAGCCGGGCGCGACGACGCGGCCCCTGGCGTCGATGGTTTCGGCGGCGCGGCCTTTGACGTCGCCGAGCGCGGCGATTTTGCCGTCCTTGATGGCGACGTCGCCGGCATAGCCGGAACGCCCTGTGCCGTCGATAATCGTGCCGCCAGTAATTTTCAGATCGAAGTCCATCGTATGGTTCTCCGTCTCCGGCGTAGCCGGGATGCGATTGGTAAGGCTCCGCGCGCCGCCGTAATCACAGGCACGACGCGGGCCTGAATGAAAATTCCGATAAGTATTGCTTATCGTATCGGAGGGCTTTGGGTAAAGCGCGCGCACGCCGCGCCGGGGGTCGGAGCGATGCGCGGACAAGCGGGATTTCGTTTGAATTACGCGCTATACTTTGGTTAGTTCAGAAGAGACGAGATGACTCTGGGGGCCGCGAGCAAAATGACGCGGCGGACCCCGCATACGGAGGGCCTTTGATGGAGAAGCCAATCATATCGGCGGACTCGCATATTACCGAGCCGCCCGGCTGTTACGTCGATCATATCGATCCGAAATTTCGCGATCGGGCGCCGCGCATGGTGCGCGACGACAAGCTCGGCGACATTTTCGTGATCGAGGGGATGAGCAAGCCGATTCCGATGGGGCTGGTGGCGGCGGCCGGCCAGGACGCGATGTCGCTCAAGATGTTCGGCGCGAAGTTCGAGGAACTGCATCGCGGCGGATGGGATCCCGAGGCGCGGATGGCCGATCAGGAGCGCGACGGCGTCGCCTGCGAGGTTATCTATCCGACCGTCGGCATGATGCTCTGCAACCATCCGGATTACGACTACAAAAAAGCCTGCTTCGACGCCTATAACCGCTGGATCGCGCAGTACTGCGCGGCGCATCCGGATCGGCTGATCGGACTCGGGCAAACGTCGATGCGCTCGGTCGAAGAGGGAATCGACGACCTGCGCAGGATGAAGGAGATGGGCCTGCGCGGCGTGATGATGCCGGGCAATCCGCAGGTTTCGGATTACGACGATCCGATTTACGATCCGTTCTGGGAAGCGGCGATCGATTTGGAAATGCCGCTGAGCTTCCATATCCTCACCAGCAAGCAGGACAACTGGAAGACACGCGGCCCGCGCATCAACAATTTCCTCTCGATCATCCGCGGCAATCAGGACCTGATTGGTACGTTCATTTTCGGCGGGGTCTTCGAGCGCCATCCGAAGCTCAAGCTGGTTTGCGTCGAGGCGGACGCCGGCTGGGTGCCGCATTTCATGTACCGGATGGATCACGCCTACAAGCGTCATCGGAATTGGATGCTCAAGGGGCGCGAGTTGCAAAAGATGCCGAGCGAGTACTTCCGCGAACACGTCTATACGACCTTCCAGGACGACTGGGTGGCGTTCCAGATGAAGGACCTGTGCAACGTGAAGCGGATGATGTGGGCGAACGATTTTCCGCATAGCGATTCGACCTGGCCGTGGTCGCAGGAAGTGCTGGCGGAACAGACCAAGCATCTGACGCAAGCGGAGAAGGATGCGATTCTGCATGACAACGTCGCGGAGCTTTATCATCTGAGCGTCTGAGACGCGCGGGAAAATGCGTGAAAGCGCCGTCGGCGGAAGATCGTCGGCGGCGCTTTCGTTTTCGGCGCGGCAGGGCTTAAATCCTCTGAAATGAATCGAACCGAAGGCCGGAGAGCGACACGATGAAGGTGCTGGTGATGGGCGCGGGAGCGATCGGCGCTTATTTCGGCGCGCGCCTGCAACAGCTCGGCGACGAAGTCGTCTTTTGCGCGCGCGGCGCGAATCTCGACGCGATGCGCACGCATGGCCTGCGTTTCAAGAGCCATCAGGGCGATTTCGGCCTGCGCGTGGTCGCGACCGCCGAACCTCGCGACCATGCGCCGTATGATCTCGTCCTGTTCTGCGTAAAGTCCTACGACACTGAGTCGGCCGCCCGGCAGGTCGAAGGATGCCTCGCGCCGGACGGCGTGATTCTGACGCTGCAAAACGGCGTCGAAAACGAATATCGGCTGGCGGAGATGTTCGGCCGCGGCCGCGTGATGGCGGGCAATTCGCGAATCGGCGCGGAACTCGTGGCGCCCGGCCAAATCGAGCATCGCACCGGCGGCGCGATCGAATTCGGCGAACTCGAAGGCGGAGAGAGCGATCGCGCGCGGCGCCTGGCCGAACATTTCCGCAAGGCGGGGATTCTGCAAAGCCTCG
This sequence comes from bacterium, assembly GCA_014896235.1. Lineage (GTDB taxonomy): Bacteria > Desulfobacterota > Binatia > Binatales > Binataceae > JADMIL01. Next base: position 122,744 of record JADBKU010000001.1, on the reverse strand, counting down.
TCGCGGATATCAAGGCGATTCGCTGGGAAAAATTGCTCTGGAACGGCGCGTTCAACACCGTTGCGACGCTGGCCGAGAGCGACGTCGGCACGCTGCTTGCCGACGATGACGCGGTCGCGCTGCTGCGCAACTTGATGGGCGAAATCGCGGCGGCGGCGCGCGCCAAGGGCGTCGCGCTGGGCGAGCGCGAGATCGAATATCAATTCACGCGATCACACGCGGCGTTGAGCGCCGTCCGCCCTTCGACTCTGCAGGACCATCAGCGCGGCAAGCCGCTGGAGTACGAGGCGCTGTGCGGCGCCGTCGTGCGCGCCGCGCATCGGCACGGAATCGCGGCGCCATACATGGAAGCGGCGTACGCCCTGATGAAGCTGATCGACAGGCACGGCGGCGGGCGCTAATCGGCGCGTCAGGCCGGCGCTGGCCGAACCAATGCGGATAAGGCAATATCGCGATCGGGAACAAAATTCGCGCAACAGTCGCAATCGGAGAGAACCGCAATGGCGAGCGTGACGCAGTTGGGATATCTCGGTTTGAGCGTTTCCGACCAGAACGCATGGCGCAAATTCGCCACGGAGGTGCTTGGGCTGGAGGCGGCCGACGGCGACGGCGGCGCGCTGCTGCTCCGGATGGACGAGCATCATCATCGTTTCATCCTCGCGAGCGGGAGCGATGACGACGTTTCGTTCGTTGGATGGGAAGTATCCGATCAACGCGCACTGCGCGAATTATCGGAGCAGTTAAAGGAATCGGGCGTCGAAACCGCGGCGGGAACAGCGGAAGAGGCGCGTGTGCGAGGCGTCGCGGAATTCATCAAGTTTCGCGATCCGAGCGGAATCGCCACCGAGGCGTATTACGGTCCGCTGATGACGTTCGAGCGGCCGTTCAAATCGCCGCGCTCGATCAGCGGTTTCGAGACGGGAACAATGGGCCTTGGCCATATCGTCGTGCGCGTGGACGACGCCGAACGGAGCCTGCATTTCTATCGCGATCTGCTCGGCATGCGGATCAGCGATTTCATCGAGATGCGGATGCGGCGCGGGCGGCCAACCGATGCGATCACGCTTACTTTCATGCACTGCAATCCGCGGCATCATTCGATCGCATTCGGCGTCATCCCGGCGCAAAAACGCCTGCTGCATTTCATGTTGCAGGTGAAATCGCTCGATGACGTCGGGTCAACTTATTATCTGGCGCAGGACTTGGGAATTCCGATCACCGGTTCGCTGGGGCGCCATACCAACGACCACATGATGTCGTTCTACATGCGATCGCCGTCGGGGTTTGAGATCGAGTACGGATACGGCGCGCGCACCGTCGATGACGCGACGTGGAAGGTTCAACGGCACGAAGCGCCGAGCATCTGGGGACATCGGGGATTGCCGCAACCGCCGAAATCGGCCGCATGAGCGGGGTTGGCGGGCGTCAAGCCCGCTGATTGAAGCGGTTCATCGCACGCTCGAGCCCTTCGCGAATCACCGCCAATGCCGCGTCAGCCGCGCGCTCGAATATCGTTGTGAACGCGGCTAATTCATCGCGGCTGAGCGGCCGCAAAACGTAATCGATGTCGCCGCCCGGGCTTTCCGGATGGCCGATGCCGATGCGAACGCGGTTGAACTCCTTGCCGATCGCGCCGGCGATCGAGCGCACGCCGCGATTGCCAGCGTCGCCGCCGCCGCGCTTGACGCGAAGCTGGCCCACCGGCAGATCCATATCGTCGTGAATCACGATTATGCGTTCGGGCGGGATGCGAAAAAATCCGGCAATTCCGGCCACGCAATCTCCGCTGCGATTATAAAAGGTCTCCGGCCTGACCAGCATTAGAATCACGCCGTCCTCGCGAACCTCGGCAAACTCACCGTTGAATTTTCGGCGCGAAAAATCCGCGTTGCGCGCCGCGGCCATGCGTTCGACAGTCATGAAGCCGGCGTTGTGGCGGGATCGGCGGTATTGCTCGCCGGGATTGCCGAGACCGACGACCATCCACCGTTCCAAGGCGCCTTCGCGCGAGAATTCTTCCGTCTCAGCCATGCGCGCCGGCCGGAATTTATCGAAGAGGCGGCCAATCCGGCTCATCGGTCGGTTCGAATGTCAGCTCGCGGCGCGAAGCGCCGGATATTTTTTAATCAGCGGCGCGAGCGCCTTGAATAGCGCGGCCATCTCGCTCGGAGTGCCGATCGAAATCCGCAACGCGTCGCTGAACGCCGACTTAGGAAAATGCCGCACGAGTATTCCACGCCGGCGCAGCGCGGATGCGAGCGGTGCCATGTCGCGACCGCGCATCCGCGCCAGCAAAAAATTCGACGATGATTCAGGCACTTCAAATCCGAGCGCGCGCAGCCGCTTCGCGCTTTGCGCCCGGGTTTTTTTGACGCGCTCGACGTTACGGCGCATCCAGGCCGCGTCCGCGAGAGCGGCGGCGCCAGCCGCGATCGCCGTTCGATTCAGGTTGTAGGAATCCTTCACTTTCAGCAACGACTCGATAATCGCCGGATTGGCGAATAACAGCCCGAGACGCATCCCGGCGAGCGAAAACGATTTCGACAGCGTGCGCATAACGACAACATTCGGATACCGTTTCACGAGATGAAGCGCATTGGATTCGGCGAAGTCCACATAGGCCTCGTCAATCGCGAGGAGACGTTCCCGCAACCGCCGCGCAAGCGCCTCGAGCTCTGACGCCGGCGCGAGCGTGCCGCATGGAGAATTCGGGCTGCATACAATTGTCAGCTTTGCCTGTTCGCGGCCCAGCGCCTCAAGTGGTTGCGCGTAATTTTCGCCGAGCGGAATCGCCACGACTCGCGCTTCCTGGATTTCCGCGAGCGTATCGTAAAGGGAATAGGTCGGCATCGCGTACGCGACGACGTCGCCCGGCCCGAGCGTCGCCCGGAACAACATCGCGAGCAATTCGTCGGAACCATTGCCGGCCAGGATCATGCCGCGCGGGATTTTGTAAAGATTCGCCGCGGCCGCAACGAAAGCGTCGGAGCGCGGCGGCGGATAAAGGCGCAGCGCCGCGTTTGCGGAATCGATTATGGCCCGCCTGACCCGCGGCGACGGCGGATACGGATTCTCGTTAGTGTTGAGCTTGATCAGGCGCTGGCCGGGGCGCGGTTGTTCTCCCGGCGTATACGGCGCCATCCGCTCGATTGCTTCGCGAAACATCGGCTGCTGTTCTACCTCTTGGAGTGTGAAAGCGCGAGAAGGTTCAGCCGCGCCGCGGCGGTCGCCGCGACAATTTGACTGGAGCGGCCGTTTCGCACAGCCATCGCAGGTAAGGCGCCGATCCTCCGGCGATCGCAAGCTCGATCACTTCTGGCGTTTCATACGAGTGCATCTCCAGAATCCGCCGCTCCATCTTCCTATATTGCGCAGCCGTTGTCTTGATTAGCAGAAGCCATTCCCGATCGTCCTCGACCGCTTCGCGCCAACGATAAATCGACCGAATGTTCGGAATCAGATTAACGCACGCGGCAAGCCGTTCTTCGATCAGCGCGCGCGCAATCGCGGCCGCCTGAGCCTCGTCCGCGGCGGTAACGAGCGCCAGACGCACCCGCGCCGGATCCGACCGCACTGAACGAATCCGCGCGCCGCCATCGGCTTTCCGAGTCATTTGCGATCGCCTCTTCACGGCTTAATCGTATTAGGCGCGATTAAATTTATCGGCAGGCTGAGCGTCTTGGCGATAAACTCGGCGACCGATGTGATCGGCTGCGGCACGACTGTGGGATCATTTATCGGCCCGTACACGTGAAAATAGGCCGCGACGAGCCCTTTGCTGCCGGTGGCCAAATTCCGGCCGATAAATGGAATATGGGCGACGAGCCAATTGAACGAATCGAACGGCATCAACGCCACGTGCATGTTCATGACGTCGTTGCCGGCGTCCACCGAGCCGGTAGCCGTAATTTCCATGACGGGGCCGCGCAATTTGAAATTTTTGGTCTCGAAAATCCCGTTCATGCCGTTCGCGTCGCAACTTAATTTGGTGAACGGTATGCCGGACGCGTCAGGATCCGGCAGGCGCGCGGTCAGCCAGTTTTTAACATCGATGAAGCTCAGAATACGGCTGATCAATGCGAATCGGTTAAGCGTTCCGTTGGTCGCCTCGATCCCAATCTTGCCGTACATCGAGGAAAAAAAATCCACGTCCGTGTCGGCCCAAATATCGAGCGTCGTTCCCAGCTTTCCCACAATGGCCGGCTTGCGATTCCCGGAAAGCAGGAAAATTTGCGCCGCGTCCATTTGCACGCCGCGTCCGACAATATGAATCCAGTTGTCTGGTCCCGTGAGGCCGGAAACCGACAATCGTGCGCGACCGCCCAGCGCCCGCGAGACAAAATTATAGACGCGCCAGTGGCCGCCGCCTCTTTCAAAATCCGTGGCCATATTCGTCATCATCAGGTTTCCGAACTTCGCGTGCTGCGCTTTCAGATGCCCAAACACCGGCAGCGGGAAAACTGTGACTTTAGCTTTCGGCGACCATGGCATGCGGATAAACTTCAACGCTTCGAAATCGAAATCTTCCGCGTTCGCGTCAATTTCGACTTTGGGATTCGCCAGATCCGCGACTTTCGTGTTCAAGTCGATCGGCTTTCCTTCAAGCGTCGCATTCGGGATGTCGAGCTCCAAACCGGTTCCATTCAGGGCGACCGTCGCGGCATTCACCATGATCGGCGATCGCAGGAAACCGAAGCCCAATTCGCCGGAACCCATCGTCAAATTGCCGGTGACAGTCGGCGCGCGATTATTCGACGAATCGCTGTTGATATTCAGTCTGCCGCTGATGGGTCCGCGAACGTTCATCTGATTTTGGTCGACGAACAGCGGCATCCAGCGTTCGGCGCGAATCCGATGCGCCTCGACGACAAGATTTTCGAACCGAGGATACGGCGCGCCCGGTCTGACCGCGCCGCCAAGCATCAGGTTGCCGCCGCCGGAAAGCGCGGGCGACACGATCAGGTTCTTAATCTGCAGCTCGTCCGGGCGTACGGCGATCACGCCGTCATTAAGATCGACTTGCGTGGGCGCGCCGCGAATCTTCAAACCCAACCGTTCGGGCGAAACGTCGAATGAATATTCGCCAGGCGCGAGCAATCGCGAATTCGTCACGCGCCCGGCGATGCGGCCGGAAATGTTCGCGGCGCCTCTGGCGCCCTGCAATCGATTTGCCCATGCAGGTCCGCGCGATGCGAGCAGCGGCGCCGCCAGCGCGAAAATTTCGCCCGCGTTGAGTTTGGCGCTCACCCGCAAACGGTAGAAAATCTCACGCGGGGCGTCGCGAAATTGGGCTTCGCCGTCGATTTTTTTTAAGTTCGAGTCGCCGAAATAACCGGAAGCATCGCTGACCGTCAGCTTCCCGCGGTTGTAAATGACCGTCGCCGACACGCGGCGTACGGCAGGCAATCCTGAGCTGGCAGGCGAATCGTATCCGGCTCCGGCGACCGACGCCTTAAGCGACAGATCGTCACGAATCGTAAGCGCGTTCCACTTGCGCAACGGCACGGTTGAATCGAGCGATGCTTCGATCAATCGCACTTGGCCCGAAGTCAGCCGGGCCAGCGCCGCACTGAGCCATGATGGAATCGCGCGGAGATGGCGTACTTGAGCCGCAACGTCCGCGATCGCGAACTTGCCGTCGCCCACGCTCAGGCTGATCGTCCGATCGGGGTCATAAGGAGCGCCGATTTCCAGCGCGCCAGCAATCACCACCGATTGGCCCTTCGAGACCTCAATTTCGCTCAATTGCATGCGCGTCGCGGATGCGCTGAACCTTGACCGCAGCGCGCAGTCCCCAAAAATGATCGGCGCGGCCAGTGGAGGGCCGGAAACAGCCAGTTTCGTAAAATCGGCATCTTCGGCGCCGGTCACTACTCCGTTGCGCGCCATGGAGAATCGGATAAAGCCGGCGGCCGATCCAGTCGCCTTTAAACCCGCCGGTCCCTCAAACCCGCTCAATGCAAGACCGCGGAAAACCACCCTGCCGTCCATGATCGATCCAACGTCCTGGCCGGGTTCCGCGCCCAGGCGCACATTCCCCGAAACGCCGAGCCCGGCGAAGGGCGCGTGAGCCCAATGCGCGTCAAATTCGAGCAGCCACGGCAAACGTCCGGAACGGCGATGTTCCTTGCGAGCGACGACGGTGAAGTAGTCGATCAAAGGCGTGGAATTCACGTCGTGCAATTGCGCGCCATGCACTTCGACGCGATAGGTGACATCGCCGATCGCATCGAGCGCGGCGAGCAGGTTGTCAGCCGCTTCCACATCGGGTTTGGGCAATCCATGCGGAGTAACCCCAGCGGCGTTCGCCGGCATCTGAACTATTGGGCGATCGAGTTCAAGCGAATGCAGCGGCAAGCCGTTGCCCGCGAAAATCGCGTGATAATTCACGATCGCGCGAAGGTCTTCGAGGCGCGCCACTTCACGGCCGTGAAAATAGACCGTCGGCCGCTCGAGCAGGACGTCAAGATGGCCACCGAATCTCAATCGGGTCCGCGCCGGCCGAATTTCGAGCCCGGTTCCGGCGTTGATGCGCGCGAGGACCACGGCGACAAGCGTCGGCTGATTGTGAAACGCGACCACGACGGCGACTCCAGCCAAAATCACGATGACCAGAACGATCGCCAGCAGTACGCGCAGAAACCTCATCGGACTCGACGTGGACAGAATTCTCCGCCGCGCCGAAGAGTTTTACAAATTTAGATTGATTTCCGCCATCAGGCGCCGGCAACGCCGGATTCAACCGTGTCCGACCACGCCGCGCGATGCTTTCCGCGCAGCGCGGTCTTCAGGATCTTGTTCCGCAGCCTGACCGAGGTGGGCGTGAGTTCGACCAACTCTTCCTCGTCGATCCACTCAAGCGCGGCATCAAGCGTCATCACGCGGGGCGGCGTGAGGCGAATCGCCTCGTCGTGGCCCGCGGCGCGGATGTTGGTGAGCTTTTTTTCGCGGCAGACATTCACCGGAAGATTGGTCTCGCGGGAATATTCGCCCACGATCATCCCTTCGTAGACTGGATCGCCCGCCGAGATGAAAAACCGGCCGCGCTCTTGAAGATGGAAAATCGCGTAGCCGGTCGCCACGCCTTCGCGATCTGAAATCATCGCACCGTTCTGACGCGAGCGAATCGAACCCGCCCACGGCGCATATCCGTTAAAAATCGTATGCATCACGCCGAGTCCGCGCGTCTCGGCGAGGAACCGGCCGCGAAATCCGATCAGCCCGCGCGACGGGGCGTCGTACTCGAGACGAACGCGTCCGCTGGCATGCGTTTCCATCGAGCGCATGCGGCCCTTCCGCGCCGAAAGCAGTTGCGTAACCGTGCCGATATACTCCTCCGGAATGTCGCATACGATGAATTCCATCGGTTCGAGCACTGCACCATTCTCTTCGCGGGTAATAACCGTGGGTTTTGAAACCTGGAGTTCATACCGTTCGCGGCGCATCGTCTCGAGAATCACGGCGAGCGCCAGTTCGCCCCGGCCCATGACTCGCCAGGCATCGGCGCTGATCTGTTCGACGCGTACGCTCACGTTGCGCCGCGATTCGTACATAATCCGTTCGCCGAGCTTGCGCGAAGTCACAAATTCGCCTTCGCGGCCCGCCCATGGGGCGTTGTTGACGGAAAACGTCATCGCGACGGTCGGTTCGTCAACGCGGATTCCCGGCAGCGGACGCGGCTCCTCGAGGTCCGCGATCGTGTCGCCAATTTCGATTTCATCGCTGCCCGCGACCATCACTATATCGCCGGCGCGCGCCTCGGCGCGTTCGACCCGCTTCAATCCCTGCCAGCTATACAGCCGCGTGATTTTGCTGACCGCGCGCGTGCCGTCGGGACGGCACACGGAATAACTTTCGCCGACCTTGAGCGCGCCCGCGACGATTCGGCCGATCGCAAGACGGCCGACGTAATCGTCGTAGTCGAGATTGTTGACCTGAAATTGCACCGACGCGTCGGGATCGACTTCAGGACCCGGCAACTGATCGATTATCGTCTCAAACAGCGGGCGCAGATCGCGTCCCGGCTCGTTCAGGCTAGTCGCCGCCGTACCCGCGCGTCCATTTGTATAGAGGACGGGAAAATCGATCTGATTTTCGTCGGCGCCCAAGTCGATGAAAAGATCGTAAACTTCGTCCAGCACCTCGGCCGGCCGCGCATCATGCCGGTCGATCTTGTTGATGCATACGACCGCCGGAAGCTTGGCCTCCAGAGCTTTTTTGAGCACAAAGCGCGTCTGCGGCAGCGGCCCCTCGCAGGCGTCCACCAGCAGCAGCACGCCATCGACCATCGACAGCGTCCGCTCGACCTCGCCGCCGAAATCAGAATGGCCGGGAGTATCGACGATATTGATGCGGATATCGCCCCACGTGATCGAGGTGTTTTTCGCCATGATCGTGATGCCCCGCTCGCGCTCCAGCGCGTTCGAGTCCATCACGCGATCGACCACCTGTTCATTGGCGCGAAAAACGCCTGACTGACGCAATAACGCATCGACCAGCGTCGTTTTTCCGTGATCGACGTGCGCCACAATCGCGAGATTTCGAATATCCTGCCGTCGCATATCGCCCTGAATATGAATACGCGGCCGAGACGCTTACGCCTGCCGACCGCGCGTTCTCTATCTTACCGGCTGGATCCGTCCGAGTAAACGCGGCCCGCCGCGGACCCCTATTCAGGCCGGCTCAGGGCGTCGCGGCGGCGCTCGGCGGCGCCGGGACATAGGGCGGACCATACGGATTTTTGCTCTGCTCGCGCTGCAGCCGGTCAAGCAATTGTTTGACGTTCTTGACCTGTACGATTTTCCACTGACCCTGCTCGCGAGCCATCCGCACTTCCCACACCTTGCCCTTGTTGTCCTGCCAACGGGTGTATGCGCTGTCGCCATCGCGATGCAGCATCAGGATTGCGCCGGCGACCGCAAGCGCTGGCATCTGCACCTGCCGTGCGCCGTCGTCAACTTTCTTTTCCGCCCACGATTCCAATAGCGCCGCCATCGGACCCGAGAACAGCTGCACGGCGCCCTTGCCGAGAAATTCGGTAACGACATTACCGCTGCCCGACTGATCCGAGACCATTTCGTCGCCGGCGTTGACGACGACTTTCTGGAAATCCACGAATCGCGCGGCGCCAGCGCCGTCGCGCGCGTCAACCGCCTGTTTGAGTTGAAAAATTGTCCACGACGGCGTGCCGGGTAGGTAGAAAATGGCCCACGCCGCCACTGCCGCCAGAATCAGAATCGCCGTCAGATGGCGAATCGCGAAGCGCGCCATGATCGTCCTTTCACGCGTGGCCGGGGAACTTCCAGCCGTTCCCTGAAATTGCCGCGAAGACTCACGCCAGCTTCGCCGCCGCCGCCCGATCGAGCAGCCATATGACGTCGCCGTCGGTCGGCGCTATGACCTGCGCCGGATATTTCCCGACATCGCGCGGACCGCGCAACACGTTCCACACCGCCTGCGCTTTCGCTTCGCCCGCGACGATGAACATCACGTGCGCGGCATTGTTGAAGACCGGCGCCGTCAGCGACACGCGATGGCGTTGCGTCGGATCGTCAACCTCGACGGCGACCGCCAGACGCTCCGTTTCGTGGATCGCTGGACTTCCAGGGAACAGTGACGCGGTATGTGAATTGTCCCCCAACCCCAGCAGCGCCAGATCGAAGCGGGGGAACTCTCCCTGACCCAAACTGAAATGGCTGCGGATTTCCTTTTCATACGCGGCCGCCGCATCGGCCGGCGGACGCTCGCCGGGTATCCGATGCACCTGATCCGGCCTCAATGTCAATTTGGAAAGCAGCGTGCGCGCCGCCATCGCATAATTGCTGGCCGGATCGTCCGGCGGCACGCAGCGCTCGTCGCCCCAGAAAAACTGCACTTCCTTCCAATCGACGCTCAACATGAATTTCGTGCCGAGCATCGCGTATATCGAGGCCGGCGTCGAACCGCCCGAGAGGCAAAAGGTGAACTCGCCGTGCGTGCACACGGCTTCGCCCGCCAGATGCGCAATTTCCTCGGCCGCGTGGGCATAAAGCGCCTGCGCGTCGTCGAGCACCACGATTTTTGGCTCGCTCATCTCCACCCGTTCCGTCAGATTTTGATTTTCCAGCGCCGCGCCGCCGCTCGCGCTCATCCCAGCGCTTCGACGATGGCGCCGCGCAGCACGCCCATCGCGCTTGCCACGTCGCCGTGCAGATGCGCCCGCAAAACGCGCCGGCCGTGCCGCTCGAGCGCTTCGTAATCGCCCCGATGCTGCGCCTCGTTAAGCGTCGCGAACCCATACGGCGCGTTGGGAATCATCGGATTGTCCGAATGATCCTGCGTGATCTGCAGGAACAGCCCCGTATTCGGTCCACCCTTGTGAAGCTGCCCGGTCGAATGCAAAAAGCGCGGCCCGTAGCCGAAGGTCGTCGCGATTTTAAGCCGGTTGCGCACCGCCTTCCGGATTCGCGCGATCTCGCGCTCGACCATCGGATCCGTCGCGACGTAGGCCATTATCGCGAAATAGTCTCCCGGCTTCGCGAGACTAAGGAACGCCTTGAGCAGCGCATCGAAATCGCCTTCGCCGCCCATCTTCGCGCGCACGCGATCCGGGCAGAAGAGCGAAACGATTCCGTGCTCCGCCGCCGGATGCTCTTCGGCGAATTTGTCGCGCGCCGCGAACTCTTTGAGCAGCCGGTTCGTATTGTCCTTGCTCTCCTGCACGTTGGGCTGATCGAATGGGTCGATCCCGAGCATCGCGCCCGCGGTCGCCGTCGCAAGCTCCCCGCGCATGAACTCCTCGCCCAAATCGAGCTTGTCCTCGATCGAAATGCGGATCACCGGCAGGCCCGCTTTTTCCAGCGCCGCGACCGCCGCGTCCTGCACCGGGTCGGCGCCGTTCTCCAGCCGCAGATAGACGAACATCCGGTCGCCGCCGTAAACCTCGGGCGCGCCCACCGGTTCGTCGTACACTGGCACGATTCCCACTCCGTCCTTGCCGGTGCTCTCGGCTACAAGCTGCTCCAGCCAGAGGCCGAACGCTGCGATCGACGGCGAAATGATCAGCGTCAGTTTGTCGCGGCCCTGTTGATACAACGCCCCGAGCGCCGCGCCCAGACCGACGCCCGCGTTGTCGCGCGCTTTCACGCACGCCGCCGAACTGTGCGCCATCCGGATTCCGCGATCGACCAGCGCGCCAACGTCGATTCCCATCAGGGCCGCCGGAACCAGTCCAAAATACGAAAGCGCCGAATAACGGCCGCCGATATCCCGCGGATTCAAAAAGATGCGGCGAAACCCGCGCTCGCGTGCGATATTTTCGAGATTCGTGCCGGCGTCCGTAATCGCGACGAAGCTGCGGCCCGCCGCGTTTCCGCGCCGCGCCGCAGCCTGCGCGAAGAAATAGGCGCAATGCGACATGGTCTCGACAGTGCCGCCCGATTTCGACGAGACCACGAACAGCGTTGACATGATGTCGATCCGCCGCTCAATAGCGCGAATCTGGTCGGGCGCGGTGGAGTCCAGCACGTGCATCCGCGGAAAGCCCGGCGCGCTGTAAAAGGTCTTCGCCAGCGCCTCGGGACAAAGGCTCGAACCGCCCATGCCGAGCAGCACAACGTCCTGGTAACGCTCCTTGCGCACGCTGTCCGCGAACTGGCGCAACGGGCCCGCCTGCTCGGCCATCGTCTCCGGCACGGTCAGCCATCCAAGCGCGTTGCGGATTATCTCCTGATGGGCCGGCTCTTTTTTCCAGAGCGTCGGATCCTTCCGCCACAGCCGCGAGGGAAACTCCTCGGCATCGAGACGCGCGTAAGCCGCCGCGATCTCTTTCTCCGCCGCCGGCGCTGCGATCCGCTGCCGATCGTGGGCGCCCGCCAGAATCGCGTCACGCCGTTTCTTGATCACCGCGAGCAAATCATCGAATGACTTGACGAACGCATCCACGCCTTCGCGCTGCAGCACTTCCCCGACTTCGTACAGATCGATCCCGATTCCGCGCAATCGTTCGACCGTCTCTTTCGCCTCGGCGACGCCTTCCTCCAGCGTGGCGCGCGGCGCGCCGTGGTCGCGATACGCGTCCATCGTCGCCGGCGGCATTGTGTTCACGGTGTCGGGACCGATCAATTCCTGCACGTATTTGATATCGCTGTATTTCGGATCCTTCGTTCCCGTCGACGCCCAGAGCGGACGCTGCACGCGTGCGCCGCGCGCCGCCAGGGCCTTGAACTCCGCCCCGCCGAACAGCTCCTTGAAGCGCTGATAGATCACCTTCGCGTTCGCGACCGCCGCCGTTCCCCGCATCGCCGCGATCGCTTCGTCCGGATTGGCCTTGAGCTTCTCGTCGAGCCGCTTGTCGACCAGCGTTTCGACCCGGCTCACGAACACGCTCGCCACCGAGGCGATTTTATCCAGCGGCAGGCCCGCCCGCGCCCGCGCCTCAAGCCCGCGGATATACGCGTTCGCGACGTTCTCGTAATGCTTGAGCGAGAACATCAGGGTCACGTTGATGCACCGTCCCTCGGCGATCAGCTTTTCGATCGCCGGAATTCCAGCCGGCGTGGACGGCACTTTGATCATCAGGTTGGGCCGGTCGATCAGTTTGAAATAGCGCCGCGCCGCTTCGATCGTGCCGTCGGTGTCATGCGCCAGCAGCGGGGAAACTTCATAGCTGACGTAACCAGTGCGCCCGTGGCTGCGCTCCCAGATCGGCCGCAGCCGATCCGCCGCCATCTTGATATCGGCGGTCGAAAGCGCCTCGTAAATCTCGTCCACGCTTTTGCCCGCGCGGACCAATTCGGTCAGTTCGTCATCGTAGTCGTTGGAACCGGCGATCGCCTTTTCGAAAATCGTCGGATTCGACGTCATCCCGTCGACGCCATCGTCTTCGATCAGCTTGCGGAATTCATCGGAAACGAGCAGATGGCGGCGGATATAATCGAGCCATACGCTCTGGCCGAATTGTCCCAATTGCTTGAGCCGACTGACAGAATTGCTCATCGCGATTGCTCCCTGCGCGAACGCGGATGCGCGCGCTGCCCCGGCCTAGCGGCCAATCAACTTGAGCGCCCGTTCGATCACATTCTCGACCGTGAAGCCGAAATGCTTCATCACGTCGTTCACCGGCGCCGACGCGCCGAAGCTCGTCATCGCGACCACGTCGCCGTCGATCCCGACCCACCGATACCATCCGTCCGGCGCGCCGGCTTCGACCGCCAGCCGTTTGCGAATGGCGGGCGGCAGCACCTCGTCGCGATACTCCCGCGGCTGCTTGGCGAAAAGCTCGAAACTGGGCATGCTCACCACCCGCACGGCATGTCCGCGCTTTTCCAGCTCGGCCTTCGCGCCGACCGCCAGATGGAGCTCGGAGCCGGTTCCGATCAGGATCAATTCCGGCGCGCGACCCGCCGTCTCGCACAGCACGTAAGCGCCGCGCGCCAATCCCGCAGCGGGCGCCGTGACCGACCGATCCAACGTCGGAATTTTCTGCCGCGACAAAACCAGCATCACCGGCCCGCCTCGATGCGTCATCGCGACGCGCCACGCCTCCACCGCCTCGTTGGCGTCGCCCGGGCGGATTACGGTCAGATTTGGAATCGCGCGCATCGCCGTCAGGTGCTCGACCGGCTGATGGGTCGGTCCGTCTTCGCCCACGCCGATCGAATCGTGCGTGAAAACGTAAATCACGTGCTGTTCCATCAACGCGGCGAGCCGAATCGACGGGCGGCAATAGTCGGTGAAAACGAAGAAGCTCGATCCGTACGGAATGAATCCGCCGTGCAGCGCGATGCCGTTAAGAATCGCGCACATCCCGTGCTCGCGGATGCCGAAATGAAGATTGCGGCCGGCATAGTTTCCGCGCTCGAAATCGCCACCGTCAACCACGTCGGTAAAGGTCGATTCGTTCAAATCGGCCGCGCCGCCGAACAGGTTCCACACGTGCGGATGAATCGCGCGCTCGGCCTTCGACGCCGACTCGCGCGTCGCAAACGATTGGTCTTTCGTGAAAACCGGCAGGTCTGCGTCCCATCCCCGCGGCAGTTCCCCCGCGATCATCGCGCGAAACTGCGCCGCCGACTCGGGATGCGCCTTCGCCCAGCCGTCAAAGCGGTCCTGCCACTCGCGCTCGTAATGCGCGCCCCGTTCGACGCATTTGCGGAATTCGTTGAGCGCCGCATCGGGAACGTAAAAATCCGGTTCGGTCGGCCATCCGTAGAACTGTTTGACCAGCTTGATCTCTTCGGCGCCGAGCGGCTTGCCGTGCGCTTCGGAGGTGTCCTGGCGATGCGGACTGCCGTAGCCGATATGGCTGCGCACGCGAATCAGCGACGGCCGGCCGTCTTCGGCGATCGCATTGTCGATCGCATGGCTGAGTGCGGCGAGATCGTTGGCGTTCTCGACCACTTGCGTATGCCATCCGTAGGCGTCGAAGCGGCGCGTGACGTCCTCGGAAAACGACAGGTCGGTATGACCATCGATGGTCACGTGATTGTCGTCATAGAGGTAAACAATGTTGCCGAGTCCGAGATGGCCGGCGATCGATGCGGCTTCGCTGGCAATTCCCTCCATCAGGTCGCCGTCGCTGACGATCGCGAAAATGCGATGTTCAAACAGGCGCGGATTGTCGCGCTCGAACCGCGCCGCCATGTGTTTGGCGGCGATCGCCATCCCCACGCCGTTGCCGAAGCCCTGGCCAAGCGGGCCGGTTGTGGTCTCGACGCCCGGCGTCAGGCCGTGCTCCGGATGGCCGGGCGTTTTACTGTGGAGCTGGCGAAACCGCTTGAGTTCGTCGAGCGGCAAATCGTAGCCCGTCAGATACAGCGATGCGTAAAGCAGCATCGAGCCGTGCCCGGCCGAGAGCACGAAACGGTCGCGCCCGTACCAATGCGGATTTTTCGGGTTGTGCTTCAGATAGCGGGTGAAGAGGAGATATGCGACCGGCGCCATCCCCATCGGCATCCCCGGATGACCAGAATTGGCCTTTTGCACCGCGTCGATTGCGAGTACGCGAATCGAGTTGACGCACAGTTGGTCGAGTTCGGCCTGCGTGAGTTTCGAATCCGATGCGAGTGCCACCTTGGCTCCAATTCCTTGTGATGGGTTGCGGTTGGCCGGCTCGCTCGGCGGACCGCGCCGCGATCCGGAGCCGGCCGCTTGCCATAAATCTTTCCGCGCGCCGCTTAAATTCGGCGCTCAAACGGCGCTTGCGGACACGCGATGCCCGCCGCCGTCGCAAAGATTCTCCCACTTGGCGAATCAACGGATCAAGGCGCGCCATGCCTGACGATCTTCAACGTCCACAGATTCACTTCGATTTCACGGTTCGCGCTGTTGACTGCGGCACATGATCGCCTATAGCAATTCCATCGGATTCGGCTCGCTTCGCGTCAGTCAGCCGCGGCAAAAGCGAATCGATCCGTGGAGGCACGCGATGGCTCACGGCGCAATCGCACCGTTTCGTATCGAAGTTTCAGATGAGGTTCTGCGCGACCTGCGGGAGCGGCTGGCGCGCACCCGATTTCCCGACGAAGTGCCCAACACCGGATGGGAATACGGCGCTAATCTAGCTTATATGAAGGAATTGGTCGAATATTGGCGCACGAATTACGATTGGCGCAAGCACGAAGCCGAGCTTAACCGCTTCGCCCAATTTCATGTCGAGATCGACGGAATCGACATTCATTACATCCATGAACCCGGTCGCGGTCCGAATCCCAAACCGCTGCTGCTATCGCACGGATGGCCCGGCTCGATTTGCGAGTTCACGCGGATCATTCCGATGCTCACCGATCCGGGCGCGCACGGCGGCGATCCGAACCATTCCTTTACGGTGATTGCGCCTTCCCTGCCCGGCTATGGCTTCTCCGGCCATCCGCGCACGCGCGCGATTAATATCCAAGCCATCGCCGAGATTTTCCACGAGTTAATGACCGATGTGCTCGGTTTTTCGCGCTATTGCGCGCAAGGCGGAGATTGGGGGGCGGCGATTACGTCGCGCCTCGGCGAGGTGCATGGCGCAAGCCTTTACGGCATCCATTTGAATCTGCTCTTCGTCGGCGGCCGGCGCGACGATTCGAGCGAGCTATCCAGCGAAGAAAAGGTCTTTTTGGCCGACATGGATCATTTTCGGCGCGAGGAAAGCGGTTATCAGTGGATTCAGGGAACCAAGCCCCAGACGCTGGCCTACGGTCTGAACGATTCGCCCGCCGGACTGGCGGCGTGGATCGTCGAGAAATTTCGTACCTGGTCGGATTGCGGCGGAAATTTGGAAAAGGCCTTAAGCAAGGATCAGGTTCTGACGAACATCATGATCTACTGGGTCACCCAATCAATCAATTCGTCAACCCGTCTGTATTATGAAGCGCGGCATCATCCGTGGCGTCCGGACCGGTCCGGGCGAATCGAGACGCCAACCGCCGCGGCAATTTTTCCAGGCGAAATCCTGAAGCCGCCGCGGGCGTGGGCCGAACGCGCCTTCAATATCCAACGCTGGACCGTGATGCCGGTGGGGGGGCATTTCGCGGCGATGGAACAGCCGAAGCTCTTGGCCGACGATATCCGCGCCTTCTTTGGCCCGATGCGATAGTCCAGACCGGCTGAAAGCGTCCCGGTCCGTGACAATTCGCCGAAAATCAGGCCGTATCAGGGAAAAGTTGAAAAAGGACCGCTAAAGCCAAACGGCGATCCCCCGTAGCCGAACGGCGACATCGGCGCCACGGGGGCCATCGGCGCGATCGGCGCCGGAAATCCGCCATAGGGCGGATAAGCGCCAGAATAGCCATACGGCGAAGGATAGCCCGGCCCAACTCCGAACCCTCCCGGGCCGCTCGCGGCCATCCCCGCGCTCAAAATTCCAAGCAACGCGATCAATGGCGCGATCGAGTTTATGCTTTGTGCGCTCGGCTGTTGGTATTGCTGATACTGCTGAATCTGTGCGGACTGGTTTTGCTGGTCGTAATAGCTCTGCGTTCCGGGCGTTGAGTTCGCGGATTGTGCGGAATTCGGATCGTAGTAGCCAGCGGTCGAATTATTAGCGCCAGCCGTGCCCGGCCCGCCGGAACCGCTCGATGCCATCAGTTGCGGATCGACGACGACTCGGTTTTCCACGTCCACTTCGGGATCATTGATGTAGTCTTCGGCTTGCCGCTGTGCGTCAGATTTTCCGCGATCGGTCGCGACGTATCCGTAAAGCACGACGGCCCGTTGGCCGGTCGACGGATTCCGCAAGACTTGCGCTCCGACCAGCGGCAGGCGATTGCGCTGAAAATGGGCGGTCAATGCCAAGCTTGCGTCCTTATCGACCACCATGCCGTTCATATTCGGCGCGCTGCCGGGCGCGGATGACGGCCGCGTGGAGCTTGCCGCCGCATTGGAGCCGACCCTGGACGCGCCGGAACCGTAATCGCGTGCACTGCTGGCTGGTCCGGCGCATGCTTGAGCAAGCGTCATTGCGCCCGCCAGCCATAAGCTCAGCAGAATTCGCGCGGCGCGCCTCATGTCAAATATTCTACCCTAATTGACCAGTTTCAAAAACCTTGAACTCGCGTGCAACTTCATGCGCCGGCATTAGCGATTTTGGAACGCGTTTATGCTAATCTTCCGCGCAGCTATCTAGCGCGACAAGCGATGTCGCCCGAGGCCGGAGATGGAAATCACGAGTATGGTCAGCCTCGCCCACCGTCGCGTAAGCGGGTCGTTTCGAACTACGACCGGCTTGATTCTAGCGCTCACGATGGTCGCCGGATGCGCCGCACAGAAGCAGCCGCTTCAAGTCGAGCTTACGCAGATAGCGCCGTACAATCGCGCCGCCAAGCCGCCGACTTGCAATATGCCGCTGCTCGACAGAATGCCGCTGACGCAGTTCAAGCAGGTCGCGATCGTTGAAGCCTGGGCCGACGAACGCGACGCTCAAGCCGACGTCATGCCGGCTCTCCAGCGCAAAGCCTGCGAAACCGGCGCCGACGCCCTCGTCATCATCAACAGCAAGCATCAAGATATCAAGAATCTGCTCTATCGCGCCTCGCCCAACGAACAGATGACGGAAACAACCGAGAAAAACGCTTACGCGACGTCGGCCGATTACATTCAGGAGGCCGAACATACCCGGCGCATCGGCGAAGCCGGACACAACGGGTTCTATATCGACGCGGTGGCGATCAACTACGTCCACCAAAAAGGCCAGCCGTTGTTCGGACCAGGTTCGCCGACGGTTTCGATGCCAGCGCCGCCTCCAAACGGCTAACTTCGCAAAGGCAAGGCGTCGAAAGTTTTGACGAGCTTTATCGGCTGATATCTATTTCCGGGCGAGATGCAGCTGATCGCGCGAACTTTGCGCGATCGAAGCAAAATCCGCGCGATTCGGCTCCACCCAGCCTGACGTGGAGCTTAACGTAGCCTTATCCGGCGATCGCCCGCTTCTGCGCCTTGGGCGCTGAGGCCCCTGCGCTCGCCTGCGGCCGGTTCGCCGCCGGTCGGATTCCCTGAGCTTGCGTGAACTGGTCCCCTTTGGAAGCAACGTCGAATCTCATCAATTCGACTCGCTCCATCTCCGGGCCGTCGGGACCGCCCTGAAACGCGATCGTTTTGATTAAGCCGACATTCGGCGCGTACCAATCTTCGTAGGTCAGTTTAAGTTGTTGTTTCGATTCGGCATACGCGCCGCCTTGATAGCGCGCCCGCGTTTCGATCCGAATGCATCCGGTGAAATGCCCCGCCGGTACGGCAACGTCGGCCGGTTCGCCGAAACTCTTGTGGCTCTGCACAATTTCGAATCCGCCCGGAAGTTTGCCGTACGGAAAAAGTTCGTTGTTCCAAGCCAAATTGGGCGCCAGATGCGCTGGCAGGAAATCGTCTTCTTCCGACTTCCCCCATGCGGGCGTGATTATGCGATGCTTGTCGTAATCCAGTCCCGACAATCGCGTCAGATATCCTGAGTCGTCGACATACACAATCGGGCGCAGGCCGGCGCGATCCAAATTGTAAAATTCCGCGACCACCAAACCCGTCAATTTGAGTGCGGGCACGTATTGGCTTCCAACCACGCGGTCGGTGATGACATAGGAGGTGTGCTGGCTCTTGCTGTCTATCCGGTAGGTCCACGTCATGTCGGTCTTGAGCGGAAAGAAGTTGGCGTGGAGATCGATTTTGGCTGGCACAGGCCTGCTGCAGGCCGCCGCAATGGTCACGAGCGCGGCCAGACCGGCCGCCGCAAACCAATCGCGCATCGCTATTGTCCCCCATTCGCGCCATTCCCATGGCGCGAGAGCAATGCCGTTCCAGCTTACCGGCGGCGATTGAACGCTGCCGGTCCCCGATGCCGAAAACAGCAGTTGTCGCCCGAATTTTTCGGTCTTAGTTGGTTTTGGCCGAGACCGCGGGCGATTTCGCCGATTGTGGCGCATCAGCGGCCGAATTGCCAACGCTCGGCGCTCCCCGATTGTCCGCCGCGCCGGTGGCGCCGCCCGCTGCGGACGGAATCGAGTAGCGCAGCAATTCCACGTGCTCCATCTCCGAGCCGCCTGGCCCGCCTTCCAGCACGACTGTCTTGATCAGGCCGACGTTCGGCGCGTACCAATCGCGGTAGGTCAATTTAAGATTCTTGTTTCCCTTCTGCGCGTAGGTTCCACCCTCATATCTCGCGTCGGAATCTATGCGAATGCATCCGAGGAAACTTCCCGCCGGCACCACGATCGCTTCGGGTTCAAAATAGGTGTGATGAGTTTGACTAATGTCGAAAGCCCCCGAAATGTGGCCGAAGGGATAGATCTTGCTACTCCAGTCCAGATTGGGCGCAAGCAGTTTCGGCATGAATTCGCCTTCTTCTGAACGGCCCCACGCCGGCGCTTCGATATCTTGCTTTTGGTAGGCCAGCCCGGACAGACGATCGAGATAGCCGTTGTGGCTGGTATAGACGATCGGCCGCACGCCGCCGCGATCGAGGTTGTAATATTCCTCGACCACCATCCCGGTGACATTCAGCGCCGGGACATATTTCTGCCCCACCACCGTATCCGTGACCACATAAGTCGTATGCTGGCTTTTGCTGTCAACTTTGTACGTCCAGACGGCTTTGGGCGGAAGCGGAAAAAATTCGCTCGCACTTCGGGGGTCGAATGTCGCCCGAGGCTGCTTTTGGCACGCGACGAATAGCACGGCCGTGAATCCTGCAACTGTCAGTAGAATCAGCTTTCGCATCATGAACGTGGTTCTCCCGCGCCTTTCGCCATCCGACTCGAAGCCCAACCGCGTAAGCCGGGTCGAAATCCCTATAATTGACGATAAATTCGGGCGAAAACTTCAAAAATGGTCGGTTTGTTCACGCCTAGGCTCCGGATTTGCGGTCTGCGGATGATTATAACCATTAATCCGGGGAAAGTCCGAAATCCCGAGATCCGTCCGTTCGGACAACTAAAGCGCCGCCGCGCACGATAAAAAACGTGGCGGGCGCTTTTGGCGTCCGCCACGTTGGCTTAGTCGGAAAGATATGGGCTTAGCGGCAAATCATGCCGATTCAGCCGATCGTCTCGCGGCCGGGTTTGCGGTCATGAAGCCGCGGCAGTCGCGCTCGGCTTTTCGCGCTCCTTCATCGCGCCTCGGCCGCCGAACACGAAACTCGGACGCGCCCACGACAGATAACACGGCAGGATGATGCAGCCGGCGATCATGTTCGTGCCCATCAGGAAGATCAGCAGCGTGCTCATCTCGTTGTGGAACAGCAGCGGCGAGAAAATCCACGGGAAAATGCCGCCGATCATGACGAGGAACGTGTTGAACACCGCGACGCCGGTGCTCTGCAGCGCAAGCACGATCGCGTCATCGACATCCATTCCGCCCATGACCTCGTCGCGGATTCGGGCGACCATGTAAATTCCGTAATCGACTCCGAGTCCGATACCCAGCGAGATGACCGGTATCGTATCGATCGTCAGGCCGATATCGCGCGCATTCATGTAAATGAAAGCGCCGAAGTTGGCCAGAACGCAGGCGAACAGGAACATGAACGCCGCGACGAACGAGCGGAACGAAAACAGACAAAATACCCACACCACGCCCAGCACGAATGTGATGTTGTAGAAATCTAGTTGCTTCAAGACGTCGTTGGCCGAGAGATAGAGACCCGCGATTCCGGCCAGATAATCGACATGCACTTTGTTCAGCGACGGATCCGGCGAGACCCTCTCGTCAACGAACCGTTTGATCCGCTCGCGGATGTTCTCGAGCGTGTCGTAGTTGTGGTCGCGCAGGAGCACCCGGATACAGGTGTCGTTATTGGAGCGATTCGAGATAAAGCGCTCCAATTCGCCCGGCGCCGATCCGTTCAAATACAGAAACCACAGGTTGCCCGACATCTCGATCGAATCCGGCACAGCCAGATATTTCGGATAGCCGTAGTGGAACATCTCATTGAACGGTTCCGACACCGTCGATGAGAAAGAGACGACCTGCGCAACCTTTGGATCTTCAAACAGGTAGGCGCGCATATCGTCGACCATCCGCAGCACTCCGGGTCCCAGCACGGATTGCTTGTCGGGATAGGAAGGAGTCGTCAGGATCACCCAGCCCTCTTCGAGTGGGAACTTTTTCCCGACCGCCAGAATGTCCTTGTTGACCTTTGAGTTGTTCTTGTAGAGCGGCGTGCCGGCGGTCGAATAACCGATTTTGCAATCCAAGCCGGAAATTACGCCATAAACCAGAAACCCGCACGACCCCCAAAGCAGAACCTTGCGCAAGGCGCCCGGACGAGTCGGAACGTGCACGAACCAGTCGAGGAATTCGCGAACCGCGCTCCGCGCGCCCGATCCTTCCCGCTGCTTGCGATGCTTGATTTCAGGCGTCGGCAGATAGCTCATCAGGATGGGCTGGAAGATGAAGACCATCGTGAGACTGCCGGCGAGCCATACCGTGCCGGCCAGCGCGATATGTTGCAGGACGGGGATGCCGCCGAACGAGATGAAGATGATGCCGCTGATGTCGGCCAGAATCGACAGCAATCCCGGCGGCAACATGAAGTCGGTCGTGGCCGCGCAAGCCGCCAGCTTGTCGCCCAACCGGTCGAGTTCGTCATGCAGCCGACCCTGCCACTGAATACCGTGCGACATGTCGCGCGCGGTCAGGATGAATGGTATGACCAGCATGACCGGATCGAAGTCGTAACCCATCAGGCCAACGAAGCCGAGGCCCCAGATGGCCGACAAGAAGCCGGTGACGATCGGCGCCCACCATCGGCTGCGCTGGCTGCCGGTAATCCACAGGATGAAGATCATCACGGCGACCGCGATCAGGAACAGCACCAGGACGGTCGGTTCGTAGTAATAGCCATAGCCGCGAACGATCGGCTCGCCTGCTATATAGATGCGGTTGTTATCGTCCTGATACTGCTTGACGATATCCTGAACCTGGTAGAAGAGCTTTTTGTAGTCCAAGCCGCGCTCGTTGAATGAGGCGGTTACCAGAGCGCTGGTCAAGTCGGAACTGACCAACTGCGAAATGTTCGCTTGGTTGGCCTGAACGGTCTTCTTCAGAGCCTCGATTCCAGCGGCGTCCTTCGGCACTTCCGGAAACATGAAGGGCTTGATCGTCAGCGATCCTGGCGTCGCTTCCGCGTAGCTGACGCGATAGGAAGCGAGCGACAGCACTTCGTTGTGGTCAACGCCCGGCAGCTTGTCGACGTCGCGCTGAATTTCCTGAATCTTCTTCAGCGTGTCGAAATTGAAAATATCGCCATGCTTGACCTGAACCATCACGGCGAGCGTCTGCGCGCCGCCGTACTTGTGCCACTCCTGATAGAGCTGCACGTCGTGATGATAGCTCGGGAAAAAGTCGTCAAACTTGGTTTGAACGACAACCTTGGTGCACTCGTAGCCGAAAAAGGCGCTGATAATCAGCAGGATTGCACCGACGATGGCCCTGTTGCGGACGACGAAATCGCCGATCCGCAGGGAGGTCATTTTTACTGAACTGCTTGCCATTGCTCTCCCGCATTATCCGTCAGCAGAATGGTGCCGTTTAGACCAACCGCGACGCCGAGTTTTCCTGCGAACGCCAAATCCGTCAAATCATGAAAGGTCGCCCGATCGGAGGGCTTCCATTCGCCTCCGGCGACCTGCTCGAACATCCGTCCGCCCGCGCCGCCGGCCCAAAGCGCCTTCGACGCCGGATCTTCCGCAACCACATAGCTGGCCACAGGATCGGGCAACTTCTGCTTCTGCCAGGTCTTGCCCCCGTCGCTGGTAACTGCGGTGTCGCCCGCAAGACCAGCGACGACTCCGTGCTGGGGATCAGTGAAAGTCACCGTAAAGAACGGCCCGATCGTGAAATCTCCCGTATTGCCGCCGTAATTGAGCGTCCAAGTCTGCCCGCCGTCCGTGGAGGCGAGAATGGTGGAGAATTCGCCCACCATCCATCCGTGCTGCGGATCGGTGAAGGTGACGTCAAACCAGGTCACGTTCTTCGGCGATTTGATCGACTGCCAAGTGTCGCCGCCATCGGCGGTGCGGAGAATCGTGCCGTCGGCCCCCACGACCACCACGTTCTTGTCGTCGATTACGGCGATTTTGAACAGGTTCTTCGTGGTTCCGCTCTTCTGCAAGCTCCAGGTGTCGCCGCCGTCGGTCGTATGCAGGATGATCCCCTCCTCGCCGACGACCCATCCGGACTTGCCGGACGAATCGAAACGGATCGAGTAGAGGTCGCGATCCTGGAACAGCCGTCCGCCGGGACGTTCCTGCATCGTGCGCTGAATCCAGGTTTTGCCCTGATCGGTCGAAGTCAACAGCAGCGCCTTCGAGCCGACGACGAGGATCTCGTTGTCAGGACGAATCGCCACGCCGAACAGACTGAGCCACGAAGGCGCTGAAGTGCGCTTGACGCCTTCAGTAGCGCTGTCAGCGGTAATCGCAGTCGCCGCCACCGTCAGGAGGCAGGCGGCTGCGGCCGCTATGATCGTAAATCTGCTGGAACGCATTGGCTGAAATTTCAAACCTCGACTACCTCGATTATTCGCGTCGAACTCCGGCGGCTGCGTTGTTCATCCCCGGCGCATGCTCGAAACGCGCCGAGCAACGAGTTTCGGCGCGCGACTATCGCATATGCCAGCTCGCGCCTCTATGCGCGAGGGAAAAACGCGGACGCATCGCTCCGCAGGTCAGATCGCTCGCATTATCCCCAATCCCCGAAAGCGCTCGTCAAGAGATAAAAGATGCCGCTTCCCAAGGACCCCCGGGTCCAAAGTTCTGCAAGGGCTTACAACATGGCCGACGGGGCTGTCAAGCGAAGCTTCCTCGCGGCGCGCGATGACGCGCGATGCCGCGCCAGACGGCGAAAACGCTTCGGCGCGATCAGAAGGAAAACGATACCCGCCAGTCCAGATAGCATCACAAAATAAGCGGACCGCATGCGCGCCTGCCAACGCTGGATAAGCCCGCGCCGATAGCGCTCATATCATATGCGAGGCTCGGATTCGCTTTACGCCGGTCTTCCCGGCGCAGTAGAGATCGAATCGGCGCCGGCAGCCGAGCAAAATCGAAAAGGAGCCCGTTCGCGATGAAAAAGAACGTCACCGTATGTCTGAGTTTCGATTTCGACGCGATTTCGGTCTGGGTCGGAACTTTCCATGCGAAATCGCCCAGCGCGATTTCGCGCGGCGAATTCGGCCGCGTCGGCAGTGAACGCCTGCTGCGGATGCTCGGCGAATGGGGAATCAAATCGACCTGGTTCATACCCGGCCATACCGCGGACGCCTTTCCCGCCACGGTCGAAAAAATCGCGGCCGCGGGCCATGAAATCGGACATCACGGATATTTTCACGATCGTCCGCCGTCGCGCGAGGAGGAAGCGCGCGATTTCGATCGCGCGACCGCCGCGCTCAAACGCGTCACCGGCCAGGTTCCCGTCGGCTACCGCTCGCCGGCGGCGGGCCTGATGCCATCGACGCTCGAATGTCTTCGCGAGCGCGGCTTTCTTTACGACAGCAGCATGATGGGCGACGATTTCACGCCCTACTATTGCCGGGTCGGCGATCAAGCGCCGGCCGATGGACCCTTCGTATGGGGCAAGCCAACATCGATGGTCGAATTGCCATTCACCTGGGGGCTGGACGATTTCCCCGCCTTCGAACACGTGTGGACGCGCAACGGCGTGAATCCCGGTCTCGCCGCGCCGTCGCGGATGTTCGAAATCTGGTGGGGCGATTTCGAATATTTATACGACCGGCTGGGCGAGGGCGTTTATATTTTGACGATGCATCCCCAATCGATCGGCAGGGGCCATCGCTTGCTGATGCTCGAGCGGCTGGTCGAACAGATGCGGATGCGGGCCGGAGTGCGGTTCGCCACTATGCGCGAAGCCGCGGAGGAATTCCGGCGCAATAATCCTCCGCCGGAAAAATAACCTCCGCGCGATCCAAAGGTTGCGCCGCTCCGTATATCCGATGACCGGCAAATTCCAAGCCGGAGAATCGGAGGAGCGTATGCGACAAAAACTTGGAGCGGCAATCGCGGGCGCGGCGATCGGCCTGATCGCGGCGGCCGGCGGCGCGGGAGCGCAGTCTCTCGCGCCCAACCAGACGGCGGCTTTCGCCTTCGGCAGGCCTTTCATCTTCACGTATACCGAAAATTACGATTGCGTGGAGCAGCCGACCGACGACCTCAACTTCAACAATGTGCCGGCCGAGTCGGACCCGGCGGAACTGCAAATTCCGATCTGCCAGGTCACCGACGAACCGCCGCGCGATCCCACCGGCGCCAAAATACAAAGCACCGACAAGCTCTACGTTCTGGTGCCGATGTTCGATCATAACGGCGTCAAAGACACCAACCCGAACGACGCGATCGCCTGCGACAACACGAATAATCCGTACAACGATCCAAACGAAAATCCGGGCATGAATCCGAACCTGCCGGTCACGCTCTGCGGCGCCGATTTGGGCAACGCGCTGATCAGCCTGTTCGGAACGATCCCCGAAGCGTACAAGCAGAATCCCGCCGTGGCCGTACAATGTCCGGCGCCGGGCGATCCGCCGGGAAGCTGCACGATGCATGCGTCGCGACTCGATCTCGGCCCCGCCCTGCATATCCTCACCAAGGGCGCAGTCCCCGCAAACACCAACATCTTCACGCCCACGCCGAATCACAGCCACGTGATCAATACGGACGCGTTCCAGCGCCGGCCGGTGTGGTGGCAGGTCGTGACTGAACTGGTGACCAATGAGGCCGATTGGCCCAGCGCCGACGGCTCCAGCGGCATCACCTCGGTCAGGGCGCTGCGAGCGGCGCAGAAATCCGGCGACGTGATCGGCGACGTGCCGACGAACTTTTTCCTGTTCTTCGGTTCTCAACCAGTCAGGAAGGCTAAAAACTAAGCGAAGAAACCCGAGTTTAGACTGAAGCGGCGCGCGAATCCTCAGGCAGGATTCGCGCGCCGCCCTCGCTGCGCACCGGGACGATTTACTCCCGATGCGGAATCCCGTACTGATTGGCGGAAATGGATTTTGTACGCCGATGAGTCTTTTTTCCGCTGAACCTGTTGGAATAGCCGCTCTGGGATTGCTCCTTGGAATGCGCCACGCGACCGACGCCGACCACGTCGTCGCGGTGACCGCGATCCTGAGCCGCGAGCGCAGGCTTGGCGCGGCGGCCCGAATCGGCGCGGTCTGGGGCCTCGGCCACACGCTGACCGTGATGGTGGTTGGGGCGGCGATTATTATTTTCAAACTCGCCGTTCCCGTGCGGCTTGGACTTGCGATGGAGTTCGCCGTCGCACTCGCCTTAATCGCGCTGGGAGCGACTGCGGCGGCGAATCTGATGCGCTCGTTGGCGCGTAAATTCTTCGGCGGCGCTGAAAAAATCGAAGCGCACGCGCACGTTCACTCGCATCGGCACATGCATTCGCGCGATGAATCGGGCGGCTTTTTTGTACATAGCCACCCTCATGTGCACAGCGCGGGCCACGCCGAGGCTGAACACGAACACCTCAGTCTTGCCGGCGAACCCGCGCAATCCGGGTTCTTCACAAGTTTCGCCGCCACCCGCCCGCTCATGCGCTCATTCGCGGTAGGTCTCGTCCACGGCCTGGCGGGCAGCGCGGCGCTCGCGCTGCTGGTCCTGAGCGCCATTCCTCAGCCGCTATGGGCGGCGGCGTATCTGGCGGTATTCTGCGTCGGCGTAATCGTAGGGATGGCGCTGCTCACGATCGCGATTGCGACGCCGTTCGTCTTCGCCGCGCGGCGCTTCACGCGCTTGCACGAGGCGCTAATCACCGGCTCCGGCCTGCTCAGTTTCGGCTTCGGCCTGGTTCTGGCTTACCAGATCGGCATCGTCGATCGCCTGTTCGGCGCGGCCCCGCTCTGGATTCCACATTGATCCTCACGCCACGCGCCGGAATTTCGGCAGGGACACCTCGGGCGTCACGTCGTCGAAAACCACCTCGACCGGCATGCCTAGCTCGAGCTCTTCCGGCTTTACGTCGGTCAGCCACGTCACCATCCTGACGCCTTCGTCGAGCTCGACGATCACCGGACTGTACGGAATGTGCGCGGCGAATTGCGCCATCATCGGCTGACGCGCGGTCGTCCACGAAAACACTTTGCCGCGGCCCTTCGAGCGCGCCCATTCAAACTCGAACGATCCGCATTTCGCGCACATGTCGCGCGGAATGTGGCGCCACGCGCCGCATCCGGTGCAACGCTGAAAGCGCAGTTCGTGATCCCTGCAATATTTGTAGAACTCCGCCGAATATCCGCCGACTCGCGGCGTCGGCAATTTGTACATTTTGTCGGCCATCGCGCCCTATCTCCTGAGAATCGCCAATCCGCCGTCGCCGAAATCGCCCCATCCCGTCACCAGCCCGATTTCCGCGTCCTTGACCTGGCGCGGACCGCACTGATGACGCAACTGCCGCGCCGCCTCAATGATGTGATTGATGCCCCAGACGTGCGCCTCGGACAGCAGGCCGCCGTGCGTATTGAGCGGAAGCTCGCCGCCCAGACGGATGCGCTCCGGCGTGATGAAATCCTTGATTTCGCCGCGTTTGCAGAAACCCATCGCCTCGATCTGCAGCATCACGACGTAAGTGAAGCAGTCGTACACCTCTAAAAAATCGATGTCCTTGTGCGTCACGCCCGCCATCGCAAACGCCTTGGGCGCCGCGAAGCTCAGCCCGATCACGAACGGATCGGGACGCGCCGGGATGTCGTCGGCGGGATACGGATGGCCCTCGGCGACGCCGGAAATATAGACCGGCGGATGCTTCAAGTCGCGCGCCCGCTCCGCCGACGTCACCACCACCGCGCCGGCCGCGTCGGTTTCGAGGCAACAATCGTAGAGCCGGAATGGATACGACACCCAGCGCGCCGCCAGATAGTCGTCCATCGTCAGCGGCCGGCCGCGCATCATCGCCTTTTCGTTCAGATGCGCGTTGGCGCGGCCGTTCACCGCGATCGCGCCCATCGTCTCGAATGGCGTGCCGTACAGATGCTTATGCCGGGTCGCCAGCCACGCGTACCACTGCACCGGCACGGTCGCGCCGTACGGCAAATAGAACGCGCCGATCGTGTTCATCATCGGGTTCGGTTCGGGCATCGGCTTTTCGCCGGTCTCGGCGCGCGCGCCGCCGCCCCGCACCGGATTCGACGAATAGCCGTTCCAGCCCAGCGGAATCAGGACGTTCGTCGCGACTCCGCCCGCGATCGCCATCGCCGCCGCCTGCAGCGACACCACCGGACTCGCGCCGCCCATGTGCACCGTCGTTGCGAAGCGCAAATCCTCGATGCCGAGATTCGCCGCGAAATGCTCCGCAACCGATCCGATCGGCGGTCCGACGATGCCGTCAATATCGTGCGGCTTTAATCCCGCGTCGCCGATCGCCGCGAGCGACGCCTCCAGCATCAGCCTCAGTTCGGTCTTGCCCGATCCGCGTGTGAAGGCGCTTTCGCCCACGCCCACGATGCAAGCCTTGTCCTTGAGCGTGTCCATCAGTAGATGACCTTTTCCTCCATCAGGATTTTTATCTCCGCGTCCGACAGCCCCAGCAGTCCGCCGAAAATTTCGCGGTTATGCTGTCCCAGGTCCGGCGGATACGAATAGTTGAATTTCTCCACGCCGCTCAGTTTCACCGGCATCCCCGGCAAAATCCGCTCGCCGACTTCGTGATGGTCCATCTTCCACCAGTAGCCCCATTCCCACAGATGGGGGTCCTGATGCAGCTCGACGCTGTCGAGCACCGGGCCGGCCGGGACCCCCGCCTTTTGCAGCTCCGCCGCAAGTTGCAGATGGTCGCGCATGCGCGTGAACTCGCGCATCCGCGCGTCGATCGCGTCGCGGTTCTTCCAGCGGCCGTATTGATCGGCGAACTTCGCGTCGCGCGCCCACTCCGGATCGCCCATGACGCTGCGCAGCGCCGCCCATTGTTCGTCGTTACCGACCGCGATCGCGATCCACTTGTCCTCCCCGCGACATGGATAAGTGTTGTGCGGAGCCATCACGTCGTCGCGATTCTCCCACTGCCGCCGATCGCGCCCGTTCATGAAGTAGTCGGTGAACCATTCATGCATCTGCCCGATCACCGTCTCGCCCATGCTCGCGTCGATCCACTGCCCCTCGCCGGTGCGGTTGCGATGCCTGAGCGCGGCGAGCGCATGAAACACCACCGTCGAAGCGACCGCGTAGTCCGGCCAAGTGCCGCCGGTCTGGCGCGGCGGCCCGCCCGCGTAGCCCTGCGCGTCGAACAGCCCGACGAACGCGCACGCCATCGGTCCCCATCCCACCCATCGCGACGGTTCCAGCCCCTCTTTTCCCAGCAGCGAAACCGAAATCATGATTATGTCCGGCTTCACTTTGCGCATCTCGTCGTAAGTGAGGCCCAAGCCTTCCGCCGTCGCGCGCGGAAAACATTCGAGCACGAAATCGCTGCGCCGGATTATTTCGTGCGCCAGCTCGCGTCCCTTCGGATGCTTCAGGTTGAGATTGATCGCTTTCTTGCCGTAATTCAGCGCGTGATAAAAACCGCTCCGGTTCAACCCCGGCTTCCGATCCGCCATCCCCGCCGGATTCGTCCGCCCGATATCGATATAGGTCTGCGACTCGATCTTGATTACCTCGGCGCCCATCGTCGCGAACCACTGCGCGATTTGCGGCCCGTTGATAATCCAACTGAAGTCCGCGACTCTCAGTCCTGCCAGCGGCAGCCGTCCCATCTTGAACGTCCCCTCCGTTCCCGCGCGGCCTATATCACGCCCGCCGCGCGCAATCCCGCCTGCGCCTCGGCGTCGATTCCAAGCCGCCCGAAAATTTCGCCGTTATGCTCCCCCAGCATCGGCGCCCGGCGCGATTGCGGCGGCGTCGCCGTCATCCGCACCAGCGCCCGCGGCATCCGTATCGGCCCGGCGATCGGATGCGCGATCTCGACGAACGCCCCGCGCGCCGCAAGATGCGGATGGTTGGCGGCCTGCTCCACCGTATGCACCGGGCCGATCGTCAGGCCCAGCCGCTGCCCCTCCGTCACCAGGTAATCCATGTCGTGCTTGGCCAGTTCCGCGCGAATCAGCGTGCGCAGGATATCGTCGTTCTCGTGCCGGCCGGCAAGGTCGTCGAAAATCTCGTTCTCCAGCTCGGGCGGATTTCCCAACAACTGCTTGAGCGCCCGCCAATGCGCCTCGGCCGCCCACAGCGTATAGATATAGCCGTCGCGGCACGGCAGCGGCTCCAATCCCACCTGCACGTTCGCACGCAAGCGGCTGAACGGAATCCCCACGTATGAGTACGCCGCCATCTCTAGCTTCGCCGTGTTCGCCGTCGCCTGCCAGCACGGCGCGTCGATCCACTGGCCGCGCCCGGTCGCGTCGCGCGCCGCCAACGCGACCATCGCCGCCGCCGCCGCGTTCGCCGCTCCCATCATTTCCGCCGGATGGCCCGGCGCGCGCAGCGGATTCTCGCGCTCGCCGTCATCGACCAGCGTGGGCGTGTTATAGCCGGTCAGGCTCATCGCCCACTCGATCAGGTCCGTGCCCTTCCAATCGCGATACGGCCCGGTCTGCCCGAACGGCGAAACCGAGGCCATCACCAGCCGCGGATTGATCGCGCTCAACGCCTCGTAGCCCAGTCCGAGCCGCGCCAGATGGCCAACCGGATAGTTTTCGATCAACACGTCGGCGTCCGCGATCAGTTTGCGGAAAATCTCCGCGCCGCTCGCCGTCGCCGGATTCAGCGTGACGCTCTTCTTGCCCGTGTTCAAATAGCCGAAGAAGGCGCTTTTCTCCGGATGCGGTTCGTCGCCGGGGTACGGCGGATGGCGCCGCGCTTCGTCGCCGCATCCCGGCGGCTCAAGCTTGACCACCTCGGCGCCAAGGTCGGCGAACATCTTGCCGCACATCGGCCCCGAGACCATCTCGGCGTATTCGACGACCTTCAAATCGTCCAGCGCTGCCTTGGCCATCCTCGCGCCTCCTCGCAAATGAACGGTTCAGCCGGCGAAACGCACCGTCGCGGGCATGCTCTTCGACAGTATCTCGACCGCCTCCGCCACCATCTGCTCGAGAATTTCTCTCGCCGGCCGGATCTTGCGGATCATCCCGATCGACTGCCCCGCGAAGCCCGGCACTATATCCTTGCGCCCAGCTTGCCGCGCCGCCTCCATCACCGGCATCGCGATCAGCCCCTGAAACGGCATCGGCAGCGGCTTCAATCCCGACGCCTCGAACTCCTCCGCCCACTTGTTCTTGATAAAGCGCGCCGGCTTGCCGGTCAGGCAGCGCGCAACGACGGTATCTTCCGAACTCGCCTCGACGATCGCCTCTTTCTGGAAATCCTCGATTCCCGCTTCCGGCGTCGCCAGAAACGGCGTGCCGATCCATACCCCCGCCGCGCCCAGCGCCAGCGCCGCAACCAGCCCGCGGCCGTCGGCGATTCCTCCCGCCGCCAGCACCGGAAGCGGCCGCACCGCATCGACCACCTGCGGCACCAGCACCATCGTGCCGACGCGGCTGTTATGGCCGCCGCCGTCGGTGCCCTGCGCGACGATCACGTCCACGCCCGAATCGACGAAGCGCCGCGCGTGCTTCACCGCGCCCGCGACCGCCATCACCTTTATCCCGCGCTTATGCGCCTCGGGAATCATGAAGCCCGGATCGCCCAGGCCGGCGACATAGACCGGCACGCGCTCCTCGAGCACGACCTCGATTTGCTGATTGAAGAATTCGCGCGAAAAGGCGAGCCCGCGCCCGTGCATCTTCGCCGGATCGGGATCCGGCAGATTGTGGCGGCGCTTGAACTCGCGCGCGAAATCGATATGCGCTTGCGGCAGTTCGGCCTTGAACTTCTGCACGCTCCCGCCCGACGGCACGGTCGACGGCAGCAGCGTATCGACCCCGAACGGCTTGTCGGTCAGTTCGCGCGTGCGCCGGATCCATTGGCGCAGCTCGTCGGGCGCGCAGGCGGCGGCGCCGAGCACGCCGAGACCGCCGGCGTTCGACACGGCGGCGGCCAGCGCCGGAGTGGACGCGCCGCCCATCCCGGCCAGCAAGATCGGGTATTTGATTCCGAACAGATCGCAAATCGCGGTATGCAACACCTTTTCGCTCATCGCGGACGACAACTCCCTGGAGGGCGGACGCTTTCGGCGTCCGCTCCCGCGCCGGACTATAGCGCGATCCGGTTTTCTTTGAGAATCAACCGCTTCGCCGCT
Source organism: bacterium (assembly GCA_014896235.1). Classification (GTDB taxonomy): domain Bacteria; phylum Desulfobacterota; class Binatia; order Binatales; family Binataceae; genus JADMIL01. The sequence continues at coordinate 90,095 of JADBKU010000001.1, read as the reverse complement.
CCGACTTGCCGTTATAATCTGTTAAGCACGTCGCCCGACATTGGCGGCGCCCTTCGAAATTGCGGGGAGCGACGGGAACATGAAGGCGAAGAGTTGACGCGAAATCCGGGCGCGGAAGTTCCCGCCCGAAAGCTCGAAAATATCGATCGGGCAGTGGTTAAGGAATCGTGGATTGTTGAGGCGCAACGCCGCGCGGAAGAACTCGCCAGCGGCAAGGTCAAAACCCTCCCCGCCTAAGAAGCCGTTAAAAAAGGCCCGCGCCTCGCTTGCGTCGGAGCGCGGCACGGGCAAAAAATCCTGGATATTTAGATATGCATGAGTGCTGCAGTTCTCGGTGGGAAATAATCGCGGCGCCCTTGACACAAGGGGTACAATATAAGAAAACCCTCCGGAATTTAGAGGTGCTTGCCTATGACGCTCGAAACTGAAATCAAAGCGTTTGAGACGATGAAGGAAGAGCTAGAGCGTCACTACAGAGGAAAGTTCGTAATATTTCACGGTACGGAGTTCGTTGGGGCCTTCGACACCTTTAACTCGGCAGCGGCAGAAGCGGTTCGACGGTTTGGTCATGGGCCGTATTTGATTCGCCAAGTTGGGGTCACAACACCTCCGATTTCAGCATCCCTTGCAGCGCGACTCGGGATTTCGGCGTAGATGGCAATCCTTGAGTGCGGATTCCCCGCTGGTCTGTCTCGGCCAGGATCGCCAAACCCGCTGAGCGCCCAAGATGCTCTGATTTGGCTCGGACCAACTATTCTAGTCGATATTGGCTTCGATCCGGCAATGTTTGGTACGGCATTGCCACCCGTTCCGGGCGGAAGCGCCCCGCCAGTAGCAATTCCTGCCGTTCAAGTGCTGGCGTTATTGGATACGGGCGCGACCGAAAGCTCGATCGATGAAAAACTCGCTCAGCAGCTCCAGTTACCGTTGATTGATCAAACAAACTCGGCCGGCATCGGGGGAATCATAACCTTAAATATATACTTGGCGCATATCATAATTCCTGGATTAGCGGTGCAATACGGCCGATTCACGGGTGTGCATCTCGAGGCTGGCGGTCAGTACCATCGAGCGCTGATTGGGCGATCCCTACTGAAGGACGCTTTACTTGTCTACGACGGTCGTAGCGGAAGTGTAAAGCTCGCTCGATAGTATTTTCGATTTCGATTACCTAGCGTTTTTTCAGTAGCGCGTATGGCAAACGCGCTAGGGTGCTCGTGTGAATCGAGAACTCTCCGATTGGGCGCAAACTCCTCCCGAATGGCTCAGTGCGTCCGAGCGGTTCAGGCGTTCGCCTTGATTTTCTCCAGCTCCTCGCGCAGCACCGAGCGCACTTCCGCGCCGACCTGCTCGGCGAGGCCAGGCCGTCGGATGTACTCTCTGAGCGCGTCATTGATCAGCGTCTGATAGTTGCCCCGATGCGCTTTCCGCACTTGATCTCGAAAATGATCCACAATCGTGCGGTCCAGCCGTATCGTGATCCGCACCTTTTCCGGCGGCATCGGAACCACCGGGCCACGCTTCCCTTTGCTAAGGTCGTACTCCTTCTTCATATTCGCCGGTCCCCGTATTGCGCTCGCTCGCGCGCCGTCGCCTTCCGCGCTGAGATGATGCGAACGGCGGTTCCGCGAACCGCGTAGCAAACCGCCAGCACTCGGCCTTCGGCGTCCATACCGAAGGTCACATAGCGCTCTTCGCCCTGATGGTCGTCCATCAAAGTAACCGCGCGGTCGTCATCGAAAACGATCACGGCGTCAACGAACTCAATCCCGTGCTTCCGCCGATTCGCCTCGGCTTTTATTGTATCCCACTCGAACTCCAACTCCCGCCCCTCAACGTATGTACATCGTACACGCTAACATTCGCCGATCCAAATTTCTCTTTCGCTTCGGATCAATCAGGGCCTTCCAAACTCGAATCACCGGAGCGGCGTCGATTGCATGTGGGCGCCGAGTTCGCTAGCACTTTCGCCAAACGCGGCCGCATCGATGCGCGGCCATGCGACGGAGCCGCATCATGCCTGCTTTGCTGTTCGAAGTCCGCAACCATATCGCCTATCTCACGCTCAACCGCCCCGAAGTCCATAACGCGCTCAATCCCGAAGTGCTGGTCCGGATGGCCGAGGCGTGGCGGCGCGTCAATGAGGACGACGAAATCCGCGCCGCGATCGTCACCGGCGCGGGCGCGAAATCGTTTTCCTCCGGCGCCGATCTCGGCAAGCTGATTCCGCTCTTCACCGGCGCGCGCAAGCCCGAGGACGAATGGGACCAGAAGCTCTTCGCCGACCGCAAGCTCGGCGACCAGGCGCTCCTGCGCAAATACGACGTCGACAAGCCTATTATCGCCGCGGTCAACGGCTTCTGCATCGCCGGCGGATTCGAGCTGATGCAGGCGTGCGACCTGCGCGTCGTCGCCGAGCATGCGCGCTTCGGCCTACAAGAGGTCAAATGGGCGATCGTTCCGGCCGGCGGCTCGCTCGTGCGCCTGCCGCGCCAGATGCCTTACTGCAAGGCGATGGAAATCCTGCTCACCGGAAATCTGATCGACGCGGCCGAGGCCTACCGGCTCGGCCTGGTCAATTACGTCACGCCGGCTGATCAGGTGATGGCCAAGGCGGAGGAGCTGGCCGCGGCGATCGCCGCCAACGGCCCGCTCGCGGTGAAGGCGATCAAGCAGGGCGTGCGCCGCGCCACCGGCCGTCCGTACGAAGAAGGCTTCAAGATCGAAAACGAGGTCACGCGCCCGGTAATGAAGTCCCGCGACGCGCAGGAAGGCCCCCGCGCCTTCATGGAAAAGCGCAAACCGAACTATCAGGGCCGCTGAATCCGAACCCGCATCGAACCCGAACGAAGGAATCCGCTATGCCGCCGAAGCTGAAAAAAGGCGTAAAAGAACTGGTCGCCGAGGCCAGCGCGCAAATCGAAACCGTCAGCGCCGAACAGGCGATCGCGATGAAAGACGATCCGGGCGTGATGCTCGTCGATATCCGCGATATCCGCGAGCTGCAGCGCGACGGCCGCGTGCCGGGCGCCTATCATGCGCCGCGCGGGATGCTCGAGTTCTGGGTCGATCCCGAAAGCCCCTATTACAAGGAAGCCTTCGGCGCGGGCAAAAAGCTGGTGCTCTTCTGCGCGGGCGGCGGACGTTCGGCGCTCGCCGCGCTGGCGCTGAAGAACATGGGCGTCGAACCGGTCTGCCATATCGGGACCGGATTCCGGGGATGGAAGGCGGCGGGCGGCCCGGTCGAACCGATGCCTCCGCGCAGGGAATAACGGCTGCGCCGGCGTCCGCCGGGACCCGAAATGGCGCCGCCAGCCGGTTCGGGACGGCGTGGGACATCGTGAACATCCCGCGCAGCCGCGGACCGCGAGCGGTACAGTCTGTGGCGCCACTTGGCGCCACGGGACATCAAGCGGCGCCGCCGTACAACGCGGGACGTCGAATGGCGCCGTGTGGCGGCGCCGGCGCGGGCGGCGTCAAAAAAGCCAGCCGATCGTGCCTTTTTCGAACGTGCCGTGTTGATTCGTCGTGATGCCGAAGCCGACGCCGAAATTGAACTCAAGCTGCGGTATCAAGTAGAGGTTAACGGCCGGTACGATAAACTGCTGCTGCTCGGGCCATATATATGGCTCTTTAACCGCTCCTATATCGCCAAAATATTCCAGCGACGGCTCAAACCATCTGGTCAGCAGATAGCTAATCTGACCCATCGGCTCCAATGAGATTCCCGCCCGGGTTCCCGGTCCGCTGAACTGCTTTTCGAAGGAAAGATTGGCTATCGCGGTGAAATGCCGCCAATGAGATTCCATAATCGGCATGAACTCGATATTGAACGGATCCGGAACCGCGGCGCGGCGCATATATTGAAGCTCGATATTGGCGCCGAATTGAACCGGCCAATCTTCGGTCTGCGGGATGCCGAAATGAACTTTGGTGCGCGCGCCCGCGTACTCCCATCGCCCCGGCTCGAACATCGCCGTGCAGACATACTGCCCCACTTCGAGGTACGGCAGCAGTCCATAGGTGAATTCATAGGTCGCGTGAGTCTGATACAGCGGAAGATTCGATTTCGAGGCCACGCCGACCGCGGTGCTGACGTAATTCAGATGCAATTCGGCCATCAACTGGTCCTGAGGCACGGTATCGAACGAATAAATCTGGATTTCGTAGAAATCGGTCGCATTTGCTGAGGGCGGCCTAATCAAGACCGCCATCAGCAAATATAGCGCAAGCGCCGGAAGGACGAATCGAACGCGGCCCGCAGCGACGCATCGGCGCCCCGCGACGCCCCGCGACGCCGCATCAGGCCTGAAGTGGTCTGCGAAGGATGCTAACAAAATGGCGCGCTACAATTTCCGGCGAATCGCCGCCTGAATGGTACCAGACCTGCGACCAGTTTAGCGCGCCGAACAAAAGCAAGCGAAGATAATGACGATCGATTTCGGGCGGCAGCGGCAAATCCTCGATTAAGCGCCGGAATCGCATCTCGTAGTCCTGCCGAAGCTCGCGAATCCGTCCCGCGAAAGCGCCGGCTTCCTGCGGACGCGCGCGAATCATCGCCTGCGAATAGTCGCGATGGGATAACAAGGCGCGCAGATGGGCCGCGCAGGCGGCCTCGAGCCGCGTCCACGGCTCGGTTGTGTTCGCCACCGCCGCGTCAACCTCGTCGGCGATCCGCCGTTTGCCTTCCTCATAGACGGCCAGCAGCATCTCTTCCTTGGATTCGAAGTGGTAATAAATCGAACCCGAAAGCATGCCGACCGCCTTTGCGATATCCCGCATCGACGTGGCGTGAAAGCCCCGTTCGCTGAATAGATGGGCCGCCGCGTCAAGCAGTTGGGCGCGGCGATTATCCTGCCGCGGTGCACGAAGCGCCGCTTGCGAAGAACTCGCGGGCATCGGTCAACCTTCTTCCTTCCGACCGGCCAACCCCGCGAGTTCTCGCCCGCGTTCAGGCCCCGGGCTGCGACTCGAGAGTAGCGGCTCGTCCATCAATTGTGGGATCTATTCCCAGCTTCCGCAAGTTCTCGGCCGTCCGCGGCGTCATCAGGCCGACCTTCTTCATGTTGGAAACGACCTGCGTGTACATCTCGCGCCGGAAGATCTGACGGAAAAATACGTAATCGTTGCTCTTGGCGCTTTCGACCCGGATTTTCTGAACCTGATCGATTTCGCTCTTGTTGAAGCCGATCTTCTCGAAGGCCTCGCGCGGGAACTGGCCGCGCAACACCAACCGGCACGCTTCCGCGACGAAATCCTCAAGCTCGCTCATCTCCGACGGCGACAGGCTCGCGATCATGTCGGGCAGACCGATCACCGAAAAACCCATGTGCCGCGATTCGTCCAGCAAAATCCGTTTGCTGATCGATTTCAGTACGGGATCTTGCGCGGTCTCCGCCAGCATCCGGAACAGTCCCACCGCGAAGGTCTCCGCAACCAGCTGCAAACCCGCCGTTTTGATGAACCATTTGCCCTGTCCAAGCAGATAATCGAACAGATGCTTGACGTTGTGGTTCATCGGATAGATGCGGCCGCCGCACTTCTCGTTAAGATAGCGGCTGAGGACCTCGGTATGCCGCGCTTCGTCCACGACTTGGGTTGACTGGAAGAATTTGGCGTCGTTGGTCGGCACCATATCGACCAGTTGGCTGCACGCGAGCATCGCGCCCTCTTCGCCATGCAGAAGTTGCGAGATACGCCAGCAGGAAAATTCGACGTTCAGCTCGCGGCGGGTTTTCTCGTCGAGCTTGTTCCAGAACTCGCTGCCGTAGCCGTCGATCAGGCCGTCGGCAAAGATGCCCTTGTCCAGATCGACCGGCTGCGACCAGTCGATATCGCGCGAAGCGTTCCATTGGTCGCGCTTGGCGTTTTCGTAGAGCCGCCGCATATCAGGCGCAAGCACGGCGTATTCCCGCTGATAGAGCGTCTCGTATTCGCTCTGGATTCGATGTTCGGTTTCAGTCATTGAAGCCTCCGCGGAATCTGGTCGTCACCTTTTGGGTTGGCGCGTTTTGCAGGCGTCTAATACCAAACGCTTGCTTGCTTATACTGAAATCCGAGTGCTCCTGTCAAGCGGCTGAACGCTCATTCATTACTCCAGCGCGAAAATTTCCACAACTGCTAACTTTCGCGGCAGAACGCCGCGCGGACACCTTCGGGCGATTCCGCAACCGGCTTTTGTCGGCGCGCGATCATGAAACGCATAATCGTGGCTTCTTTGGAGGAGTTGCAAAGCGCGGCCGACGATTCCATCGTCGACTGGCGAGCGCCCGCGCGTTGCGCGAAAAGCAAGAACCCGAACCAACAGGCGACAGGAGAGCGAATTTGACGTACAAAGCTATAATTTACGAGCGTCATGGCGCGGTAGCCAAAGTAATCACCAATCGGCCGCGTTACAAAAACGCGCAATCGCGCGTGATGATCGAAGAGATGGATCACGCCTTCGCAAGCGCGAACGCCGATCAAGATGTGCGCGTGATCGTGCTCGCCGCTGCGGGCGAAACATTTTCTTCCGGCCACGATATCGGCACTCCCGAGGAACGCGAGGACATGCGCCGCCGTCCTTACCCCAAAGGCGTGCGCGGCGAATACGCGCTCTCGCGCGATCTGTTCCTCGACGCGACCTTGCGCTGGCGCAATCTCGACAAACCCACGATCGCGCAAGTTCAGGGCATGTGCATATTTGGCGGATGGATGTTCGCCGCCGCGATGGATTTGATCGTCGCCGCCGACGACGCGAAATTCCTGCCCGCGCTGATGCAATATTTTTCGATTCCGTGGGACTTGCCGCTGCGAGTCGCCAAGGAGGCCGTCTTTCGCAGCCGCTTCGTGACCGCCGAGGAAGCGCTGCGCCACGGCTTCGTCAACCACGTGGTTCCCCGCGAGCGTCTCGAAGCGGAAACGATGGCGCTCGCCAACGAGATCGCGGAAAACGATCCGTTCACGCTGCGGATGGCGAAATGGGCGATGAATTCCGCGCAGGACGAGATGGGATTCAGCAACGCGATCCGCAACGCTCATGCGCATTACATGGTGCACGGCCTCGACAGCTACATGAAGGACAAGCTGGAGGGCCGCGGCTTTCCCAAAGTCATGCCTGGCGTCGCGCATGCGCTTGGAGCGCGCGCGAATAAACCGGAGAAAGCATGAACGCGAAAAACGCCGACGGTAAATGCCGCGGCGGATGCCATTGCGGGCGAATCGCGATCGAAGTCGCCGGACGGCCGGCGCGCGTGACCGAATGCAATTGCTCGATCTGCGCGAAAAAAGGCTATCTGCACTGGATCGTGCCGAGGGAAAATTTCCGGATGCTGACGCCGGCCGAAAACCTCGCGACCTACACTTTCAATACCGGAGTCGCACGCCATTACTTCTGTCCGGTATGCGGCGTCGCGCCGTTCTATATTCCGCGCTCCGACCCTGACAAAATCGACGTAAACGTCCGCTGTCTTGAAGGAGTGGACCTCGACCGCCTGCCGATCGATCGCTTCGACGGCCGTAATTGGGAAAGCGTGATCGCCGGGTGGCGCGCGAGCATAAAAATCTGACTTGTCTTGCCGCGCCCCAACGCAAGCGGCATGGCCGCGGCGAGTAGACTGAAGCTGATTTCAGAGCGCCGTCTCGACGATCAGCAGGTCAGTGCGTTCCGCGGTCGTTTCGAATTCGACGGCGCCGGAGTTCCAGACGCCGAGGCTGTCCCGCCGGCGCAATTCGGCCTGCGTAAAGCGCGCGCCGCCTTCGAGCACAAAGAAATAGACGCCGTGACGGCGGTCCACGACCTTGTATTCATAGTCGGCGACAGCGTCGCTGAACAGGCGCGAGACTCTGAGATCCTGATCGACCGGCAAGGCGCCGGGAGCATCGCCGATCAACTCCGCGATCGCGTTCGCGCGCCGCGCGCAATCGAAATTTCCCCGGCGATATGACGGCGGCGCGAACAGTCTTCCCGGCAGCGCCCAGATGTAAATCGCGTTCATCTCGCCGGGTTCGATATTCAATTCCGAATGCTTGCCGCCGGAGCCAGCCGAAAAGATGTAATAATCGCCGGGCTTGAGCACGTCGATTTTTCCGATCGTGTTGATATGCGTCAGCGCCCCGCGCAGCACGAACGCCATGATGATGAAGTTGTGATGCGGATGCATGTTGTAGCCGGCGCCGTTGCCGCTGAAGACCTCGTCGCCAAATACGCGGATCTTGCCGAAGCCCGGCCGGCCGCTTTGATAATCGCGGAAATTGAAGCTTGATTTGCGATCGATCCATCCGTCGGGATGGCCGGCCACATACTCGGCGAAGCTGCCCGTGGACGGCAGATGGCTGTGGCCGCGTTCCTCATCTCTCAGCACAAAATAATCCGCCATCGCGCCGCTCCGCGTCACGCCGCCCGATAGTAGGGGATTTCGACCATCTCGAACTGCGCCTTTGCGGTTCCGCAATCAGGACATCGCCAGTCCGCCGGAATATCGTCCCATCGCGTGCCCGGCGCTATCCCCTCTTCCGGCCATCCGCGTTCCTCGTCGTAGAGAAAGCCGCAGCCGAGGCACATGAAGCGCCTGAATTGGCGTTTCCGCGCGGCTTCGGCGCCGGTTCCACTTTCTTGGGCAGCCATCGTGCGTCTCCGAGTCGTCGCGCGGCGGACGATTTTGATTGCTCCCGATTCGCCGTCGATTCGGACGATTTACCAAGCAAAAGCACGCCTTTCAAACTTTCTCAAGGAACCCGCAGGAGACGCCGGCGGGGTTTGCGGCGCCGGGATGTGTTCTTATCGCAAGAGTCGCGGCGGATGCGCGGCAATCCCGGATCGCGTCACACGTGACACGGCCAAACCATGCGCCGGGGCTGGCTGAATGGGAGCGAAGACGGATATGAAGTGGAAACGGGCGAGCGGCGACGCTCGAATCAGGAAAACTACAAAGGAAAACCCATGGCATACGAGAACTACAAGGTCATAAGCGTCGAAATTCGGGGCAAAGTCGCATATGCAACCATCAACAATCCGCCGATCAACGTGATCACCGCGCCGCTGCTGGACGACCTCGTCCGGTTGTCGAGCGAACTCGAAGCCGACAAGGACCTGCTCGTGGTCGTGCTGAGGAGCGCCAACCCGGATTTCTTCATCGCGCATTTCGACGTCGCCGCGATTCTGGAATTTCCAATCGACCAGCCGGCGCGTCACGAGGATTACGCCAATGCGTTCTACCACGACATGTGCGAGCGCTTTCGCCTGATGGACAAGATCACGATCGCGCAAATCGAGGGCCGCGCCGGAGGCGGCGGATCGGAACTGGCGATGTCGTTCGACATGCGCTTCGGCGTGCGCGGCAAGACCATCATCAATCAGATGGAAGTGCCGCTCGGCATCCTTCCCGGCGGAACGGGCACGCAGCGCCTGCCGCGATTGATCGGCAGAAATCGCGCGATCGAGGTGATTCTGGGCGGAATCGATCTGGACGCCGAGACCGCGGAGCGCTGGGGCTATCTGAATCGCGTCTTCGACGCCGGGCAAATCGGACCATACGTTGAGTGGCTCGCGCAACGGATCGCGTCCTTTCCGGTGGAAGCGGTGCGGCTGACCAAACAGGCGATCAATTCGGCCGAAAAGCCGTTGGCCGAAGGGCTTAGGGACGAAAGCTACCTGTTCCAGCAACTCGTGCGCACCGAAAGCGGGCGACGCAATATGCGCAAGTTCCTCGAAATCGGCGGACAGACGCGCGAGGGCGAACTCAAAATCGCCGAATTGAGCGGATTGCTCGGCAAGTATTGAGGGCGAGGCTCCGCGCGGCTGCGGCCGCGTTTTAGCCGGACGGGCGGCAGGCCGCCCGTCCGGCCCTTTGCGTCGCTGAAACCTCGCTCCGCTGGGGACGCCGCGGCGCCGTCAGCGTCGGCGGAAATGCGGAATCACCTCCGCCGCGAACAGTTTCATGCTCTCGTGCACCGCCGCGGCGTCGGCGCCGGGCACGGCCATGTAGAGCACCAGATGGGTCACGCGGGTGCGCCGCAAATAGTCCTCGATTAGCTCGATCGCGGTCGCCGGCGTACCGACGATCGGCGGTTCGCCGAAAAATCGCGCCGTGTCGCTATGGCGCAACTCGCCGACGGGCGGGATGTTCTGGCCGTATAATTCGTCGCCGGGAAGATCGCTCGCTTCGCGGAACCATTCGCCGTAGCACGACAACATGTAATGCAACCCGCGCTCGGAATGATCCCAGGCGTCCTTGGGATCGCGTGCGACGAAAGCGTTGCGCAACTGCGCGATTTTGAAATCCGCCGGATTTTTGCCTTGCTCCTTCAACGCCGCGTCGTACATCTGCTGCTGATCCGGCCCGCCGGTGCCGCAGAGGTGATATCCATTGCGCGCCAATCGCGCGATCGATTTCGGTCCGCGGCCGGCGAGCCAGAGCGGCGGATGCGGCCGCTGGACGGGCTTGGGCGACAAGGTGATATTGCGCAGGCGGTTGAATCGGCCATCGAATGAAAACCCGTCTTCGGTCCAGGCGCGGCGGATAATTTCCGTTCCCTCTTCGAGGCGCGCGCCACGCTCCTTGCGCGGCACGTCGAAGCCGGTGAACTCGGGCACGCGATAGCCCTGGCCAAGGCCAAGATCGAGCCGGCCGTTCGAGATGATATCGACGGTCGCGGCGTCTTCGGCCACTCGCAACGGATTATGGAGCGGCAGCAACAAGACGAAGGTGCCGATACGGATGCGCCTGGTGCGCGCGGCGATCGCGCTTGCGATCGGCAGCAGCGAGGGCGAGTAGCCGTCGGGGACGAAGTGATGCTCCGTGAGCCATACCGTGTCGTAACCCAAATCTTCCGCGGCGACGCAAAGATCGAGATGCTTGCGATAGAGATCGACGAACGAATCGCGGCCGAAGTCCGGACGGCGGAAGGCGAACAGCAATCCAAAATCCAACATGGCGGGAACGAAATCCTTTCGCTCGGATATAACCAACGGCCAACTTACACCTCTTGATGCCGATCGGCGAGAGCGCGGCGGACGTGCCGAACGGCGCGCAAGCGGCTATGCTCGCGCAAACGGGGAGAAGCGCGATGACCCAGGATGAATATCAGGCGGCGTGGAACGAACTCGAACGCGAGCTGGTGAAATTTCTCGAAGTCTTCGAGGATATCCACGAAAATTTGCGCCTCGGCGACGTGAAAGACAGCCAGGCGCGCCTGGTCGGCGCGGTCGGCGCGACCTTCCGGCGTTTCGAAAAGGAATTCGTGCCGCTTGCGCCGCCGGAGGAATTCAAGGATCGGCACGAGCGGATCTGCGCGGCGGCGACCGAGTTCGGCAAATCGTGCAATCTCTTTATGGCGCCGCCGAATCGCGACTGGACGCTGGCGTTTCTTTACAGCCGCCGCGCATTCTGTTCCGGCCTGTATCAACTTTACGAATTGCGCGAACTGATGCCGCTGGCCGACGCGCACTTCCTGAGCGTGGGCGCCGCAGCGCCGCGCACGACCGACCGTCCGGCGGGATCGGCGCCGGCCGGCTTCACGCAGCATCCGCGCGACGATTCCCGATCCGATTACACGCTCTATATTCCGGAGGATTATGCGCCGGGCGCGCCGATGCCGCTGGTGGTCGCGCTGCACGGCGGCTACGGCCAAGGCTCGGAATATATCTGGACGTGGATTCGCCCGGCGCGCAGCCGGCGATGGGCGTTACTGGCGCCGAAATCATGGGGCAACACGTGGGAAATGACCTTGCGCAGCTCCGACGCGCGCTCGGTTCTGGCGATGATCGATGAAGTCGCCCGCGATTATCCGATCGATCGCTCCCGAATCTATTTAAGCGGCCTGTCCGACGGCGGCATCTTCACCTATATCCTGGGGCTGGAGCATCACGAGCGTTTCCGCGGAATCGCGCCGGTCGCCGGCGCGCTGCATATGGCGGCCGATCCGATGTTGCGCGAAGGGCGCGGCAAGGACACGCCGATCTTCGTGATTCACGGCGTGCACGATTTCATTTTCCCGGTCGCTTTCACGCGACAGACCAACGAACTGCTGAGCGCGATCGGCTACAACCTTAAATACGAGGAACTCCCCGAATGGGGACACGCATTTCCCTATTCGATCAACGAGAAGCTGGTCGCGCCGTGGTTTGAAGCGCTGCCGCCGAAATCCGGGTGAGGCGAATTGAGCCGCGCGGCGCCAGATGAGCGTTCAGGCTGGCGCGCGCCGCTCCAGCAGCTCATCGAAAAATTCGAGATGCATCCGCGCGACGATCGGCCATGCGTAGTGGGCAAGCGCGCGATCGAGTCCGCGCGCCGCGAGATCGCGCCGCCGCTTCGGATCGCCGATCAATTCCGCGATCGCCGCGGCCCATCCGGATTGATCGCGCTCGCCCACGATCCATGCGCAATCGCCGGCCACGGCCGGGATTTCGCCGCTGTCGCTGGCGACGACCGGCACGCCACAGGCGAACGCCTCGATCACCATCCGGCCGAAGATCTCGCGCCATCCCGGCGTGGTCTGGCTCGGCGCGCAAAGCAGATCCATCGCGTTCAGATAAGCCGGGACTTCCGCGTGCGGGACCGCGGCGATCCGCACGCGGTCCGGAAAACGGTCCGCCCATCGCTTGATTTCCGGCTCCATCGGCCCGCCGCCCACGAACAGCGCGCGCCACGGCGCCGCCACGTTTTCGAGCGCGCGCATCAGTATTGAAACGCCCTTGGCCTCGACCATCCGCCCCAAATAGCCGACGACCGGCGCGCCGCCGTCGGTCCATCCGAGACGTTCGCGGATCGCGCGGCCGGCGGCCGGGTCGGGCTTGAAAATTTCGGCGTCGATTCCAAGCGGCAGCACGCGCCACGGTTTGCGCTCGTACCCGGCGCGGACTTTGAGCGTCTCGGCGCCGATATGTCCCCGCGCTGCCCATCCGGCGGCGCGCGCCATGCTATAGCGTTCGATTATCGAAAACGGCGGGGGATAGCGTTTGGCGATCGTCTGGCCAGTCCAATAGACCAGCGCGGCCGACGGCGGCGTGAGACGCGCGATTTGACCGCCGGCGACGATGTACGGCTCCTCCCAGCAATGCACGACGTCCCAGCCCTCGCGCATGATCGAAGCCAATCTCGCGCCGTAAAAGAAAAAATGAATCCGACGCGACAGCCGCGCCGGAACCGGTTCGAGGCGGCAAGCCTCGTCCGGAATCGCTTCGAGCGGAATATCGCGCAAGTCGCCATGAAAAAAATCGGGGGCGACGGCGGTCACCTCCCAGCGATCGGCGCCGACCCGCGCCATCTCGTGCGCGAGCCGCCGATTCAAGGCGACGCAATAGGAATGTCCGATGGTCAGAAGCCGGCGGCGCCTGGTCGGGGACACGTCGCCTCGTCGGACTTGGCGGCGGCGCTTCAGGCGGCCAGCGCCGCGGCGTGGGGCGAGCGCAACTGCGCGACGAGCGGCTCCAGGTCGGCGCGCTCGGCCGGGATTGCGATTATGTTCGCATTCCAGTGCGCGACGGCGACTTCATCGGGCGCGCCGAGCACGGCGGCGATATAGTTCAGCGCAGCCAATTTGCCGGCGATTTCGCGGTTGGTTCCGTGGAGTTCCATCAGGATCACCGGGCGGCGCTCGCGCAAGGTCCGCTCGGCGCCTGCGAGCAGATCGACCTCGGCGCCCTCGACGTCGATTTTCATCACGTCTGGAACGGGCAAACGGTCGCGCTCGATCACGCCGTCCAAGCGGCGCACCGCGACTGTCGTTTCTCCATCATGCTGATCCGGAGGCTTTCCCGCATCGCTCAATTTGCCCCAGGTTGGTTCAGCGGACAACAGGAACGCCGCCTCGCCATTCGTCGCGGCGAGCGCCTCCTGCCGCACCGCTACGTTGCGAAATCCGTTGAGCCGGGCATTATGCGCAAGCGCGCGCGCGTTCGACGGCAACGGCTCGAACGCGACCACCCGTCCGCCGGGGCCGACCAGGCGCGCCGCAATTACCGAGAAAAATCCAACGTTGGCGCCGACGTCGAAAAAGGTCATGCCGGGCTTGAGCAGCATTTTAAGCGCGCCCTGCGAAATCGGGTCGTGCGTGCCCATCAGAAAACTCATCGCGGAATTTGCCGCGTTGAAGCGCAGGCCCGCGCCCACGCCTCGCGCTATGGTCGCGTCACCGCCGCTCGCAATCAGGATGAAACGCTTGATTAGGGCGTTGCAGCGCGGATGCCGCGAACGGAAACCGTCGATGGCGTCACGCCACGACGCCGGCATCCGGCCGGCGATTTTTACTACAAAATCCATAGCGGCAAAGCGCTATCATAGGCAATTTCTGGCGTTAGCGGAATCTCCTAATAGAAACGCGGAGGCTCGCGGTTACGCGGACCTCCGCGCTGGAGAGGCCATGAACGCGGAACGAATTCTACATCTTCGCGTCCATCACGGCTTTGCCGGTCGCCGGATCGACCGGCACCGAGATATGCGAATGGAAGATCTTCCACTTGCCGTCCACTTTATGGAGACAATCGGTGACGCGAAAATTTCCCGACATCTCCTTGCCCGATTTATCTTTCCAGGTGAAATGCTGGATGCTGTTGGCGACGCCCAATTTGCCGTCGGTAACGACGTCGAGCTCAAGGAAACGAGCCTTGATATCCGTGGCGTTATCAAAGAAGTTGGCCAAATCCTTGCGCACCGCCTCCGCGCCCGAATACTTGAGCGGCGGCACGAAGTCGTAAAACGTAACGTCGTTCTTATCGACGCAGGCCATCGATTCATCGGTGGTTTGCGCCTGAATGCACTTGTGTTCGAAGGCGATGATTTCGGCCTTGGCGCCGCCCGCCGCATACGCTGGCGCCGATACCGCGCACGCCAGAGCAATCGCGCCAACCAGTCCCAACACCCATCCGGATTTTCCCACTCGCCTGTCTCCTCCCGATTTTCCGTTTTCGTACGCGCCTGATCTACGACGTGGTATCAAACAAATCGGCGCGGACGCCGGGAAATCCGCAGCGCCCGCATCACTCGTTCAATCAGCCGCCACGGCGCAGCAGTTTGCCCGGCGTCGCGCCGGTCTCCCGGCCATGGTCGATGATCACCTCACCGTTGACCATCACCGCCGAGTATCCTTCCGGACGCTGCACGCGGCGCCATTCGCCGCCGGGAAAATCATGCACGATCTCCATCGGCTTGATCGCGAGGCGGTCGAGGTCGTAAATCACCACGTCGGCCCAATTGCCCTCCACCAACGTGCCGCGATTGCGGAAGCCCGCGCACATCGCAGGATGCGCGCTCAGGCGGAAATGGACCTCCTCGAGCGGCAGAATCTCGTTGTCGCGCCCCATTTTGATAATCGCCTCGGTGGAATAGCGTCCGCCCGAGAAGAATTTCGTGTGCGCGCCTCCGTCCGATACGCCAAAGATCGCCATGCCGGGCGAGGTGACCATTTCTTTCAGATAGTCGTTGCGCACGTTGATCGGCGGCGTATAGAAATCCGTGTTCAGCCCGTCGGCGCAGGCGATATCGAGCATCGCGTCCACCGGATGTTTGTGCTCGCGCGCCGCCACTTCGCCAACCGTCATGTTCTCGTACTTCTTCAATTCCGGATGCTTGCACTCGAGAATGAAAATATCGCGCACGTTGTTGGTGATGAGTCCGGTCATCTCATCGACTTTGCGCAGACCCGGCCGGCGCTCCGGATCGGATAGTTTCATCAGCCGATCTTCGATCGTGCCCGTGGTGACTTCGCGCCACTCCGGCATGTCGTCCCACAGATTCCAGTCTTTGAACGTGAAGACGAAACCGACTTCGAGCGTCGCGGATTGGCCGAACACCCGGATGCCGCGTTTGGCGCAGTTCTCGATCCAATGCAGTTGGCGGCGGAAGCGCTCGGGATGCGCGTCGTTGATCGCGATCGCGTTGTAGAGGATCGGCCGGCCTGCCGCCATCGCCAATTCTTCGAAATGCTTCTCCGTATGGTCCTGGATGTCGCCTTCGTACTTGCTGGCGTCCGGGATGTAGGACATCTGGATGAAGCCTTCGTTGCGCTCGCCGAGCACGCGCGCCAACGCTAGCGCGGTTTCGTCGTGCATCAAATCGGTGACCATTGGCGTGCCATCATAGTCCGCCTGCACGCTGTTGCGGCCGAAGCGCTGAGCCGACCATCCGCAGGCGCCGTGATCCATCGCCTCGTTGATCAGCCGGCACATCTCTTGGGTCTCGGCTTCGGTCGGCATCCGGCCCGATTTCGCCTCGTCGAGGCCCATCACCCACGTCATGATCGGCGCCATCGGCACGAACGGCAGCATGTTGACGCCTTTCGGATGGCGTTCGACGCTGTCGAGGAATTCCGGATAGGTCACCCAATCCCACGGCAGTCCCGCCTTCATCGACGCGTATGGAATGGCTTCCGTGCGCGTCATCGTGAGCATCGCGCGGTCGCGCATCTCCGGCTTGACCGGCGCGAAGCCAAAGCCGCAGTTGCCGATCACCACCGACGTCACGCCGTGCCAGCTCGAGATCGTGCAGTACGGATCCCAAAAGAGCTGGGCGTCGTAATGGGTATGCAGATCGACGAAACCGGGCGCCACGATCTGCCCGTCGGCATCGATCACCTTCGCGCCTTGATGCGGTTTGAGCTTGCCGAGTTTCGCAACTTTGCCGTCCTTGATCCCCACGTCGGCGCGGTAGCGCGGCAACCTGGTGCCGTCAACGACCATTCCGCCCCTTATGATCGTGTCGAACTCCGCCATTTTCTCTTCCTCCTTGCCGCGCGCGCCATGTCCCCACACAGCGGCGCTGGTCTTTCAGGGCCGGCGCTCCCTCCGGTCCCCGTATTTGGATTTTTTCTTGCCTATACTCCTTTTCGGCGAAAACTCCTAATACATCCTGACAGTCTGGCTTATAGCGCTGTCCCTGAAAAAAACAAGCAAACGGCCGGTCGGATTTCGAACGCTTAACGACCCTTGAACGACGCCTGCCGCTTGCCCAGAAACGCGCCCATCCCTTCCACTCGATCTTCGGTCCCGAACAGGAACGCCATCGCCTGCCGTTCAGCCTCGATACCGCTTTTCAAATCGGCGTTCATCCCCGTATGCACCAGCAGCTTGGCGCAGCGCACGGCCAGCGGCGGCATTTTGATCAAGCGCCGCGCCAGATTCATCGCCGTATCGAGCACCTTGGCCGCGGGAACTACCTCGTTTACGAGGCCAAATTGAAGCGCTTGCGCCGCAGTCAGCGGTTCGCCGAGATAGATCATCCGCTTGGCGATCGCGGGCGGAACCAATTTCGGCAGGCGCTGCGTGCCGCCGGCGCCGGGCAGCACGCCGATCAATATTTCCGGCACGCCAATCGTCGTCTCCTCGGCCATCACGCGGAAATCGCAGACGAGCGACAATTCGCATCCGCCGCCGTACGCAATACCGTTGATCGCCGCAATCGTCGGCCGATCGAGATCTTCGATCGCGTTGAACGCAAGTTGCACGCGCTCGATAAAGCCCATGAACTCGCCGCTGGTGTTGATGCTGTTGAGATTCGCGATATCGGCGCCGGCGCAAAAGGCGCGGCCGTTGCCGGTGAAAACGACAACCTTCACGTCCTTGTCGTTGCGGACGTTGTTCGCAAGCTCGCCGAACTCGCGCACCATCACGGCGTCGATCGAATTGAGCTTGTTCGGACGGTTGAGGCGCACCAGCGCGATTCCGTCGGCGACCGAATATTCGAATGATTGATACATCGTGAACCTCCGCGTGCGATCGGCGCGGCGAAATAGTCATGGATTCGCCGCAGCCGCAGATTGCGCGAGCGTGCCATCGCGGGCGCGGCTTGTCTATCCGGCGCGGCTTGCGGATACTGGCCGCCGATGGCTTCCGGCGAACCCGATACGAATGGCGAGGGCGTGTCGCTGTCGTGGCGTGCGATCGTCTTCGCGCCCGCGGCCGTCGTTTTGTTCGCGCTTTCGCTGTACTTCAACAATGCTCAAAAACAATTCCCGGCGCTGGTCTGCCTCGGCGGAACGTTCGCGTTCGTGATGGTCTGGCTGGCGCTCGCCGCCCGCGCGACCGCCAATCCGGACTCGCCGATTCGGATGTTCATTCCACGTTTGACCGTATTTATCGTGCTGGGAACCGCGTTTCTCGCCGCGATGCAGTGGAGCATCGACCGGCGAATCACCGCGATGGAAATTGGCTTCGCGGCGTTCTACATCGTTGCGGGATGGTTCGGCGTCCGCGGCTTCGACGCGCGTTTCCGGCGCCCCGAATTGAGGGTCGTGCCGGGCAAAAAACCGCCCCGCCCCAACGGCGTCGCACGCTAGCAAGCCATCCGCCCCAACGTCGCCCGTGCGCCGCTCAAGCCGGCGCAGGTTCGCAAATTTGTCGTTAACATGCTCCTTTTGCTAAACGGATCATAAATTCTCGACGTGGAGGATCGGCGATGCGCGCATTCGACGGCGACAGCCATTTCATGGAGCCGCTCGAGATGTTCGAGCAGTATATCGAACCGCGATTCCGCGACCGTACGGTAAAGCTCGCCGCCGATCCCGCGACCGGCAAGCGCGCGATGCTCTGCGACAACCGTCCGCTGAAGCTCCGCGACGTCGAGGAGGTGCTGGGGCTGCTTTCGGGCTACGGCCAGAAGGAAGACGGCGCGCAGATCGGCGGTTTCGACCGCTATCGCGCGTTCAGCGAACAATGGCAGGACATGGACGCGCGCGTCCGCTTCCTCGACGGCGAGGAAATCGACGCGCAGGTCATCTTTCCGAGCATCGGCATAATTTGGGAGGGCGAACTCGACGACCCGATCCTCGCCGATGCGCTTTGCCGCGCTTACAACCGATGGGCCTTCGAGCTTGTCAGCGGCCATCGCGACCGATTATTTCCCGCCGCGCACATCTCGATGCGCGACGCTGGCCTTGCGGTCGCCGAACTGAATCGCGTGGCGAAAGCGGGATGCCGGACCGCGTTCGTTTCAGCGGCGCCGATCGCCGGCCGCAGCTTCGGCCATCCGGACTACGATCCGATATGGGCGGCGGCGCAGGATCTCGACATCTCGATCGGCCTGCATCTGGTCTCGCATCGCCATTACACCGGCAGCTCGTGGTACAAGGAACCGAAGCCGGGCCTGATGTACTTCACGATGAACCTGATTCAGGACCCGCGCCAGGCGCTGACCACGATGGTCGTGGACGGCGTCTTCGAGCGCTTTCCGCGCTTGCGGGTCGCCACGGTCGAGGCGATGGTCGGATGGGTGGGCGAATGGCTGGAACGGGTCGATTACCGTTATCGTTACATGGGCGGAACGTCGCAGATGAAGCGGCCGGTGGGCGAATATTTCGCGCGCAATATCTGGGTCAGCGGCGACCCGGAAGAAAAGATGTTCAAGTATATCGTGCAGTTCGCCGGCGACGACAAATTTTTCATCGGCTCGGACTATCCGCACGCCGAAGGTTTCGTCCATCCGGTCGCGAAGGCGCGCGAACATCTTTCCGCGCTGCCTAGAGAATCGATTGACAAAATCCTCTCGGTGAACGCGCGGAACTTCTATCGGGTGTAGGGCTAGGCGGCGCGCCCCGCGCTAGCGCAGCACGGCGTTCGCGATCTCCTCGGCGACCAGGCGCTTCGCGGCGCGCTGATCTTCGCCCGGATGGACAACGGCCAGCACCGTCATTTCGTCGTCGGAGCCGCTGGTTGAAGCGCGCGCAATTATCACCCGGTCGTAGTTGTTATCGTTGTTGGCTTGAGCGCTTTGAAAATTGCTCAGCGCCGATCCCTGCTGCATATACGCCTGCGTATCGCCGACGTAGCCCGGATCGCCCGGCTGCGGACGCGGCGTTGCGGCCGCGGCGGGCAGGCATGGATATGTTCCCGGCAGGCATCCGCCTGCCGCAGGCGCACCCATCATCGGCGCGCCCATCATCGATTCCGCCATCAGCGGACCGCCCCACGCGAACGGTCCGCCCATCGCGTTCGCGGCCTGCTCGGATTGAGTGATAGTGTCGGGCGGGACCGTCTGTTGCGCGCGCAGGCGGGCGACCGCGACCTGATCGGGCGCGATGCCGGTATCGCCGAGCGGCGGCGGCGTTTCCCCCGCCTCCCTGAGCAGTTTCGGCACATCGGGATCGCCCGGCGCAAGGTCTTCGAGCGAAACGCCAGGCTTGAGCGGCTCCTCGATGATCGAAACCGTCAGGGTCACCGGCGCGGCCGCCGTTGCGGGCGCCGACCGCCGTTCGGCCTTGAAGTCCTGGCGCAACACCATCGCGACCGTCGGGTCGGTTGAAAACGGCACAACTTCGGCGTTCGCCGGAATCGAGAGTGTGCCAGCCTTGCGCAGATCGATCGCGCGCGCCGGCGGCGCGAACGCCATCAAAATCGCGCACGCGGCCAACGCGCCTGCGAAACAAGGTTTCATCACCGCTCAATTACATCGCGGCCGCGCTCCGGGCGCAACGCGCGCGGAGCGCACCTGCGATTCAGGGCAGCTTCTGCTCCAGCAATTCCTTGACGCGGCCCGCCCGCCACGCCGCGATCCGTTCCGCCAGCGCGGAATCCGTAAGCGCCAGGATGGCGGCGGCGAACAGTCCGGCATTGGCGGCGCCCGCCTTGCCGATCGCCATCGTGGCGACCGGAATGCCTTTCGGCATCTGCACGATCGACAGCAGCGAATCCATCCCGTTGAGGCTCGTGGTCGGCATCGGCACGCCGATCACCGGCAGCAGGGTCTTGGCCGCGACGACGCCCGCCAGATGGGCCGCGCCGCCCGCCCCGGCGATTATCACCTTGAGGCCGCGCGCCGCGCCGCCGGCGGCGTATTCAAGCGTCAAGTCGGGCGTGCGATGGGCGGACAGCACGCGGCATTCGTGCGCCACCTTGAGCTCGGTCATGACCTCGGCCGCCGCCGACATATGCTCCCAATCGCTCTTGCTGCCCATGATTACGCCGACGCGCGGCGTTTCACTGGTCGCCATTCGATCCAGCCTCCATGCTTATTGCTACAATCGAATCACGCTGAAGAGCAGCGGCGGCGTTGTCAAGCAACGCGGACCGCGCGCCAGCGCCGCGAGGAATCCGGATGGCCACGCCGATACCGCTGAACCGATGCCGTTTCACAATCGCGGAGATAGTTCGCGCGATCGGAGCTGAAGCGCCGCCGGGCGTCGCCGCGGCAACCGCCGGCGTAAGCATCGATACGCGCTCGCTCGAACCCGGGGCGCTGTTCGTCGCCTTGCGCGGCGTGCGCGACGGCCATGAATTCCTCGCCGCGGCGGCGCGGCGCGGGGCTGCGGCCGCGATCGTGGAACGCGGCCGCGGGATCGCGGACCTGCCATGTTTCGAGACCGGCGATACGCTCGCGGCGCTCGGCGCTCTCGCCCATTTCCATCTGCATCGGATGCGCGGCCGGCACAACTCGCCGGTGATTGCGATCGGCGGCGCGGCCGGCAAAACCACCACGAAAGAACTGGCGTCGGCCGCCGCTCGCGCGCTGTTCGGAGAAATCATGGCGACGCCGGGCAATCTCAACAACCTGATCGGCGTGCCGATGACGATCCTCACGCTTAGCGGCGCCGAACGCGCCGCGGTGCTGGAATGCGGAACCAATCGGGCGGGTGAAATAGCGCGCCTCGCCGCGATCGTCGAGCCCGACGTCGCGCTCGTGCTCAATGCCGATATCGAACACACCGAAGGCCTTGGCTCGCTTGAAGGCGTCGCCGACGAGGAAGCGGCGCTCTTTGCGACCGCGCGAGTCGCGGTCTTTTCGCCGGCGGAGAATCTAATCGCGGCGCGAGTTCCGCATGGCCTTAAAAGAATGACCTTCGGCGCGGACGCCGGAGCCGATATGCGAATGGTCAGCCGCGCCATGATCGCGCCCGGCCGTCAAAGGATCGTGCTCGCTATGAGCCGAACGCTGGCCGCTCCGGGCGTCGAGCCATCGCTGGAGGCGAATATCGGTCTGCTTGGCGCAGCGGCCGCGATGAATTGCGCGGCGGCGGTCGCGGCGGTTGTCGCGGCTTTTGGCCATCCGCTCGGACGCGAGCATCTCGCCGCGATGGCGCGCGCGCTCGGCGCGGTCGAGCCGGTCTCTGGCAGGCTGGCGACGCGAACGATTGGCGGCGTGGTGGTCATCGACGACAGCTACAACGCCAATCCGCGGTCGGTGCGCGTTGCGCTCGCGGCTGCCCGCGAAACCGCCGACAGCCTCGGCGGACGGCTGATTGCCGCCCTCGGCGACATGCTCGAACTGGGTGAACTGTCGCCGTCGATGCACCTCGGCGCGCTTGCGGACCTGCGCGAGACGCGCCCGGACGCCGTGGTGCTGGCCGGGCCGGAATTTGGCGCCGCGTTCGCGCGGCTGGGCGTGGCCGAGCGCAAGGCGATCGCGCCAATTGTCGAAACCGTTCCGGACAGCGGCGCCGCCGGCGAGATCGTCGGCTCGATCGTTCACCCGGGCGATATCCTGTTGGTCAAAGGATCGCGAGGTATGGCGATGGAACGCGTTATCGAAGCGTTGAAAGCATAAATTAGCGCTAATTATCCCGAATTATCCAAGATCAATTCGATCTGGTCGCCGCGACCTCGCCTTGCGGTCCTGCGACGCCTGTATTACAGCCTGAATTAACCATCGCTTCGGGAGCATTGGGGAAATGCCTGAAGAGTCTTTGCTTGCGGGACTGCGTGTAATCGACTGCGGAACTTATGTCGCGGGGCCGGCCGCGGCGACCGTGATGTCGGACTTCGGCGCGGAAGTAATCAAAATCGAGCGGCCGGGCGGCGGCGACCTCTGGCGGCTCTTTTCCAAATTGCCGGGCAGCGCCAAGGCCGAACTCGATTGGTGCTCGGTGCTCACCAGCCGCAACAAAAAAAGCGTTGCGATCGATCTCGGCCGACCTGAAGGCCGCGAGGCGCTGATTCGGCTGGTCCGCACCGCCGACGTTTTTGTCACGAATTATCAGCGAACCTTGCTGGATAAATTCCGTTTGGGTTGGGAGGACTTGTCGGCGGTCAACGATCGCCTTATTTACGCTCATCTGACCGGCTATGGCGACGCCGGGGAAGACGCCGACGATCCCGCCTTCGACGCGCTGGCTTACTGGGCGCGGTCCGGCCTGATGACCGGCGTCGCCGGCGCCGACGGATCGCCGGGTTCGCCCCGTCCCGGCATCGGCGACCATCCGACGTCGATGTCCCTGTTCGGCGCGATCATGCTAGGCCTGTACCGGCGCGAGCGGAGCGGCAAAGGCTCGCGCGTGACGACCTCGCTGATGGCCAGCGGAGCATGGGCCAACGCATGCGATATTCAGGCGAAATTGCTGAATGCGGTCTTTCCGCAGCGCGGCGCCGACAAACATCCCCCGAACCCGCTGACCGCCGTCTATCTGAGCCGCGACGCCAAAATGTTCCTGCTCGTGCAAATCGATCCGGACAACGAATTTCCGCGGCTCTGCCGTACGTTCGGCCAGCCCGAGCTTGCGGCCAACGAACTGTTCGCGACCAACGAAGCGCGCGCGGAAAACGCCGGAGCGCTCTATGCGATTTTACAGGCGCAGTTCGAAACCCGCGACCTGGCCGAGTGGCGGATGATCTTCAAAGCCAACGATATCAAATGGGCGCCGTTGCCGCGGCTTGACGACGTGGTGAAGGACCCGCAGATGCGCGCCGCCGGCGCGATTGTGAAGCTTGACTATCCCGGCGTCGGATCGCTCGAAACGGTTAACAGCCCCGTTTTCGTTAACGGGGTGGCCAAGCGCCAGCCGGCGCCCGCGCCGGATATCGGCGCCGACACCGCGGCGGTCTTGCGGGAACTTGGCTACGGACCAGCGGAGATCGCCAAAATCTCAGGCGGGATGTGCAATGGATAACGGCCGCGAATCGTGAGGTTCGGAGAATTTGCGGTTCTGTAACGATCGGGCGTTAAAATGGCGGTTATGGGCAACACGGAAATCGCGGTATTCGGCGGCGGATGTTTCTGGTGTACGGAAGCGGTATTCGAGCGCTTGCGCGGCGTGATCGCGGTAACGCCGGGTTATGCCGGAGGCTTCAAGGAAAATCCCACCTATCGCGAGGTGGGGTCCGGACGCACCGGACACGCGGAAGTGGTCCGCGTCGAGTTCGATCCGGCGACGATCAACTTCCAGGAATTGCTGATTGTCTTCTTTTCCACCCACGACCCGACCACGCTTAATCGTCAGGGCGCCGACGTCGGCACTGAATATCGCTCCGTGATTCTCTACACGACTCCGGAACAAAAGCGGCTGTCCGAAGAGATTATAGCCGAATTGAACCGATCGGTATTTACCGAACGGACGGTGGTTACGCAGATCGCTCCGCTCGAAAGATTCTATCCGGCCGAGGATTACCATCGCGAATATTATCGCAACAATCCCGAAGCTCCCTACTGCCAATATGTAATCGCTCCGAAACTGGCCAAACTGCGCGCGAAATTCAGCGATATGCTCAAAAATCCGGAACCGCCCGCCGCAAACGAGCAGCTGATCGCGGGGCGCGGCAAAGACGAATAAACCCGCGCCGCGGCGCGGCGTTCGGGAAGCTCAGGAATCGAGGTCCAATATGGGCGCAGCCGAAAACAAAGAGATGATTCGCGGGATGTTCGCGGAACTGGCCAAGGGCAACGCCGACGCGTTCCTCGGCAATTTCGCCGACGACGTGCGCTACACGATTATCGGCACGAGCAAGTATTCGGGCACGTACAACGGCAAGCAGGACATGATAAACCGCCTGCTTCATCCGCTTACCCAGCAGCTCGAGGGCGGAATCGAGCTCACGCCCGACAATCTAATCGCCGACGGCGAATACGTCGCGATGCAGGCGCACGGGAAGGCGCGGTCGAAGAACGGCGTCGATTACAACAATACCTATTGCCATGTCTTTCGCATCGTGAATGGGAAAATCAAGGAACTGACCGAATATCTCGATACGGAATTGGTGACGCGCGCCTTCGGCAAATAGCCGTCCGCATCTCCGCGCCGGATGGATTTTACGATGCGAAGGCTTACTGAACGCGAGCTGCTCGAGTTTCGCGCCAGGGATGGTCATCTGGCGCGGATCGCGCCGTTTGGTAATGGTTGCGCCATCCGGAGCGCCGCATGAAGATAATCCGCTTTCACGCCACGCCCGAAGGCGAATCGCGCTTTCAGGAAATCGAAGTTCCGATAGACCAGCCGCGCCCGAATTCCTCCGGAGCGGTTCTGCTGCAGTCGAACGCATGGCCTTCGCCGGGCGTCCGCTTTGTCGAACTTCCGGCCGGACTCGACCAGCCGTGGCATCCTGCGCCCGCCCGGCAAATCGTGATGGTGCTGGCAGGCGTGGTCGAAGTCGAAACCACCGATGGCCAAAAACGCCGCGCCGGCGCAGGCCAGGCCTTTATCGCCGACGATCTGACCGGCCGCGGCCACTCCACCCGCGTCATCGACGGACCCGCCCGCGTGATGTTCGTGGAACTGCCCGACGGATTCGACGTAACCCGCTGGTCGGCATAATCCGCTCCTGGCGTTGACCGGGCGTTTACCGCCCGCCACTGCCTCGAAATGGCCCATGAACCGAGGAAGGCCGCCTGCAACTTCCTGATTGCGAAGGGGCCGCAGGCGCCAGTATCGTCGAAGCACGCGGCCGGCGCGTCCGCGAGCCGAATGGGGAAGCTACGATGAGAATTGTCGTTGATCATAATCTTTGCGAGGGCAACGGCCGCTGCGTCGAAGCGGCGCCGGGAATTTTCGAACTGCGCGACGACGATCGGAGTTACGTGCTCGAGGAGCGGCCGCCCGCGTCGTTGCGCGGCAAGGTCGAACTTGCGGCGCGGCTTTGCCCCCGCCAGGCGATTCGCGTGCTTGACGAATAATGAAGCCGCGACCGCGACGGTTCGTCAGCAAATCAAACCGGCCGAGAGGTAATCGCATCGCATGAGCGCGCTTAAGCTCGAAACGATCGATATCATCGATCCAGATCTCTACGTCTCCCGCGGCTATCCGCATCAGGAATGGGCGCTGCTGCGCCGGGAGGCGCCGGTGTACTGGTACGAGCGGCCCAACGTCGATCCTTTCTGGGCGGTCACCGGCCACGCGCAAATCGTCGAAGTATCGCGCCAGCCCGCGCTCTTCAAAAGCCTCCAGCGCCTGTTCATGACGATCAACGAAGAGGGCGCGCCCGATCCCAACGAGGGCATCCTGCGCCAGCTCCTCAACATGAATCCGCCCGAACACGGCGCCTATCGCGGCGTCGTGAATCGCCGCTTCACGCCGCGCGGCGTGCAGGTGCTGCGCCAGCAAATCGAAGCGATTACGACCGAGGTGCTCGACGGCCTCGTCGGCCGCGAGGAATGCGATTTCGTGCTGGAGGTCTCGGCCAAGCTGCCGCTCGCCGTAATCGCGGAAATGTTCGGAATTCCGCGTGCGGATTGGGACACGATGTTCCGGCTGAGCAACATGATGATTGGACCGTCGGACCCGGAATACGGCGGGAGCAATACCGTCAAGGAAACGCTTGAGCTGGCGCGGATGGAGTTCTTCCAGTATTTCAACACGCTGGTCGAAGACCGCCGCAAAAATCCGCGCGACGATCTGGCCAGCGCGCTCGCCAACGGCAAAGTGAATGGGGAACCGCTGCCGATTTTCGAGCTGATGTCCTATTTCGCGCTGCTCATAATCGCGGGCAACGAAACCACCCGCAACGCCACCACGGGCGGTCTTTTCGCGTTCATCAACCATCCCGACCAATGGCGGCGTCTGAAGGCCGACCCGTCGCTCGTGCCGCATGCGGTCGAGGAGATCGTGCGATGGACGTCGCCGGTGATTCAGTTCAACCGCGAAGCGGTCGCGGACACGGAATTAAACGGCCAGAAAATCCGCGCCGGCGATCTGCTCTGCCTCTTCTATCCGTCGGCGAACCGCGACGAGACCGTCTTCGAGCGCCCGGACGAATTCGACATCGGCCGCAATCCGAATCCGCATATCGCGTTCGGGATCGGCGAGCATTTCTGCCTCGGCGCGAACCTGGCGCGGCTGGAATTGCAGGTGATGTTCCGGCAGTTGGCGGAGCGGCTCGAAGCGATCGAGCTGAACGGACCGATCCAGCGGATGCGCTCGAGTTTCGTCGGCGGCATCAAGCACATGCCGGTGCGCTATCGGATCAAGCCCCGCGCCTGATCGTCACGGCGACGCTTCCGACGCGGGCGCCATAGCGAGCCGCCGGCGCGCCGCGAGCGCCTGCCGCAGTTCGGCGTCGTGCCCGTAAATATCGTCGAAGAAGCGCACTTCGCCGTCGGGTTCGACCTCGGCGGTCAGGTAGATGATCAGCACCGGAATCGGCCGGGGCAGATTGACTTGGATTGTCTTGTCGCCGTTCATCGTCTGCACGATCCGGTCGGTGGTCCATTCGGGCATCCCACGCAAGACCCACGCCGCCAGTCCGACCGGGTTCTGCACGCGGATACATCCATGGCTGAAATCGCGCCGGGACTTCTCAAACAACTCCGGCGCCGGCGTGCTGTGCAGATAGACGTTGTAAGAATTGGGGAACATGAATTTGACCAGGCCAAGCGCGTTTTTCGGCCCGGGCTTCTGCCGGATATTCAGCGTTCCGGAACGCAATCCCGCAAGGATGTCGTCGCTAACCGCGCCGTCGCTGACCATCTTTCCGCCCGACGTGAACACGGCGAAGTTGTTGGCGGCCAGGTAATTGCGATTCTTGACGATCTTCGGAATGAGTTCGGCGCGCGTAATCGAATACGGCACGTTCCACCACGGCCGGAAAATCACGTAACGCATCATCCCGGTGAAAACGGGCGTCTGATGGCGGTAGGCTTTTCCGACCACGACGCGCATTTCAAGGAACGGCGCCGGCTGCCGGCGCATCGTGCGCAGGATGAATTCGGGAATGTTGACCACGATCGGCGGTTCCGGGAAATTCAGCGGCATCCAGCGATACCGCTCCAGCGTGTAGCCGAGTTCCTCGACCCGCACGCGCATCGGCACGTTCAGCGCGGCGATTGTCGCTTTGCCCAGCACGCCATCGGTCGCGAGACCGTGCCGGCGCTGGAAACGCCGCACCGCGTCAACGATCGCGCCCTGGTAGCGAGCGGATCCGGCGGGCAGGCTCACATCGGCCGGAAGGTCGCCGACCAGTTTCAGCCGCGCCGCGAGTTGCGCGAGCGCGGGGTAGGAGCCGCCCGGATGGACCGATGCGGCCGGCGGCGGCAGGACCGGCTCGTCGCCGTCGCGCGCCAGTTCAAGATAGTGCGCGAGCGCGACTTCGGCACGCTGATATTCAGCGTACGGCGGCTCGACTTGAGTGACGATCGCGGCGGGATCCGCCGCGCCGATAAAGTCCGCGCGCAGGGTTTGCGCCAAATCGAGCTTCTTCGATCCGGCGTCGAGAAAAAATTTCACGTCGTTCGGATTCACCCTGCCAAGATGCAAATCCGACAGATATCGCATCGCGCATACCGTCATCGCGACGTCGAACCGGGCGATCTCGGCGGGCGCGGCGCGCGCGCCTTCGGAGCGCAAGCGCGCAAGCCGCGCCGCCCATAAGCCGCTATCGTAATCGCCGGGGTTAAGCCCTTTCAGCCGCGCCTGCCGGAAAAGATCGATCATGCCGAGCGCGGCGGCAGTGGGCGCGCCGTCCGTGGTCCACGCCGGCGTCCATCCGCCGGCGCTGTAGAACTCGACGACGGCCGAACGGTAATCGGAAAAATCAGGCCAATGCAGCTCCGGCAGTGTCCCCGCAGCCGCCAGCGACTGTATCACAGCGCCAACCGGAGTGACCGCTGGCGACGCAACCGCCGCAGGCGCGGCGGTTTGCGCTCTTGCCTGCCAAGCCGGCGCGCACACGGCCAGCGCCGCGGCCGCGAACATCGCAACCAGCATGCGCCTTCCACATGCCGGAGCCGGACGCTCCCCAGCTCGCGGACAGCGCCGGGCGTTCGCGCCGGCGCGGCGCGCTCCATGACGGCGGCGTTTCATCGTTACGCCCTTTCCCCGTACCTTGCCGGGAATCCGGGCAGGTATGGCGCAGAGGATTGAATGTCCGAACAGCTCACGCCGGGGTTAGGCCCCAGATGTCGCGGCTGTATTCCTGGACCGTGCGATCGCTCGAAAAATAGCCGATGCGCGCGACGTTAAGAATCGACTTGCGACGCCATTTCTCCGGATCGACGTAATCGCTCGCCATCGCCGCCTGCGTCTCGACATATTCCGCGAAATCGGCCAAGAGGAAATATTCGTCGCGATTCAGCAGCACGTCGCGAATCCATCGGAAAAGCCCCGGTTCGTCCGGACAGAATCGATCCGAGGCGAGCGCGTCGAGCACGCGGCGGATGCGCGGGTCGCGATCGTAATACTCCTGCGGACGGTACGCGCCGGTTAGTTTGAGTTCCTCGATTCGTTCCGCGGTCAGCCCGAAAATATAGATATTCTCCGCGCCGACGGCCGCGCGGATTTCGATATTGGCGCCGTCGAGCGTGCCGATCGTCAGCGCGCCGTTCATCGCGAATTTCATGTTGCCGGTTCCCGACGCTTCCATCCCGGCGGTTGAAATCTGTTCGGATATGTCCGCCGCCGGAATGATTTTCTCGGCCAGCGAAACTTTGTAATCAGGCAAAAACGCGACTCTGATCAGCCCATGCGTGCGGCTGTCGTTGTTGATCGTCTCGGCCAGATTGTTGATCAGCTTGACGATCATCTTGGCCGCCCAATAACCCGGCGCCGCCTTGCCGGCCATCAGATAGGCGCGCGGCGCGGGCGGCTCGGCGCCGTCCTCGATGATGGCGAGGTACTGATGCACGATTCCGAGCGCCATCAGCAACTGGCGCTTGTATTCATGGATGCGTTTGGCCTGCACGTCGAAGATCGCCTCGGGATCGAGATCGACGTGCGCGATACGGTTGACGAGCCTGGCGAGGCGCTCCTTGTTGGCGCGCTTGATCGCGCCGAATCGCGCCTGCATCGCCGCATCCCCGGCGTACGGCTCGAGGCCGCGCAAGTCATCGAGATTCGTCGCCCATCCGGGTCCTACCGTCTCGTCCAGCAGTTCCGACAATCCCGGATTCGCCGCCAGCAGCCACCGACGCTGCGTCACGCCGTTGGTCTTGTTGCTGAACCGTTGCGGCCAGAGTTCGTTGAAATCGGGCAGCAGGCGGCGCTTCAGCAACTCGGAATGGAGCGCCGAAACGCCATTGACCGAATGGCTGCCGACGATCGCCAGATGCGCCATCCGCGCCTGCGGCTCATGTCCATCCTCGATAATCGACATCCGCCGCGCACGCTCAGGATCTTCCGGCCATACGGTTTGAATCTCGGCCAAAAAGCGGCGGTTGATTTCCTGGATAATCTGCAGATGGCGCGGCACGACGCGCTCAAGTAATGACAGCGGCCAGCGCTCGAGCGCCTCGGGCAGCAAGGTGTGATTGGTGTAGGCGACGGCGGAGCGCGTCAGCTCCCACGCCATTTCCCAGCGCAAATCGTACTCGTCAACGAACAGCCGCATCAATTCGGCTATCGCGAGCGAGGGATGGGTGTCGTTGAGCTGAATCGCGATTTTCTGGGGAAAATCGAAAAGATCCTCGCCGCGGCGCAGGAAACCGCGCACGATATCGCGAATTGCGCAGGCGACGAAGAAATATTCCTGCAACAGGCGCAGTTCACGACCCGCCTGCACCGCGTCGGACGGATAGAGCACTTTCGAGATGGTTTCCGAAACCATCTTTTGCTCGACCGCCTTCATGTAGTCGCCGGCGTTGAAAATCTGCATGTCGAATTCGCTCGACGCGCCGGCGGAGTAAAGCCGCACGTAATTGACCGTCTCGCCGCCGTAACCGACGATCGGCAGATCCGACGGCACGCCGGCGAGCAGCCGCCAGTCAACCCATGCGGGATTGTACTTGCCCTCGCGGTCGATCCGGTGTTCGATACGGCCGTAAACTGGAATCAAACAGGCCTCTTCCGGACGCGGCACCAGCCACGGCGAGCTTTCGCGCTGCCAACTGTCGGGACGCTCAACCTGATAGCCGTCGCGAATCTCCTGCCTAAACAAGCCGAATTCGTAATTGATTCCGTAGCCGTAGCCAGGCAGATTCAGCGTCGCGAGCGAATCGAGAAAGCAGGCGGCCAGGCGGCCGAGGCCGCCGTTGCCGAGCGCGGCGTCGGGCTCTTCGTCGAAAAGGAGTTGCAGATCGACGCCGTTTTCACCCAGAAAATTACGGCAGTCCTCGATGATCCCGAGATTCAGAAGATTGTTCTCGAGCGAACGGCCGATCAGAAATTCCAGCGACAGGTAACAGACCTTTTTGCGATTGGCGCGCTCGAAACGCACCTGCGTATCCAGCATCTTCTCGACCAGAAGATCACGCACCGCGAGCGCCGCGACCCGGTACCAGTCATGCCTGCCAAGCTGGATCCGCCGTTTCGCGAGCGTGAAGCGAATATGGTGGTCGATCAGCCGGATGAAAAGCTGGCGGTTGTTCTCCGAAACTGAAGGTACGGCCATGACGGCGTTATTCTGGATGTCCGGCTGCTCGCCGCGCGGCGATCGCTCGCAACCACGAGAGCAAACTACGGTTCATGATGGCGACTCGATCCGCCAGTAATTTTTTGCTATTCCGCCGCCAGCAAAGCAACCCCCTCTCGCTCGAATTGTCGACAGCAACTCCAGATCGGCATCCCGACGCGAACCAAAATACGGCGCGGCGACGCCGCGGATTTTCCTTTGGGCCGAAACGGGCTATAGAATCTTGAATCGAGCCGGCAGGCGAACGCCGGACACGGAGCGTGCGATGGAACAGGTTCAGGGCATTCTCAATTATCTCGACGACATGTCCGAAAAGCCGGTCAACTATACTTTCGAACCGCCGCCCGGAACCCCCGCGCGAACCGGCCGCACCGTCAAACACGAAGTTACGATCATCGACGGACGCACGGCCGGCTTCCAGCCGTCGCTCGACGTCGAAGGCTTCATGCTAACCGGTCATCGAAGCGCTGTCGGCAACTTTTACGACGAAAACGAAGTCAAGCGCGTCTATTATCCCGAAATGGAGCGGCTGGTGCGCGAGATTCTCGGCGCAACCCGCGTTCTGGTCTTCGATCACAACGTGCGCAACGGATCGAAAGAGGCGCGCGCCAAATATGGCGTTCGAGAGCCGGTGCGTTTCGCCCATAACGACTACACTTTGAAATCGGGACCGCAGCGCGTGCGCGAACTTTGCGGCGATGCGGAAGCGGAGCGGCTGCTGCGGCATAGATATGTCTTTATCAACGTATGGCGTCCAATACGCGGCCCAGTCGAGCAATCGGCGCTGGCGGTTTGCGACGCGCGCAGCATGACGCAGAGCGATTTTATCGCCACTGACCTCGTCTATCGCGACCGCGTCGGCGAAGTTTATTCGGTGCGCTACAGCCCGCGCCATCGATGGTATTACTTCTCGCGGATGCGGCCGGACGAAGTTTTGTTGCTCAAATGCTTCGATTCCGACCCGAATCGCGCGCGCTACACCGCCCATTCGGCGTTCGAAGATCCGGCAACCCCGCCCGGCGCGGCGCCGCGCGAAAGCATCGAAGCGCGAACGATCGCGTTTTTCGCGCCGGCGGCAAGTTGAATCGCACGACGCGGCAGCGCCGACGGCGGCGCCGGCACGCCCCCAGTGCGCCGCTTTCCTTGCGCTGCATCGCGACGGCTGCGGCGATGGCGATAGGAATGCTCCAGTTCCCCGCCGCCGCCGCAGCACAGCGGCTTAAAGCCCCGCAAACGAAGCCTTCGGCGGGATTTCTAACCTGCAACGTCGCCAGCGGCTTCGGCTTCGTCTTCGGTTCTACCCGCGACGTCGTTTGCACGTACGCGACCGTCGATGGACGCACTGATGAATACAAAGGACGCATCGACAAATACGGCGCCGATATCGGTTATCTCTCTTCTGCGGTGATGCTCTGGGGCGTGTACAGCCAGAGCACGCATCTCGGCCCCGGCTCTCTCGCCGGCGACTATGCGGGCGTGGCCGGCAGCGCGACACTGGGCATCGGCGGCGGCTTTCAGATTCTGGTTGGCGGCTCGGAGAAATCCATCACGCTTCAACCGCTGAGCATCGAGGGCAACAAGGGCCTGAATGTCGCCGCGGGCGTGATGACGCTCCATCTTGAGTTCATCAAAACTTTGAAACAGGCGCCGTCGCCCAGTCCATCGCCCGAAACATCGCCGTAGGCCGTTTCGCCAGTATTCGGCAGGCATTGCGCTCCGCTGACAGCGGCACGGAATCCGGAGCGCGGCGCTGACTCCGCGCCGCTGGCTTTGCATAGACCCTTCGCCAGCGTTCAGGCATCATTTTACAGAGCGGGCGCGGCATCAGTTCATATCGAAGATTTGACGCCGCCTCAAACCGCGATCTTGTCGCTCTGGACTGGAGAAGCATCAGATGGACCGAAAAAACCGGCAGGAATTCGATCTTTTCAAGATTGCGGGCGTACAAATCGCCATTGATTACTCATGGCTGGTTATTTTCGTCCTGGTGTTGTGGAGCCTTTCGGCCGGCTATTTTCCTGAGGTTCATCCCGGCTATCCGACTTCCGAATACTGGATTGTCGGCATCGTCGGCACATTCCTTTTTTTCGCTTCCATAGTTATTCACGAGCTTTCGCATGCGATAGTTGGCAATTCCCTGGGCCAGCCGGTCAAGCGCATCTCATTGTTCATCTTTGGCGGAATGGCTCATCTTGGCCACGAACCGACCGACGCCAACGCCGAGCTGAAAATCGCGGCGGCGGGACCGTTGACGAGTTTCGTGCTCGGCGTGTTCTTCTTTTGGATTCCGACTTTGCTCGGATTCCGCCATGGCCATCCGATGTGGGCTTCGGTCTTCGACTATCTCGGCTTCATCAATATCGCGCTGGGACTGTTCAATCTGTTGCCGGGATTCCCGCTGGATGGAGGCAGAATTCTGCGCGCCGCAGTTTGGGCGCGCACGGGAGATTTTCGGCGTGCGACCGCGCGCGCCGCGGATTGGGGCCGCGGATCGCGTGGGGCCTGATCGCGCTTGGCGCGCTCGAGATTTTTGCGGGCGCGCTGGTCGGCGGCTTGTGGCTGATCTTTATCGCGCTCTTCCTCAAAGGCGCGGCATCGTCGAGCTATCAGGGAATCATCATGGAGCAAGTGCTCGGCGGCGCCCGGGTACGCGATCTGATGGTCCGCGATCCGGAGGTGATTGACGCTGGAACTACCGTAGCTGCTGCAGTGAACGAACATTTCGCCCATCACGGCTACACCGGATTTCCGGTGGTCGAAGATGGCCGTCCCGTGGGGATGCTCGCGATCGCGCAAATTCGCGACTGCCCGGCGGCCGAGCGCGCCGCCAAGCGTGTCGCGGAGGTGATGAAGCCGATCAATCAAGCGCTCGAAATCGGCCCCGACGCCACTCTCGCGCAAGCGTTGCGTCAAATGTCAGAGGCGGAAACAGGCCGGCTCCTGGTGATCGAAAACGGCCGGCTGATCGGACTCATCACGCGCTCGGCCATCGCTCATTTCATCATGGTCCGCAATGAACTCGGCTTTTCCACGGACGAACGTCCCGAGGATCGTCCCGCCGCTTCGCCGGATTCGGAACGGCCAACCGACAGGCCGCAGGCGTCGTCATCCGCCGCGAATTGAATGATGCGCGGGACGACCTCCGATATCCGCATCCGCCGATTCGCGATGTTGATTGCCGCGGTGGCCGCCGTCGGATGCGGTCCGGTCGCCGATCCGGCCGATCCGCACTACGTGATCGCGCCTCCACCGCCGCTCGCCGCTTCCGATGCCGTACGGATGCATCAAGGCCCTGAAGGCGCCGCGATGAGCTATTACGCCAATCCCAACGCCGATTGGCCGCGATATTCGCGGGTGATGCTCGCTCCGGTAACCTCATGGGACGGCAATTTCGCGGGCCAGGTGTCTCCTGAAGATCAAATCGTTCTTTGCGACTATATGTATGAAGTGCTGCGGCGCCATCTGGCGCGCCAATTCGTCATCACCGATTCGCCCGGCCCGGACGTGATGCGGCTGAAAATCGCCATCGTGGCGCGCGGCGGCGCGGCGACCGGTCTCCGCTCGGTTTCGTCGCCTTTGCCGGACTACCGCCTCGAACGCGCCGTGGCCGAGCTTTCGCCCGCAACCTACGCGTTTGCCGGAATCGCCGCGAGCGACGGCGAAATCACCGACTCGACGACGGGCGCGCCGCTGCTCGTTTGGATCGACCAGCGGATTGGCGGCGGCACGACCAAACCAGCGGCCCAATGGAATTGGAACGATACGCGCGCCGCCATCGAGTATTGGGCCGAAACGCTCACTGGACGGCTCGCCCAATGGCATCAGGAGGGCGACGTTTCCGGATGACTGCGCCGGCTTCGTCCGCACCCAGCGTCGCCGTCGAACGCGACAATTCGGGCGCCGCGGTGGTGCGTATCGGCGGCGATTGGCGCCTTCGTCACGGCATGCCCGCGACGGCGCCGGTCGAACGCGAGATCGAGGCCGCCGGCGCGCGCGCGATATGCCTTGACGCGGCGGCGTTAGGCCGATGGGATTCGAGCCTCGTCAGCTTCGTCCTCCATCTGGAGGAATATTGCCGCGCCAGCAAAATCGCGATCGAACGCGTCGCCCTGCCCGACGGACTGGTCCGGATGATCGCATTGGCGCAGGCCGTACCCGAAAAACGCGACGCCCGCGCCGCCGCCAGCCGGCCAGCCTTGCTCGACCGCGTCGGCGCGGCGGCGCTGGAAAGATTCGCCGGCTTCAGCGACTTCCTTGAATTCCTGGGCGAAGCGGCAATCGCGCTCGGCCGGATGTGCGTCGGGCGCGCGCGTTTTCGCCGCTCCGATCTGCTCGAAGCAATCCAGGATTGCGGCGCCAACGCGCTCGGCATCGTCACGCTGATCAGCTACCTCGTCGGCGTGATCCTCGCCTTCATGGGCGCGATTCAATTGCAGCAGTTCGGCGCCGCGATTTACGTCGCCGACCTCGTCGCGATCGGGATGGTGCGCGAGATGGGCGCGATGATGACCGGCATAATCATGTCCGGCCGCACCGGCGCCGCTTTCGCCGCCCGGCTGGGCACGATGAAGGTGACGCAGGAAATCGACGCGCTCGCGACCATGGGAATTCCGCCGATGGAGTTCCTCACCGCGCCGCGCATCGTCGCGCTCGTCCTGATGATGCCGCTGCTTTGCCTCTATTCCGATTTGGTCGGCATCCTCGGCGGCGCAACGGTCGGATTCACGATGCTCGGCCTGTCGTTGAACACCTATCTGCGGGAAAGTTCCGCCGCGATTCTCACCGCGACCTTGATCGGCGGCCTGGTCAAAAGCGTCGTGTACGGCGTCCTGATCGCGCTCGCCGGATGTTACGAAGGGTTCCGATGCGGCAACAGTTCGTCGGCCGTCGGCGACGCGGCGACCCGCGCCGTGGTCGAGAGCATCGTCGCGATTGTCGTCGCATGCGGCGTTTTCGCGGTGCTATTCCATATACTTGACATTTAGAATCCGCCGAAAATGTCCAATCAGGCAGCCACTCCCGCAAATCCCGCGCCGCGCGCGGCGGAGCGCCCGGTTCATATCGAAGTGCGCGATCTGACCATGGCGTTCGGCAACTTTGTGCTGATGCGCGATCTGAATTTCACGGTGCGGCACGGCGAAATCTTCATCGTGATGGGCGGTTCGGGATGCGGCAAAAGCACCCTGCTCCGCCATCTGATCGGACTGATCGAGCCGGCGGCCGGCGCGGTTTATTATGACGGCCAGAACTTCACCGCCGCCGACACGGAAGCCCGCGAGGCGATGCTGCGGCGGTTCGGCGTGCTCTATCAGGGCGGCGCGCTGTGGAGCTCGATGACCCTGGCGGAAAACGTCGGCCTGCCGCTCGGCGAATTCACCGATCTCGCGCCCGGCGAAATTCGCCAAATCGCCGCGCTCAAGCTGGCGCTGGTCGGACTCAGGGGTTTCGAGGATTACTATCCGAACCAGATTAGCGGCGGCATGCAGAAACGCGCCGGCCTCGCCCGCGCCATTGCGCTCGATCCGGCCGTGCTGTTTCTCGACGAACCGTCGGCCGGCCTCGATCCGGTGACCTCGCGCCTGCTCGACGAACTCATTCTCGAACTGCGCGACAGCCTTGGCGCCACGATCGTCGTCGTCACGCACGAGCTGGCGAGCATTTTCACAATCGGCGACAACAGCATCTTCCTGGACGCGGAGACGCGCACGCTGGGCGCGCTCGGCAATCCGCGTGAATTGCGCGATCATTCTGACAATCCCCGCGTGCGCCAGTTTCTGACCCGCAGCGCATCGCTTTTGGAGACCGCGCCTAAAAATGGCTAAACGAACCAGTCCACGCAAAGTCGGGGCCTTCGTGCTCGGCGCCCTTGCGATCGCCGTGATCGCGGTCGCGGTGCTCGGTTCCGGCCAGTTGTTTCGCAAAACCCGCCAGTACGTCTGTTTCTTCGACGGCAGCGTCAACGGCTTGCGCACCGGCGCGGCGGTGAAATTCAAGGGCGTCAGAATCGGCGAGGTCAAAAGCATCCTGCTCAGCCTCGACGTTGGCCACCAGACCGCGAACCTCCGCACCTCCAGCGTCATCCGCATACCGGTGATCATCGAAATCAACGAATCCCGGATGGAGAGCCGCGGCCTGACCAATATCGACCTCGGCGATCCGAAACGGATGAAGCTGGCGATCGCCCGCGGCCTGCGCGCGCAGCTCGCGATCGACAGCCTGCTCACCGGGATGCTCTACATCGACCTCGACATCCATCCGGGTGCGCCGAGCCGGCTCGTGCTGCCGCCCAACTCCGGCTACGAGGAAATTCCGACGCTGCCCACCACATTTCAGCAGGCGCAAAACGCGGCCACGCGCCTGATCGGCCAAATCGACCGGATTCAACTCGACCAGCTCGTCAATACCGCCACCCAGACGCTTGCCGCCGTGCGCGATCTGGCGAATTCCACCCAGTTGCGCTCGGCTATTTCCTCGCTCCAGGAAACCGGCCAGAGCCTTAATCGCGCCGCCAACGAAATCCAGCAACTCACCGCGAACATGAATCAACAGATCGGCCCGATGAGCAAGAGCGTCCAGCTTACCGCGCGCAACACCGACGCCACTCTGCAAACCACGCAACTGATGATGAGGCGGGTCAACGACACCCTCGCGCCCGACGGCCCCCTGCTCTACCAGACCAATCAAACGCTGCTGCAACTGGCCGAAGCGGCGCGCTCGGTGCGCCGCCTCGCCGATTATCTCAATCGGAATCCCGACGCGATCGTGCGCGGCCGCAGCTACAAGCAGGCCGGCCAGTGAACCGCTTTCGCCCCTCAAGCGTCCTGCCGATCGCGATCGCGGCGCTGGCCGCCGGATGCTCGATTCTTTCGCCGCGGCCCGATCGCGCGCGCTTCTACCTTTTGACCGCGGACGCGGCGCCGGCGCCGATCGCTTCGCCCGCCGCGCTTGCCCTCGGCCTCGGCCCGATCAAATTGCCGGGTTATCTCGATCAAGCGCAGATCGTCACCCGCATCGCGCCCAACCGCATCGAACTGTCTCCCGCCGACCGCTGGGCGGAATCGCTCGACGCCAACGTGCGCGACGTGCTGGCGCGCGAGCTTGCTTCACGCCTGCCCAACGCGCAGATCGTGAATTTTCCGTGGTATCCCACCGTCCACGTCCGCTACCAGATCGAGGTTGATTTCGAACGCTTCGAGCGCACCGGCGCCGATTCCACCGAGCTGGCGGCGCGCTGGACGATTCGCGACGGCCAAAGCCGCCAAATCCTGATGACGCGCGATGCGCGCTTCGCCGCCGCCGCGGCGAACGGTTCGATGGAAGCGGCGGCCGCCGCGCTCAGCGCCGATCTTGAGGACCTGGCGAATCAAATCGCAACCGCGATCGCGCAACTCGATGCGAGTCCCTCTTAATCGTCAGGCCCCGGCATCCGTCTATTTTGCGAGTTCCTCTTATTAGTCATGCCCGGGCTTGACCCGGGCATCCAGCGCTATGGATTCGCGGGTCAAGCCCGCGAATGACGCCGCGGCAGTCACGCCCGTAATTGACGATGCGGGAGTCGCGCGCGCTTCCGACACGCGGTTCTTGTGCGGAACTTCCCTAGCGATCGGGGATCAGATCCAACTCCGCCATCCACGCGGCGGCTTCGCTGTCGCTGGGCGCGCGCCAATCGCCGCGCGGCGACAACGATCCGCCCGATCCGACTTTCGGCGCGTTCGGGATACAACTGCGCTTGAACTGGCTCAGCTTGAAGAAGCGGTAAAGAAAGCTCCGCAGATGGCCTTTGATTTCGGCGAGGCTGTATTGATTGCGCCGCTCCTGCGGAATATCGGGCCATCCGCCCAGCGCGCGATCGCGCCACGCCGACCACGCGATAAACGCGATCTTCGGCGGCGGATAGCCGAAGCGCACGGTGTAGTAGAGATTGAAATCCTGCAATTCGTAGGGACCGACGATCGCCTCAGTCGCCTGTTCCGGACCTGCGGCGCCAGCGCGCGACGGCACCAGTTCCGGACTGATCTCGGTCGCGAGGATTTCACGCAGGATGCCGCTCGCTTCGGCGCCGAACCGCGCCGTGTCGGCGACCCATCGAATCACGTGCTGGATCAACGTTTTCGGCACGCTCGCATTGACCGCGTAATGCGACATGTGATCGCCGACGCCGTAGGTGCACCATCCCAGCGCCAGCTCGCTCAAATCTCCCGTGCCAACCACCAGCGCCCGATGATGGTTCGCGAGGCGAAAGAGATGGCTGGTGCGTTCGCCCGCCTGCACGTTCTCGAAGGTGACGTCATACTGCTCATGACCGTCGCCATAGGGATGGCCGATATCCTTGAGCATCTGTATCGCGCTCGGCCGGATATCCAGTTCATGCGGTTCGCACTCGATCGCCGCCATCAGGCGGCGCGCCTGCGCCAGCGTGCGCGCGCTGGTCGCGAAACCGGGCATCGTGTAGGCCAATAGATTGCGTCGCGGCAGCCCCAGCCGGTCGAGCGCCTGTGCGCAGACCAGCAATGCGTGGGTCGAATCGATGCCGCCGGAAATTCCGATTACCAGCCGCTCGATTCCGCTCGCCTTGAGGCGCGTCGCCAGCCCCTGGACCTGAATTTCATAAACTTCCGCGCAGCGCTCGCCCCGCCGCGCCGGATCCGACGGCACATAAGGAAACCGCTCGTAGCGCCGCTCGAGCATCAGTTCGCCGGTGCGCGGCGGCTCCGCGTCGAACTCGATCCGCCGGAAGCCCGCCAACTCGGCGCGCGCGGCGGCGGCCGCATAGCCGAAACTGGTCTGGCGCATCCGCTCCTGCCCCAGCCGCTCCAGGTCGATTTCGGAGCAGATCAATTGCGGGCCGTAATGGAAGCGTTCGGACTCGGCGATGATGTTGCCGTTCTCGCAAATCAGCGCGTGCCCGTCCCAGGCCAAATCGGTCGTCGATTCGCCCGCGCCCGCGGCCGAATAAAGGTACGCCGCAAGGCATCGCGCGGATTGCCCGCTCACCAGCTCGCGCCGGTAATCGGCCTTGCCAACGGTGATATTCGACGCGGAAAGATTGAGCAGCACGGTCGCGCCCGCCATCGCGGCGTAAGAAGACGGCGGAATCGGCGTCCACAGGTCCTCGCAAATTTCGACGTGAAAGGCGAAATCTCGCGGATCGCTGGCCGCAAAGATCAACTTGGCGCCGAACGGCACGCCGCGCTGTCCAGCCAGCTCGATTTCCGCGCGGCTCGCGTTGCCGCCCGGATGGAACTGGCGAAGCTCGTAAAATTCGCGGTAATTCGGCGGGTAACTCTTGGGCGAAACGCCGAGAATCCGCCCGCGCTTCAACACCACCGCGCAGTTGAAAAGCAGATTGTCGACCACGAGCGGCATCCCAACCACAACGACGATTGGAAGATCGCGCGACGCATCGAGTATTCGCGCAAGCCCGTCGATACATCCGTCGAGGAGCGCGCGCTGATGAAACAAATCGTCGCAGGTGTAGGCGGAAAGCCCCAATTCCGGAAACAGGACGACCAGCGCCTTCTTTTCAGCCGCCCGTTTCATCAGCTCGATGGTCCGCGCCGCATTGAAAGAAGGATCGGCCACGCGCACGGCCGGGATCGCCACAGCCGCGCGAATAAAATCGTGATTATAGAGATTATGAAAGTCTTGGCCCGCCTTCACGTCTTAACGCCTCATCGCGCCTCGTATCCCGCCCGCTTTGCGCCGATACGCCGTTCGACCGCTCGATCAAATTCTATAGCAGAATCGGCCCCGCGGCGGACGCGATTCGGATATGGTTAAAAACCCGGGGCCTTAGGCGCCTCGCACCACAAACCCCTTCCATCCCGTTATGCGCTTCGATTAAATCAACGCGGCGGCGTTTCACGAACGGCGCGGTGGCCAATTTTGGAGACTTGCGGTCATGATCGGGAACGTCGTAAAGGGGGAGTTGTGATGTTTGGCGGGTCTTTCAATTCGCTCGGCGGCAGGTCGCCGGTCCTGACCACCTGTCCAATCTGCGCGACCGATCTCGCTGAGCGGGAAAATCTCGCTGGAAGCGGCGCTCCCGCCGAAAATCTGGTCAGCATCTGCCGCGGATGCGGCGAAATCCTTGTGCTGGCGGCCGGCGCGTCTGGAATAGCTTTCCGGGGCGTCAGTGCAAGCGAGTATCTGTCGCTGTCCGCGGAGGCGCAGAATCTGCTGCGCGTCGCGCATGAACTGGTGCGCGAACAGATCAAGCGCCGGATTTGTTGAGCGCGCCGGCGGCGTTCGCGTCAGTCGGTGACGGCGCCAAGGCTGCTCGACGAAACTTGCGCGGCATATTTCGCCAGCACGCCGCGGGTGTAGCGCGGCTTCGGCGGCTGCCATGCGGCGCGGCGCCGCGCGATTTCGTCGTCCGGCACGTTCAGTTGAAGCACCCGCTTGACGCTGTCGATCGTAATCGAATCACCTTCATGCACGAGCGCGATCAGGCCGCCGACCTGCGCTTCCGGCGCAACGTGACCGACCACCAGACCATAGGTCCCGCCTGAGAAACGGCCGTCGGTGATAAGGCCAACCGAATCGCCGAGTCCGGCGCCGATTATCGCCGAGGTCGGCGACAGCATCTCGCGCATCCCCGGACCGCCCTTCGGCCCTTCGTAACGGATTACCAGCACGTCGCCCTTTTTGATTTTGCCCGCGAGAATCGCCGTCAGGCAGTCCTCCTCGCACTCGAAGACGCGCGCCGGACCGGTGATTTCGCGGTGCTTGATGCCGGTGATTTTGGCGACCGCGCCTTCGGTCGCGAGATTGCCGCGCAGAATCGCGAGATGGCCTTGCGGATAGAGCGGCTCGTTCCACTGCCGAATCACGTCCTGGTCCTTGCGCGGCGCGTCGGGAACTTCGGCCAGCGTCTGCGCGATCGTGCGGCCGGTGATGGTCATCTCGTCGCCATGGAGCAGGCCGTG
Source organism: bacterium (assembly GCA_014896235.1). GTDB lineage: Bacteria > Desulfobacterota > Binatia > Binatales > Binataceae > JADMIL01. The sequence continues at coordinate 47,720 of JADBKU010000001.1, read as the reverse complement.
ATTGAGCAGCATCTTCATGACCTGCGGGATGCCGCCCACGCGATGCAGGTCCGTCGCGACGTAGCGCCCGGAGGGCTTCAGGTCGCAAAGCACCGGCACGCGCTGGCGAATTGTTTCGAAATCGTCGATCGTCAGCGGCACTTCGGCGGCGTGGGCGATCGCCAGCAGATGCAGCACCGCGTTGGTCGAACCGCCCACCGCCATCACGACGGCGATCGCGTTCTCGAACGCTTTGCGCGTCATGATCTGGCGCGGCAGCAGCCGGCGCCGCACGGCGTTGACGACGGCCTCGGCCGATTGCGCCGCGCTCTCGGCCTTCTCGGCGTCGATCGCCGACATCGTCGAGGAATACGGCAGGCTCATCCCCATCGCCTCGATCGCCGAGGACATCGTGTTGGCGGTGTACATTCCGCCGCACGATCCCGCGCCCGGACAGGCGCGGCGCTCGACCTCGATCAGTTCTTTCTCGTCGATCGCATGGGCGCTGTATTGGCCGACCGCCTCGAAGGCGCTGACGATGGTCAGGTCGCGTCCGTTGTAATGGCCGGGCTTGATCGTGCCGCCGTAAACGAAAATCGACGGAATATTCATTCGCGCGATCGCGATCATCGCGCCAGGCATGTTCTTGTCGCAGCCCCCGATCGTGACCACGCCGTCCATCGCCTGCGCGTTGGTTGCGGTTTCGATCGAATCGGCGATAACTTCGCGCGAGACCAGCGAATACTTCATGCCTTCGGTGCCCATCGCGATTCCGTCGCTGACGGTAATCGTGCCGAACACCTGCGGCATCGCGCCGGCGGCGCGCGCGGCGTCCTCGGCGCGCCGGGCCAGCACGTCAAGGCTCATGTTGCACGGAGTGATCGTGCTGTAGGCGTTGGCGATTCCGATGATCGGCTTGGTGAAGTCGTCGTCGCCAAACCCGACCGCGCGCAGCATCGCGCGGTTCGGCGAACGCTGCACGCCGTGGGTGATCAGCTTGCTTCTGAAATTATCGGCCATGATGGTCTCCCTGACGCCGCCGCGTCGCAGGCGACAAAATCTTCCCGCAACGCGACGGTCAAAGATTGCACCACATCGCGGCGGCGCATATCAAGCGCGGCCCGCGCGGCGCGCGGTTTTCGCCGGCGCTTGCGCGCCGCGCGCGGGCGGAGCGGTCCGGCGCCACGCGCGATTTTCCCAGTACGGCAGCGCCAGCATCAGTATCGCTGCGGGCCCAGTCATATCCAAGGCGACGTCAGCTAACCTTCCGCTGCGTGAAACCGTCAATAATTGCAGGCTCTCGTCGAGCGCGGCGATCAGCAGGCACGCGCTAAAAGCGAGCAGCGGCCGCCCTCGCATCGGCCCGAGCGCGAGAGCAAGATAAAGCACGGCGTATTCGATGAAATGCGCGCTCCAGCGAATCAGGATATGCCAGTGGGCGAGCGCGCCCGGCCCGTCGCCGGGCATAATCGCGGCGAGGATCGGTCCGATCATCTCGCCGGTGCGCACATATGAAAAAAGCGGCGATCCCAGGGTTAGAATGGCGGCGACGCAGACTCCCGCCGCAAGCCACGGAATCCAACGCGGGCGCGGCGGACGCCAAGCCGATTTTCCAGCTCGTGCGGAACTTCCCAGCTTCTTATCCTGGTCCAATGATCTCTCCATCATTCACCGCAACAAACGAAGCGCGCCAAGCCAGTTGAATCGTTGCGCCAACCCTGCGATCACTAAAACATCTCGAATCGAATAAATGCGCATTCCGACACGCCTCATCCGGGTTCTTTTCATCTTAACCTGCTTTACGCCGCTCGCCGCGACTTCGGAACCGGCAGCCGCCGCCGTACATCAAATGGCGCCATCGGCCACGTATTCCGGCGTCTTTACCTATCATTATGACAATGGCCGTACCGGCGCTAATACGAACGAATCGACGCTAACGCCAGCCAATGTGAATCCGGCGACGTTCGGCAAAATCGGCAGACTGCCGGTGGACGGCTACGTCTATGCCCAGCCGCTGTATGTCAGGAACGTCGAAATACCCGGCAAAGGCGTTCATAACGTGGTTTACGTCGCCACCGAACATGATAGCGTGTACGCCTTCGACGCGTCCGGACGCGATCCGGCGCCATTGTGGCATCGCAGCTTCATCGATCCGGAAGCCGGCGTAACGACCGTCGCCTCTGACGCAGTCGGCACCAAAGACATTCGTCCGGAAATCGGCATCACCAGCACGCCCGTCATCGACCCGTCGGGCACGATTTATGTCGTCGCCAAGACGCAGGAGTTGGGCCTCTACGTGCAGCGCCTGCACGCGCTCGATATCGCGACCGGCGCGGAACGGCCCGGTTCGCCGCAAATTATCGCGCCTACCGTCGCCGGCAGCGGCGCCGGCGCTGCGTCGAACGGCATTATCCCTTTCAACGCTCTGCGCGAAAATCAACGCGCGGCGCTGGCGGAAATCGGCGGAAAAATTTACATCGCCTTCGCTTCCCACGGCGACCATCCTCCTTTCCATGGATGGGTGCTCGGATACGACGCGAAAACGCTCGCGTTGACCGACGTCTTCAACGACACGCCGAACGGCGCCGAAGGCGGCATCTGGCAGGGCGCCAATGGGCCTGCCGCGGACGCCTCGGGCAGTATCTATGTCTCCTCGGGCAACGGCACGTTCGACGCCGATACCGGCGGCCCCGATTACGGCGACAGCGTAATCAAGCTGGCCGAAACGACCGTCAAGGGGCTGCGCCGGTTTCGTGTGACGGATTTCTTCACCCCGTACGAGCAGAACGAATTCAGCGAAAGCGATCTCGATTTCGGCCCCACCGGCACGATCGTTTTGCCTGACCAGCAAACCGGACCGCATCTGCTTTCGTCGCGAAGGTCGGCACCGTTTATCTGCTCGATCGCGACAACCTGGGCCGTTACAACCCCGACGACGATTCGCAAATCGTGCAGGAAGTGCCGTCGATGCTCGGGATGACATACACGCCCGGCGCATTTTTCAACAATACGTTCTACTTTGGTCCGCAAAATCGGCCATTGCTCGCCTTTCCTTTGGTCAAAGGGCAATTCAACGTCGATGGCGAGATGACCACGGGAAACGCTTTCGGCTATCCGGGCGTGGTTCCGTCGGTCTCGTCCAACGGGCTTAAAAACGGCATCGTATGGGCGATTCAGATCGATCAGTTCCTGTCGGGCGGTCCGGCCGTCCTGTACGCCTACGACGCAACGAACTTGAATGAGCTGTACGACAGCGAATTGGCGGGCAAGCGCGATATCGCCGGGCCGGCGGTGAAATTCACCACCCCGATGGTCGCGGACGGACGCGTCTACATCGGCACTCAGAATTCCGTCGATGTTTACGGCTTGCTCGGCCGTTAGAAGGTAATCTTGCGTCAGGCGATCCTGGACGGCATCATTGGCGTTCGCGCGGTCGCCGACATGGGCGGCGGCGTGCGGCGATTCGGCGCCGCGCCCTTGTGCCGGACGCGCCCGGCATGTACAAATATCAGTTTCGGCGGGGTCGTAGTTCAGCCCGGTTAGAACGCCGGCCTGTCACGTCGGAAGTCGTGGGTTCAAATCCCATCGGCCCCGCCAACAATTTTGAACGTGGCGCGCTCGCATGGTCGCATCGGACCGGCGCGATCCACGAAGTCGGCAGGTGCAGGTAACTTGAAGCTGACCGAACAAACCAGGAGCGTATCGCGCGAGGCGGCGCTGCGGGCGCGCCACTGGGTCATTATCGACGCCGATGGCCGCTCCCTCGGGCGGGTCGCGGCGCGCGCCGCCAGCGTGCTGCGCGGCAAGCATCGCCCGGATTTCACGCCGAATCAGGACGCCGGCGATTTTGTCGTCGTAATCAACGCGGCCAAAGTCAAATTGACCGGCGCGAAGGCGACCGACAAGGTTTATCACCGGCATACCGGCTATCCCGGCGGAATTCGCACGACCACCGCCGGGAAACTGCTCGAGACCAATCCGGAGCGGCTGGTCGAGATGGCCGTGCATGGGATGCTGCCGAAGAACCGGTTGGGCCGGCGGCTCTTCACCAAGCTCAAGGTTTACCGCGGCGGCGAGCATCCGCACGCCGCGCAGCAACCACAGGAAATCAGCCTGTAAACCGCGCGATTCGCGCTATACGTCAGCAAGATGGCAGAAAAGACCAACGTCATTCGCACCACCGGCCGGCGCAAAACCGCGGTCGCGAGCGTGCGCCTGCGCCCCGGCTCCGGCACGGTGACCGTAAACGATCGCTCGCTCGAAGATTATTTTCCGCGCGACACCGCGCGGATGCGGATTCTGGAGCCGTTCGAAATCACCGAAACCCGCGGCCAGTACGACGCGATTGTCAGCGTCCGCGGCGGCGGCTCGTCGGCGCAGGCCGACGCCGTCCGCCACGGCATCTCGCGCGCGTTGGTCGCAGTTTCCGAAGCGATGCGCCCGGCGTTGCGGAAGAACGGGATGCTCACCCGCGATCCGCGCGAGGTCGAGCGCAAGAAGTACGGCCATCACAAGGCGCGCAAGCGTCCTCAATACTCCAAGCGCTAAAGCGGCGCGCGAAAACATGGCAGCGGCGTCCATCCGGCGCTCCGGCGGACGCCGTTGCCGTTTCGATTTGACGCGCGAAAATCTGTTGATTGATCCGGCGGCGCGACTGGCCACCCGTCCGCTTACGTGATATTGCGATTAAACCGACATTAATTCTCAAGGAGGCGCCTCGGGACCCCTGATGGCTTCGCACGACAGGGTTAGAGTAGCGGTGTTGGGTGCGTCCGGCTATTCCGGAATTGAAGCGGTGCGTATCCTCGCCGGCCATCCATTCGTCGAATTGGCCGTCCTGACCTCCGAGCATTACGCCGGCCGCGAAGTCGCCGAGGTTTACCGGCACATGGCCGGAATCGATCTGCCGCCGTTCGAGGAACTGCGCGCCGATCTGATTCGCGGCCGCGCTGAGATCGTCATCTCCTGCCTGCCGGAGCGGGTCGGCGCGCCGATTCTCGCCGACCTCGTGCAGGCGGGAATCAAAGCGATCGACGTATCGGCCGACTTCCGCCTCAAGGATCCCGCCGCCTATCGCCAGACCTACGGCGCCGAGCATCCCGCGCCTGCGATGCTCAAGGAGGCGGTTTACGGCCTCAGTGAATTCCATCGCCGCGAACTGCGCGAGGCGCGCCTCGTCGCGAATCCCGGATGCTATCCGACGGGCGCGCTGCTGGGACTGCTGCCGCTGATCAAGCGCGACCTGATCGATCCCGCCTCGATTGTGATCGACGCGAAATCGGGCACGACCGGCGCGCGGCGGCAAGCTTCGATCGAGCAGCTTTTCGCCGAGGTCAACGAGAATTTCCGCGCCTACAAGATCGGCAACCATCGCCATACGCCCGAGATGGAACAGGAGATCGGCGCGACCCTCGGCCGCGAGGTCGCCGTGATGTTCGTGCCGCATCTTTTGCCGGTGACGCGCGGCATCCTGAGCTCGATCTTCATGCGTCCCCGCTCCGGAACGACCGAACAGGACGTGCGCGACGCGTTCGAGGCGAGCTTCGCCAAGTCGCGCTTCATCCGCCTGCTCAAGCCGGGCGAACTGCCGGAATTGAAAAACGTCCGCGCGACCAATTTCTGCGAAATCGCCGCCGTGCTCGAACGGCGCTCGCAGACGCTATGCGTGATCACGGCGATCGACAATCTGGGCAAGGGCGCGGCCGGCCAGGCGGTGCAGAATCTCAACCTGATGCTCGGTTACGACGAGGCCGCCGGCCTGCTCGCCGCCGCCCCCGTCCCGTAAGCGGCAAATTCGCAACGATTCGAGTCGGAAGCATCAGCGAGAGGAATCCAGATTTCGACGCCGCCAAACCCTGTCCGCGGATCGAATGTCTCAAGATGCCGTTCGAGGCTTGGACCATCCGCTGCGACGCAATGATTGGCGGGGAGCCACTCATTGAGAATCACTCTGTAAGTTTCGACGATTCGGGCGATGTGCTCGCTATGTAGAAAAACGGCGTAATTCTGCGCAGGAATCCGAATTTGAGCCAAGCCACTTAGTCCGGCTGGAAACTTCGACACCTCGACGGCGCATACATATTCGAAATTGCCGTCTTCATCCATGTTGGTCGTCACGCCCACAGGAATCGGATTGACCTTGTCGGGGATATCACCATAGACCGCCATGAAGCGCTGCCACTGCGCCGCGATATTGTGCGCGGTGTCTAATGAATGGCGTTCAGCGAGACCGACGGCCAGCATCGGCGGACCGGCGACGAATCGCGGGTTTTCCAATTTTATTCCGCTTCCTTCGCTGGGCTTCAACGCTTTGACCATTGTCAAACCCTCCGTGTTTGCTGTTTGCCGAACCATCTCGGGAGTGCAACCGAACTGGAGATGAAACGCTCGCGAGAAGGCTTCGTGCGAGCTATAACCGATTTCGAGCGCCAAAGTGAGGATATTGGGAGCGCCGTCAGCTAGCGCCTGCGCCGCTGCACTCAAACGCCGGCCGCGCAGATAACGCATCACCGAAATGCCCGTGCTTGCCCCGAAAGCGTGAGCTAGATGGGTTTTCGATACGCCGCAGATGTCGGCAATTTCGCTTAGCGTAATCTGGCGATCCAAATTCCGTTCGATTATCCAGAGCGCGCGATTGGTCAGCATCGCGTACGGCCTCCCGAAAGTCCGATTACGTTCGATTCTACCGCCGATCGCGGCCGGCGCGCTTGATTGAAATTGCGATCGCTTCGCTGAAATGAAAAGCGTCGATCGGCGCGGATGAGGGCATAAAGCCGCGCCGCTCGATTGAGCGCGTTACGGAAGATCGAAGAGCAGAACCTCAGCTTCTTCCGGCGCCGCGAAGGTCAGCGCGCTTTCGTCCGTGATTTTGGCGCCGTCGCCGGCGCGCATCGCGATTCCGTTCAACGCCGCCGCGCCGCGCACCAGATGGACATACAGATGGCGCTTCGGGTCGGCGGCGAATTCCACCGGATGGCCCGTTTCTAGCACGCCCGCATAAATCCGCGCATCCTGGTTGAGCCGCAGCGAATTTTCGCGGCCGTCGGGCGACGCGATCAGCAGCATCCGGTTGCGCTTGCGATCCTGCGCGAAGCGGCGCTGCTCGTAGCCCGGCTGATGGCCGCGGCGATCCGGCTCGATCCAGATTTGCAGCAGATGGAGCGGCGCCGAGTCCGACGCGTTGAATTCGCTGTGCGTCACGCCCGTGCCCGCGCTCATCCGCTGCACCTCGCCCGCTTCGATTACGGAACCGTTGCCCAGGCTGTCGCGATGGCGCACGGCGCCGTCGAGCACGTACGTGACGATCTCCATGTCGCGATGCGCATGCGGCGGAAAGCCGCCGCCCGGCGCGATCCGGTCGTCGTTGATCACGCGCAGGCGCGAGAAACCCATCTCGCGCGGATCGTAATATTCCGCGAACGAGAACGAATGGCGGCTGTCGAGCCAATCCGCTCCGGTGCGTCCGCGTGCTTCAGCTTTGCGAATGACGATCATGGTTCTTCTCCTTCAGGCCGATTCCCGCGCCGCGCGCCCGAGCTTGCGGCACAACCGGCCCAGCTCGTCCTGCTCGGCTGCGTCCAGCGCGCCCATCGCATCCGCGATCCGTCCGGCATGCGCCGGAAAAACGCGGCCGATCAGATTCTTTCCTTTCGGCGTAAGACTGACGAATACGCATCGCCGGTCTTCCGCGCCGCGCGCGCGGCGAATCAACCCTCGCCGCTCCAGATTGTCGAGCACGGTGGTGATATGGCCGCCGCTGCGCAAAAGTTTGCGGCCCAGCTCCCGCTCGTTCATCGCGCCGAGATGCAGCAGCGCCTCGAGCACGCCGAGTTGAGCGGTGGTCAGGCCGTCGCGCGCGAGCGGACGCGCCAGCATCGCCGCCAGCGTTTCGGACGCGCGGGTGAGCTTGATATAGGCGTCGAGCGCGCGAACTTCGCGATCGGAGCCTTTGAACCGGGTCGTCATTGCCGGGCGCTAATCCTTTCGATCCAAATAATCTTGGGTCAAATGATTTCAATTCAAACTAATTACGGCGCCGCCGCCTGTCAACCAGCGCGCGTGAACCAGGCGGGCCGATCGCTTGCGTGCCCAAGCAAACGTTCGGCTGGTTTGCGAACGCTCGCCGATCCGCCCTATAGTCGCGGCATCAGGGCGCGCCGATGGGGCGGCGCGGAGACGGCGATATATTGTTCGCCGTCAATTCACGGAGGGACAAATGCCGAGCGAGGAACTGCTGATCGACGCCGACGGGCATATTCTTGAGCCGCCGGATTTGTGGGAGCGCTATCTGGAAGCCAAGTATCGCGACCGCGCGATTCGAATCCGAGTGGGCGACGACGGGCGCGAATATCTCGAAATCGACGGCAAGCGCGCGGTGCTGACGTCGCCGACCCTGCTGGCGTCGCTGGGCGGAATGAAGGCGCTGCAGGAGTTGGGCGACAAGATCGAAAACATCAACGCCGCGCAGCGCGGCAAGATGGCCGAACGGTCCGGCCAGAAACACGGCTTTTTCGACAGTCTTGAAAGCGTGGCGCCGAAAGAATCGTACGTCGGCGGCGCGGCGTTCGGCGCGATGGACATGAAGGAGCGGCTGCAACTGCTCGACCGCGAAGGCATGGCGAAAAGCGTGCTCTATCCGACGATCGGCCTGTTGTGGGAAGCCGAGCTGTTCGACGCGGAACTGAGCGGCGCTTATTGCCGCGCCTACAACCGCTGGATCGCGGATTTCTGCCGCGACTCGGGCGGACGGCTCGTGCCGATCGCGCATCTGTCTCTGGGCGATCCGGCCGCCGCCGCGCGCGAACTGGAGCGCGCGGTGAAAGACGGATGCAAGGGTGCCTTCGTCTGTCCGTTCACGATCACGCGCAAGCCGCACGGCCATCCCGACCACGACGTGCTGTTCGCGGCGGCGCAGGACCTCGGCGTGCCGCTCGCGATCCATCCGACGCTCGAGCCGCCGCAGTTCAGCGTGCATCAGCGGTTCGAGGATATCGCCTGGGCCGACTGGTTCCTCGATCTGTTCGCGGCGGCGGGCGTGCCGCAGGCATTCGGCACGCTGTTCCAGTTCGGCGTCTTCGACAAGTTCCCGCGCCTGCGCGCCGTGGTGCTCGAATCGGGCGCGGGATGGATCGGGTACTGGCTCGATCGCGGCGACGCGATCTACCGGCGCACCGCGCTCGGCGGCACGGTGCCGCTCAAGGAACGGCCGTCGTTCTACTTCAAGCGCCAGTGCTACATTTCGGCCGACCCCGACGAACGCTCGATCGCGGCCCTGACCGGACTCGTCGGCGAAGACCGTTTCTTCTGGGCCTCCGACTATCCGCATCCCGACCATCCGGGAAACTACCTTGAGGAACTGCGCGGGATGGTCGCCGGGATGACCACGTCGGCGCGGCGGGGCGTGCTGGGCGAGAACGTCGCGCGGGCCTTCAATTTGATCTGATTCACAACCCCGCGGAGAATTTCCGCAGGCGGTTTTCGCAGTGCTGCAACGGGAGCGTGGGCGACCATGCTCCCGTTTTTCGCGGCCGGCATCTGGCCGATCCATCCAAGCTTCGCTTGTCTCCGGCGCCTGCTGACTACCGGTCAACCCACTGGACATTCAGTGAGCATCCGGCGCCGGCTTTTGTCCACCAGATGTTAGCAGAATCATGACCACAAGTTAGCAGAATAAATGATTTAGAGATAATTTTGCATCGCTTGACAATCTTAAAGCATAAAGATACATGAAGGTGGCAATCCGGATGAACAGCCGTTCACGCGGACAGGTAACCACGCATGCAAAGCGAACTGATTCAAATCGAAACCATCGAGGACGCCTCCAGTCTCGCCGCGTTATCGGCCGCCGCCCGCTCGCGTGGCGCTGAACTGGTTTGCCGGCGATGCCTTAATGTCGGAGAAGCGATCGCCGGCGTGCTCGTGATGCTCGAAGGCGATGAGATTTGGGCGCTTTGCGGACCCTGCTGGCGCGAGCTTCCACGCGGGATGCACGCTGCCTGACCGATAAATTTCGTCCGCTTTTCCTTGTTTAGAACGCAATTCTCGCATCCGGCCCCCGGATGTTTGCGGCGACCTCGGCGCGGATAGCGCCTCCGCTCCCGGCGTTTCAATAAATTCGATCTGTAGTTACCCCACCAAGCGGCTGCGACCCATCCAGATGCCGCGACGTTTCGGCTCCGTTCGATTCGGAATCTTTCTTAAAAAAGGGTAAGCTTCGACCCGGTTCCAGAACGAAGACTTATGGCATTAAGCGCAATCTGCATTCGCAAATTGCGAGAAAACGCCTTACGAATTAGACCGCGTAGCTGGCCAAATGAAGCTATAAAGGGCCAAATTGCAAATCATTCATAAGACAAGTGGCATGGATTTGGCTTGGGTTAAACTCAAGATCCCGATATCCAATTGGAATCGGAGACCTCGACAAACGGGGATCATTAAGAAAGGGCAGATTCGCGGTTCGAGCGAAGCCGGCAGGCCGGCCGTGCTGAATCGTTGAGTGGACTCTCGTGAACGCAATGGCGTCGCGGAACTGAAATGGCGACCGCTCCCAAGCTGACAGGCGCTCCCGTCGAGCAGCATCGCGCCGAATCGCATAAATGGCTGGTGGCGCTGGCCGTGATGCTCGGCGCGACGCTCGAAGTGCTCGACACCTCGATCGTCAACGTCGCCTTGCCGCACATGCAGGGCAGCTTTTCCGCCAGCGTCGATGAAATCACGTGGGTGCTGACCAGCTATCTGGTTTCCAACGGAATCATGATTCCGCTCACCGGATGGATCTCGGCCCGCTTTGGCCGCAAGCGCTACTTCATGGCTTCTGTGGTCGTTTTCGTCTTCGCTTCGGGATTGTGCGGTGCGGCGCAGACGCTGACCCAGATGGTCGTGTTCCGGCTGATTCAGGGGGCGGCCGGCGCGGCGATGATTCCGTCGTCGCAGGCGATCCTGATGGAGACCTTCCCGCCCGCCGAACAGGGGCTGGCGATGGCGACGTGGGGAGTGGGCTTGATGGTCGCGCCGGTGCTCGGGCCAACCCTCGGCGGATGGATTACGGATAACTGGAACTGGCGCTGGAATTTCTACATCAACCTGCCGATCGGTTCGCTCGCGGCGCTGATGGTCTATTGGTTCGTTCACGATCCGTCGTATCTCGGCGGCCGCAATCGCACCAACCGGCGCATCGATTGGCTGGGCATGCTCTACCTGACGCTCGGGCTCGGACTGCTGCAAATTGTGCTCGATCGCGGCCAGCGCGCCGATTGGTTCCATTCCGCGTGGGTTTGCTATTTCACCGCCGGTTCGATCGCCGCGATCGTCCTGATGTTCTGGCACGAGCTGCGCTTCCCGGATCCCGTGCTCGACCTGACCATCATGAAGATTCCGGTCTTCAACACTTCGGTGCTGACGATCATGGCGATGGTCATGATTTTGTATGGCACCAATTTGCTCAACCCGCTCTTTTTGCAAAACCTGCTCGGTTACGACGCATGGAAGGCGGGCGTCGCCGTGGCGCCGCGCGGACTCGGAACGCTGATCACGATGCTGATGGTCGGGCAGCTTTCGCGCCGCGGCGTCGATATGCGTCCGTTCGTCGGCGTGGGGTTCGCGATCGTCGCCTACGCCACCTGGATGATGGGCCACTGGGACTTGCAGGTGAACATGTGGTCACTGGCCTGGCCGATTATCCTTTCCGGCGCCGGCAGCGGCCTGATTTTTCCGACGTTGTCCGCGACCACGCTCTCATGCGTGGAAAAAGAGCGGATGGGTTTCGCGGCCAGCCTCTACAATATGATGCGCAACACGGGTTCGGCGATCGGCATATCGCTGGTCACCAATCTCCTCAACAGCCGCGAGCAGACCCATCAGGCGTACCTGGTGCAGCATTTCTCGGTATTCGACGCATGGCGGATGAGCCAGCAGGCGCCGCGGATGCCGGGCGCGCCGGTCTTCAATTTCGCGCAGGAGCTGGCGACAAATCAAAAACAGGGCCTCGGGATGGTCTATCAATCGATTCAGGCGCAAGCCTCGCTGCTCGCCTACAACGATATTTACCGGGGCCTTGCAATCTTGGCCCTGATCTTCATCCCATCATTCATGATGCTCAAGAAAGCGACCGGTGGCGGCGGAGCCGCCCACTGATTCTTGGAGGCTACGCTTCGCGGCGTCGGACGCGGCTGTTATTGCGCGCTCGCGCAAAGTTCATGCGCGTTTCGCAGCCGCCGCACGGATCGCTCCCGTCCGAGCACGGCGATAACTTCGTAAATTCCGGGGCTTACCGTGCCTCCGGTCAGCGCGACCCGCACCGGCTGGGCGAGCTGTCCGAGCTTGATTCCGAAACGGTCGAGCGTCCTGGTGAACGCGGCCTGAATCGAAGTTTCCGCAAACTCCGAGTCCGCGAGCGCGTCGAGTTCGCCAGCCACCGCCGCCAGCGCCGGGCCGATCTCAGGTTTGAGAAATTTCGCCGCGGCTTTTGGATCGATCGCAATCTCGTCGTTGAGATAAAAGCTCGCGAAATCGACCAGCTCGACGAGCGTTTTGGCGCGCTCGCGCAGCGTCGCGATCATCTTCGCGAGCCACACGTCGTCGCCCGGAATTTTCCATCCGCGCCGCGCGATAAACGGCTTGACATCCCCAACCAGACGCTCGATCGGCAGCGTCTTCATGTAATGGAAATTCAGCCAGAGCAGTTTTTCCGCGTTGAAGATGCCGGCGGATTTTCCGCACTCCGCGAAGTCGAAAAACTCGATCATTTCGGCGCGCGAAAAGATTTCCTGGTCTCCGTGCGACCATCCCAGGCGCACCAGGTAGTTGAGCAGCGCCTCGGGAAAATATCCCAGGTCGCGATAGGCGAAAACGGAAGTCGCGCCGTGGCGCTTCGAGAGCTTCTGCCCGTCCGGCCCCATCACCATCGGCAGATGCGCGTACGCGGGCGGCTGCAATCCCAGCGCGTAAAAAATCTGTATCTGGCGGGGCGTATTCGGCAGATGATCGTCGCCGCGCACGATATGCGTCATGCCGAAATCGGCGTCGTCGAGCACGGTGGCGAAATTGTAAGTCGGCACGCCGTCGGAACGAAAAATAATCAGATCGTCGAGTTCGCGGTTTTCAAAGACCGCGCGGCCTTTGATCAGGTCGTCAACCACCGTCACGCCCTCGCGCGGAGAGCGGAAGCGGATTGTGTAATCGCGGCCTGCGCGCTTGTCGGGCAGTTCCGTATTCGCCAGCTCCGCCGCCGTCCGCTTATCGCGGCAGCGGCCGTCGTAGCCGGGCTTGCGATGCTCCCGTTCGGCCTGCTTGCGCATGCCATCGAGGTCGGCCGCCGTGCAGTCGCATCGATAGGCCTTGCCCTCTCGCAACAACTGACGTGCGCCTTCGCGATAGCGGTCGAAACGGTTGGATTGGAAATAGCGCGGATCGGGCGGCCCTTCGTCCCAATCGACGCCCAGCCATCGGAGGCTCTCAAGAATCTCGTCGAGCGATTCCCGGGTCGACCGCTCGCGATCGGTGTCGTCGATCCGCAGGACGAATGCGCCGCGGTTATGCCGCGCGAAGAGATAGGCGAACAGTCCGGAGCGGACGTTGCCGATATGCAGCGCGCCCGTCGGACTCGGCGCGTAACGCGTGCGAACAGTCACGATTTCATTCCCATTCGATAGTCGCGGGCGGTTTCGAGGTGATGTCGTACACCACGCGGTTGACGCCGCGCGTTTCGTTCGTAATTCGGCTGGAAAGACGCGCCAGGAAATCGGGATCGAGCCGCGCCCAGTCCGCCGTCATCCCGTCCTGCGACTCCACCGCGCGGATTGCGATTACGCTCTCATAGCTGCGCCCGTCGCCCATCACGCCGACCGTCTTCAGCGGCAGCAATACGCCGAACGCCTGCCAGAGGCGCCGTCCGAAGCCGGCCGCGGCGATTTCTTCGATCACGATCGCGTCGGCGCGGCGCAGCAAATCGAGCCGTTCGCGCGTGACTTCGCCGACAATCCGCACGGCGAGGCCGGGTCCCGGAAAAGGCTCGCGATCGACCACGTCGGAACCGAGGCCGAGTTCGCGGCCGGCCTCGCGCACTTCGTCCTTGAACAATTCGCGCAGCGGCTCGATCAACTCCAGACGCATCCGTTCGGGCAATCCGCCGACGTTGTGATGGCTTTTGATCGTTACCGACGGTCCCTTGAACGAGACCGACTCGATCACGTCGGGATAGAGCGTGCCCTGGCCGAGGAAGCGCGCTCCGCCAATCGCGGCAGCCTCGCGCTCAAACACATCGATGAACGTATGCCCGATAATCCGGCGTTTCTGTTCGGGATCGAGCACTCCCGCCAGCCGCTCGATGAATAGATCGGACGCGTCGGCGATTCTGAGCGGTATTCCAAGCTGACCCGCGAACGTGCGCTCCATCCGCTCCCGTTCGCCGGCGCGCAGCAGTCCGGTATCGACGAAGACGCATCGCAAGCGGTCGCCGATCGCGCGATGGATCAACACGGCCGCGACGGAAGAATCCACGCCGCCCGAAAGCGCCATCAGCACCCGCTCATGCTCGCCGACGCGCGCGCGGATTTCCGCCAGCTTGGTTTCGACAAACCCGGCCATCGTCCAATCGCCGCGCTCGCCGCATACGCCAAGCACGAAATTGCGGAGAATTCTGGTTCCGTTCGGGGTATGGACCACCTCGGGATGGAATTGAATTCCGCGCAGGCGGCCGTCGCGCGATCGCATCGCGGCATAGGGCGAGTTGTCCGTATGGGCTATCGGCTCAAGGTCCGGCGGAATCCGCTCAACGCGATCGCCATGCGACATCCAGACCCGCTGCTCGCGCGAATCCAGTCCGGCGAAAAGCGGATCGTCCTGGTCGATCTTCAAAATCGCCGGCCCGTATTCGCGCGCCTGCGCGCCGGCGCTATGGGCGCCCAGATGCTGCGCAATCACGTACATCCCGTAGCAAATTCCCAGTACCGGCCATCCGGCGTTAAGCACCTCGTCCGCGATATCCGGCGCGCCCGATTCGTAAAGGCTGGCCGGTCCGCCCGAAAGAATGACGCCTTTCGGATTGAGCGCCCGGATTTTTTCGATCGCAAGACTGTACGGATGGATTTCGCAATAAACGCGCGCTTCGCGCACGCGGCGTGCGATTAATTGGGTGTACTGACTGCCAAAATCGAGAATCAGGATCACGCGGCTTCGCCTTGTTCTGAGAAATATAGCCGACGGGCGAAGACCGGCGAAGCCTCGCTCCGGGTTGGTTTCAACAGGTTCGTCGGAAACCCTAGCGCCGGGTCTGCGACGGCCGCGGCCGCGCCGCGTCCGAAGACTCTCCTGAGCGTTCGCGCGATTCGGCCCACGATCGGCCGGTCCGCCGAAATTCGAGGCGGATTGGCGTGCCGACATTCGCGAGAGCCAGCGCCTCGCGGAACCGATTTTCCAAAAACCTCACATAATGGACGGGAATATCCCGTTCGACGTTCGCGAAAAAGGTAAAGCGCGGCGGTGCGTTGCCGGTTTGCGTCACGTACATCAGGCGCAACCGCCGCCGCCCGATTAGCGGCGGATCGGTGGCCGCGAGCGCCTCCGCCAGTATGCGGTTAAGATGCGCGGTTTGAAAGGCCGCACGCCACGCCTCGCCGGCCCGCGCCGCGGCCGGAATAATCCGATCGACGCCGTCGCCGGTAATCGCGCTCGTGAACAGCATCGGCGCGAACTCCAGAAACGGATGGCGATCATAAGCGTCGCGAACGAAAACCGGCACGCGCTTGCCGGCCCGCGCCGCCACGTCCCACTTGTTGCACACGATCACCATCGCGCGGTCGTTGCTCTCGACCAGCCGCGCCAGCCGGGCGTCCTGATCGGTCACGCCTTCCGACGCGTCGATGACCAGAATCAACACCTCGGCGCGGCGGATCGTTTCGATCGCGCGGCCGACCGAGAACTGCTCGAGGTTTTCCTCGATTCGCGTCGGCCTGCGGATTCCCGCGGTATCGATCAACAAAACGTCGCGGCCGCCCGCATTCAGGCGCACGTCAACCGGATCGCGCGTGGTTCCCGGCCGATCGTCCACGATCGCGCGCTCGAAGCCGGCGAGCCGGTTCAACAGCGAAGACTTGCCGACATTCGGCCGCCCGATCAGCGCCACCCGCAAATCCGGGCGCGCTTCAGGCTCGACTTCACGCCGCGGCAGCCGCGCAGCAATTGCATCGAGCAAATCGTCAACTCCGAGGCCGTGCGCGGCCGAGACGCAAACTACATCGGCGGCGCCCAGCGCGTAGGCGTCGGCCGCCGCCGCGCTCTGTCCGGCGTTATCAATCTTGTTGACGGCGACCAGAGTCGGCCGTCCGGTTTCGCGCACCAGTTCGAGCGCTTCGGCGTCGGCGCTGATGACCCCCTCGCGGCCATCGACGACGAACACCACCACGTCCGCCGCCGCGACCGCCTGCAGCGCCTCTGCGACGGCGCGTTCGGTGGCCGGATGAGCGGCGTAGAGTTCGAGTCCGCCGCTGTCGACCACCATGAATTCGCGCTCTCCATGCGTCGCGCGGCCGAGATTCAAATCGCGCGTGGTGCCGGCGACTGGACTCACGATCGCGCGGCGGCGGCGGACAATCCGGTTGAACAGCGTCGATTTGCCGACATTGGCGCGGCCGACCAAAACCACCACCGGCAGCCCGGCGGCGGCCTGCGCCACGATTGCCGAGGATCGCTCGGCTAATTTGCTTCGGCGCGCCATCTCAGAGGCCCAACTCCTTGAGCCTGCGCGGATCGCCGGTCCATCCTTTTTCAACCTTTACATGAAGTTCAAGAAAAATCCGGCGCCCCAGCATCTCCTCGAGTTCCAGGCGCGCGGCCGTGCCGATCGACTTCAATTGACGGCCTCCCGCGCCGATCACCATGCCCTTGTGGGATTCGCGCTCGACAATAATCAGCGCGCGGATTTTCGCGAGATTGCGTTCGGTTTCCTCTTTGAAATCTTCAACTTGAACCGCCGTGGAGAAAGGAATTTCCTCGCGCATCGCGAGGAAAATCTTTTCGCGAATAATCTCCTCCGCCAGCATCCGTTCGGTCTGATCGGTGTACTCGTCGCCGGGCATCAGCGGCGGACTTTCCGGCAGCAGCGCGGAAATGACGCGCACCAGTTCGTCAAGGTTTTCGCCCGTGAGCGCGCTTACCGGCACGATTTCCGCCTTGGGAATCAATTCATGCGCGCTCTTGATCAACGGCATCAGGCGTTCCCGCGTGGCCAGATCGATTTTGTTCACGGCGACCACGGCCGGACGAGCGAGCGCCGCGACGGTTTCGAGCAAGGCTCTATCTTCGTCGCCGAGCGGCGCGTTCGCCGCGAGCACGGCGGCGATAACTTCGCCTTCGGCGAGGCATCGACGGGCGGTATCGACCATCCTGCGATTCATCGCGGCGCGCGGCTGATGCAAACCGGGCGTGTCGATCAGGATCATCTGCGCGCGTTCGTCGGTGCGGATTCCCACGATCCGCCGGCGGGTGGTCTGCGGCCGCGGCGTGACGGCGGCGACTTTGCGTCCCACGAGGCGGTTGAGCAGCGTCGATTTGCCGACGTTGGTCCGGCCCGCCAGCGTCACGAATCCGGCGCGATAGTTTTCAGGCGTTTCCAACCCGTTCCTGCGTCAACAGATCCAGCGCGGCTCGCGCCGCGGCCTGTTCGCTCTGCTTTTTGCTGCCGCCCTCGCCCACGCCCAGATCGCGCCCGCCAATCCGGATACGGGTGGTGAAGCGCTTGGCGTGGTCGGGACCCTGCGTCGCGACCAGCTCGTACACCGGCTGCGAACGGAACTGGCGGTAAGCGATCTCCTGCAACTCGGTCTTGTAGTCCCGTTCCGCCGCGGGACCGCCAATATCGCTCGCGAACAGGCGCTCTACCACTCGCTGCGCGGGCGCCAATCCGCCGTCGCAAAAAATCGCCCCGATCACCGCCTCGAATGAAGCGGCCAGAATCGAAGTTTTGTCGCGACCGCCGCTCTTCTCTTCGCCTTTGCCCAGACGCAGCCGCGCGCCCAGCCCGATTTCGGTCGCCTTGATCGCCAGCGTGCGGCCATTGACGATCGACGCGCGCTCCTTCGACAGCGCGCCCTCCTTCGCCTCCGGAAACCGCCGCATCAGCAGATCCGCGATCGCCAGGTCGAGCACGGCGTCGCCAAGAAATTCCAGCCGCTCGTAATTCGGTTCGGTCGGCGGCACGGCGCTCGGATGGGTCAGCGCGGTCGCCAGCAGCGCGGGATTGCGGAACACGTAACCGAGAGTCCGCTCCAAGTCCGCCGCGGCGTTATCGCCCGCGCGCGGCCGCTCAGACTCCCGCGGTTTGAGGTTCCGGAATAATCCGGCCAACCACTTCAGCGCCCGCAACGGACGTGCCCTCCACCTCGACTTCGGAATTGATCAGCGCCGCTGGCCCCTCGGTCGTGACGCGCACGTAGGTGCGGCTGTAGCCTCGCAGCCTGCCGTCCACTTGTTCTTCAAGTAATACTTTAAGCCGCGATCGGACCGCGCGCACGGCGAAATTCCGGCGTTTGCGCTCGCCCAATTCGCGCATCGCCGCCGCCCGCCGGCGAATCTCGCCGGACGGCACGCGATCCGTGAATTTGGCGGCTGTCGTGCCTGCCCGGACCGAGTAGGGGAAAACGTGCAGATAGGCCAGCGGCAGGCTCTCGATAAACTTCAAGCAATCGTTGAAGTTTGCTTCGGTCTCGCCGGGAAACCCGACGATCACGTCGGCGCCGATCGCCGCCTCGGGCATCGCGGCGACAATTCGCTCCACCCGCTCGCGGTAACCGCCGACATCGTACCGCCGGCGCATCCGCGCCAGCACTTCGTCGGCGCCCGCCTGCAGCGGCAGATGAAAATGCGGGCAGAATCTGGCGTTGCCGGCGACGATCTCGATCGCGCGATCGCTCAACTCCTCGGGATCGATAGAACTCAAACGAATTCGGCCGATCGGCGAACGCTCGCCAATCATTTCCAGCAGATCCTCGAGCGCGACGGGCGGATCCAAATCACGGCCGTAGCCGCCCAGATGCACTCCGGTCAGGATTACCTCGCGAAAACCGCGCTCGTGCAAGCCGTCGATCGCTTCGATTATCCGGCGCGGCGGCACGCTGCGCGATAGTCCGCGCGAGAACGGCACGATGCAGAACGTGCAGAACTGATCGCATCCCTCCTGAACCTTAAGGAACGCCCGCGTATGGCCTTCGAGCGCGACCGCGCCAAGCTCGATATCCGCGCGATGTTTGCGCAGGTTGGAGACCATCACCCGTCCTGATGCGCGATTTTGCGCGGCGCGCTCCAGATCGCCCATGCGGCCCAGTCCCACGACCGCGTCAACCTCATGCGCTCCGGCCAACCGCTCCGGATTCGCCTGCGCGAGGCATCCGGTCATAATCACGCGCGCATCCGGATTCAGCCGGCGCGCGCGCCGCGCGAGCCGCAGGCTCTCCGCATCGGCGCGATCCGTGACCGTGCAGGTGTTGACGATATAGACGTCGGCGGGCTGATCGAATTCCGCCCGCTCCATCCCGAGCGCCGCGAGCCGCGCCTCGATCAAGGCGGAATCGTATTGATTAACCTTGCATCCGAGCGTGGCGATCGCGAACCGGGTCATGAATGATTACTCCGCGATCGCGCGCGCGATAAAACCGCCGCCCAGCACTTCGTCGCCGCGATAGAAAACGCACGCCTGTCCGGGCGTGACGGCGGGTCCTGCGGATGCGAAGCGCACTTCGGCGCGCGCGCCGTCCAAGGCGCGAAGCGTCGCGGGCAGACCCGGATGGCGGTAGCGGATTTTTACCTCCACCGGAATTTCGCGGCCCGCAAGCTCGGGATCGAGCAGATTGACCTGCTCGGCGATAAGGCCGCGCGCGTTCAGTTCCGACTTCCGGCCGACCACGACGTCGCCGCTCGCGGCGCGAATTTCGCGAACGTAGAGCGGTTCGCCGGACGCGACGCCGAGTCCGCGGCGCTGGCCGACAGTGAAATGATGCACCCCCGGATGGCGGCCCAACTCGCGCCCGTCGGAATCGACGATCCGGCCCGGCGCGGGCGTGCGCGACTGTGCGGCGCGCCGCACGAATGCGGCGTAGTCGCGATCGGGAACGAAGCAGATTTCCTGGCTCTCCGGCTTATCGGCGTTGCGCAATCCGAGCGCCCGCGCGCGCGCGCGAACCTCCGCCTTGCTCATCGCGCCGAGCGGAAACAGCGTGCGCGAAAGCTCGTCACGGCCCATCGCGAATAGAAAATAAGACTGGTCTTTCGCGGCGTCACGCGCACGCATCAGGCGCCGCCGGCCATCGCCGTCCTGCTCGATTCGGGCGTAGTGGCCGGTGGCGATAAAGTCCGCGCCGATCGCCATGGCGCGGCTCCAGAGCCGATCGAATTTGATCTCGCGATTGCACATCACGCACGGATTCGGCGTGCGGCCCGCCAGATATTCGTCGACGAAATTGCCGATCACCCGCGCCGCGAAATCCTCGCGCAAATCGACGATATAAAATGGAAAATCCATCCGCTCGGCGACCCGGCGCGCATCCTCGAAATCGTCGTGCGAGCAGCAGGTCGCTTTGCGCCGAATCGACCCCGCTGGCGGCTCCGGCGCAAGCCGCATCGCGACTCCAACCACGTCGTAGCCCCGCTCGCGCAAAATCGCCGCGGCGACGCTGCTGTCCACGCCGCCCGACATCGCGACCAGCACCCGCCCGTTCATCGCAGCGTCTCCGCGACGCCTGAATCCCGCGTTTCCGTAATCGGCTCCGCCGCAGCGACACGCCGCCAGACTCGCGCGATTGTGGCGGCGGCGAAGGCGATTTCCTCGTCCGTGGTTGACCATCCAAGGCTGATGCGCAAGGAACTTCGCGCCGCGCTTGCGGTACGGCCCATCGCGACCAGCACATGCGAAGGCTCGACCGCCCCGGCCGCGCATGCCGACCCCATTGACGCTTCGACGCCCTCTAGATCGAGCGCCATCAGCAGGCTCTCGCCGAGCACGCCGGGAAAGGTCAGGTTGAGGGTGTTCGGAACGCGTTCGAGACGCGGGCCGTTCAATTCGAGTCCGGGAATCGCGCCCAACAAAAATTCAAGCAGTGCGTTCGCCAGCGACGCGATACGCGAAGTTTCGGCATGGAGCGCGCTGGCGACTTCTTCGGCCGCGGCGCGAAATCCGACCGCGCCCGGCAGATTCGGCGTGCCCGCGCGCATCCCGCGCTCCTGCGGCCCGCCCAAAATCAGCGGCGCGACTTGCGTCTCTTGCGCGCAGTAGAGCGCGCCGATTCCGGACGGCCCGCCGATTTTGTGCCCGCTCATCGTCAGCAGGTCGCATCCGAGCGACCGCACGTCGATTGGCATCCGGCCGACGGCCTGCGCCGCATCGAGATGGAACACCGCGCGCGCGCGGCGCGCCGCTTCGGCGATCGGCGCCACCTGCTGAATCGCGCCGACCTCGGCGTTGACCAGACCGAGCGTAATCAGCGCGACGTTGTCGTCGATCGCCGCAGCCGCTTTCCCCGCATCGATGCGGCCGTCGCGATCGGGCGCAAGTCGAACCACCTCGAAACCGCGCGCTTCAAGATCGGCCAGCGGTGCGAGAACCGACGAATGCTCGATCGCCGAACTCACGATTCGCCGCCGCGATCCAGCCGCACGGGCCGCGCCGAAAATCGCGAGATTATTGGATTCGGCGCCGCCGCTGGTAAAAACAATCGTCTCTGGACGCGCGCCGAGCAGCTCCGCGACCCGCTCGCGAGCGCGCTCCAGCTCTCGGCGCGCGCGCTGACCCGAGCGATGCGCGGAGGCCGGATTGCCGCGTTCTTCCTCAAGGCATCGGACCATTGCGGACCGCGCGGATGGCCGGATGGGAGAGCCGGCGTTATGATCGAGATAAACGCGCATCACGACATGCAAGAAAACAATTGAAGAGCCTTAGATTATCTTATGAAACGAAGATTCTAAAGATGCGCAAGCGAGCGGCCCGGAATATAAGGAAAAGGCGCTGTGGTGTTTGCGAGAACGCGATTGCGAATGCTTCAACCTTAATCCGTCTAGCTTTCCCGGGCCGCGCCGTTCGGTAAGTTAGCAACGGGCGCCATTTTGTCCTCAAGGCAGTTCTGCCGGTCCTCCATTTCTTCCATACGGATATTCAACTGGTTGATTTTGTCCACAAGATTCTGCATCGCGCGCGCCACCGGGTCGGGCAGCCGCGCGTGGTCGAGGTCGGCAAAATCGCTCTGCGGCCGGTCGCCTTCGACGATTTTGCCCGGAATCCCCACGATCGTCGAATAGGGCGGCGCGGACGAAACCACCACCGCGCCGGCCCCAATCCTGCTGCCATGGCCGATCGTGACGGGACCAATAACCGCGGCGCCCGCGCTGATCATCACGTGATCTTCGATCGTCGGATGACGTTTCTCCTTGCGCAGGCTCGTGCCGCCGAGCGTCACGCCCTGATAGATCAAGACGTCGTCGCCGATTTCCGCCGTTTCGCCGATCACCACACCCATTCCATGGTCGATAAAGAAACGTCGCCCGATTTTCGCCCCCGGATGAATCTCGATTCCAGTGATAAATCGCGAAAATTCACTTACGATACGCCCGAGTAGCTTTAGATTGCGCATCCAAAGCCAATGGGCCGCGCGATGCAACCAGATCGCATGCAGTCCCGGATAAGCCAGCACCACCTCGAGCGTCGTGCGCGCAGCCGGATCGCGATCGAATACCGCCTGGATGTCTTCGCGAATCGTGCTGATCAAGCCCATGATGCGCCTCCCGTGGCGCGCGTGCGCGCGCCGTGAGCGGTCAGGGTTTCGCCGCCGCGACCGCCGCAGGCTCCGCGCGACGCCGTCGCGGCGCGCGGCCGTCGCCGTTCGTCGCAGCGTGCTGAATTTGGGGTTTCGCGTTGTCCTTGTGCAACTTATATTCGACCGAATCGATTAGCGCCTGCCAGCTCGCCTCGACCACGTTGCTGGAAACGCCCACAGTCCCCCAGCGCCGCTCGCCGTCGGTCGATTCGATCAAGACGCGCACGCGCGCGTCGGTGCCGGCGCCATTGCCAAGCACGCGGACCTTGTAGTCCGCAAGATGCATGTCGGCGAGATTCGGATAGTACGGAACAAGCGCCTGCCGCAACGCGGAATCGAGCGCATTGACGGGGCCATTGCCGATCGCCGAGTTGCGCGTGCGCTTGCCGTCAGGCCCTTCGATCACGACAACCGCTTCGCTGAATGGCGCCTGATCCTCGTGCCATTTGTCGTCGAACACCCGGAAGCTGACGAAGTTGAAATGATCGCGCGCCCGTCCCAGCGTGCGCAGCATCAGGAGTTCGAACGACGCGTCAGCGCCGTCGAAAACGAAACCCATCGCTTCGAGACGCTTCAATTCGTCCAGCAACGTGGCGGTCTGCTCTTTAGTCAGCTCGGAATCGATGCCGAATTCACGGGTTTTGTAAACGATATTGGCGCGGCCCGACAATTCCGAGAGCAGCACGCGCCGATCGTTGCCGACCAGCGCCGGATCGATATGCTCATACGTATGCACGTTGCGCTGGATTCCCGAAACGTGCAGGCCCGCCTTGTGCGCGAAGGCGCTGCGGCCAACGAACGCCTGGCGCGGATTCGGCGTGATATTGGCCAGCTCGTAAACCAGCATCGCGGTTTCCCTAAGCCCCCTGAGCTTGGCCGGCGCGAGCACATTGTAGCCCAGCTTGAGCTGCAGGTTGGCGATGATCGAAAGCAGGTTGGCGTTGCCGCAGCGCTCGCCGAGGCCGTTGATCGTGCCCTGCACCTGGATCGCGCCGGCGCGGATTCCGGCTATCGAATTCGCCACGGCGACTTCGGAATCGTTATGGCAATGGATGCCGAGCGGCGCGCGCACGGCCGCCGCCGCGGCGCGAACGCCCTCTTCTATCTCCCACGGCATCCGGCCGCCGTTGGTGTCGCAGAGACAAATTAAATCGACTCCGCCATCGTCGAGCGCCTTCAGGCACTGAAGCGCGAAGTCGCGGTTATTGAAGAATCCGTCGAAAAAATGCTCGGCGTCGAAAAAAACCTGATCGACATGCTTTTTCAGATAGACGACCGTGTCGTTCAAAATTTCGAGATTCGCCGCCAGCGAAATCCTGAGCGCATCGCGGACGTGCAGGTCCCAGGTCTTGCCGACAACCGTCGCGACCGGAGTTTCGGCGTCGAGGATCAAACGCAAGTTACGATCGGCCGACGCGCGGATGCCCGCGCGCCGCGTCGAGCCGAATGCCGCGATCTTGGCGTGGCGCAGTTTGAGCCGTTTTACTTCTTTGAAAAACGCGGCGTCGCGCGGATTCGAACCCGGCCATCCGCCTTCGATATAGTCGAATCCCAGATCGTCGAGGCGTTCGGCGATTTGCAGCTTGTCGGCGGTCGTGAGCGAGACATCCTCCGACTGGCATCCGTCGCGCAAAGTGGTGTCGTAGATCTGGATTTTTTTCGCCGCCGCCATCGCAATTATTCCTGTCAATTCCCGGCCAGCGCCGGATTCTCTCCAAGAAACGCGTCATGCAGCACGCGCATCGCCAATTCGCCGTATTTCGCGTTCACGACCACGGAAACTTTTATCTCGGAAGTCGCGATCATTTCGATATTGACGCCCTCGGCGGCCAGCACCTTGAACATCGTCGCCGCGACGCCCGCGTGGGTGCGCATGCCAACGCCGACGATCGACACCTTCGCCACCTGCTCTTCATGACGCACGCCCGCGGCGCCGATCTCGCCGGCCACCGCCCGCACCAGTTCGAGCGCGCGCCTCAGATCGGCGCGTGGCACGGTGAAAGTCAGATCGGCGCGGCCGTCCGCGCCAGCATTCTGGATAATCATGTCAACGACGATTCCGGCTTCCGCGATCGGGCCAAAAATCCGCGCCGCCAGACCCGGACGATCCTCGACGCCGGTCAGCGTAATTTTGCTCTGGTTTTGATCGAGCGTGACGCCTGAAACCAGCACGTTTTCCATCGCCTGATCCTCCTCGCCGACCCACGTACCGACGGCGTCCTCGCTGAAACTCGATTTCACCACCAGCGGCACGTTGTAACGCCGCGCCAATTCAACCGAGCGCAACTGCAGCACTTTCGCGCCAAGACCCGCCATCTCGAGCATTTCATCGTAAGAAATGCGGTCGAGTCGGCGCGCCTTTGGGCATATATTCGGATCGGCCGTATAGACCCCATCAACGTCAGTATAAATCTCGCACGCGGCCGCTTGCAGCGCCGCGGCCAGCGCGACCGCCGTCAGGTCCGAGGCCCCGCGGCCCAAGGTTGTAATATCGCCGTCCGGCGTGACGCCCTGAAACCCAGCCACCACCACGACATATCCAGCCTCGAGCGCCTGCTCGATTCGTTCGCGATTGACTGATTTTATCTTGGCCGCGCCATGACGCGAGTCGGTCATAATACGAAGCTGATGGCCAAGCAGCGATTTCGCAGGACAACCAAGCGCGTTCAAACGAATCGCCAGCAGCGCCGCCGACACCTGTTCGCCGGTGGCCACCAACGCGTCCGATTCGCGCGGATAAGGCGCCTCGCTGAGCTGGGCGCCCAACTGCAACAGGCGATTTGTTTCGCCCGCCATCGCCGAGACGACCACGACCAATTGGTCGCCGCGTCGGCGGGCCCGCGCGACCCGCTCCGCCACCGCTTTGATCCGGTCGATCGTACCAACCGACGTTCCGCCATATTTCTGTACGATTAACGCCACTGCTTGCCGATTACCGCCGTCCAGCGCAAACGTAAACCATTATTATGCGCTGAGCCGAAGATACGCGCCAGTGCGGCACGGGCTAGAGTCAGGGCGTCACTGCATCACGGCCAGCGCCACCGCCATCACATAGGCGAAGCAGCCAAAAGCGGCGAAGAACCACAGCGCGCTGACTCCCGAACGATCCGCTTTCGAGCCGATATAAACCGCGACCCCCGCAAGCAACAACCCGACTCCAAGGCGCGTATAGATCGGCAACGCCTCCCAATCGGCCCAGGCCTGATTGTAGGCCGACACGAACGCATCGATCGTATCCGACACGAATGGCGGCACCGCTATCTTCCTCCCTGGACTTTCGGCCCGGCCTTGAGTGTAGCGTTTTGGCACGCCATAGAGCAGCCGAATTGCGCGCTCCTAAGCGAAACGGGCGGCCAGTCGCGCGATCAGCGCGGTATAACGCTCGCCGACGCCGCGAAATTCGATTCTACGCGCGCTGGCGCCAACATATTCGATTCGTATGGCCAGCCGCTCCATCCTCTCGCCTTCTCGCAGCCGCTCGAACCATTCCACCGCCGCAATCGCGTCGGAAAACAGATATTCGCGCAAGCCGAGATCGTCGAGCTCGACCCGCTCGAGGCGATAAAGATCGATGTGATAAAGCGGCAGGCGTCCTCGATGTTCCTGGATCATGGTGAAGGTGGGGCTGAGAATTTGCTCCTCCGGCAGATTCAGCCCGTGCGCCAGCCCCTTGATAAAGCAGGTCTTCCCGGCGCCGAGATCGCCTTCCAGTCCGAGCAGTTCCCCGCCTTCAAGCATCGACGCAAGCCGCCGGCCCCATGCCTTCGTTTCGCGCGAGGACTTGCTGTCAACCGTGAAAATTTTGGGGTCCATTGCCGTAACTCATCGCCGCGCGGTTCGAGTCCGCGCATCCGACGGCGCCGAGGAATTGTATCAGAAAGCGATCGAACACGCTCAACCACCGCCGCGGCGATTGATCAGGTCGGCGCGCACTGCCGGCAGTTGCGCCGCCAGCTCGCTCGCGAAAAAGCCCGCCGGACCAATCGTCCGCGCCGCGCGATCGCCCGCGTCGCCATGCATCCAGGCGGCGAGCCTGAGCGCCGCCAATGGCGCCATTCCGCCCGCGAGCAGCGCGCCGGCCAACCCTGACAACACGTCGCCCATCCCCGCGGCCGCCATCCCTGGATTTCCGCTGGAGTTGATCGCGATCGCGCCGTCCGCCGCGATAACCGTGCGCGCGCCCTTGAGCAGAACGCTTGCTCCGGTCAGTTCCGCAAGTTTCCGCGCCGCGCCGATTCGGTCGGCGTTGATCTCCGCCGTGGTCACCCGCAAGAGGCGCGCCGCTTCTCCCGGATGCGGCGTGATCACGACCGGACCGCGTGCGGCGCGAACCATCTCCCCACCCGCTTCCGCGACCGCATTGAGCGCGTCGGCGTCGAGCAGCAGCGGCCGATTCGGCGCCGAAGCTTCGCGAATCAGCCAATCGACCAATGTCAGGGTTTCGGCGCTAACTCCGATACCAGGCCCCGCCGCGACCGCGTTCATCCCGCCGATCAATCCGGCCAGCCGCGCGATCGTTCCCGCCGCCGCGAAACCGCCCGCGACCGCCGGCATCGGCTCAGTCATCAATTCGGCCTGTCCCGCTGCCGCCATCGGCAACGCCGGTTCGGGAATCGCAAGCGTGACCAATCCGGCGCCGCCGCGGAGCGCGCCGCGGCCCGCGAGCACGGCCGCGCCCGACTTGCCGTGACTTCCGGCGACGATCAGCAGATGGCCGTAGCTGCCCTTGTGGGTGTTCGCCGCGCGCGGCGCGACCATCAGCGCCGCTTCATCCGCATCGATCAAGCGGCCGCGCGGCGCGATCTCGCCGATCGCCGCCGGCGCGAAACCAATGTCGGCGATCTCAAGCTCGCCACAATATTGCGCCCCAGGATAGGAAACATGACCGTACTTGGCGTAGCCGAAAGTCACCGTGAGCGCTGCGCGCACCGCCGCGCCCATGATCGCGCCGTTGTCGGCGTTGACCCCCGACGCGATATCGACCGCGACCGCCGGCGCTTCGGACTGATTGATTAGATCGATCGCGCGCCGCGCCACGCCCAGCACCTCGGCGTTGAGGCCGGTTCCGAAAATCGCGTCGATAATTGCCGCGAACTTTTCCGCGGCGAAAAACGCGTCGATTTCGGCGTCGCCTTCCGCGACGAACGACACGCCTCCGGCCGCGGCAAAATCGTGATAGGCGCGGGCCGCGTCGCCCTTGAGCGTCTCCGGACGCGCGAGCATCAGGACGCGCGTCGCGACTCCCACCTGCATCAGCTTGCGCGCCGCGACCAACCCGTCGCCGCCGTTGTTGCCCTTGCCCGCGACGATCGCGACCACGCCGCGCGCCGCGTCCGGCCAGCGCCGCAGCGTCAGGTCCGCGACGGATTCGCCCGCGCGCCGCATCAGCGCGTAGGAATCAATTCCATATTTCGACTGGCTCAGCCGATCGAGTTCGCGGCTTTCCGCCGCGCTGAGCAGAATCATGTCAGGGGATGACGCCGCGCCACCGGCGCCTTCGGCGAGCGCCCCGCCGAGGGAGCCGCGCCGATCAGCGCGAGCATCTCGCGCACCGCGCGCCCCATGCCGACATTCACCGCACGCGCGACGATCGCATGGCCGATGTGCAGCCATTCGATTCCACCGATCGACGCGATCGGCACGACGTTAAGATAATTGAGCCCATGGCCGGCGTTCACCTTGAGTCCGCGTTCGCGGCCGAGCTTGACCGCGGCGCGGATACGCTCGAATTCGGCGCGCGCCGCGCCGCCGGGTTTCAATCGCGGCGCCGCACCAAGCCGTCCGTCGCGCCCCGCCGCGTCCGTGGCCGGCGCCAATTCAGCGTCCGCGGCCGCGGCGTACCCTCCCGTATGCAATTCGATAAAGTCGGCGCCAAGGCGGGCGGCGGCGTCCACCTGATGCGGCTCCGGATCGATAAAGAGGCTCACGCCGATTCCGACCATTTTCATCCGATCGATCATCGGGGCCAATCGTTCGCCCATTCCGGCTGCGTCAAGTCCGCCCTCGGTGGTCAACTCCTCGCGCCGCTCGGGCACGATACAGACCTCGTCGGGGCGCAGCTCCATCGCGATTTCAAGCATCTCTGCGACAGGCGCCATCTCCTGGTTCAATTCGATGCGAATCGCTTCGCGCAGCCGGAACAGGTCGGCGTCCTGAATATGCCGGCGGTCTTCGCGCAGATGTACCGTGATCGCGCCGGCGCCAGCGCGCTCGGCCAGCAGCGCCGCCGCGACCGGATCGGGATATGCGGCGCGCCGCGCCTGGCGCAGCGTCGCAACATGATCGACGTTGACGCCCAGTTTCAGCCGCCTCATTCCGCCGCCCCGAGCCGGCGATCGATCGCCCACGCGATCTCGTCCGCCAGCTCCGCGATCGCGCTTTCGTCCTCACCTTCGACCATCACCCGCGCCAGCATCTCGGTGCCCGAATAGCGCACCAGCAGCCGGCCGCGGCCGCCGAGCCGCTCCGCGGCGGCGGCGATCGCCCGCGCGATTTCCGGAATCGAATCCAGCGGCGTCCGTTCGCGCACGCGCACGTTGCGCAAAACCTGCGGCGCCCGGCGCAGTTTGCGCAATTCGCCAAGCGGCCGGCCGCTTTCCACCATCGCCGCCAACGCCTGCAGCGCGGTGATCAGGCCGTCGCCGGTAGTCGAGCAGTCCATAAAAACCACGTGTCCGGATTGCTCCCCGCCCAGGTTGTAGCCATGGGCGCGCATCTCGCGCACCACCGCCGGATCGCCGACTTCCGTGCGCACCAGCCGCACGCCCGCGTCGGCAAGCGCCCGTTCCAGTCCGAAGTTGCTCATCACGGTCGCGACGACGGTGTTGGAATTAAGCCGGCCCTGCGCCGCCATCCGCGCGCCCATCAGCGCCATCATGTCATCGCCGTCAAAAAGTTCCCCGCGCTCATCGACCAGAATCGCGCGGTCGCCGTCGCCGTCGAGCGCGATTCCCACGTCGGCGCCTGATTTGAGCACAACCTCGCGCAGCCGCTCCGGCGCGGTCGCGCCGCAGCCGTCGTTGATATTGATTCCATTGGGTTCGCATCCGATCGTCTCGACCGAGGCGCCAAGCTCTTCGAGCGCGTCGGGGCCGACTTTGTAGGCGGCGCCGTTGGCGCAATCGATAACGACCCGCAGGCCGTCGAACGTAAGTTCGCGCGGCAGGCAGTTCTTCAGAAAAACGAGATAGCGGCCGATCGCGTCGTCGATTCGCGCGGCCTTGCCGATATCAGCGCCGTGCGCGCGCTCGCGCTCGAGCGCGCCCGCCTCCAGCGTCAATTCCTCGATCCGGCGCTCGGTCGCGTCGTCAAGCTTGAAGCCTTCGCGCGAAAAGAACTTGATTCCGTTGTCGGCGAACGGATTATGCGACGCGGAAATCACGACTCCCGCGTCGGCGCGCATGCTGCGGGTCAGAAACGCGATCCCCGGCGTCGGCATCGGCCCGACCAGCCATACGTCCGCGCCCATCGAGCAGATCCCCGAAGCCATCGCCGTTTCCAGCATGTAGCCCGAAAGCCGCGTGTCCTTGCCGATCAGAATCCGCCGATGGCGGCCGGCGCTGGCGCGGAAAACATACGCGAGCGCTCGTCCGAGCCTGAGCGCCGTTTCCGAAGTGATCGGCTCGAGATTGGCGACGCCGCGCACTCCGTCGGTGCCGAATAGACGCCGTCCCTCGTTCATTTGCCGCGCGCCTGCGTTTCGCGAAACATCCTGACTCTCACCCTGGCCGGCGCTTGCCGCGCAATCGCGACGTCGTCCGGCAGATTCGCCTGCACCGGCAGGCTGTAGGAGCCGGGCGGCAGTCCCCCCGCCTCCACATACACGGCGTTGCGCAAATCGAGCTTCGCCAGCGTCAACAGCGGGCCGCGCAGCACCATCGTGATTCGTTTCGGTTCGACGCGAAAACGGAACGCGGCGTCGCGCACCTGCACCGGCACGTCGCGGAATTCCCGGCTCGCGATTACCGGTTCCAGCGTCACCCTGGCTTCGACTTCGCCGCTCTGCAGCCGCACCGATCCGCCGGGCGCGGTCAAATCGATGGTGCGATCGAGGTCGGAACTTATCCCCTCGATCGCGAGCGGTTCGGTCTCCACTTCGTCCAGCCGGGCCAGCTCGCGGCTCGGGCCGCGCACATCGACTTTAGGCGGAATCACTTCAGTCGAAGCCACCTTGTAGCCTTCGGCCGGCGCTCCTTCGGTAATCAACCGCACCGGCAGCGTGCGCGTCACGACGCGATCGATGTCGAGCACGATTTGCGACGGCGACACGCTCGTAACGTTGGTCTGGCGCGGCACGGCGAACGAATCGGGGCCGATCTTGAACGACGCCTGCCCGACGCCCACGCCGGTGAGGTCGAGATGCAACGTCAGGCGGGCGGGATCGATCAGCGACAGCAGCGTGCGCGGACCGGCGACCTGGATTCGCACGAATTCCGGATGCGGATTCGTGATCACGAAGCCGGGCGGCAGGTCGCGGTAGCTGATCGGCGCCTGAAACGATTCGAGCGCGCCATGTTGCCCCGCGTTGACGAACATCCAGAGCCCGATCGCCAGCGCGAGCGAGAGCAGCTTGAGCCCGATGTTGCTCCTGACGCCGCGCATGAAAGCCGCGAAACCGTAGCGGCCTCCGCCGCCCGCCGGCCGCGTCCGCCGGCCCGGCGGCGCGGCCTTGAGCGGAGAGGTGATCATCGGGGTCGCCATCGTCTCGTCGTGCGCACGCGCCTCGCTTGATCAGCCGCGCAACAACCTTTACGCGGGCAGCTCCTGCAACATTTCAACCACGGCGTTGGCGTCCAAACCGCGCTGCAATTGGCCATTGCGCGCGATCGAAACGGTGCCATCTTCCTCGGACACCACCAGCACCACGGCGTCGTTGTCTTCGGTCAGGCCGATGGCGGCGCGATGGCGCGTGCCGAGGGCGAGGCTCACGTTGGGATTCGCGGACAGCGGCAACAGGCAGGCCGCCGCCACCACCCGGTCGCCCTTGATAATCGCGGCGCCGTCGTGCAGCGGCGAGCCGCGCATGAAAATCGTCTCCAGCAATTCGGGAGACACCCTTCCGTCGATCAGCCGGCCGGTCTCGACGAATTCCTGCAGTCCAACCTCCTGTTCGAGGACGATCAGCGCGCCGATTCGCCGCGCCGAAAGCCACGCCGCCGCCGCGGCCAATTCCTGCGCGACGTTGGCGACGTTGGTGCGCGCGGTGAAAAACGATCGTGCTCCCAGTCCGGTCAGCGCGCGGCGGATATCGGCCTGAAAAATCACCACCAGAATCACGATCAATGATCCGAAAAAATTGTTCAAAAGCCAGTTGAGCGTGAACAAGCCCAGCATCTGCGAGCCGACGAACGCGCCCGCCACGATGCCGAGGCCGATCACCATCTGCGCGGTCCGCGTCGCGCGGATCAGCAGCGCAATCCGATAGATCACGTACGCGACAATCAGGATGTCGAGCACGTCCTGCCAGCGCGGCTCGGGTATGACTGAAATGAAACCGTGCATCGTTCGCGTCAGTTTTGGCGCTCGGCCGCGATCGCCGCCGCCACCCTCAGCGCCGCCATCGCGGCGTCCACCCGATGCGCCCTGAGCACTGCCGCCCCAGCCGCGACCGCCAGCGCATGCACGGCGGCATTGCCGATCTCCGCCATCTCCGCTCCTTCCCCCGCCAGCGCCCGTACGAAGCGCTTGCGCGAGACCCCCACCGCTATTGGAAAGCCTAGCGCGCACAGCCGCCGTAGGCCACCCATCAGAATCAGGTTGTGCTGGGCGTTTTTGGCGAAGCCGAAGCCCGGATCGAGGATAATGCGCGACCGTGGGATTCCCGCTTCCAGCGCGAAGCGGCTGCGCTGGCGGAGATAATCGGTTACTTCGTCGAGCACGTCGCGGTAGCGGGCGTGCTGCGCATGATCGGTCGGTCCGCCCCGCATGTGCATCAGGATAACCGCGGCGCGCGCCTTCGCGACCACGCGCGCCATCGCCGGATCGTGTTCAAGCGCGCTGATATCGTTGATTATCGCAGCGCCTGCCTCAAGCGCCGCGCGCGCGACTGCGGCGCGGCGGGTATCGACCGAAAGCGGTACGCGCAGCCGCCCCGCCAACCGCTCGACTACCGGCATCACCCGCGCCAGCTCGGTTTCGACCGACACAGCCGTCGCGCCAACTGTACGGGTCGATTCGCCGCCTATATCGATAATCGCTGCGCCGGCCGCCTCCATTGCGAGCGCGTGCGCGACGGCCCGGTCGGGATCCAGATAGAGGCCGCCGTCCGAAAACGAGTCGGGCGTAACGTTCAGGATTCCCATCACCGCTGGGAACCTGATTACTCGGCCGTCCGCCAGCCGCATCGCGCGCGGCGCAAACGCCCGCGATCGGGGTTGGGCGGCGCGCCAACGAGTCGAACCTGAAATGCGTGGCCCCATCGTCAAAAGAAAAACGGCGCGACCGGGGTCGCGCCGTGTCCGGCGTTGGAGTTTACGGTTCTCGCCGCTCGCTCAAGCGAGCGAAGGCTTGGGCGCGACAATTCCCGGCGCGGGCGCTTCGCCTTCAGCCACGCGCGGCTTCTCGCGCGGCGCCGCCGGCGCTCCGCTCGATGGCGCCGCAGGCGGCGCTTCCGGCTCGCTGACGGGCAACGGACGCCCTTCGCGATACGCCTGCACCATCGCCGCGACCTCGGAACCGTCAACCACCTCTTTCTCCAGCAGCCGCTCGGCAAGCGCGTGGAGCAGCGCGACATGATCGGTCAGCAACCGGCGGGCGGTCGTGTAGGCCTGATCGACCAGACGGCGCACTTCGCGGTCGATCTCGACTGCGGTGTGTTCCGAATAATCCTTCGAATGGCCCAAATCGCGGCCGAGGAAGACTTGCTCCTCGTGCTTGCCAAAGGTCATCGGGCCGAGTTCTTCGCTCATCCCCCACTCGCAGACCATCTTGCGCGCCAGTTCGGTCGCGCGCTCGATATCGTTGCCGGCGCCCGTCCACATCTCATTGAAAACCATCTGCTCGGCGACGCGCCCGCCGAACAGCACCGCCAGCGAGGTCATCAGGTAACCGCGCGAATGGGTGTAGCGGTCGTCGATCGGCAACTGTTGAGTTACGCCGAGCGCCATTCCGCGTGGGATAATCGTTACTTTATGGAGCGGGTCGCCTCCGGATTGCAGCGCGGCCACGAGCGCGTGGCCGGATTCATGATAGGCGACCTTGCGCCGCTCCTCCTGCGACATCACCATGGAACGCCGTTCGGCGCCCATCAGAACCTTGTCTTTGGCCAGCTCGAAATCGGTCATTTCGACCTTATCCTTGCTGCGCCGGGCGGCAAGCAACGCCGCTTCGTTGACCAGATTCTCCAGGTCGGCGCCGGCGAACCCTGAGGTTGAGCGCGCCAGCCGCGCGACATCGACATCGTCCGCCAGCGGCACCTTGCGAGTATGGACCTTGAGGATGCCCTCGCGGCCCCTCACGTCCGGACGCGGTACGACCACCCGGCGGTCGAATCGTCCGGGGCGCAACAGCGCCGGGTCGAGCACGTCGGGGCGGTTCGTCGCCGCGACGAGAATTACGCCTTCGTTGGCCTCGAAACCGTCCATCTCAACCAGCAACTGGTTGAGCGTCTGCTCGCGCTCATCGTGGCCGCCGCCGAGACCCGCCCCACGATGGCGTCCGACGGCGTCGATTTCATCGATAAAAATGATGCATGGCGCATGCTTTTTGCCTTGCACGAAAAGGTCGCGCACGCGCGACGCGCCGACGCCGACGAACATTTCGACGAAGTCCGAGCCTGAAATCGAAAAGAACGGAACGCCCGCTTCGCCCGCGATCGCGCGCGCCAGCAGCGTTTTGCCGGTGCCGGGCGGTCCGACCAGCAGGACGCCTTTGGGAATCCGTCCGCCGAGCCGGGTAAAACGCTTGGGATCTTTGAGGAAGAGGATAATCTCTTCCAGTTCATCCTTGGCTTCGTCGATACCGGCGACGTCGGCGAAAGTTATTTTATGCGTGTTTTCGGTCAATAATTTCGCCCGGCTCTTGCCGAACGACATCGCCTTGCCGCCGCCGATCTGCATCTGGCGCATGAAGAAAATCCAGACCGCGACCAGCAGCAGCATCGGGAACCATTGCAGCAGGAGGACCATCCACCACGGATCGCTGTCGGCCGGTTTGGCAGCGATCTTCACGCCCTTGTCGCGGAGCGTTTTGATCAACTCCGGATCCTGCGGCGCATAGGTCTTGAAATGGTCGCCGTTGGCGGTCTCGCCGGAGATCGTATTGCCCTGGATCGTGACCTCGGCGACCTGGCCTTTTTCGACCTGATTGAGGAAATCAGAAAAGATTATTTCGGGAGAACGCTGTTGCTGGCGGCTAAAAAAATTGACCAACAGCAGAACCATCAGGACCAGCACCAGCCACAGCGCGATATTGCGGGAAACTTGGTTCATTTTCATAAAACGGTAGCACGCGGCTTAATTTGCAAGCAACGCACGGTTCACGCGCTCCGGAGCGGCCGCGCCTCAATCTCCAGAACTTCCCGGCTGGCCGGATTAACCAGCCCAAAGCGACTCCGAATCAGCCCGGGAATCCATACGATTTGGCCGTCGGCGACGACCATCGGCCACGTCGCCCGGCGGGCGCGCGACGTCTTGCGATCGACGAAAACGTCCTGAACTTTGCGCGTTCCAGTCATGCCCAGCGGCGCAATCCGATCTCCCTCGTTGAAGTTACGCACGCTCAGACCGCGATGGATCGCGGTGGCGTCGAACCATGCCCGATTCCGCGAGCATGCGGCGTTGCCACCCTTACATGCTCCTAATAAAACGTCTTTTGATACAAATCGGACAATAAAGCGAAGCCCTGCCGACAACGCCTCGGTCGCGCCCGGAATCGCCAGCGTATGCGCATAGGCCGGCGCGTCAGGGATGACGGCCGTTTCGACCATCGCAAAACCGTAATCGAGCCGCACCCGCCGTCCACCCGGCAACGCAATCGACGAACCGGCCTGACCTTCCGTGAAGAGCCTGACGATTTGCTCAATTTGATAACGATTCACCCGCCGCAGATCGCCAAGCGCGATCCGCAACCACTGGCGGACCATCGCGCTTGCGAGCGCTTGCGGCAGCGCGCCGAAACCGCGGGTCGCCATCCGTCCTGATCGATCCAGCCGCCGATGCAACTCCGCGTCCGCTGTGGATTGCAGAAACCGATCGAGCGCGCGCATTTCCGACGCGATCGCAGCCAACCGCCGTCCGATGCCTTGTGCATAATCGCGTTCTAAATATGGAATAAGCTCATGCCGAATCCGGTTGCGGAGGAAGCGCCGGTCGCTATTCGTGCTGTCCGTTACGTAAGCGGCTCCAAGGGCGTCGAGATATTTGAGAATCCGGTCGCGCGACACGTCCAACAAGGGCCGGACGATTCCGCCCGGCCCGGCCAGCGCGATCGCGGCCAGACCGGCGACGCCGCTGCCACGCATCAAACGCATCAGAACAGTTTCAGCCTGATCGTCGCGGTTATGCGCCAAAGCGATATAATTCACGCCAAAGCTAGCTGCGACGCGCGTCAAAAAATCGCTCCGGATGCGCCGCGCTCGCTCCTCGATATTCCCGCCCGCGTCCAGCCCACGCGCCCGTTCGACCGCGAGTTCAATTCCAAGCCGATCGCACAAGCTGCGGACGAAGGCCTCGTCACGGTCGGCTTCGCTGGGGCGCATCCGATGGTTCAGATGCGCGGCAAAGAGCGGTCCGGAGCGTACCGCGGCGCCCCTGAGCCGCCACATCGCGTACAAGAGTGCGACCGAGTCGGGACCGCCCGACAGCGCGACCATCACCGGCGCCGCCGGCGCGACGCCCGCCCGTTCAAGGCTGGATGCGACCGCATTCTCGACGGCGGTGGTCAGCCGGGTATCCATCAATGTTCAGTATAGCCGATCGCCACGTCGGCGGTTGGCTGGATTTTTCGGCGCCGCAGGACGGCCCGTGGCGCCCCCAACCGTCCCGCCATGCTCACCCGCCGAACTGGTCAAGCAGGTTCAGGATCACGCCGATTCCCGGCAGGTTGACCTCAAGCTCATCAGCCAGCGTTCGAATCACGCGGATGCGACGCAGCGTCTCGCGGTCGTAAAGCGGTTCGCCGCCGCTATCTAAAGGGGCTTGTTCCACGGGCGCAATCAATTCTTCGCGCTCCCATACCTCAAGTTCGCGCTCACTCGCGCCCGACATCACCAACAGCGCCGCACGGCTGAGCAGAACGACCTCGCGGCGGCTGGCGGCACGGCTTGAGCGATTCGTGCGTCGCGCCATCGCCGTCACTCCCGCATCAGTTCCGCGCGCGGATCGGGCACGTAGCGCGAACGGCGGCGTTCGGCGAACTGCTCCATCAAGCGGCGCTCATCGGCGTTCATGTCGGTCGGAGCAAGCACTTTGAGTTCGTAGAGCAGATCGCCAGCCGGTTCTTTGCCGCGGCCGGGAATCCCGCGTCCCTTGAGCCGCATCACGCGGCCGCTCTGGCTGCCGGGCGGAATCTTCAACGCGATTTTGCCATCGACGGTCGGCGCCGTGACTTCGGCGCCCAGCGCGGCTTCGTAATCCCACACCGGAAGCTGGCAGCGGATATCGCGGCCGGAAACGCTGAAGACGCTCGACGGTTTCAACCGAATCGTCAGGAACAGATCGCCGTTGAGTTCGGGCTTGGCGCCTTTGCCGCCCTGCCCCTTGAGCCGGATTCGCGAACCGTCGGTCATTCCGGCCGGAATCGTAACTTCCAGTTGCCGCGAAGCGCGGACCACGCCCGCGCCGCCGCACTTCGGACATGCATCGGCGGAGCGGATAATGCGCGCGTTGCCGCGCTTCTCCTGCCGCGCGATTACGCCCGAGCCGCCGCAATTGTCGCATTCGTCGGTCGCGGTCAGGTTGATCCGGCGCTGGCTGCCATGCACCGCGTCGCGGAGCGGAATTTCGACTTCGGCCTGAAGATCGGGAGCGCGCCCGCCGTGATGCGCGCCGACTCCCTCCGCGTCGCCGAACCCGTAGGAAAATCCGCGCGTGCGGCCGCCGCCCGCGCCCAGCCCGCCGAAGAAACGCTCGAAGAAGTCGCTGAAACCGCCGGCCTCGCCGCCGCCCGCGAACGGATGGCCCTCGGCGCCGCCCGCGCGCGCATAACGCCGGTAGACCTCGTCCTCCGACGCGCCGCGCTCCCAGTCGGCGCCAAGCTCGTCGTACTTCTTGCGCTTGTCGGCGTCGCCGAGCACCTGGTACGCCTCATTGATTTCCTTGAAGCGGCGCTCGGCTTCTTTATTGTTGGGATTTACGTCAGGATGGAACTTGCGGGCGAGTTTGCGATAGGCGCGCTTGATTTCATCGGCCGACGCCGTGCGTTCGACGCCGAGCAGCTTGTAGTAGTCGCGGAATTCCATCGATACGCGTGAGTTCTCCGTCTCTTAAGATGCGCATTGCGCGCACGCATCGCAACCGCGAACGGTCGCCGGCCGCTATTCGGGGATGGTCAACGAAACCTTCACGTTGCGCAAAGTTCCGTTCCCATCGGCGTCCAAGCGCAGCGCGCTGCCAATCGGCAGCTCCGGCGACACGCGCGGACCCGCGCTCATCCAGTTGATCATCAATCCCCACAGCAGCGGATTCTCCGCAGTGAAGCGGCGTGAAGTTTCCGCTCCCGCCGTCGCCACGCCGAAAGAGTCCAGCGCCGGATCTACGGTCAGGATGTCCTGCAGAACGATCTCGAGGTTTGCCCGCGGACTGATAAAAACGAGCCGCCGGTTGGTCAGATAAAGCTCGCCCACGGCGGAGTTGCATCCTCTCACGCGCCTGCCGAAATCGTCGTAAATCGAAAACCCTGCGAACCGCAAATACGGCATCGACGGCGGCGCCGCGCGCGGCAGGCGCAGCCCGAACCCGCGGCTGCGCGCTTCCCTGAGGAGCGCGAATTCGTTCTCGCGCAGGACCAGGTTAGGCGGCGTGAGCGAGGGCAGACGGCGGTCGGACTCGATTTTGGCGAGGACGGCCCGCGTCGCGGCGATCATCGCGTCGGCCCGCCCCGCGTTGCGTGCGCGGCGCCGGCGCGACTGCCGTTTCAGCGCGATTATCGCGCCGCATGCCAACCCCGCGAGCGCGAGTCCGCGCTCGCCGATTCCCCAGAGCGCGGCGACGGCGAGCAAAAGAACGATTGCGCCGAAAGAGGCCGGACGCGGCTTTTCAACATTCGTCATCGCGCCGGCCATGCGCCTGGCGACAGCTCCGCGGAAGATCGCTCCTCTGAACGGGGCGTCGCGAACGCGGCGCACGAACTTTTCGAGCGGGACCATCCGCGCGATGCCCGCGCCGCCAGGCATCGCACAGCGGCGGACGAAGGCGCGAAGCCATCCGCGCGCCGCCGCCACTCGGCAAAACTGCTACTCCTGCTCGCGCGCGGTCAGCGCCGCGATCACCTGATCGACGATCGCATCGGCCTTCGCGCGCATCTCGTCGTCGTTCGCGTCCTGAATCGGATGCGGCACGAAGACGCGCTTCAGTTCCGGCAATCCCAACGCCTCGGCCTGCCGCGCCGCCGCATCGACGAAACCGGTCGAAGCGACGACCACCGCAGGCCGCGAATTGATTTCAAACCATACTGAATCGTGCACACTGCACGTTGTGCACGACCCTCAATCGGCCAGCGCTTCGATTACGCAATCGCTCTCCTCGGCGATCCGCTTGCGCAGGTCCTCCGGCGCGGGCTTGGCGAAAGTCGGCTTGCTGAAGCGCTTGACCTCGACGCCCGGCAGCCGTTCGGCCAGGCGCGCCGCCAGCCGGTCGAGCAGCACGTCGCCGCGCGGCTTGCGGATATCGAGCAGCGCGACGCGGCCGCGCAGCGCCGCCGGGCGGCGCGCGAGCGTGCGGCGGACCGGTGCGAGTTCCGCCGTGGGATCGACAATTTCGAATGCGCTCATGGAACCTCCTCGATACGGCGGCTGACGCTCATCGAGCCGGCCGGCCCGCCGAACCATCCGCCGAACACCGCCGTGAATTTGCCGGCTTCGCCGCCGGCGACGATCATCGCAATATTTTCAGGCTTGCGGAACTTCATTACCAGCGCGTCAAGCTCGGCGGCGGTCGGCGAAGCGCCAAGGCCGAGCATCGCGGGCGACATCCCCTCGCCGATTTCCGGATCGGGCAGCAGGTCGCGGGCGCGGCGCGCGCTGACCTCGAGGATGCGCTCGCGGATCTGCGCCTTGCTCCATTTGTCGCGCGCGAAAGTGTCGGCGTGCTCGGGCGAGATCACCAGCAGCACTTCGCCGAGGCGGTAGGCCTTGGGATGCGTCGCGGTGGCGAGGAACGCGCCGAGGCTGCCGCCGAGCGCGCGCGCGGTGCGGGCGGTGTGGTCGCTCATCTGATGCGACCCCGACTCGAGTCCGAAGAGCGTGACCACGCTTTCCTCGC
This sequence comes from bacterium, assembly GCA_014896235.1. Taxonomy (GTDB): domain Bacteria; phylum Desulfobacterota; class Binatia; order Binatales; family Binataceae; genus JADMIL01. The sequence goes on along the minus strand of JADBKU010000001.1, from coordinate 7,531 downwards.
GCGCGAAGCCGCGTTCGACGTGGAGCGGCTCCCACGGGCTGCGCTCCTCCCATTCCGCGATGCACATCGTGAACTTGCCGGCGGCGCCGAGCGTCGAGCGTTCGATTTCGCCAGGCCGGGCGCCGCCGATATTGCGCAGCGCGAGCTTGAGCGCGCGGCCGATCGTGGCGTTCGGCCGAAAGCCCGAGCCGAGCGCCTGTATCCCCATGTTCATCCCGAGCCGCCGGCGAATCGGGCCGTTGACGACCATGATCGGGGTCGCGCCCGCGGTGGTCGCCATGATCCCGTGGGCGTTGAAGGAGTCGGTGCAGGCGGCTTCGAGCGCGGCGATCACGACCGGCAGATATTCGGGACGGCATCCGGCCATCACCGCGTTCGCGGCGACTTTTTCGACCGTCGCGGGCGCGAGGTTCGGCGGAACGATCGCGACGACTTCGAGCGGATCGCGCCGCGTGCCGGCGAGCATCATCGCGACCCGCTCGGGGGTTGGCGGAATCACCGGCAAGCCGTCGGTCAGACCCTGTTCGAACATGAACTCGAACGGATCCTGCGCCGCGCCGAGCGGGATCCGCCGCGCGCCCATCCGGCGGCCCGAAGCCTCGGCGGCGAGGCGTTCCGCGATTTCCGGCTCGACCGACCGCGAACCGCATCCGGGGCGCGTCTCGGGAAATTCGTCCCAATCGATATCCGGCGCGGCGACGGCGGTGCGCACCACCAGATGCGCGACGAGGTCGCGCCAGTCGCCGCGATCGAAGCCCTCGAAGCGGCGCGCGATCGTTCCGTCCGCCGCCGCCAGAATCACGGTCGGAACAATTTCGATTTCCGCCGCGAACGAGAGCTTGAGCGCGCTGTCGTCAAGCATCGGCAGGGTCAGCCGATGACGTTCGATCAAGGCGGCGTTGCCGGCGGCCTCCTGCCCGATCGCGGCGATAGCGAGCGCGCCGCCGAAATGGCGATAGAGACGTTCAAGGATCGGGAGCGTGAGGTCGCAGGTCGGACAGCCGTCATGCACGAAACAGAGCAGCGCGTCGCGCCCGGACGGCAGCGTCCAATCGCGCCCATGCTGATCGCGCAGAACGATTCGCGGCAAGGTCGAAGGCTTCATCGCGCCAATCGCGGCCCCTTATCCATCAAGCGCGCGGGCGAATCGCATCGCTCCGCCCGCGCGGCCAATCAGCGGCCGACCACGAAGGCGCAACTGGTGGTGCCGCTGCCGCCGATATTGAGCACGGCGAAGCGCTTCGCGCCTTCGACCTGATAATTGCCCGCGTTGCCCGTCACCTGGCGCCACGCGTCGAGCATCTGGCGCACGCCGGTCGCGCCGACTGGATGGCCCGCGCCGATCAGGCCGCCGCTCGGATTGATCGGGATGCGTCCGCCGAGTTCGATCGCGCCCTCTTCGATCGCCTTCCACGATTCGCCCGGCGCGGTGATTCCGAAATGGTCGATCGCCATGTATTCGGAGGTGGTGAAACAGTCGTGGGTTTCGATTCCCGAAAGCTCGTTTACGCCGCCGATGCCGGCGCGCGCGAAGGCGTCGAGGATGGCCTGGCGCGTATGCGGCAGAACATAGGGATTGTCGCGGCTCTCGGCGATTTTCGCGTCGAATTCGAGCGGCGCGGTATGATGGCCCCAGCCCTGGATGCGCGGCACGTCGTCGAGTTTCCGACCGTTGCGTTTGGCCCATTCGGCGGCGTACTTCTCCGACGCCAAGAGCACGACCGCGGCGCCGTCGGTGACCTGCGAACAATCGCGCACGCGGATGCGGCCGGCGATGCGCTGGTTGAATTTCGCCTGCTGTTGCTCGTCTTCCTTGTTCATAATCCAACTGCGGGTCTGCGCGAGCGGATTGAGCCGGGCGTTGGCGAAATTGATTTCGGAAATCCGCGTGAGATGCTCTTCCTTCAGGCCGAAGCGCTTGTCGTATTCGTCGCCGAGGCGGCCGAACAGGCGCGGGAAGGGATAATCCTTGCCCTTGCATTCGCGCTCGTACCATCCGGCGGTGCCCAGAAAATCGCCGCCGGTGACGGTATCGACCGTCTTCATCTGCTCCAGGCCGACGGCGGCGGCGAGATCGTAGCGGCCCGCCTCGATTTCCGCCGACGCGGCCAGAATCGCGATCGAGCCGGACGCGCACGCCGCCTCATGCCGGCTCGTCGGAATGCCCGACAGGACGGGATCGGCTTCGAGCACGAAGGCGCCGACCTGGCCCTGCTTCGCGTAAAGTTCCGCCGCGAAATTGCCGACGTGCGCGGTCTGAACCTCGCGCGGCTCGATTTTGGCCGCTGCGAGCGCGCCAATCAGCGCCTCGTTCATCACGCTGGAAAAATGCTTGCCCTCGCGCGCCCAATTGCGCGCGAAATCGCTCTGCGCGCCACCCAGGATGAAAACCGGCGATTGTTTCATGACGCAACTCTCCTTCGATCGCGGCCTGAGGCAGGTCCGCCTCCGTTCCTCGTTATTAATGTAATAGCACCCTTCGCGCCGCGCTCCACCATCCCGCGCGCGCCGCGCCAGGCGGATTTCATGCGCGCAGCATCAGGCCGCCATCCGCGCGGATTCCGGCGCCGGTGACGTAGCCGGCGTCGGACGACGCCAGAAACAGCGCCACTTTCGCCATGTCCTCGGGCTGGCCGAGCCGGCGCAGCGCGGTCTTCTTTTCCCACACGGCGCGAATGTGCTCGCGGTCGAAATTGGCGCGGGTCAGGCCGGTGTAAATCGGACCGGGCATGATGTAGTTGGCGCGGATGCCGTGCTTGCCGTATTCAAGCGCAACGGTGCGGGTCAATCCGGCGACGCCCGCCTTCGACGAACAATAGGGCGCGAGGCCGTAGTCGGTCGCCTCGGCCATCACCGAGGCGACGTTGACGATCGCGCCGCCGCCCGCCTGGATCATCGCCGGAAGCGCGGCGCGGATCAGCAGGAATTGGGCGCGCACGTTGATATTGTGCACGCGGTCCCACTCCTCGATCGACATCTCGGCGGTGAGCGCGTTGCTGCCGACGCCCGCGTTGTTCATCAGCGTCGTGAGCTTGCCGAATTTCTCCACCGCGGTTTCGACCAGCCGGAACGCGGTCGCCTCGTCCGCGATATCGGCGGCGATGCCGACGCTCTCATGGCCGCCGGCCGCGAGCAGCGCCTGCGTGCCCTCCGTGCCGCCTTCTGAAATATCGCAGTGAACGATTTTCGCGCCTTCGGCAGCGAACAACAGCGCGGTCGCGCGGCCGATGCCGGAGCCGGCCCCGGTCACGATCGCCACCTCGCCTTCGAGCCTTTTCATCGTGAAACCTCCGTCAGCGAAAACACGCACGATAGCGCATCGCGGGATTTGAACGCACGCGATTATCCGCGGCCGGCGCCCGCGTATGCTATGGTGTGCGGCCATGGCGAACTCGATCCGCACCATCTATCTTTGCGGCCCGATTATGGACGCCGAAACCAACGCGGCCAAGGATTGGCGCACGCGGGCCAAAGAGCGCCTGGCCGGCCGTTTCATCCTGCTCGACCCGTTGCGCCGGAATTTCCGCGATCGCGAAATCGATTCGGCCAATGAAATCGTCGAGTTCGATCTGCAGGACGTGCGGGACGCGGACCTGCTGCTGGTGAATTACTGCAAGCCGTCGCTGGGCACCGCGATGGAAGTGTTTTACGCGAGCCACGACCTCGGCAAGTTCGTAATCGCATTCAGCCCTTTCAGCTTCCAGGAATGCTCGCCCTGGATGGTGCGATTCTGCACCAAGATTCTGCCGGATCTGGAAAGCGCCCTCGGCTATATCGAGCGGCATTTTCCCTGAGCGCGCGCCGCGCTTGATAGCCGCGCCGCGCGATCAGTTAGAATGATTAGCGGCGATGGCTTCGACATCCGCAATCCGCGACAAGCTGGCGCGGACGATCAAGGGCGACGTGCGTTTCGACGCCGCCGCGCGCGTCGTCTTCTCCACCGACGCCTCGAACTACCGGCGCGATCCGATCGGCATAATCGCTCCGCGCGACGCCGCCGACGTCGCCGCAGCGCTTAAAATCGCGCGCGAGAACGATCTGCCGATCGTGCCGCGCGGCGGCGGCACATCGCTTGCCGGCCAAGGCGCCAACACGGCGCTGATGATCGATTTTTCGCGCTACATGACGGAAATCCGCGCGATCGACCCGGATCGCCGTATCGCGATCGTCGAACCCGGCGTCGTCCAGTCGCATCTGAACGCCGCCGCGGAACGCTACGGACTGTTCTTCGCGCCCGACCCGTCAACCAAAGACCGCTGCACGATCGGCGGGATGATCGGCAACAACTCGTGCGGCGCCCATTCCGCCGCACACGGCAAAACCGCCGACAACGTCGTTGCGCTCGAAGCGATGCTCTACGACGGCACGGAACTGAGCCTCGGCGCCGCGGCCAGCGCGAACGAAATCGCCGCCGCGATTGCAAGCGGAGGACGCGCCGGCGAAATTTTCAGTTCATTGCGCGCGCTCGCCGATCGCCACGCGCACGCGATTCGCGCCGGCTATCCCAAAATTCCGCGCCGGGTCTCCGGCTACAACCTCGACGACCTGCTGCCCGAACGCGGCTTCAATATCGCCAGCGCGGTGGTCGGCGCCGAGGGCACGCTCGCGATTTTTAATCAGGCGACCGTGCGGCTGGTCCCGATTCCGCGCCGCCTCGCGCTGGTGGCGCTCGGCTTCGCCGACGTTTACCTGGCGGCCGACCAGATGGCGTGGATGCTCGCGCATCGGCCGCAGGCGCTCGAAGGCTTCGATCATCATCTGCCGGATATCGCGCGGGCGAAGGGCGTCGCCGGGGTGCGTTTTCTGCCCGAAGGCCGCGCCTTTCTGCTCGTCGAGCTTGGCGCGGACAACGACGAAGAACTCCGCGCCCGCGTCGATGCGCTGACCGCTGAGGCGCGCAAAACGAGCGCCTGCACGGGAGTCGCAGCGCTGTTCGATCGCGCCGATCAACTGGCGCTCTGGCGCTTGCGCGAATCGGGACTGGGCGCGGGCGCCTATGTTCCCGGCCGTCCGCGCACCTGGCCGGGGGCCGAAGATTGCGCCGTGCCGCCGGCGCGGCTCGGCGATTTTCTGCGCCGCTTCGTCAAGCTGCTCGACGGTCACGGCCTCGCCGCCGCCACCTATTACGGCCATTTCGGCGAAGGATGCGTCCATTGCCGGATCAACTTCGATCTGGCGACGCGCGCGGGTATCGCGACGTTTCGCCATGCGATGGAGGAAATCGGCGATTTGGTCGCGGAATTCGGCGGTTCGCTCTCTGGCGAGCACGGCGACGGCCTGGCGCGCTCCGAATTGCTGCCCAAGATGTACGGCGCGGAGCTGATTGGCGCATTCCGCGACTTCAAACGCATTTTCGACCCGGACCATCGCATGAATCCCGGCGTGATCGTCGATCCCGATGCGCTCGACTCGCACCTGCGCCTCGGACCGCGCTACGCGCCGCGCGCGGTGAACACCTATTTCGATTTTTCGCCGGAGGGTGGTCTGGCCGGCGCCGCGCTCAAATGCGTCGGAATCGGGAAATGCCGCAAGACCGATGCGGGCGCGATGTGTCCTTCGTACATGGCGACGCGCGACGAGACGCTCTCGACGCGCGGCCGCGCCCGGCTGCTCTTCGACGCCCTCGCCGGCGGCCTGCTGCCCGGCGGCTTCGCCGACGACGCGCTCTACGAATCGCTCGAATTGTGTCTTTCCTGCAAGGCGTGCAAAACCGAATGCCCGGCGTCGGTCGATATGTCGAAGTACAAGGCCGAGTTCATGGCGAACTACTATCGCACGCATCGCAGGCCGATTGCCGCACGGATCTTCGGACGGATTCACGACCTCGCGCGAATCGGTTCGGCCGCGCCCCAACTGTTCAACGCGATGCTCGCGGGAGGTTCGGGGGCGTTCGCGAAAACTCTCCTCGGCGTCCATCCGGAACGCGCGCTGCCGCGGCTCGCGCCGGCGAGTTTCCGCCGATGGTTCGCGCGGCGCCGGGCGGCCAATTCGGACGCGCCGGCGGTCGTGTTGTTTCCCGACACATTCAACAACTTTTTTGAGCCGCAGGTGGCGATCGCGGCGACCGAGGTTCTGGAGCGCGCGGGCTTCCGCGTGACGCTGCCGCGCGGCGACGTCTGCTGCGGACGCCCGCTTTACGATCAAGGCCGGCTCGACCTCGCCCGCCACCGGATGCTCGATTCAATCAACCGGCTTGCGCCGCTCGCGGCGGGCGGCGTCAAGATAATCGGCCTGGAGCCGAGTTGCATCTTTACTTTTCGCGACGAGGCTCCCGCGCTTTTTCCGCGCCTGGGCGCGGCGCGCGCGGTCGCCGAAGCTACGATGACGCTGGACGAGTTCCTGATGCGCGAAGCGCCCGGCTTCGTCCCGACCGCGCCGACCGGCCGCGCGATCGTGCAGGGCCATTGCCATCGCCAGGCGCTCGCGGGACTAGATGCGGAACTCGCGCTGCTGCGCAAGGCGCCCGGCCTCGAAGTGAGCGCGCCGGACGCGGGATGCTGTGGGATGGCGGGCGCCTTCGGCTATGGCGAGGCTCGCTTTGCGATCTCGCGCAAAATCGGCGCGCGCGTGCTGATTCCCGCCGTCAATCAATCGCCGGAAGACGCCGTCGTCATCGCCGACGGTTTCGCCTGCCGCGCACAAATCCGCCAATTTTGTCCCGGCCGCGAACCGCTCCATCTGGCGCAGGCGCTCAACGCGAAGCCGCGGGAGCAATAGCGAGCGGGGCGGCTTTGCGCTCGCGCGGCGCGCTCGATATAGATTTCTCTTCATCCGCTTGAAAAAGAGAGTGTCCGCCCATGATGCGACTTGGAATAACGATTCCGCTCGACGGCTTGCACAACCAGCACTTCGCCGAACTTGTACGCCATGCCGAACGCGCCGGCTATGAAGACGCGTGGTCGTACGAAACCTTCGCGGGCGACGCGATTACTCCGGTCGCCGCGGCCGCGATGGTGAGCGAGCGGATGCGGCTGGGAACGGCGATCGTACCGGTCTTCACCCGTCCGGCCGCGCTAATCGCGCTTTCCGCCGCTTCGGTGCAACGGCTCTCAGGAGGGCGGTTTATCCTCGGCCTCGGCATCTCGACTCCGACAATCGTCGAGCAATGGATGGGCGTGCCGTACAAGATGCCGATCACCCGGCTCAAGGAGACGGTTGACGCGCTCCGGCGATGTTTCACCGGAGAGAAAGTGACGGTCGCCGGCAAGACCGTGCAAATCAACGGCTTCCGGCTGGGCGCGGCGAGCGATCCGCCGCCGCCGATTTATATCGGCGCGCAGGGCGCCCTGATGCTGCGGACGGCGGGCGAAATCGGCGACGGCGCCATCGTCAATTACATCACGCCGGAAACCTTTGGCCCGATGCGCGAGCATATTCTCGAAGGGGCGCGCGCCGCCGGCCGGCCGGCCGGCGATATCGACATCGCCTGCCGGATAATGGTCGCGATCGACGCCGAGGAAGAGGCCGTGCGCGAGCAATTGCGCCGCGAGTTGACCGCTTATGTCACGGTGCCGCAGTACAACAAGTTAGA